>NZ_CAMRAN010000035.1 GCF_947039875.1 uncultured Photobacterium sp.
GATTGTAAATCTGCCGGCACTGCCTTCGAAGGTTCGAATCCTTCTCCCACCACCACCATTCAGCCAGTTGCTTAGCAACTGGCTTTTTCATATCAAAAAAATAACACCATATAAAGATCAACAAATCAGGTTAACTTATTTTATATGTGCGATACTGCATATGTTTATCTGACTTATATATGGATCGTTATGACAGAAACTCCACCCTATACGAATGCCGATTGGCAACATGTGAAGGTACTGATTATTGATGATCAACTTTCTTCAGCATTACTTATTCAGAATATTCTACACAGTATAAATCTGGCTGCGATTGATATAGCAACGAACAGTCTTAATGCGCGTCAACTTTGTAAAACCACAGCATATGATTTAATACTGATTGATTTTCATCTTGATCCACAGCTCAGTGGCAGTGAACTTCTTACCGTAATGAGAAAAAATAACGATATCAGCGCCTATTGCGGCATTATCTTTATCTCAGGCGATCGCACCCCTGAAGTTATTGTGACTTCGATTAGCCTAGATGCTGATAGTTTTCTCAGTAAGCCATTAAATATTGGTCAATTAAAACAACGCATCATAGCCGTTTATCAAGCATGCTTGATTCGCAAACCAATTTATATCGCCATAGAAAATAACCATATTCTCGATGCTATTTCGTTATGCCGACAATTGTTGCAGCGGCATGGCCATAATATTGATATTGAAATTATATTGCTTGATTTATTAATCAGCCAACAAGACTGGTTACCCGCTCAGCAATTATTAACTCTATTTAGTGAGCGTAGTCAACACCACAAACTGGGATTACGTCAAGCCCAATTAATGCATAAACAAGGCGATACCCTCGCAGCGATTCAACTATTACAAACGTTGATTAAACAGGTACCCTTATTTGTCGAAGCTTATGACGAATTAGCCATTTTATTACATCAACAACATCAATCGAATGCAGCAAAAGAAATCGCTTACCAAGCACTCGTGCTAACTCCAAGTATCAGCCATCGTTCATTACACGTTGCTCAATTAGCCGTAAATACCAACGATCCATCTTTATTTATAAAAACAGGTAAAATACTGGTGGCTCATTTACCTCTGATTGATAATGATTGGATCATTCAATTTGCTCAATTTACGGCTTTATTTGAACAACTCCATAACCAACAACTATCCCCACAACAACAACGAAAATTAATCAAACAATTCACAAAGATCCATTATCAAGCCCGCCGACGACTCTCTCATCCTCAAAAAATCATTCTCACTGCGTTTCGTCACATTACCTTAGCAAGATTTGCTGCAACCAATAACCAACCATTAAAAGCAAAGCGGCGTTTATTACATGGTCTGAAGATATATTTTGGACAAATGTCGCAAGCACCAGCAGCCGTTATGGTTGATGCGTTACCTTTATTAGTGTATTTCGGAGAGGCTCAATTAATTAAAGAAATATATCAAGCATTAATGACGCGCAGTATATTAGATGAGCATAGCCATCATCGGCTTAATCAGCTTCAAGATAATAAATTTATTGTTGAAAACGTGCGTCTATTAGTTGATCAACTTGCGACGGCAAAAGCAACTATATCACCAGACCCTCAACGCGCTTACCGTATCTATCACACAATTTTACGTGATTATCCTTATAATACAGAAGCACATTTAGGGCGCATGAATAGCTTACTTATGCTGCAACAAATACATCATCCAGAAATTGATGTCAGCTTACAACAAATTAAAAAGATGCCGCTCGCTTCACCATTACAAGAGTGGTTCATTCAATTACAGCAATTGTATCTTGATAAACACAGTGTGGTTTACCCTTAACTTTCACCATCATTACTATCACTTGGTGCACCTTGTCTGTATTTATCATTTATCTGATCTTGTTCATTATGCTCTTGCTCTTGATTCTCTACTTTCACTTCAGGTTCTGCACCAAACATACGCTTTATAAAATCAAACATACTTTACTCCATGGTTATAGCGTCGAAACAACGCTAAGATTGCTAAGATTAATAAACAGCCATCATAGCCACTAGCAGGCATAAGCCCGTTAACGAATAGGCCAGTAAAAACATCATCTATTTAACGACATGTCAGCGAGTTATTTAAAAACAATAACTTGTCATAAATGATATATTTCCTTTTAGCATAGACCCATATCTTCCTTATACCCAAATAAACTTACACTACAGCTATGATCGCCTCTGATTGAAATGATCATATATCGAAGTGATAGCGCAATGTGCTAATATCAGTAACCATAATCATTCGCAGTTATGGATACTAAATATGAAAGTTATTTCTTTTAACATCAATGGGCTACGTGCTCGATTACATCAACTACAAGCTATTATCGATAAACACCAACCTGATGTTATCGGTTTACAAGAAATTAAAGTTCATGATGAAGCTTTTCCGTTAGCGGATGTCGAGGCGATGGGCTACAAAGTCTACTTTCATGGTCAAAAAGCCCATTACGGTGTTGCTATGTTATGTAAACAAGAGCCGATTAGTATTCAGAAAGGATTTCCAACTGACGATGATGAAGCTCAGCGTCGAATGATCATGGCAACCTTTAAGCAAGAAAATGGCAGTAATATAACGGTAATGAACGGTTATTTCCCTCAAGGGGATAACGTTAAGCATGAAACCAAATTTCCGGCAAAAGAGAAATTTTACAGTGATCTAATGAATTACCTTAATACCGCACACACCAATGATGAACAACTTATCGTAATGGGCGATATTAATATTAGCCCTATCGATTTAGATATTGGTATCGGCCCAGTAAACGCTAAACGTTGGTTAAAAACAGGTAAATGTTCATTCCAACCAATTGAACGTCAATGGTTGCAGACATTATTAGATTGGGGCTTTATTGATACATTCCGTCAACTTCACTCCACAGTAGATGATCAATTCTCATGGTTTGATTACCGTTCAAAAGGTTTTGTTGATAACAGAGGTTTACGTATTGATGTGATTCTTGCAACGCCAATATTAGCAAATCGTTGTACTGAAGCCGGAATTGATTATGAATTACGTGGAATTGAAAAGCCTTCTGATCACGCTCCAATTTGGTCAACTTTCAGCAATTGATATGCTCATTAAATCACCATAGCTAAAACAATCAATCGCAGTTGAAGCCGACTATCATTGATAGCGGCTTCTGTTTATTTTGCATATATATTCACCACAATACTGACATCATACCGTTACAGCATGGGGTTAACTACGTTGCTGAATATTATCTGTTGATGATACTTAATATAAAAAAAGTTGAATCAATATTTTTTTAACAGCATAAATACGTTTTAAAAAAACAAGGTTAACTGTAAGTTATTGTTTTTATTTGGTACTTGATTTTAGGATCATAGTTAGGAAATTATGAAATTAAATTACATTAAAATTTTTTTTAGTTTTCTCAAAAAAATTATACCGTTAATATTCAACTAATTACATTATTTCGCAGTGTCACAATATGTCTAATTTTGTTATAAATTTTCACCGCAATGATCCAGATCAAATTTGTGATTCACAACCTTTGCTATTATTCCCATAGCCAAACTTAAACCATTAAAGAGCACCCCTGTGAAAATGGAAACTAATCCTTTTGACTCACTGATGCCACCAGCAATGGCACATAAAGCCGAAGAAGTCGGCGTTTATAAAGCGACAAAACACCCGTTGCAGTCATTCTTTTTAGCGATAACTGCAGGTGTTTTTATCTCAATTGCTTTTGTTTTTTATACAACAGTAACTACAGGCGCTAGTGATACACCTTGGGGCATGTCTAAATTTGTCGGTGGTTTAGCATTTAGTTTAGGTTTAATCCTAGTAGTTATATGCGGTGGCGAGTTATTTACCTCTTCTGTATTAACCACTGTTGCTCGTGCAAGCGGTCGCATTACTACTGGTCAGTTAATAAAAAACTGGGGCATTGTTTACCTCGGTAACTTTGTTGGTGCAATTTTCTTTGTTGCCTGTATTTGGATTGCAGGACAACACCTTGGCGCAAATGGTCAATGGGGTATTAATGCAATGAAAATCGCTCAACATAAACTTCATCATGATTTTGGACAAGCTGTTGTTCTAGGTATGTTATGTAACTTAATGGTTTGTCTTGCAACATGGATGACTTTCTCATGCCGTAGTGCCACTGATAAAGTTATGGTAATGTTGCTACCAGTTGCAATGTTTGTTGCATGTGGTTTTGAGCACTGTATTGCAAATATGTTTATGATTCCAATGGGTATCGTAATACATGCTTTCTCTGGTCCTGAATTTTGGGCTATGACAGGTGTCGATCCTATGCAGTTTGCAGACTTGAACATACATAATTTTATTGTAAACAATCTAATCCCTGTAACCATTGGTAATATCATTGGTGGCGGTGTATTAGTTGGACTAACATATTGGGTTATTCACCGTCGTCCTGAACTTAACGGCAATAGCCATCATTAAGTTTTAACGCGGTAACACTTATTTTTTTCTACTGAATAGTATAGGTAGGTATACAATGGCAGAGCAATTTGCTGCATGGGAAGGCTTCACAGCTGGTGATTGGCAGAACGAAGTAAACGTTCGTGACTTTATCCAAAAGAACTACACTCCTTTCGAGGGTGACGGCTCTTTCCTAGAAACAGAAGCGACTCCAGCTACAGCTAAACTTTGGGAAGCTGTAATGGTAGGCATCAAACAGGAAAACGCGACTCACGCACCTGTTGATTTCGATACTGACGTTGTTTCTACTATCACTGCACACGACGCTGGTTACATCGACCAAGAACTTGAAACTATCGTAGGTCTTCAAACTGACGCGCCTCTTAAGCGTGGTTTGATCCCTAACGGTGGTATCCGCATGATCGAAAACTCATGCAAAGTATACGGTCGTGAACTAGATCCTACTATCAAGAAGGTTTACTCAGAGCTTCGTAAAACACACAACCAAGGTGTTTTCGATATCTACACTCCTTCTATCATTAAGTGTCGTAAGTCTGGTGTTCTAACTGGCCTTCCTGATGCATACGGCCGTGGTCGTATCATTGGTGACTACCGTCGTATCGCACTTTACGGTATCGACAAGCTAATGGCTGACAAGCTAGCTCAATTCAAATCTCTAGAAGAAATGTTTGAGAATGGCGAAGATCTTCAAATGACGATGCAACGTCGTGAAGAGATCTGTGAACAGCACCGTGCGCTTGGTCAAATCAAGACTATGGCTGCTAAATACGGTTGTGATATCTCTCTTCCTGCAACTACTGCACAAGAAGCTATCCAGTGGACTTACTTCGGCTACCTAGCTGCAGTTAAATCACAAAACGGTGCTGCAATGTCTCTAGGTCGTACTTCGACTTTCCTAGACATCTTCATCGAGCGTGATATCGCTGATGGTAAGATCACAGAAGCACAAGCTCAAGAAATGATCGACCACTTCGTAATGAAGCTACGTATGGTTCGTTTCCTACGTACGCCTGAATATGATGAGTTGTTCTCTGGTGACCCAATCTGGGCAACAGAATCAATGGGTGGTATGGGTCTTGACGGTCGTACACTAGTTACACGTTCAAACTTCCGTTTCCTAAACAGCCTATACACTATGGGTCCTTCTCCAGAGCCAAACATCACTGTTCTTTGGTCTGAGCAACTACCTGTAGGCTTCAAGAAGTTCTGTGCGAAGGTATCTATCGATACATCTTCTATCCAGTACGAAAACGATGACCTAATGCGTCCAGACATGAACTCTGACGATTACGCAATCGCTTGTTGTGTATCTCCAATGGTTGTTGGTAAGCAAATGCAGTTCTTCGGTGCTCGTGCTAACCTTGCTAAGACTATGCTTTACGCAATCAACGGCGGTGTAGATGAGAAGCTTAAGATCCAAGTAGGTCCTAAGACTGATAAAGTAACTGCTGAAGTTCTTGACTACACAGATACTATGGATCGTCTAGATCACTTCATGGATTGGTTAGCAACGACTTACGTTTCTGCGCTAAACGCTATTCACTGGAGCCACGACAAGTACAGCTACGAAGCATCGCTAATGGCTCTACACGATCGTGACATCAAGCGTACAATGGCTTGTGGTATCGCTGGTCTTTCTGTTGCTGCTGACTCACTATCAGCTATCAAATACGCAACTGTTAAGCCTATCCGTGACGAAGATGGCATCGCTATCGATTTCGAAATCGAAGGTGACTATCCTAAGTTCGGTAACAATGATTCACGTGTTGATGATATCGCATGTGAACTAGTTGAAACCTTCATGAACAAGATCCGTACTCACAAGATGTACCGTGATGCGATCCCTACTCAGTCTATCTTAACTATCACATCTAACGTTGTGTACGGTAAGAAAACGGGTAACACTCCAGACGGTCGTCGTGCAGGTGCTCCTTTCGCACCAGGTGCTAACCCAATGCACGGTCGTGACGAAAAAGGCGCTGTAGCTTCACTTACTTCTGTAGGTAAACTACCGTTTGCACACGCTAAAGATGGTATTTCATACACATTCTCTATCGTTCCAAACGCACTAGGTAAAGATCTTGATACTCAAGAAACTAACTTAGCTGGCCTAATGGATGGTTACTTCCACCATGAGACTGGCATCGAAGGTGGTCAACACCTAAACGTTAACGTTCTTAACCGCGAAACTCTAGAAGACGCAGTTAAGCACCCAGAGAACTACCCACAGTTAACTATCCGTGTATCGGGTTATGCTGTGCGTTTTAACTCTCTAACTGCTGAACAGCAGGCTGACGTTATCGCTCGTACTTTCACAGCGTCTCTATAATATAGAGCCTTCTGTGTAGGAAGTTCGCTTCCTAATAAAAAACCGGCTTATATAGCCGGTTTTTTTATACCCCAAATTTAATGAAAACACCCTTCATGCTGTATCTTTAATTTTAAACTTCAATATCAAAGAATATCGCAATTAACCATCAAACTTATATTTCCCCATCGTGTTCTTAATATGGTTAAATTATACCTAATCTTTGGTGGTAATAGTCTTGGCTAAATATTACTACAACAATACCTAGAATCTTGTTTTGACGATTTATCACTGCTTAAAACAGCAATATCACAACAAAATAATGATAGTATCTTTATGGTTAGTCATCGCATGAAAGGTACTGCACGGATGATGGCTTTTCATCCATTGGCACAAGTAACCCAAGAGCTTAAATTACACTCGTAAGACTCGACCGCTTTACAACAGCGCTACTTGTACATTGAACAGCTAATTGAACTATTATCACGCCAAATTAACAGTAAATAGGATCGAAGAATGAACATATTATTGATTGAAGATCATGACTTTCAACGTCAAGTTCTTGCAGCCCAATTAGCTCATCTTATCGATCCAAATCAAGACCACATATATTGTGCTACCAATGGTATTGAAGCATTAGAAGCGGTGGCACGTTATCAACCGCAGTTATTATTCTGTGATCTCAATATGCCACAAATGGATGGCATCAGTTTCCTCGGTCATCTCGCTGAACAACAGTTTACTGGTGCGATTATTATTACCAGCGCCTTAAATGCTGATGTCGTACTTAATGTCAATAAAATGTGTAAAAGCTATGGTCTTAATTTATTAGGCACATTAGCTAAACCGATACATCTTGAACAACTAAAACAATTATTAATACAGGCAATTAATCAGCACCCGTTGTGTAATATACCAACGCCTTTACAACTAACGCTAACAGAACAAGATATTATTGATGCTTTTAATGCCAACTATTTAACCCCTTATTATCAACCTATCGTTAATTTAAAAACAGGTGACTGGGTTGCTAGCGAAGCATTAATTCGATTTATTCACCCATCTTATGGCATCGTCCCCGCAAGTTGTTTCATTCAACACTTAACCCAAATAGGTAAAGACAGCCATCTCGCCTTACTCATTATCAATCATATAATTAGTCATCAAGCTATATTTGAAGGCCGAAGAGTAGCTGTCAATATTTCGGCCAAAACCTTAGTTGAACGTAATTTTATTAATCATGTGCTAGCGTTGCATAATCAATACCCACAACTGCATCATTGGCTCTATTTTGAATTAACCGAATCAGATTTATTTGAATCAGCAGGCAAAGCATTAGAAGCCGCTGCCCGATTAGGTATGCGTGGTTTTAATCTTTCAATTGATGATTTTGGTACGGGTTATTCATCGCTAAAACAACTCGATATCTTGCCGTTTAAGTCACTAAAGTTAGACATTAGCTTTGTGCAAGCGATGCCAACAAATTACACCGCTAAAGTGATTATTGAAACGTGTTTATTATTAGCACATCGGCTGAATTTAACAGCAATTGCTGAAGGTGTCGAAGATATTACCTTATGGTTAAAACTGCAAAAAATGGATTGTGAATTAGCACAAGGCTATTTTATTTCACCACCGTTACCTTCTAGTCAAATTCCAATTTGGCATGCTCAATGGCTACAACGAAGCCAACAATTACTCAATAATTTAATCTCAAAAGAGATCGCCGTTAAAACACAATAGATATGAATACCTTCTACTTTTACACCTCGATGGTGAGTAGAGATCCTGAGTTTTCGCTATATTCAAACCTCATTTTGTAATAAAATAACACATAAATAAAACGCAGTATGCGGAGAATTAGAACAATGTCAGTAACAGGTCGTATTCACTCTTTCGAATCTTGCGGAACCGTCGATGGCCCAGGAATTCGGTTTATTGTATTCCTGCAAGGTTGCTTAATGCGTTGCCAATACTGCCACAACCGTGATACATGGGATACTCATGACGGTCGTGAAGCTACTATTGAAGAATTGATGCATGAAGCAAGATCATACCGTCACTTCATGAATGCTTCTGGCGGTGGTGTTACCGCCTCCGGTGGTGAAGCAATGCTACAACCAGAATTTGTCCGCGATTTCTTCCGTGCTGCACAAGCAGATGGTATTCATACTTGTCTTGATACTAACGGCTACATTCGTAAACATACAGACGTAATTGATGAAGTGCTAGATGCTACCGATCTTGTGATGCTTGATCTTAAGCAAATGGATGATAATGTTCACCAAAACTTGGTTGGTGTTTCAAATAAACGTGTGCTTGATTTTGCACGTTACCTACACCAACGTGGTCAAAAAACATGGATCCGCTACGTAATTGTACCGGGATATACTGATGATGAACAATCTGCACACCAACTTGGTGAGTTCATCAAAGACATGGACAATATTGAAAAAATTGAACTGCTGCCCTACCACCAACTTGGTGAACATAAATGGGAAGCTCTAGGCTTTGAATACCCATTGGCTGGGGTTAAACCCCCGAAAAAAGAAACCATGGAAAACATCAAGAATATCCTTGCAAGCTATGGCAAAAAAGTTATGTATTAAGCCATCAGGTCAGTGTTGCTAATACAAAAAGAGCGGCTTATCTTTATCCTCTAAGGAGTGAGATAAGTCGCTCTTTTCTATTGAAGCGTATACTATAAAAAGTATTTATCGTGACAACGGTAATATTGTGACAAGAAAAACGATTAACAACGCCATGATAAATAGTGAGATAGGTAATGTGTATTGCCACTTAGTTACTGGTTCTTGTATAACAACTTCTTTTGCTAAATCTACACCTTTAGTTACTGGTTCTTGCATAACGACTTCCTTTGCTAAATTTACACTCTAATTGATAAGGATCATTTTTATATACAGCATACTTTAAATGCAGAGTAAAAAACAACCAACAAATAAAAATGGAATAATACATTCCATTTTTATTAAAAACTAAAAACATCATCTCTTTATCTTTTACTAAATAGTAATAGCTCCTATAAAAAACATAAAATGATATTTATCCATGATAAAATTATGGTATAAACCAAAAGCAAACGTTTGCATCGATATAAAAGAACAGATTTGCAGTTAAAAAAGCGTTAAATATCAGCATTAGTATTATTCTATCTGCCTATGAGGAAATAAGCTCTCATGAAAAGCGACATCGAAATTTGCCGTGAAACGCGACTCACTCCCATAGATCGCATCGCCTTCAATGCCGGCATTGAAGCACAAGATTTTACGCCTCAAGGCAGCTTAAAAGCGAAAGTTAAACCCGCTATTTTAAAACGGCTAACTAACAAACCTGAAGGTAAGCTCATTCTGGTAACCGCCATTACTCCAACCCCACTTGGCGAAGGTAAAACAGTAACAACCATTGGCCTAGCGCAAGGATTAGCTAAAATTAAACACTCCGTATTTGCTTGTATTCGCCAGCCATCAATGGGGCCAGTATTTGGAATTAAAGGTGGTGCTGCCGGAGGAGGTTATAGTCAAGTGGCACCAATGGAAAAGCTCAATCTGCACTTAACGGGGGATATTCATGCCGTAACTGCGGCGCATAATCTTGCAGCAGCTGCATTAGATGCTCGTCTATACCATGAATCACGCTTAGGCTATGACGGTTTTACTGCACATACGGACTTAGCCGCCCTACGGATTGATATTAATAATATTAGCTGGAAGCGAGTAATGGATCACAATGATCGTGCATTACGTATGATTACAGTTGGTCAAAATGAGCCAGGAAAAACCATTAATGGCTTAGAACGTCAAGATGGTTTTGATATTTCAGCTGCTTCTGAATTAATGGCTATTTTAGCCCTAGCTACAGATCTAGCTGATATGCGTCAACGCATCGGTAAAATAGTAGTGGCTTATAACCTTGATGGTGAGCCCGTTACAACAGAAGATCTGCAAGTTGCAGGCGCAATGGCAGTCATTATGTGCGAAGCGATTGAGCCGACATTAATGCAAACCTTAGAAGGGGTGCCAACACTTATTCATACCGGGCCATTTGCGAATATTGCTCACGGTAACTCATCAATCATCGCCGATAAAATCGCACTAAAATTGAGTGAGTTTACGGTGACTGAAGGTGGCTTTGGTTCTGATATGGGATTTGAAAAAGCCTGTAATATTAAAGCACAACAAGCACAGCGTGGTCCTGATTGCGCAGTCGTTGTTGCAACGTTACGTGGCCTAAAAGCAAATTCAGGAATCTATGATTTACAGCCAGGGCAATCATTGCCTGATAGTATTTTTGAACCCGATTGTGCTGCTTTATTAGCTGGCTTTGAAAATTTACGTTGGCATATTAATAATGCCGCCAAATACGGTGTGCCCGTTGTAGTGGCGATTAATCGTTTTCCACAAGATACTGATCAAGAACTTGAGCAATTAAAGCAATTAATTTTAGCGACAACATTTAATGTTCATGTAGATGTTGCACTCAGTGAAGCTTTTGCCAAAGGTGGCGATGGTGCAATTGAACTCGCCCATGCGGTGGTTAACGCTTGTAAAACGCTGGCAAACTTCACACCACTATATCGCTTGAATCAACCAATTGAAGAGAAATTAATGGCGGTTGCTGAAGTCGGTTATGGCGCGAAAAATATTGAACTGTCACCTTTAGCAACACAACAGCTAACTCAATTAAAAGCACAAGGATTTAATGATTTAGCTATCTGTATGGCAAAAACCCCTCTATCTATTACTACAGACCCTCATATTAAAGGTGCACCAACAGATTTCACCGTCCCCGTAAGAGAGTTAAAATTATGTGCAGGTGCTGGGTTCATCTATGCTTTATGCGGTAATGTTATGACTATGCCAGGCCTACCAGAAAAACCAGCATTTATGAATCTTGATCTTGATGCTGATGGCAACATTATTGGCCTAAGCTAAAATCGTATTATTAGATATATAGGTATCGGTAATTGTTATGATTATCGATACTGATTTCTCCCTCGATCTCAATCACCGCATCATAAATGTACATTAACTTCCCTCTTTTTTGTTATCAATTCATATTACAATAATATTTAACCGTTAAATAAGCCTACAAAAAAAGCGGTTTTCAATTGAAATCAAATAGATATGTTTTTTATCAATATATCAAATGGATAACATCCGTTAACAAAAAATAATCCTATTCGTGGTGCCAGATCATTTTATTTTACACGCAACCTGCTAACCTCACTCCCATAAGAAATATTCCTTGTGCTCACTACAGCGATAAAATCACAACTGAACGAGTACAATCTATAAAAAATTTTTGAGGCTTACTACAATGGAAATGACTAACGCTCAACGTCTAATTCTATCGAATCAATATTACATCATGTCAAAACTTGCACCTGAAAATGCAGACAAATACCGTCGTTTACAAATGATCATTGAACGTGGTTACTGTTTACAGATGCGTGAACTTAACAAGGATTTTGGTGAAGTTTCTGAAGATGAATGTAAACAAACTCTTGAAATCATGGAAATGTATCATGCCTTACAAGAATCATTTAATTTAGAAGATTGCCGTTGTGATGGCGCTAAAGACATTGATCAACGTCGACTACAATTCTTAGGTTTTGATATAATTACTGAAGCTAAGTTAGTAAATTACGTCCGTTTTCTTACTAATGATGAAGGTTTATACCCACAATTTCCTAAGAACGAACACCAGTTCAATAGCCATGTACCAATGCTAGATAAATACCAACGAATGCTAACTATTTGGCGCGCATGTCCTCGTCACTATCATTTATCATGCAGTGAAATTCAACAAATCATTACTGCATAAATTTGATCATTATTCATAATAAAACCGAGTTGATAGACTCGGTTTTGTTTTTATTCTCATACTACGAAAACAATAAACAAAATTAATACGTGATCCATTATTTACAATAACATCTCTCTCTAACACTAATAACAGCATTTTTTTGTTATAAAAACCATTAGTGATCATTTCTACCACTAACGTATAATCAATCTTCTTCTACGCGGCTAATGAGTAACCTAGCAAGGTTGTATTTATTAGTAATATGCCATTTAAATAGAATAGATAATAACAATGATTCGCTATGTAAAAAATAACACCATTGGTAATCGCCTGACCTCTGCCATTATATTAATGGCATTTTTAACGATTAGTGTCAGTGTTATTGCCGCATTAACATGGCAAAAATTGAGTCAGCAAATAGGTACTATTGCCAATGATAATATGCCAACTTTACGTTCTAGCTATCGTTTAGAGCGCAGCACAGCAGAATTACAGGCGGCATTAACCGCACTAGACATGAATGCTAATCCGTTAAAGCATAAAGCGATCAAAAAAAATATCGTTTCTATTCTAACGTCCATTAGACAATCAATAGATAATATTTCAAGTTTATATTACTACCCAAAGATAAAATCGGGCCAACAACTATTAGTCGCAAATATTGATAGCTATATAGCATTATTACAACAAAGAAATACTCAGCAATTAGCATTAAAACAAATTGAAAATAATATCAAATGGCTACATCAAGATTTAATTGATGAATTACAACCACTACGTCTCGAAATCGAATGGCAAATGACGCGATTGTTGAATAGCTCTCAAAAATCACCACAAACAAATGATACTAATATCAAAAATGTAATAGCTGAATTTTCGGTAATTCAAACAATCACAATCAATATCAATGAATTACATCAACAAATAGAAGATACTATGCTTCATCGCCAACATAGTGACATTAATACAGCCTTTGATGCTATTGCTCAAAAAATATTACAACTCAATAAAATCAGTAAGCAATTAAATAATTATCCTTCAACAATTACTTACCGCCAATTACAACAAGAATTTACTCAATTAGTGACACCTAATGGCCGTCTTCAAAAATTATTAATATTAGATCATGTTAATAATTTAAAAATAACTCAATCTCAACGTGATATTCGGAATCAATTAACACAACAAGAAAATATAATTCAAACACTTGTGGGTCACGCTGATAATGCACTCTCAAAATTAAATGGTAAAACCAGACATTCGATCTGGATCAGTAATTTAATTTTATTTGGGGTGGTATTTATTACCATTATCCTTAGTGTTATTTTATCGATTTATTTAGTGGGTCGTGGCGTAGTAAAACGCTTAAATCTTTTAGGTCAAGATTTACAAGCGATTGCCAATGGTAATCTCAACGCCCATATTCAAACAACGGGCGTTGATGAAATAGGTATTTTAGGGGATAACTTACGCTACTTCTGCCAGCAGATGCAAGAAATACAAAACTCAAATGCGCTTAATCTCATTAATAATACTCAAGCAAGTATTATTACTTGTGATCTCAATGGTGCTGTTGAATCTGTAAACCCTCAAGCATTAAAGCAATTAAATTTTTGTAATGTCACCCAAAAACATCAAGTTTGGAACCTGTTTAATATTTCAACTCTGACTAAACTACAACATTTATTTACTACTAACGGGCCATTAATGACCAATGGCGCTTATAACATGACCGTCAAATTAATGACGAAAAATGATCAAAGTTTATATTTACGACTAGATTTCCGCACTTTTACTCAAGGTAATGATGACAAAGTTATTATTACAATGACGGATATCACCGAACAAGAAAATACCGCTCGCTGGCTTGAAAATACGGTGGCGGAGAAAACACAATCATTAACCATTCGAAACCAACAACTGCGTGATGAGATAGAAGATCGTAAACGTATTGAAGGTGATTTAATTGAAACTCAAGACGAATTAATTCAAGCGGCAAAAATGGCCGTAGTGGGTCAAACGATGACCTCTCTGGCACATGAACTCAATCAACCACTATCTGCAATTTCAACGCGAATATTTAGTGCTAAACTTGCACTTGATCATAAAAAATACGAAAATCTACCTACAAATCTGACAAAAATAGACGATCTTGTTACTCGAATGAGTAAACTGATAACGAACTTTAGAAACTTTGCTAAAAAACAATCAGCAACCAAACCACTAGGCAAAGTAGATATTCAAAATGCGATTAAACAAGCGTTAATCTTGGTAGAAAGCCGCGCTAAAGTGCAAAAGATAACGATGGTGAACACCATTGAACACCCACTTTACGCACTTGCAGATCAAGTCCAGTTTGAGCAAATTTTGGTTAATTTATTAGTTAATGGCTGTGATGCGGTTGCCCATTGCGAACAACGAGATATAACAATTATTCAACTAAATAGCCCATCCAATAAAATTCGGTTGGCTGTTTATGATAATGGTGATGGTTTTGATGCCACTATCATTGACAAATTATTCATTCCCTTTACCACCACCAAAGATGTTGGGTTAGGCCTTGGATTAAGTATTTGTGGTTCAATTATGACGCGACTAAAAGGTGAAATCTTCCTTGCTTCTAGTTTAACAGGTGGAGCAATGGTCGTACTGGAGTTAAATAAATATGATAAGTGATGATATTGAAGTATTGATTGTGGATGACGATCATGATGTTGTCGAAGCCTATCAAGAACTACTTGAAATAGCTGGATTTAAAGCGCAAACAGTAACAGATTCCACCTTAGTATTAGGAATGCTAAAGCGTAATTGGCCTGGTGTTATAGTATCTGATATGTACATGCCCGGCTTAGATGGCATGGAATTACTAGCTAAAATTCAACAGTATGATCATGAATTACCTGTGATTATTATTACAGGTCATGGTGATATTCCAATGGCTGTAGGAGCATTGAAAAAAGGAGCGGTTGATTTTTTACAAAAACCGTTACAGCCTAAAGAGTTAATTACGCTACTTGAAAAGTATTTACCTCAACGTCGCCAAATTATTGAACAACGTAACACCTTGCACACGACAACCGCAGAAGTATTATTGGGAGAAAGCCCACTAATCATTAAAATCCGCGAACAGTTAAAAACCATCGCATTAACGACTAAAGATGTGTTAATTGAAGGTGAAAGTGGTACAGGTCGCCATACGGTTGCAAAATTACTTCATCAAAATAGTCAATTAAGTAATGGTCCTTTTGTTGAAGTCAATGCCGCAAATATTATCCGTACGCCTGATTTACAACGCAGCATGATTTCAGCCCGTAGTGGGTGCTTATGTTTATCTAACCCCCACCACATGCCCATTGAAACTCAACAATGGTTGTGTCGTTTTTTACTTGAGCAAGAACGCCAAGGGAAAAAAGAAGTCCGCGTTATCGCTTTATTTGATGGTGATCCGACGGAATCTGTTGAAACTGAGCAGTTTTTACCTGAGCTGTTCTACTTTTTAAGTCAGGTACGATTTAACTTACCAACATTGCGTCAACGTAGTAGTGATATAACATTGATATTTAAGCACTATATTAAGCAAAGTTGTAAAAAATTGAACAAAGCAATCCCCGCCATAGATAAAGCTTACCTGGCGATATTAAATCGTTATGAATGGCCGGGAAATGTATTAGAACTTAAAAATGTGGCTGAATTATACGCCATAGGGATCGTCAAACTTGCCGGGCAAGAACGCTCAAAACCATTAGATCAAATGAGTAGTCCACTTGATGATCTGGTTGATGGTTATGAAAAGCAAGTTATTGAAGATGCGTTATACCTATTTTCAGGCCGTATCAATGAAGTGTCATCATACTTACAAATACCCCGTAAAAAGTTGTATTTGAGAATGAAAAAACACGGTTTAGATAAAGCTGAATATAAAGTACGTACGACAAATTAACCATACATAATCCAACAAGCCTTCAATAATGAGGGCTTTATTTTTATCCTCAAAATCTGTTAGCGGCAACCGCTAATAACCATTACACTTTACGGCTGTTTTTCAGCTTTGGTCTATTACATGTCTTATCAATGCCCTTTATGTCACCTGCCTCTTAATGTCGATGCTAACAACACATCATCAATCTCATACCGTTGTAGCAATAATCACCAGTTTGATCAGGCAAAAGAAGGCTATGTAAATTTAATGCCTGTGCATCATAAAAGTTCGAAAAACCCAGGTGACAATAAAGAAATGATGCAAGCACGACGCTTATTTCTTAACACTGAACATTATCAGCCACTACGCGATGCTGTTATGGCACAGTTACGTCAGTACTTACCGCAACAAGCTACAGAACTGCTTGATATTGGCTGTGGTGAAGGTTATTACACCTCTGAATTTGTTCAATTAGGCCAACAATTTCCGACTATCAGCATTCATGGATTAGATATTTCTAAAGTTGCGGTTAAATATGCCGCCAAGCGTTACCATGATTGTAATTTCTGTGTGGCTTCTAGTCACCGCTTACCATTTGCCGATCACTTTTTTGATGGTGTCGTTCGTATTTATGCCCCATGTAAAGGTGAAGAGTTACATCGCGCGATTAAATCTGGTGGAATTCTTGTTGCAGTAACCCCTGCACCACGCCATTTATATCAACTAAAAGAATTAATTTATGACGGCGTTAACTTGCATGATGTGCCTGTAGAGAATATTGAAGGATTTGAGTTAGTCGTAGATCAACAATTGCATTACGACATGACATTAAGTGGTGAAGAAGCAACAGCACTAATGCAAATGACGCCTTTTGCATGGAAAACATCAGAACAAGTATGGCAACAACTGGCACAAGCCCAAAATTTCGAATGTGAAGCTGATTTTGCTATTCGTGTTTATCGTCGCCAATAGTTATAAATAGTGAGATTGATTATCATTTGATATTGATAATCAATCTCAAGTTGTCTATTATTTGCCGTTTATCCTCTCGGTATAACGACAATGAAGTCATTAATTTGTTTAGGTGTTGCAAGCTTATTAATTGGTTGCGCCTCTCCCCCGTCAGCCAATAACACTCTCGCCTCCACCAGCACCGCAACTACCATGTATGATTACACTATTGCAAGTCCTCAAGATGAGCCTCTTTCCGTCGTTCAATTAGCACAAGCGCTACGTGACGCTGATATTATTTTAGTTGGTGAATGGCATAGCCACCCCGCAGCCCATCTTTTACAAGCCCAATTATTGGCAGCACTGTACCAACAAAATCCTAAAATCACCTTATCAATGGAACAATTTACACGTGACAACCAACTGATCCTTAATGATTATTTAGCTGGTAACATCGGTGAAAAAACATTAATCAAAGAGGCCAATGCATGGCCTAACTATGACAGCGATTACCGCCCATTAGTTGAGTTTGCAAAACAAAATAACGTAGATGTTATTGCAGCAAATGCACCAAAATCAATTGTTCGTTGTGTTGGACGTCAAGGGCCGGAATACCTTAATAAGCTTCCCCCTAATGAACGATTATGGGTCGCGCGTTCATTAACACTAGCCACGGATGCTTATCAGCAAACCTTTATTGCTTCGATGCACCATGGCAATAAAGCACAAACTAAACGTCAATTTGCGGCCCAAACGACATGGGATGACACCATGGCAGAAAGTATGGTTGATTATTTAAAACAGCACCCACAACAACAAATAATTCATGTTGCTGGACGGTTTCATACTGCAGAAGGATTAGGTACCGCATCACGAATTCAAGCGCGAAACCCAACGCTTAAAATAATGATGGTGACCCCAATTTCAAATCAAGTCACATTGCATGCGAACGCACCTGATTTCACGGTAAAAATGCAGCCTTTACCACAACGGTATGTACAAAAAGATAAAATGATGGCGGCAATGAGTGCCATGGGGAAAAGAAATTCTGATTTAAAATGCTATTAATATAAGTCAATAAAAACACTAGATAAAGAAGAACCCCATCGGCGGCCAAGCAGTTGGGGTTCTAAGAGAGATAACAGCTATATCTCAAGTTACTGAGCAAGTATACCTTAAACAACCTGTTTGTTGCCTGAATAATCATTCATTATCGAATGATATTCGTACTATAATACGGTTATAGCATGACATTATGGTTACTGCATAACATCATTTATGTGTTCCTATATAGATAAGACCACTGTGATTAAGATTGGTTGCAAAAAAGATCTCGATCACTGAATATTTTTTATCGCACGAATTTCAGCTTTACCCCATCGCTACCCACGCCAATTTACAGTAAAATAAAACCAGAGCTCTTTTCTTTGAGCCAAATTAATTAGGAAAACAATGAAAAAAACATTTGCTTTAACTCATCCCAAGAAAGCGGCTGCGCGTGTTGTAGAAGCAATTAAACACGATGTGAAGAAATACATTCGTCGTGAGCGTAATAAAACATTACCTGCTGGTACTGATTTTTGGGATTTTGATTGCAAGTTTGGTCATACAGAGCAAGAAGCAAAAGTTATTCACGTAAAAGAAATCAACAAGTGCATTGATGAAGCTGAAAAGCTTGAGCTACCGTCACTATACTTAGAAATTCTGGCAAAGCCTGCAACACGTGCACCACGTCCAGAATTTGATTTCGACGAAGAATAATTGCTCATTAGCCATTATGTAATGTGCTATAGATCCAAACAAAAAAGAGTCGCTAATGTGACTCTTTTTTATTGCAACAAAACAAATTCAATTACTTAGAACCAACGATCTAATGCATGTCGATCTAATTGCTTGAATGCTCGGTTAAGTACATCAGCTAATTCTTGGTAGCGCGGCTGCGATTTTTTAGGCTGCATTGCATGCCCTTCACTAACAATCTTCTGATAAATTTCGCTATACCACTTCGCGAGTGATGGCGGCAAAGTCGTTTGACTGCGTTTCCCCAACCACCATAAGCCTTGTAATGGCATTGAAATCGCTAATAACGCAATAGCTATGGCTTGTGGCATCGCATCATAATTATGAAATGCCATTTGAGTCAAAATACTGATTGCAGCGACCGCAGGCATCACTTTTGTCGCAAATTGGGTGGCTTTAATATACCGATGTTCAGGAAAAACAGCCGCCAGCTCTTTGCGCATTGGCCATGTTGTCATGTAATGCTGACCATTCTGAAAGTATTTCCACATTGTATGTTGAGCCATAATGCACCACTCATCAAAAAAAATTATAACATTTAAAAAAAATACACAACAAACTTGATTCAAATTAAAATATTCTAAAAATCTTTTTGTTATATTGCGTAACAATCGGTTATTCTAGACCAGCCTAGATGTAATTGTTGCTGTTAATGACCTTAACTGCAAACTAGGCTCTGTCAAGGATGACCCAGAATTAGAGGTAACTCAATTCTATTTCTCAGGAAAGAGCGTGATTTTTCCCTCTAGTAAGACGAGTCATAAATATTCGACTATTCTAGGGGTACTTTTTTATTCAAAAATGAATATCAACTTTCAGACAGATTATAGGTAGTCACTCTCATGTCTAAGCTGGTTTTAGTTCTAAACTGCGGTAGTTCATCTCTTAAATTCGCAATCATTGATCCTGTATCAGGTGAAGAACATCTTTCAGGTCTAGCAGAATGTCTAGGCCTTCCTGAAGCTCGAATCAAGTGGAAACTTGATGGCAAGCACGAAGCACAACTAGGTGACGGCGCTGCTCACGAAGAAGCTCTAGCATTCATGGTTGACACTATTCTTGCTTCTAAGCCAGAACTTAAAGAGTCTCTAGGCGCTATCGGTCACCGTATCGTACACGGTGGCGAGCAGTTCTCTGCATCAGCATTAATCGACGATGTTGTTCTTCAAGGTATCGTAGATGCGTCTGATTTCGCACCTCTACACAACCCTGCACACGTTGTTGGTATCGAAGCTGCTAAGCATAACTTCGCTGGCCTGAAGAACGTTGCTGTATTTGACACTGCTTTCCACCAGACTATGCCTGAAGAAGCATTCCTATACGCTATCCCTTACAACCTATACAAAGAAAACGGTATCCGTCGTTACGGCGCACACGGTACTTCTCACCGCTTCATCGCTCGTGAAACAGCGATCCTTCTTGACAAGCCTCTTGATGAACTAAACATCATTAACTGTCACCTAGGTAACGGCGCATCTGTATGTGCAATCAAAGGCGGTAAATCTGTAGATATCTCTATGGGTCTAACACCTCTTGAAGGTCTAGTAATGGGTACTCGTTGTGGTGACCTTGACCCAGCAGTTATGTTCCACCTACACGATCGTCTAGGTATGAGCGTTGCTGAAATCAATACTATGTTCACTAAAGAGTCTGGCCTACTAGGTCTTACTGGTGTGACTTCTGACTGTCGTTTCGTTGAAGAAAACTACGGCGTTAAAGAAGAAGCAACTCGCGCAATGAACGTATTCTGTCACCGTCTTGCTAAGTACGTAGCTAGCTACGCAGCAACAATGGACGGTCGTCTAGACGCAATCGTATTCACAGGCGGCATCGGTGAGAACTCTGCACCAATCCGTGAAGAAGTACTTAAGCGTCTAGCTATCTTCGGTATCGAAGTAGACAGCGAAGCTAACCTTAAAGCTCGTTTCGGTGGCGAAGGTGTTATCACTACTGCAAACAGCCGCATTCCTGCAATGGTTGTTTCTACTAACGAAGAATTAGTAATCGCAGAAGATACAGCGCTTCTAGCTGAAATCTAATCTTACAATTATTAAAACGGCTGACTTTTTGTCAGCCGTTTTTTCATGGCATTTTGTCATATTTTACTGTGGTGCTGCTCTATGATTATTCTACTTAAATACTAAGTCGAATTGTTATTGAACAGTGCTGTATCGATTCAATAGTCAGAGGAATCTATAGTGTCTCGTACTATTATGCTTATCCCAGTTGGCGCTGGTGTTGGTCTAACAAGCGTTAGTCTTGGTGTGCTTCGTGCAATGGAACGCAAAGGCGTTCGTGTTTCATTCTTCAAGCCAATCGCGCAACCACGTCAAGGTGGCGACCAGCCTGATCTAACAACAACGATCATCCGTGCTAACAGCGATATGCAAATCGCTGAGTCATTCTCAATGGCAAGCGCAGAAGAACTTATTCGTAACGACAAAACTGACGTTCTTCTAGAAGACATTGTTGCTCGCTTTAAAGCAGCAGCAAATGCTGATGTAACGCTAATCGAAGGTCTAGTTGCTACTCGTAAGCACCCATTTGCAAATCAAATTAACTTTGAAATTGCAAAAACACTTGATGCTGAAATCGTATTCGTTGTCTCTCCTGGCACAGATAACCCATCACAGCTAAAAGAACGTATCGAAGTAGCATGTTCTAACTTTGGCGGCATTAAAAACAAGCAAATCTCTGGTGTTATCGTTAATAAACTTAACGCACCTGTTGATGCTGAAGGCCGTACTCGCCCTGATCTTTCTGAGATTTTTGACGATGTTGAAGGTACTGTTCCTTCAAATGTTGAAATCATGCAAGTGTTTAACTCAAGCCCTATCCGTGTACTTGGTTGTGCACCTTGGAGCGCTGAGCTAATCGCTACTCGTGCAACAGATATTGCTCAGCACCTAAATGCTGAAATTATCAATGCAGGCGATCTAGAAACGCGTCGTATTAAGAGCATCACATTCTGTGCTCGTTCTATCCCTAATATGGTTGAGCACTTCCGTCCAGGTTCACTACTTGTGACGTCTGCTGACCGTCCTGATGTTATCGTTGCTGCATGTCTTGCTGCAATGAACGGCGTTGAGCTAGGTGCACTTCTATTAACAGGTGGTTACGACCTACCTAAACCTGTTATGGATCTTTGTGAGCGCGCATTCGCAACAGGCCTTCCTGTTATGACTGCACAAGGTAACACATGGCAGACATCGCTTAACCTACAGAGCTTCACTTTAGAAGTACCTGCAGACGATAAAGAGCGCGTTGAGTTTGTTAACGAGTACATGGCAAGCCACATCGACGGTAACTGGATTGAGTCTCTAACTGAAGGTTCAAACCGTGAGCGTCGTCTAAGCCCACCAGCATTCCGTTACCAGTTAACTGAACTTGCTCGTAAAGCTGCTAAGCGTATCGTTCTTCCTGAAGGTGATGAGCCACGTACAGTTAAAGCTGCGGCTATCTGTGCTGAGCGCGGTATCGCTGAATGTGTGCTTCTAGGTAACCCAGAAGAAATCCGTCGCGTTGCTGAGCAACAAGGCGTTGTTCTTGGTGCTGGCGTAACTATCATCAACTCTGATGAAGTACGTGAAAACTACGTTGCTCGTTTAGTTGAGCTACGTGGCGCGAAAGGCATGACTGACGTTGTAGCGCGTGAGAAACTACAAGATTCAGTATTCCTAGGCACAATGATGCTTGAGAATGGCGAAGTTGACGGTCTAGTGTCTGGTGCAGTTCACACAACTGCGAACACTATCGTTCCTCCATTCCAAATCATCAAGACTGCACCTGATGCGTCTATCGTATCGTCTGTATTCTTCATGCTACTACCTGACCAAGTATTGGTTTACGGTGACTGTGCGATCAACCCAGATCCAACAGCTGAGCAACTTGCTGAAATCGCTATCCAATCTGCAGATTCTGCAAAAGCATTTGGTATCGACCCTCGCGTTGCTATGATCTCATACTCTACTGGTACTTCTGGTAAAGGCGCAGACGTAGATAAAGTACGTGAAGCAACTAAACTTGCTCAAGAGAAACGTCCGGATCTAGTGATCGACGGTCCTCTACAGTACGATGCTGCAATCATGGAAAACGTAGCGGCTTCTAAAGCGCCTAACTCTCCAGTAGCAGGTAAAGCAACTGTATTTGTATTCCCAGACCTAAATACGGGTAACACAACTTACAAAGCGGTACAGCGTTCTGCAGATCTAGTCTCTATCGGTCCAATGCTTCAGGGCATGCGTAAGCCAGTTAACGACCTTTCTCGTGGCGCACTAGTAGACGATATCGTTTACACAGTTGCACTAACTGCGATTCAGGCAGAACAAGCTAACGCTAAGTAAGTTATTTTTTCTTACTTAAAAAACTGTTCTAACGCCCCTGCACAATAATTTTGTGCAGGGGCGTTTTTTATTGCTGGCAACAGCGGATTTAAGCCTTTATGCTAATTGTCTACTTAGGTTAAGGATGACCCAATAGCATGGATGTGCTCAATACCTTAGGGCTTTTTATCGGCTCTTTAGTTTCAAATACCCTCGCTTCACTTTCTGGTGGTGGTGCTGGTTTAATTCAATTCCCATTACTTCTTTTTCTTGGTTTACCGTTTGGTATTGCCCTTGCGACCCATAAAGTTGCCAGTGTTGCTTTAGGTATTGGTGCTACCGTTAATCATCTCCGTAATGGCAACTTACCGTGGAAACTCACCTTCTACGTGATTATCGTTGGCGCTATTGGCGTCATTATTGGGGCAAATCTCATTCTTGCTATCCCCGTTAAATTTGCCGAAGCCGCCTTAGGTGCATTGATCATTAGCCTAGGTATTTATTCTGTTACTACTAAAGATCTTGGCCAAACATCCACACCACAACGTCGGCATAGTTTAGGATTTATTATTGGCGCTATTATTTTATTTATTATCGGCATGATTAACGGCTCACTGACCGCGGGGAGTGGTTTATTTGTCACTATGTTCTTAGTGCGATGGTTTGGATTTGACTATAAACAAGCTGTCGCCATTACTTTAGTCAGCGTTGGATTATTTTGGAATACCATCGGTGCCATTGCTATCTACCAAGCAGGGGCAACCATTTACTGGCCGTGGCTACAGTATTATTAATTGGATCGTTACTCGGTGGCTATCTTGGTGCTCACCTTGCCCATCAACGTAGTAATCAGTTAATTAAGCGTTGCTTTGAAAGCTTAACTTTTGTGATTGGTTTTAAATTATTACTCGATCTTTAATAATAACCACCGCCTCAAACAGGAATAAACATGAATAAAGCCACCATCGATATTTATTATTGTCGTCAGTGTAATTGGATGCTGCGAGCAACATGGATGACACAAGAATTACTGCATACCTTCAGTGAAGAAATCACTTCCATTAGCCTTCATCCTGATACCGGTGGACGTTTTGAAATTTTTTGTAATAAACAGCTTATTTGGGAACGTAAAGTCGATGGCGGCTTTCCTGATGCAAAACAACTTAAACAACGGATTCGTGATGAGATAGATCCCGAACGTGATTTAGGTCATATCGATAGATAATCTTGCTTTCAACAAAAAAGCGCATGCTCGATAGCTCAAGCATGCGCTTTTTATTAATGGCTAAGATGCTAATTAAGCACTGTTTGCGCCAACACCTCACCCTCAAAACTAATCACAGATAGCTGATTACCGTCTAATAAACCGTAGCTTGCAGGTAAACCGTTACGAGGAATAGCAACGGAGCCAGGATTAAAGGCGTAGTAATCCGATTTTAATTCAGCAACAGGAATATGCGTGTGGCCAGATACAATCACATCACCATTCATCAACGGTGGATGCTTATCGGCATTATAAATATGACCATGAGTTAAAAATAACCGTCGACCATCAGCTAACATCACCAAGTTATAATCTGCCATCATTGGAAAATCTAACAGCATTTGATCAACGTCGCTGTCGCAATTACCTCTTACCGCGGTAATTCGATCTGCATACTGATTTAATAATTCAGCCACTTTGATCGGATCGTACCCTTCAGGTAACGCATTGCGAGGCCCATGATTAAGAATATCACCTAATAAAATAAGATACTTAGCCCCACTTTTTTCAAAAGCAGCAATGGCTTTTTGAGCAGCAACGAAACTACCGTGAATATCTGATGCAAAAAATAATTTCATGATTAAGCTCGACCAAAAAATCGTAAATATATTGATTCAGTCTACGTGAGCTGCAATAAAAATACTATTATCACAATCAAGCCATAATGTGATCAGCCAGTATCACTTATACTGTGAAAGTAATTGGCAATAATAATATTCATTGCAGCACAAACTTGTTTATAGCATCAGTTAATTTAATATAGTACATCGATAACCGCGAGGAATAACACTATGAAAATCTTAGTGACGGGCGCGACAGGGCTCATCGGTAAAGCACTGCTTCCCCATTT
This sequence comes from uncultured Photobacterium sp., assembly GCF_947039875.1. Lineage (GTDB taxonomy): Bacteria > Pseudomonadota > Gammaproteobacteria > Enterobacterales > Vibrionaceae > Photobacterium. The sequence goes on from NZ_CAMRAN010000035.1 coordinate 25,714, forward strand.
AAATCATGATGAAATTACGGTTATTAGCCGTGATCCCGCTCGCGCTTATCAACAATTAGGTCATCATATTAATGCGCTTGATTCCCTCGAATCATTACCCAACCTTGATCAATTTGAGGCGGTAATTAACCTTGCTGGTGAGCCTATTATCGGTAAACGTTGGAGTGAGCAACAAAAACATATCATTGAAGACAGCCGTTGGAATATTACCCAACAACTGGTTGATAAAATTAAAGCCAGTGATACCCCTCCACAAACGTTTATCAGTGGCTCAGCTGTTGGCATCTACGGTAATCAACATGATAAAACCATTGATGAAAGCTTTACTATTGAGCCTAATAATACTGATTTTTCCCAGCACGTTTGCTCTCAGTGGGAACAAATAGCCCTTGAAGCACAATCTGATAAAACGCGTGTATGCTTATTAAGAACGGGGATCGTACTTGCTAAACAAGGCGGTGCATTGGCGAAAATGTTACTGCCTTATCAATTAGGCGTTGGTGGCCCTATTGGCGATGGTCAGCAATATTTCCCGTGGATCCAACTGCAAGATATGGTGCGAGGGATTTTATTTTTACTTAATAATAGTAATACTCAAGGTCCGTATAATATGACCGCCCCCAACCCCATTACTAATCGCGCTTTCAGTGCCGCCCTTGCCAGTACATTGCATCGACCACATTTATTATTTACCCCTGCTTGGGTATTAAAATGTGCCCTTGGAGAGTCTTCACAACTGCTATTAGACGGTCAACGCGCATTACCGAACAAATTACAGGCAGCAGGGTTTAACTTTACCTTCCCTTATATTGAGCAGGCGTTAAAGCAGACGTTGGGGGATTGATTAAGTATGTTAGCACAATAAAAGCAGGGTTGAGTAACAGCCCTGTCGAATAATAATCCTGTAATAAAGTTATCAGATATTAGACCTAAAGATCTTGCTATAATTATCCCCACCCAATAACATGTATAATAAATGCAACATTGGAGTTTATTATGTTAGATCTAACTAATCCTACCGTAATTACATCGCTTATTTTTTTAGGTCTCGAGACTATCATTTTGGTTTTAATGGTATCAGTACCTATTTTGCTAACATCAGCACTGATCATTAAAAATATTCGATCTTTTTTTCATTCAAACAAGTCATAATCGGCAAATAATCAAAATATTGTTAACGCCAACATCATCATCGTAATGGCAATAGTAGTTTTTTGATCTGCGATTGCGATACGAAATATACCAACACAATCGCCAACACAGGTAAGCCAACCCAAATCATCGGATGTAAACTAAACGGTAATTCAAACCCTTTAACCACCAGCAAACCGACCACCAACTCTGCGCCTATCGCAGCAATCACTCCTGCTAACACGGCAATAATTCCATACTCAAACCACAGAGTAGCAGCAATGCGTTTTCGGCTAGCACCTAAGGTTCGGTATAACTGAATTTCCGTTTGACGCTCAGAAATACTTAACCGTAACAACGTCATGATCAGCAATAAACCACTAACAATACCGAGTCCAGCTAACACTGCTAACGACCAACTTACTTGCGCCAATAAACCTTGAATACGGGTTGCCATCATCCGTAAATCAAGCACGCTCACAGTAGGATATTTGCTAGCTAAAGTATTTAATAATCCATTTTGTTGCTCACCAACTCGAAAGCTGACCAATCCCGTAGCGGGAAATGACTGCAACACATCCGGCGTAAAAATAAAGTAGAAATTAGGCTTCATATTGCGCCATTCAACATGTCGAATGCTGTTAACGGTAGCGTTAAATTCCAACCCGCCAACGGTAAATACCAACTTATCACCCAACTGAATATTCAATCGTTTGGCAATTCCAGATTCAACTGAAACACCGTCCGCTTTATCCCATTGCCCTTTGGTAACCACATTATGACTTGGCAGTTCTTTGGCCCATGTAAAGTTAAGCTCGCGCCTTAAAGCAGGATCAACACTGTCATCATCGGCCTTTCGATTTAGCTCATTATTTATCTCAGTATTATTTTCAGCTTGATCAGTCGCCGTTTTATTTGATGTAGCGTAAAAACGTTGATCGTTAATTGCGACTAACCGCCCTCGCGTTACTGGATAGCCTTGCGAACGGGTTAGATTAGCTTTATCTAAATCAGCTAAATAGCTTTGCTGTTGCTCAGGGGCGATATTGAGTGCAAACACATTCGGCGCATTCGCAGGTAGGGTATTTTGCCAATCCGCGAGTAATTCATTACGTAATAATCCAATCACCGCCAATAACATTAATGAGCAAGTTAACGCCACCAGTTGAGTCGCAGTTTTGTTTTTACTGCGATTCACACGGCTTAACGCTAAACGATAAGCTGCGCCTAATTTCACTCGTTGTAATAACGCGATAGCAGTCACACCAATACCCGCTAAAACCAACAACAACCCCACGATACCTAACAGGGTTAACCACACTAAAAAATTAGTGCCAATCCACACGATAGCCGCTAACACAGGAGGCAATAACAGTAACCATGCCAAACGACTAGAAGTGGGGGCTATTGTCGATACTTGTACTGAATTGATCGCGGAGGTTTGAACTAACCGTGACAGCGGGATCCCTAACGCTGGTAGTGCAATTAACAATGCCAACAATAAACTGATCGCAAAAGGCGCAATTCCCATCGCAGGTAGCTGATCGGGTAATAAGTTTTGCAGGGGATAACGCAGCAACCACTCAAGCCCTAATCCAAGCGTTAAACCAATAATGATCGCAACCACAAACACGAGGCCGATCTGAGTTAATAGCCAGCGCCATAAAAAACCTTGAGTCGCACCAAGACTTTTCATCATCGCCACCGCCGTCTTACGCGTTGCCGCATAGTGTTGGCAAGTTAGCACTAACGTGGCAGCAGCCATTAATACCACCAGCACCAATGTGAGCGATAAATATTGCCGCGCACGTTCAATAAAATCACCACTGCGTCCAGCATCATTTTCAGTTAGCCACCGTTGACTTGGAGTTAAGATTAATTGCTGACGAATATCATCTAATACTTGATTGGAACCAGAGAAATAATAACGATAGCTGATACGACTGCCGGGCTGCACACCACCGACAGCTTCAATATCTTGTTGATGAATAAACACCGTCGGCATTTGGCTAAACGGATTAAACGATAGTTCTGGATCTTGAGTAATGCGTCCGCTAATTTTTAGCTCTGCATCACCCAGCATTAGTACATCACCAATTTTCACGTTTAACAGCGAAAATAAGCGCTCAGTTAGCCATAATTGCTGCGGTTTTACATGGTGTTCTAATAACGCGGTATCTGCACTTTGTAAGTTAAGTTCACCCCGTAATGGAAAGCCTGAGTCGACAGCTTTAACACTCACCAACTGCATGCCGTTATCACTAAATGCCATAGTACCAAAACGGATTTGCTGAGCGACTTTTACCGCATCGGTTGATAATGCTTTAAGCTGCGAAAGATCAATCGGCTGTGAAGAAACAAGCACACTATCAGCCGTTAATGCAGATCGTCCTTGATCAACAATGATCGCTTCTACTCGGCTCACTAATGCTGATAACGCAAACACACACGCGATAATTAAACTCAACGCTAAAGTGACTAACCATAATTGACCTTGGCGAATTTCACGCCATGCCCAACGCACAATAAATGATCGATTATTAGCAGCAACAGCAGTATTAAACATCGCGATCGTCCTTATTTAATGGCTTATTATCAGTCCTATTTTGCACTTGATTTAATATGCCATTATCTAATCGCAGCACTCGATCGCACCGTGCGGCTAAGGCATCATCATGAGTCACTAATATCAGGGTAGTACCGTTGTCTCGATTAAGCTCAAACAATAACTCAATCACCATTGCAGCCGTTTGTTGATCTAAATTTCCTGTTGGCTCATCGGCAAACAAAATTTTAGGGTTGATCATAAACGCGCGTGCTAATGCTACCCGTTGTTGCTCGCCACCTGATAATTGGCTCGGTATATGAGTCTCTCGTCCTTGTAAACCAACAACAGCTAACAATTGTTTAGCACGTTCAATATCGATCGCTTTATTTTGAATCAAACATGGCAGAGTAACGTTTTCTAACGCATTTAAGGTCGGCAATAATAAGAAGTTTTGAAACACAAACCCAATCGATTCACTGCGCAGCTGTGCCCGTTGTTCATCATCTAAGCGCGTTAGATTATGACCTAATAGTTCAATCTCACCGGCAGTGGGCACATCTAACCCTGCCAGCAACGTCATTAGGGTCGATTTTCCTGCGCCTGATACACCCACTAACGCAATTGACTCGCCTTGCTCGACCTCAAGCGAAACATCCTGCAAAATGGTCATTGGCGACAAGGCTGTCGTAACCTGTTTAGAAACAGCGTGTGCTTTTATTACGGAGATTGACATGATACGAATCCTTTCATTATTAATGCTGTTATTTTCATCGACAGCATTTAGTCAAACGCTATTAGTCTTGGGTGATAGCTTAAGTGCGGGTTATCAAATGCCAACCAATAAAAGCTGGCCTGTACTACTACCTGAAATATTAGCCCAACAATCCCAACCAACGACAATTATCAATGCCAGTATCTCAGGCGATACCAGTGGTAATGGGTTAGCACGACTGCCGCAACTGCTTAAGCAATACCAACCTGACATAGTATTAATCGAATTAGGTGCAAACGATGGTTTACGCGGTTTTGCTCCTAAAATACTACGCAATAATCTCAATCAGATGATCACTTTAATTAAAGAAATGGGATCACAGCCGTTATTAATGCAAATCGAAATTCCACCTAATTATGGTAAGCGTTATAACATGTTGTTTCGTAATACTTACCCAGAGTTAAGCCAATCATTGAACGTACCACTGTTGCCTTTTTTCCTTATTGACATCATTGTTAAACCTCAACTGATGATGAAAGATGGTCTTCATCCAACAGCGGAAGCACAACCGCTTATCGCCCAATTTATGGCAAAGCAACTTCAACCGTATCTCAATCAGGAAAGTTCACAATGACGACTTCTATCTTAATTACTGGCTGTAGTTCTGGCATTGGCTATTACTGCGCCGCCGAGCTCAATAAATTAGGCTATAACGTCATCGCCAGTTGTCGCCAGCAACGCGATGTAGAACGATTAAATAACCAAGGTATTCATTGCATTCAACTAGATCTTTGTTGTTCTGAATCGATTGATCGCGGATTAAAACAAGCATTAGTTTTAGCAAATGGTCAACTAGATATGCTATTTAACAATGCGGCTTATGGCCAACCAGGAGCATTAGAAGATTTATCTACAGAGGCATTGCGCGCTCAATTTGAAACTAACTTCTTTGGCTGGCATCAACTAACTCGTGCAGTGATCCCGTTGATGCTACAACAAGGCCACGGTAAGATAATTCAAAATAGTTCAGTTCTAGGCTTAGTAGCAATGAAATACCGTGGAGCTTATAACGCCAGTAAATTTGCCATTGAAGGCTATACTGATACGCTTCGATTAGAATTAGCGAACACCCCCATAAAAATTGCCTTAATAGAACCTGGACCTATTGAAAGTCATTTTCGTCAAAATGCTAAATCTCAATTTGAACAACACATTGATATTAATCACTCTCGTCATCATGATGCTTATCAACAAACATTACATAGATTAGGCACGACAACTCCAAACAATAAGTTCACTTTAGGACCCGATGCCGTCTTTAAGCAAGTGTTGGCTATAATTAACAGTAAGCGCCCCAAAGCACGTTACTATGTTACTCAACCAACATATATTTTTGGCTTTCTTCGTCGTATATTACCGACAAAATGGTTAGATAAACTGCTAATAAAGAGTAATTAATTAAATATAAGCCATAATAACAACGTTTATTATGGCTGATTTTAATTTATTTTATTCAGATAAAATGATGACAAAAACAACAATCAAAAAATAAACAAAGCAAAATACATCACATTTCCGCACTTAAAGTTAAACAAATAACCTTTATACCAACATTCTTCTCTATCAATGACAAAATCTATAATAACGTCATATTAGTGTCACAATAAAACGCTACAGTAAGCGCAAGTCAAAAAACTTATATCATCAAAAATTGTCTTCTCTGAGGTGTAGTATGTCGTTGCGCCAAATTAATCTTATCTGTCTCTGTATCACACTCGCGGTTATACTTACCTTTAATAATTAACGTCATATTAGTGTCACAATAAAACGCTACAGTAAGCGCAAGTCAAAAAACTTATATCATCAAAAATTGTCTTCTCTGAGGTGTAGTATGTCGTTGCGCCAAATTAATCTTATCTGTCTCTGTATCACACTCGCGGTTATACTTACCTTTAATAATTAATGTCATTTAATGCTCTTTTCTTGATTCGTCTCGATTCATCCCCATATATTTGATATAGCCTTTCAAATAGCCAACGGATATCAGCACATGTATCAAAATGTCGCTCTTGAATTAAACGAACAGAATCTTCAGCAAATCATCGATCAATCAATGCAGACACCAGTGGTGATCAGTTTCTGGGCGCCTTCAATGCCAGAAACGCTAGAAGTAAATGCAATCCTTGAAAAAATTGCTCGTGAATACCAAGGACAATTTACGCTAGCAACGGTGAACTGTGAAACTCAACAGATGGTTGCTTCTCAATTTGGCGTACGTGGATTACCTACTGTCGCCCTATTTAAGGATGGTCAACCTACTGATGGCTCAGCGGGTCCACAAACAGAACAAAGTTTACGTGAAATGCTAACCCGTCATTTACCAACCCCCGAAGAATTACAACTGCAACACGCATTAACGTTAGTAAAAAGCGAAGATTACAATCAAGCACTCGCATTACTACGTCCGTTAGCACAAAAATTTCCTAAAAATAGTGTGGTTGAACTGGCGATTGCTGAATGTTTGGTGGCGGCAGGATTATTTGATGAAGCAGAGTTAATTCTTGAAACCATTCCGATGCAAGATCAAGATGCACAATATAAAGGACTACTTGCCAAGCTTGAATTACATAAACAAGCGGGTAACTCACCTGAAATACAATTATTAGAAGAAAAATTAGCGGCAAACCCAAGCGATGCAAATATTGCTTTTGAGCTTGCGGTTCAATACAGCCAAGTAAACCGTAATGAAGAAGCATTAGCACTCTTATTAAATATTCTTCGTAGCGATCTTAATTTTGCTGACGGTAATGCTAAAAAGACCATGATGGATATTTTAGCGGCACTCGGACAAGGCAACCCGATTGCAGGAACTTATCGCCGTCAACTGTATTCTTTACTATATTAAGTTATAGACTAATAAAAAGGCCCGTAAGCTTTGTACTTACGGGCCTTTTTTATTCAGCGAATTAAAGCTAACTGCTAACGTGCATTCGTTTTTTCAAACACTAAAAATTTATTGCCTGAGTCAACAACCAAAGTATTATTAATAACTTCAATACTGGTCGCACTACGTAATACATTCAACATATTTTCTTCCTGAGTAACAAGCTCAGGTAAGCAAATCCTACGGGTAACAACAGGCAAAGTGAAACTACCATCAGCGGCAATTAAACGCCCTTTAAATTGATTACAGCCCGTAAAACCAGACACTTTCATATCAGCATTAATATCTAATTTAGGTTTATGCTTTGTTACACCAGGGATACATACATCGCCCTTTAGTGTCCATTCCCCTACAAGTTGAGTTGATTTATTCAGTTGCTGATTAGAAAAACAACCTGTCAATGAAATTACTAATAATATTAATAAACAAAATTTACTTTTTTTCATCATAGCTCTATTACTCAATCTCAATAGACTGCTTTATTCATTTAGAAACAAACTATTGAGATAATAATCGCATAAAACAATGCCGATGATCTCTCACCGGCATTAATATTCAAACTATACAGTCTGTACTATCGTCTTAATTACTTAAGGATGATTTGTACTGAACGCTGAACGTAGTTAGTGCTGTCAGCTGAGTTAGTTTTGATTGGGTTGCTGTTAGCTACGTGAGAAACAGTTAGGCGAGATGCGCTAATACCGTTTGCTTCTAGGAAGCTAGCAACATTTGCTGCACGTGCTGCAGAGATTTTTTCGTTGATTGCTTGGCTACCAACTTTATCAGTACGACCGATAATTTGTGCGTTAACTTCTGGGTTAGCTTGCATAGTTGCAACAACTTCACCTAGATTGTAACGGCCGTAGTCGTTTAACTTAGTTTGACCATTTTGGTATGGAAGAACGTAAGAAGAACGAGTTGGGATTTGTGCTTCAACAGCAACTTCTTTAACAACTTCTACATTGTTAGTAACAATTACAGGTGTTGCTGGTTGACCAAACTTGTATGTCATACCCCAGTACGCTTGAGTTAGATCTGCATGACCATTAGTTGTATCAAGGTTCTGGTAGTAATCAGCACCAATTTGAGTAGATAGTGCATTAGTGATTTGGTAAGACAAACCTAGACCAGCTGTAGCTGAGAAGCTATCTGAATGTAGGTGAGTTGCCTGATGGTGGAAAGATTGGCCATCTGCGTAGATGTAAGAAGCACCAACTTTACCAAATGCAGATAATTTTTGTGTCAGAGGTAAATTACCTTTAACACCTAAAGTACCAATGTGCATGTCAGCGTTGCCTAGGTTGTACATAAAATCGTAACTACCGTAAACACCAACGTATTGGTTAAAATCATAACCAGCATCTAGTTTAACACTTGGAGCGTTAGTTTGACCACCAAACACACCTGCATCGTTATTGCCAACATAACCCATGCCTAGAGCACCACCAACCCAGAAGCCGTGGCCTTGACCAGCGTACCAGTGACCAGTAGCTGCAGATTGAGTTAATGCAGTGTTATTTGTAGCCGTTGCAGGAGCATCAGCAGCCATTGCAGATGTAGCAACGCCTAGAGATAAAGCTGCTACTACAGCTAGAGATAGAGATTTCAATTTCATGTTTAACTCCATTGGTTAAATACTTTAAAACTTTCTAATTATCTGTCCATATATAAGTGCGTACTATCTATTTTTTTAAGCGTGTATCGCAGGACAGTATTTTTAATACCACACCATTTTGTGACTCAGTTGGCATTAAGGCAAATAATAAAAAATGATGTTCACAATTAATTGTTATTTTTCACACGCGTCAAAAAAATGACCACCAAAAAACAAATCTTTCAGAAATAATTTAGATAAATGAAAAATCCGTTTTTTTTTCAAAATAATTAATTTAAATAAAAAAACATAAAAACACAGACATCAAAAATAAATAACAAAAAACAACAACTTAAAAAACAACTAGCACATTGATGTTACGTGAAAAAAATATAAAAAAAATGCCTTTTCACACTTAACATAATGTAATAAATAATCATACAGTGCTATTTATAGTTTTAATTATCCTTTATTATCTCTTCCATAAATATTTTTTTTTGTTAGCATTTACTTTGAAAATAAAGTTCATAGAGATGTGATGGGCTTTTTCATGGTTGAAATAGAAGAAGTAACTCCACAGTTACGCTTTTATCTACTACCAAAAAATGAGGCTTTATGTCGCTATAAAACCCAAGCGCTTCGATACTGAAAGCAATAACAATAAAAAGCAGTGGTCATATAGACGTACACTGCCAAAACAGATACTAAGATAGGTAGTTAAAGCCATGATCATATATAAATACGGTAAGGATATTTTTGAACCGCAAAAGAGCGCTTATACCAACCAAGAAGCCACCACTAAACTTAGTGCTAGCGAAACAAAAATCCTCCAATTTTTAATTGATAACAGTGGCGAAATTATCAGTAGAGAAAAACTGCTCGAAATCGGTTGGCCTGATAAAGTTGTGGTACCAAATTCATTGAATGTTGCCATTGCTAATTTACGCAAAGCATTTAAAAGCAAAAACGAAATTATCATTACGATTAAAGGTGCGGGCTTTACCATTGCGAATAACACCTTTATTCAGCAACAATTTCAACCTGAAGTTGTTATCGATAATGAACAAAATCAAATAGAACAATTACAGCAAGCCGATAGTCTTACTGAAAATAATGCAATAGACACAGAAATAAATAACATCAAAGCACCGTCAAAGAGCAACGCATTTCCTACCATAACAAAAATTGGCTATAGCGTTTGTTTAACTATTATAGTTGCCTGGATTATGCTTTGGGCCAGTAGTTGGCAATCACCTCCTTGTATTACCGTTAATAATCAAAAGATTTGTGGTAATATTGAATTGCTCAATCTACAAAAACTGCCACAAAACTTAAAGAGTAAAAATACGGTTTATATTGATACAACTGGAAAAATGTATGAAAAAATTTAAATATCTCATCATAGCATTATTACTTTTAATGCTATATCCCGTGATTAACGGTATGGGGTGTGACTTTAACTATAAATACGAAAATTCCAACCATGAACAATTTGGCAGCTGTAAATTTGGTCAATACACATTAATTGACTACCCAGATCCTAAACAAGACAATGGTTATACCGTATTAAAAGGGCTTTATTTTTATGCCTTTGGTAATGCTGCTGTATTAGTCGTTGATACAGAAGATCACACTAAAAAAATCACCGACGCTGCAATTGAAAGCCTCAATTGGACTCATGAACGTTTTTGGTATCAATTTAATCTTAAACGATTAGATAAGAATACAATGGTTAGCTATAGCTCATCACCTAAAAAAGCATTACATATCATTCCTTATGATGGCACATTATCAATAACAGATAGTGGACACTAACAAAATCACGGCTAAATAATCGTTATTTAGCCGTTTTTCGTTAGACTTTCCAAAATAGGGCAATGCGCACTTTTATCCCCAGGACACTGATCCGTTAATGCCGCCAATGTTAATTTAATTAGCTTTAACTCTTCAATTTTATGATCAATTTCTATCAATTTTTGCAGTGCTTTTTGCTTAACATCTCGACTATGACGATCTGGATTTGTCGATAAAGCCAATAACTGCTGGCATTCCTCTAATGAAAAACCAATCATTCGTGAACGTTTAATTAATAACAATTCAGCAATGTGACTTTCATTATAATAACGGTAACCATTGGAGCCACGAGGCGCAGCACTGATCACCCCTTTACTTTCATAAAAACGAATCGTTTTTGCCGTCAATCCTGTTTGTTTAGCGACATCACTGATACTCATCATCACTTATTCCCTCTATATGGTTAAACAACTCTTGACATTATAGTTACTGGAAGGATTATGCTAGGTACATTATTTCATCTAAGCATAAAAAGGCGAGCACATGAATACAATAACTCTTCCTCTTGCCAATGTAAGTTGTATGCATTGCGTCAATAAAATTCGTGATGCTATCAGCCTATTACCTAACATCCAACTCATTGATATATATACTGAACAACTAACAGTATCTGTAGACAGCTCTTTACCTGATTTGTTCGATGCTATTTCAGCATTAGGCTACCAAGTCGGCTTCCATTATCAATTGCCTCTTACAGGGTTATCTTGTGGACGTTGTGTGGCAAAAATAGAACAATCCTTAACCACACGTCATGACATTGCACACTTTACTATTACTAAACAATTAGCAGATGTTTATGGTGCAATCAGTAAGCAAGCACTAACAAACGTAATTGTCGAATTAGGCTATCAAGTCGTAACACATTCAGCGGTACAACATTATGATTTCACATTAAATGGCCTTTCTTGTGGTAAATGTGTGGCTAAATTGACCACAGCATTAACTCAAGACGATATTGAAATTATTACACTCGATAAAAATACACTCAGTGTAATGACGTCATTAACTACTGACGATCTTATCGCTATCGTGGTGGCAACAGGCTATCAAGCAGCATTAAGCACTGATATTCAACCAACAACTGAAGCTGATACAGTTATCGCCCCTGAACCAATTATTGCCCCCCAAGGTAATGCAACCCAATTACTTCTATCTGGATTAACTTGCGCCAGTTGTGTTGCATCAGTAGAGAAAGCTATAAAGACCGTAGAGGGTGTTGATAGTGTTAATGTTAACCTTGCTGAGCGTACGGCTTTAATTTACGGTCAAGCATCATCACAAGCCGTTATAGAAGCTATCGAGAGTGCCGGTTACGGTGCAGAAGAAAGTGAAGATGATCAAACCCGTCGTATTCGCCAACAACAGCAAAACCAACAAACATTTAAAACCCATATCCGTAATGCTACTGCATCTCTCGCATTAGGTGTTCCATTAATGGCATGGGGGCTGTTTGGCGGAAGTATGGTGATTAACTCGACAACCAGCCAGATAAGTTGGGGCATTATTGGCCTGATCACATTGGCATTGTTAGTCACAGCAGGTAAAGACTTTTATATTAATAGCTGGAAAGCTTTCCTACACCACCGTGCCACTATGGATACCCTCGTTGCATTGGGTACTGGTGCTGCATGGCTATTTTCAATGACAGTTGTTCTTGCACCTAATTTATTCCCATTAGCCGCTCGTCACGTGTATTTTGAAGCATCAGCAATGATAATTGGCCTAATCACTATTGGTCATGCATTAGAAGCGCGTGCTCGTAGCCGCACATCAAAAGCGTTAGAACGTTTAATCGATCTTCAGCCTCAAACCGCAATTGTAGTTGAAAATGGTCAAGAAATAGAACGTCCTCTAAGTGCCATTATTGCAGGAATGACATTACGTTTAAAACCTGGGGCTAAAGTTGCAGTTGATGGTCTTGTTATTGAAGGAACAAGCTATCTTGACGAATCAATGCTGACAGGTGAGCCTCTTGCGGTGCATAAAAAAGCGGGGGATCACGTTCGCGCAGGGACAATTAATCAGCAAGGCAGTTTACTTTTTAAAGCTGAACATATTGGCAGTGACACCATGCTGGCACGTATTATTCAATTAGTCCGCCAAGCACAAAGCAGTAAACCCGCACTGGCACGATTAGCGGATACTATCTCAAGTGTCTTTGTACCAAGTGTTATGATTATTGCCATAATAACTGCTATGGCTTGGTATTATTTTGGTCCACAACCCGCATCTGTATATATGCTTGTTGCCGCAACAACGGTACTTATTATTGCCTGTCCATGTGCATTAGGCTTAGCAACACCAATGTCAGTAACCGTTGGTGTAGGCCGTGCAGCAGAGCTAGGTATTCTCATTAAAGATGCCGAAGCAATGCAACAAGCCGCAAGTATTGATACCGTGGTATTAGATAAAACAGGTACATTAACCGAGGGTAAACCACAAGTTGTTGATTATAAAATTTATAATACACTAACACGTGAGCAGCTAATTCAATTGGCTGCAAGCTTAGAGCAAGGATCTGAGCACCCACTTGCCAATGCTATTGTTAAATCAGCGCAACAACAGCAATTAGAGATCTACCCTCATAGTGACTTCATGACGTATTCAGGATTGGGTGTTTCCGGCACAGTAGATCAACACCAACTACTGTTAGGAAATGCTAAATTCATGGTTCAAAATGCTATTACGATTAACCATGCTGAAATGGATTTTGATTTCATAGCGAATCAAGGTGCAACACCTGTCTATCTTGCACAGAATGGTGCTTTAGCTGGTATTATTGGTATTAGTGATCCATTACGTAAAGATTCATTATCGGCCGTTAAACGGATGCAAAAAATGGGTCTTAAAGTCGTTATGTTAACAGGTGACAGTGTTAAAACTGCCAAGGTTATTGCGAATAAACTCGGGATCACTGACGTCGTTGCTGAAGTATTACCGGATGGTAAAGCGGCACAAATTACCTTATTACAGCAACAAGGCCGACGCGTAGTTATGGTGGGTGACGGTATTAATGATGCGCCTGCTCTAGCACTGGCTGAAGTTGGTATTGCAATGGGTAGCGGTACTGATGTTGCGATTGAAAGTGCGCAATTTACCTTAATGCGCCATTCACTACACGGTGTTGCTGATGCATTAGAGTTATCAAAAGCAACACTACGAAATATCAAAGAAAACTTATTTGGTGCCTTTATTTACAATACATTAGGCATTCCAATTGCTGCTGGCGTGTTATTCCCTCTTACAGGAACACTGCTTAGCCCTGTTATTGCAGGTGCAGCGATGGCGTTATCATCCATTACCGTAGTAAGTAATGCTAACCGGTTACGTTTATTTAAGCCAAGCCGACAAGATCAGGAGAAATAATATGTGTTTATTATTAGGCGTTGCCGCAATTGGATTTATTGTCTGGTGGTTCTGGCTTAATCCACGTTCTCGTAATTCAAAATAATACGAGTCCAGTAACTGGATAATCATATTAAGGCTACTTCGGTAGCCTTTTTTGATCTCGTTTTCTATCAATCTTTGGTATAACTTAATCAATGTTTCTTAATCTGTGGTAACGCATGTTCAAATCTCTCTTATCAAAGGCATTATTAGTGCTGCCCTTTATTGCTCAACCTACACTTGCCGACCCTATTGTGTGGAAAATTTACGATCAACAACGTGAATTTTATGTTTTAGGTTCTATTCATGCGGGTAAAGAGGCAATGTTCCCTCTGCCTGATATATTTCTTGAGCAATGGCAACAAGCTGATGCCTTAATTGTAGAAGCTAATATACTGCAACAATCACCAGCTACGCCCACACTATCCCCGCCCTTTACGCACCAAGCATTACCTGAACCAGTACTCAAAAAATTAAAAAAAATCACTACCGCATTGAACATTCCATTTGAAACATTATTGCAACAACCACCGTGGTTAACGGCCGTAACGCTACAGCTGGCGCTAGCTGATAAGCTCGACCTTAAAGCTGATTATGGTATCGATTATGTATTGTTGCAGCGTGCTCAACAGCAACATCTTCCTATCCTTGAATTAGAAAGTGTTAGCCAACAATTTAAGATGTTAGAAAGCCTGCCAGAAAATGGCGCACCAATGCTAATTGACACTATTAATGAATGGGATAGAACCCAGTCATCATTACGTTGTTTGGTTAAAGTATGGCAACATGGAGACAGTGAAAAACTTGAGCAACTTTTCCAAGAGAGCCAAATTGATCCAGCCACTGATGATGCTTTAATTTTTGATCGTAACAAGCGTTGGGCTGAAACACTTGCACACACCCCCCCCTATCAATCAGGAAAATTTATGATTGTGGTTGGTGCCTTTCATTTAATTGGCGATCAAGGCCTTCCTAATCTAATGAAACGGCAAGGCTTTAAGGTTGAGAAAATCACCTCAAGTACAGAAGCCAATTGCAACTAAAGTGGGATTTCTTAATAGTGGTCGGTGAAGAGCTAGATTCTAATATCAATGACCCCCCCGCCCCTCTGGTCCGCCACACCTGACAGCCAGAGATGCGCTACCAAACTGCACTATTCACCACTTTCTACAGACGAAAAAAAACCGCATCTTTCGATACGGTTTCTTAATCGTGGTCGGTGAAGAGGGATTCGAACCCCCGACCCTCTGGTCCCAAACCAGATGCGCTACCAAACTGCGCTATTCACCGACTTAATTCTTTTCTAGGAACGCTGCTAGAAGGGTCAACCCTCTGGTCCGCTATTCCCAACATCAGAGATGCGCTACCAAACTGCGCTATTCACCGACTTTGTTTAGGCTTACAAAGCCAAGGTCTCGAATAAAAGATAACCTGAATAATGGGGTGGCTAACGAGGCTTGAACTCGCGACAAC
>NZ_CAMRAN010000036.1 GCF_947039875.1 uncultured Photobacterium sp.
GAGATGGAAGCATTCAACCATAATTTGGCTAATTTATTCAGTCAATTAGGCTTAGATAACTCAACCGAATTTATTGAGCGTTTCTTATACACACATACATTAGCGCCCTCACAAAAATTAGCTGATGCCGCCTTTTTTACTCTCGCTCAACAACAATTTATTAATGAAGCTCAACAACAAGATGCTGATTGGAGTGAAGTGATTGACCAACTAGACACTTTACTTCGAAAATAAGTACAATATTTATCAAGGAACCATGATGTCAACCATCACTCAAGAAATAGAGCAGGCAATAGCAAGCTTAGTCGCTGAAAATAAACAACCATCGACAGCGTTAATTAAAGCTCGCCTCACCACACCATTGCCTATTCCTGTCATCATCAAAGCGCTACAAGCATGGCAAAAAAATGCCAAAGTACCGCATATAGAAAAGCAACAGCAGCAATTAACGACCGAGCAACGCCTTGAACAACTTGAACAGCAAGTACTGGCACTTTCAACACGTTTAGCGCGATTAGAAGCTGATCGCTAATAATAAAAAAGTACCTAATTGAAGGTGCTTTTTTAATTATTACTGAAAATTCCACGACATATTAGACACAATTCGGCATCGATCACATTTAAAATGGAACAAGCCATGCAGTGCTTCTGGTACTCGCCATTCTCCTCCACAACTTGGACATCGACGCGCTAATTCAGCCACTTTGCTTTCACCACCAACACGGTACTGATAATAATACGTTGGCACCTCGGTGGTCGTTTCAATATGACGGCATAATTCGCGTCCACGCACAAATAACTCGCTGTCTACAGCACCAATTTCAGCCAATGCCATACTCACAGCAGTTGGACTTTTAATAGCCATTTGAATTTCATCAAAAGCTTGCCATTCGGTTTGCCATTTAATGATTGCTTTATAATCATCATTCATCGTTGCCCCTGTTTGATATAACGGGATAGGCAGCAACGTATCACCACTACGAAGTGGTGAGCAACTATGAACATAAGTGGTATAAAGCACTTGCCATGAGGGTGAAAAGCTTTCAGCGACTGAATCTGAATTAAGATCAACCCCTAATATTTTGATTTTAGGCGCAAGCAAACACGCATTCGTTAATTGCTCATAACATTGATTGACTTGCGGGCTATTAAAACGCGAATGAAGACTTTCTTTTTCAGGACACACGACCCTCACTCGAAAAATACCATCATCAATAACAACAGGAAATTCACGTCCAAGTGCTTGACCGTTATAGCGCAATGCATCCATTAAGCCATTAATAGCGGAATCAACTTGCGATAAAGTCGTATTATCAAAACATTCAAATTGTAACTCAACAACAAACACGTGTTATACCTCGGTCACTAATGGCTGCAATTGCTGTAAGAACATCACTACATCATTTGCTAACACTTGACGAGTATCTTTACCCAATGTTTCTAACACCACTTGGCCGGTCATATTACAAATAGAAATGACTTTTGATTCATCATCTAAGGCCGCAATAAAGACCGTTGGTTTTAGTTTCATTCGACGTTGAGTCACCAAGTGCCCAAGAATATTTTGTTGTAAACGATCAATATCGTCGTCATTAAATGCTTGTAATAAATCTAACGATAAATCACCAAACATTGCGCCCATATCGCCACTAAATTGTGATCCATAAAAAGCATTGATATCGCTATGGAGTAATAAATCCATACCTTTTTCAACCCCATCTAAACCAATAATAGGCTGACGTTGAATGGGTTTCCAAGTTACATTTTGGCCATCATCCGCAATAACACAGGGTGATATAAGACCCACTAAATGTTCACTTTCGGGAAAACCGCGATCTGCATCACACCATGCTTGTAAATAACGAGCAGAAAAATCAGATAAAGCGCAGGTAACAGGATGATTCATTCGCAACCTCATAAAAGATTCAGTAAACTTTAGGTTTAAACCGTTTCGACGGACATCTATTCTAATCCAAGAGTGTCATAGACAGTATGAGTAAATATAAAGACGCTAAAGAATTAGCAGGTTTAACCCTTGGCAAAAAGACAGAATATAAGGATCAATATGATCCATCATTACTGCAACCAGTGCCAAGAAGCTTAAACCGTACCGATATTAATATCAGCGATGATGCACTGCCATTTACTGGCTATGATATTTGGACATTATACGAATTATCTTGGCTCAATAATAAAGGCTTACCACAAGTTGCGATTGGTGAAGTACGTTTACCCGCATCAAGCCCTAATCTTATCGAATCAAAATCATTCAAACTATACCTTAACAGTTTCAATCAAACTCGTTTTGATAGCTGGCAAGATATTGCAGATACACTACAAATTGATTTATCACGTTGTGCTGGTGAAGATGTTGACGTCACTATTCAACCTCTCACTGATTTTAATGATCAACCGATTGTTAATTTCTTTGGCGAATGTATTGACGATCAAGATATTGAAATTAGTGACTACAGTTTCAAGCCTGAATACCTTGAACGTGCTGCAGATAATAACGATATCGTCGAAGAAATTGTTCATAGTCATCTTTTAAAATCAAACTGCTTAATCACTAATCAACCCGATTGGGGCAGTGTTCGTATTGCCTATAAAGGTAATCGTATTGATCGTGAAAAATTATTGCGTTACATCGTGTCATTCCGTAATCACAATGAATTCCATGAACAATGTGTTGAGCGTATTTTTAACGATATTATGCGTTTCTGCCAGCCAGAATTATTAACTGTTTATGCGCGTTATACTCGTCGCGGTGGTTTAGATATTAATCCATACCGTACCAATATGGGCAAAACCCCAAGTGATAATTTCCGTCTCGCACGTCAGTAATTAGATCCTCACGACGAATTCAACATTAAGTCCGGCAAAAAATCTTTACTTTGCTGGACTTGATATATTAACCCAGTAAAATCAATACTATCTTGTGTGTTATTCTGCTGTTTTGAGATTATATGAATTTTCGTGGCCTATTTATTTCTGGATTAGTATTATTAACAACGTCATTTGATCTTCAAGCAAAACTTTATAGTTCGCAGATCCTCACAGAAGCACACAATTTATTAGTTAATCAACCAGAGCGAACGCTCACTATCACCAAAAGCTATCTTGAAAAACGACGTCTGAGCCAACCTCAGGACCCCTCTCGTGTTCATCTGAATGGTGAAGCCGATCATTCAACACGTACTCCACTTAACACTGTTAATGCGTTACAACTCCAAGCCCAAGCGTTATCTCTTTTACAACGACCAGAACAAGCAATTAACATTATTAAAAAAGCTGAAAAAACAGCCCTTAACAATAATTTTATGTTCAGTGTCTTTGAAAGTCGTATTTTATTGGCTCAATTTTACTGGATTAATTTAAGTAATAGTGCAACAGCATTAAAAATGCTGAATACCCTTAGCATTGACATAAAACATTCACCGCCAATAAAACTCACCAGCCAACTGCA
The DNA here is from genome assembly GCF_947039875.1 of uncultured Photobacterium sp. GTDB lineage: Bacteria > Pseudomonadota > Gammaproteobacteria > Enterobacterales > Vibrionaceae > Photobacterium. Next base: position 3,467 of record NZ_CAMRAN010000036.1, read on the forward strand.
AGAATTAAAATATCAATCACTCATGCTACGCGCACGGATTGAATCAAGCTTAGGCAATGATGAAACAGCTGAAAAATTATTTATCAAAGCCAAAGGATATCTAGCCGCATTTGACGATAAAGATGAAACCATTAATTATCAGCTCACATTAGGTCAGCATTATTTACGTCATCACCATTATGATATGGCGCTTGATCGCTTATTAAGTGGTTACTGGCTCGCGGTCGAAAATGAAGACCAACCCCAAATTGCTCGTGCTAATTACGAATTAGCTCAACTATTTGAAGAACGCCACGTGTTTGATAAAGCATTAGAACATGCCACTCAAGCTGGCGAATTTTTCGAACGTTATAAACGCACTCAACAATTAGCCAAAACACTGACTTTAATTGCCTCTATCTATGAGCAACAAGGACGCTATAACCTTGCATTAGTACATTATTTTAATGCTCTCGACCAAGAGAATCAGTTAAAACACGATGTCCGTTCCGCTAGTTTACGCTTGAATATTGCACGGGTTTATTTGCATTTATATAACTACCCCAAAACAGAGCAATATATTGTTCAAGCACGCAATCTTGCCCTTCAAAGTGGAAATGAAAATATTGTCGCCAAAAGCCAAATTCTACAAGGGCAATTAGAGTTAGAAAAAGGGACCTTAGACGATGCCATTACCTCATTGCAAGCAGGGTTAATTTCAGCAAGTCGTATTGGTGCAACAAATTTACAATTGCTAGGTGAATCAATATTATCAAAAGCGTTTGAAAAGCAGAATGATTACTACAACGCTTTACTCAGTCAACGTCGCTACGAACAACTGTATGTTGTCAAACAAAAAAACGCGACCAAAAGCAATACCGAAGTGTTTAAACAACAACAAAAAATGATGGAACGTTCACTTAAACTTGAAGAAATGGAGCGTGAACAATTTATTAATAAAAATGCACTCTATAAACAACAACAAATATCTTTAGCTCTAACGGGAGGGCTAGTAGTTATGCTATTGCTGTTATGGCGTCGCCAACATATTAATAAACAATTAAAACAACAACTCACAAAATTAACTACCGATTACTATACTCATCCCCGCAGTGGATTACGCAATCTACGCATGCTAAATGCACGTCTAGCTAATTCGCTTCAGCAAAGTAGCGATAACTTCGAACAATGGCATCTTGGGGAAATTATTAACGAACCGTTAAGCGATCGGTTACGATTTGCCTTATTTGAAGTCTCCTTTTTAAAACATATTTCGTTAGAGAAAGGCTATCAACAAGGGCTTGCTGCAGAGAAAGACTTTGGTAATTATTTACAACAGCAAGTATTAGAACCTGCTCGTATTTATCACTTTTCCGATGCTATGTTTTTATATATAGAGCCAAATTCTCGCTTGAGCTGTGATCCTAAACAACTTGCCGACTCAATCCAACAGTTAATTGATAATTATACTTTACCATTGGGTATTGAGAATTCATTACAAATAGGCATGGCAGAATACCCATTTTTACCGCGCTCATATACTGCAATTAATGACCAAGAATTAATTGATATTTTACTGATGGCTGTTGATGCAGGTATTAGCCTTAATAATAAACAGTCAGGTAGTCACTGGGTTCACTTATGCGCGATAGATGCAGCCCCTGCTGCTAGTTTTGTGAGCGATAATATACGCCGCTCTTGTATTGAAGGTATAGCAAAGGGATTAGTAAAAGTACGCAGTTCAACTAATAGTGAAATAATCTGGAACTACGATCACAAGTCTAACAAAGACATCAATTAAATCTATAAATAGTTCATTATTTTGTAAAATTTCACTAACTATTGTATTTTGTTTTTGATAGCATATTTTTAAAATAATAGTAACATTATGAATTAAATGACTTTTAATCGTACTAACACAGATGCATAGCCGATGACAGATATCAGTACAATTGTTGCTGAAGTTAACATTCTAAAACAACAATTAGATCGCGCTCAACTTTCTTACCGTGATTCCAACCTAAAATCGCGGCGTGAAATTGTGATATTAAAACGTCTAATCACTCGATTAACCATTGCCTGTCGAGGCATTGATGATGAACTCGACAATACATTGCAATCCATAACCCATGATCTTGAACAACCGTTAGAGATTAGTCGTCTTATTCCTCGATTAGCGATTGTTGAACGACTTGTTATTCAACAAGCTGATATGATCCAACATCAAAATCACCATTTACAACAACAGATTAATCAACGTGGTCATACTCTGATACAACACCAAGATTTACCCGTGTCATTACTACAAGATTTAGATCATCTGTTCAACCAACAACCATCAACATTATTAGATAATCATCAACGTATAGTTCGCTTACTTGAGCTATATGAACGCAGTATCAAATTAATAACAGCTAATAATAAGTCTTCGTTATCTAAAGATAATCTTCACCATTTTAGCGTTGAGTTGGTAGCAGAATTACAACAACTTATCACCGAAATAGACTTTACTAATGAGCAAGGGCAGCAGCTATTTACTATTCGTAATCAATTAGTACAAGGCGTCGATCAATCTGCACTATTGGCTTTATTAGTCCAAGTTTTACGTCTTATTGTCTCAGGTACCCATAACGAGCGTTACGCATCACAACAATTTCTAAACACTCTAAATAGTGATTTAGCCTCACTCCAAAAAAACACCGCCCAAACGGCTAGTTCTTTTTCTGTGCTACATCAACATCGACGTGATTTTAACAGCGGCATATCAACGATTGTCTCAAATATTAATCAAGAACTTAAGATTAACAATTCGCCAGCAATCGACACTTCATCATGGGCAAATATTACCCATGAATTACAACAATTAGCACTGCGTAATAGCCAACTAGAACAGCGGGAACAAGCGTTAATTGAACAGTTAAACCATAACGATAATAAAGTGCAGCAATTACAACAACAAACGTATAGTTATCACCAACGATTAAGCCAACAAGAACAAAATATTTTTCGAGATAAATTAACCTTAACCTATAATCGTAGCGCATTTAATGATCGTATTGAACATGAATATCAGCGTTGGTTGCGCTATCAAAATCCATTACTTTTAATACTGATTGATATCGATAACTTTACCCAGTTAAATAATGATTATGGCCATCATGCAGGTGATAAAGCGCTTAAAATTATCGCGCAAACTATTAGCCAACAATTAAATTCGACAGATTTTATTGCGCGCTTTAATGAAGATGCCTTCGTTTTACTAATGACCGATATTGATCAGCAACAGTGTCAGCAATTAATGAATGATATTCGAACCGCAATTACTCAATTACCACTACATTTTAAAGGTCAGAGTATTACGATGTCAGTGTCGATGTGCTCTTCGTTTTTCAACAATCATGACACGCCTAAAAATGTCATTCAGCGTATTGAAACCGCCCTTCGTCACAGCCAAGTTCAGCGCAGTAATAGCGTTATTCATCAATGATTAATTACCCTCAACTATCGTATCCATTTCATTACTGGGTGCTTATATTATTACTATCATTTACTGGTCAAAGATAAAATCACTGTGTATGGTAACCATATAAAATAATTTTATCTTACTGTTCTTTATTTGATTTTTGCACCAGTCCTGTGGTGAATACACCTTGTCTTCTGCCTTATATTAATAAATGAACATGCTATTTCATCATTACCAGGGAGGTTATTATGATTACGCATATCAGCCCTATCGGCGCTATGAACCTATTATCACAAATAGAAGCCGACAGTCTAAAAGCAACAGCATCCAGTGATTTATATCGCTTATATCGTAACTGTTCACTCGCGGTTTTAAACTCGGGCAGTCATACTGATAATTCCAAAGAATTGCTTGAGAAACACCTCGATTTTGCGATTAATTTATTACGTCGTGAACGTGGTATTAAAATCGAACTGGTGAACCCACCAGAACATGCTTTTGTTGATGGTCGTATTATTCGTGGCATTCAAGAACACATGTTTTCAGTGTTACGCGATATCATTTATGTCGATATGCATATCGCACGTCGAAATGATATTGATCTTGCTAGCGCCCCCCATATTACCGATTTCGTATTTAGTCTGTTACGCAATGCTCGTACCCTACATGCAGGTGAAGATCCCAATATTATCGTGTGCTGGGGCGGCCACTCAATTAACCCAATTGAATACCAATACACTCGTGAAGTCGGCAATGAACTGGGCTTGCGTGAACTTAATGTTTGTACTGGTTGTGGACCGGGCGCAATGGAAGGACCAATGAAAGGTGCTGCTATTGGTCACGCTAAACAACGTTACTCTGGCAGCCGTTTTATTGGTTTAACTGAACCGTCAATTATTGCCGCAGAGCCACCAAACCCAATTGTCAACGAACTGGTTATTTTACCCGACATAGAAAAACGGTTAGAAGCCTTTGTTCGCGTGGGCCATGGCATCATTATTTTCCCAGGAGGAGCTGGCACTGCAGAAGAATTGCTCTATATTTTAGGGATTTTGATGCATCCCAATAATGCAGAACAACCACTACCATTGATTCTCACAGGCCCCAAAGAAAGTGAAGCTTATTTCCGTACCCTAGATGATTTTATTCGTAACACGTTAGGCGAAGCTGCAACCCGACATTATCAAATTATTATTGGTGATCCTGCTGAAGTTGCACAAGTAATGAAAGCGTCAATGGCACGTGTAAAAGAACACCGCTTAGCCACTGGTGATGCTTATTGCTTTAACTGGTCACTGACGATCCCTGAAGATTTCCAAATGCCATTTGCACCAACACATAAAGCCATGGCTAGTTTAGATTTACACATGGATCAACCGAAAGAAAAACTGGCGGCTAATTTACGTCGAGCATTCTCAGGTATCGTGGCGGGAAATGTCAAAGAAGAAGGCATTCATGAAATCGAACGTTATGGTCGTTTTAAAATTGATGGCGATAAAGTCCTAATGCAACGCATGGATAAACTCCTCAAAAATTTTGTGGAACAACAACGCATGAAATTGCCCGGCAGTAAATATGAGCCGTGTTATGAAATCGTTAATAGCCACGAACAGTCAAAATAATATCGTTATTTGATTACAGTTTTGCGTACAATAAGGAGCCTAAGTGCTCCTTTTATTCATCTACATAGAATTTATTTATGGCTATTCACCTTGTTATTATTGATGCATTAAACCTTATTCGCCGTGTTCATGCCGCGCAACCGGGGCAACCCGATGTCGACAACACCGCAAGAGTATGTTGTCAGGCATTACAGAAAATAATTAATAGCACGGAACCGAGCCATATTGTGGCAGTGTTTGACCATAATAGTGATGACCGAGGTTGGCGAGCAGAATTACTGCCACACTACAAAGAAGGTCGTAAACCGATGCCACTAGAACTATTAGCTGGTATGGATAGCATTCAAGATGCATTTATGACAATGGGCATTGATTCATTATTATCTGATGGCGATGAAGCCGATGATTTAGTGGCAACCTTGGCATTAAAAGTCGCCTCTCGCAGTGAACAGGTCACTATTGTTTCAACTGACAAAGGCTATTGTCAGTTACTACAACCGACGTTACGTATTCGTGATTACTTTCAGCAACGCTGGCTTGATAGCCCTTTTATTGAAAAAGAATATGGTGTTAAACCACAGCTGCTAACCGACTATTGGGGATTAGCAGGTATCAGTTCCAGTAAAATTCCTGGTGTTGCAGGTATTGGTCCTAAAGCAGCAGTGGAATTATTAAGCCTCTACCCTAATCTTGACGCGATTCTCACTGCCACTGATCTTGCCCCTAAATGGCAAAAAAAAATCACCGGTAATGAAGAGACCGCTCGTGCATCCAAAGCAGTGGCAAGCCTAAAGACTGATTTAGAACTTGGCTTTAATTTGCAAGATATTCGTTATCACGATGCCACTCAGAATTAATGATGTGTAAATACTAGTGATAAAAAAACGCCACCCTCAAAAGGATGGCGTTAATAATCACTCGCTACACTACCTGCAAATTAATATGCAGAGCGATTATCTAAGCGTTGAATATGCACCGTAATTTCTTCACGGTCATGATACAAATGTTTCGCTTGCAGCTTAAACTTCACACCGTTTTTAATCAGCAGTACTTTTAGATTTTCAATATCTTGTAGCACTTCGTCATAACGACCTTTCATTGGTAATTTAAGGTTAAAAATAGCTTCTTTGGCCCATGCTTTGATTAACCATTCACCAATAAGGTGTGCTACACGAGCGGGTTTTTCAATCATGTCACATACAATCCACGTAATATTCTTACGTGCAGGCTCATATTTAAAACCATCAACTGCATGGTATTTAACTTGGCCAGTATCCATTAAGCTTTGCGCCATAGTACCGTTATCAATCGCGTGAACGAACATCGAACGCTTCACTAATTGATACGTCCACCCCCCCGGACAAGCACCTAAATCAACACTCCACATACCCGGTGCTAAACGTTCATCCCACTCCTCACGAGGAATAAACACGTGAAATGCTTCTTCTAATTTCAACGTTGAACGGCTTGGCGCATCGGCAGGGAATTTAAGACGAGGAATACCCATAAAAAATTGTGAGTTATTTTGTGGGTAAGAATAGCCAACAAAACAACAACCAGGAGCAATAAAGCACACATGTAACACTGGCTTTTTATGGTTATCTTTAACGTATAAAATATTACGTTTACGCATTGCTTGACGTAGTGGCACCGTGAATTTACGGCAGAACTTCAGCAGTTCTTTTGCTTCATTAGTATCTGGCGTTTCAATACGTAAATCACCACAAATTGGGAAGTCTTCACCAATAACATCTAAAATAGGTGAAATACGATCTTCTGTTGGTAAACCCGTTAGCATTGCTGATGTTGCAAACATTTGACGAGCAAAAATCAACTGCGAAAATGGCTGCAATTGAATGAATTTATTTGCATCACCGGCTTGGTAAAACTCAAATAATACATAACCTGAATTGTTTTTCACCCGAGGGAAACCAAACAATTCCAGCGTATTTGCTTTGTCTTGAACCTCTCCGGCACATTCTTTTTCAAAGCCAGGACGACAGTACAATAAAACTTGATTCACGTTGAAACCCTCAAGCTGAACGCCAGGTGGCGATTGCAAGCATCACCCAGCCAATAATAAAACATATTCCGCCCATCGGGGTGATGGGACCAAACCATTTAATGCTGGTTAAAGCCAATGCATATAAACTGCCGCTAAAGCAAATTATACCAAGGCCAAAAAACAACGCCGCGTATGATAACGCTTTTGATGGCAAAAAGCGTGACAATATTCCACAACCTAATAATGCTAAGGTATGCCACGCTTGATATTGAACCCCAACTTTAAACACATCGAGTAAATGCGGTGCTAAGCGGTGGCTTAATCCATGAGCAGCAAAGGCCCCCAACGCCACCATTACCACGCCACTACATGCCGCAAACATCAACATAAATCGTGATTGATGACACTGTTTTTCGGTTAACTCAATAGTCATTAGTACACCTCTAACTATGCTACTTCACTATCAACACTATTTTTAATAAAGGCCGCTAAGGCTTCAATTGCAATAGTGATATTTTCAGCTTCAGTATGCCCTGATGCTTTACGTGGTTTAAAGCCGTGATCACCATCAACTAAAAATTGATAATGCACTTGAGCGGAAAAAGGCCACTGCTCTACTTCACTACGAACTCCAAAGGTATCGCGTTCACCTTGTAAAATAAGAGTAGGAACCGTGATGGTTGCAAGATGATCGCCACGATAATTTTCAGGCTTTGCTGGCGGATGGAAAGGAAAACCAAGGCAAGCAACACCGCGAACTTTCGCTGCACAGTTATTAACTAGTGGCGTTTGGGCTGCAATATCCGTCACCATCAAACTTGCCATTCGTCCTCCCATTGATTTACCGCCAATGACTAACTTGCCATTATCAAACTGTTCGATATGGGTTTGAAAATCGAGTAATAATTTAGGTTGGCGATCTGGCGGACGCTTTTTACCGTCCTCTGCACGTTTGATCATATAAGGAAAATTAAACCGCACTACTTGAATATTATGTGCCGCTAACCCCTGTGCAACCGTCGTCATGAAGGCATGATCCATCCCTGCACCAGCACCATGAGCAAATAAAAACGTCGCTATTGCGTGTTCAGCATCAGGGCCATCAAGTAGATATTCACACTTATTCAATGACATCAGGCATATCCTCTTGCTCTTTACGGGCTTTATTTAAAATCCAATCGCGGAAAATTTGAATACGACCAGTGTCTGCTTGTTTTTCCTGACACACAAAATAAAATGCATTTTTACTCACTAGAATTTCATCAAACGGACACACTAATCGTCCGGCTTCTAATTCCGGTTGCGCCAATACATTATTGCCTAATGCAATACCTTGGCCGTGAGCTGCTGCTTGCAATACCATGGTCGAATGACTAAATATCGGCCCTTGGTTTACGTTAACGTCTTTCACGTCATAGTGACGAACATAGTTTTTCCACTCTTTACGAGAAGTATCATGCAGCAACGTATGCAATTTTAAATCTTCAATAGTGCGTAATGGCTTCGTTCCAACTAATAGCATTGGTGAACACACAGGCATCATAAACTCTTGATACAGTTTATCAGCGCGTAACCCCGACCAATTACCACGACCATAATAAATGGCCACATCCACATCATCAGTCAGTGATCCCTCATCAAGATCAACCGCTTTAATTCGCACATCAATTTCAGGATGTTGTTCATTAAAATCGGTTAATCTTGGCACTAACCATTGAATAGCAAAACTAGGAGGTAAACTAATGGTTAATGCGCCTTTAGAGCCTCTTTCAAGTACCTTATCAGTTGCATCTGAAATAGATGAAAAGATATCTTTAATATCAAGAAAATAGCTTTGCCCTTCTTCAGTTAGCAGCAATGAACGATTGCGACGACGGAATAACTTTAACCCTAGAAATTCCTCTAAGGCTTTAATTTGATGGCTAACTGCGGCTTGAGTAACAAACAGTTCTTCGGCTGCACGTGTGAAACTTAAATGCCTTGCGGCAGCTTCAAATACCTTCAATGAATTAAGTGGCGGTAAACGTCTTGACATACTTTTCGAGGCTCTCTAATGCATTAGTTTTTTTCATCTCAAACATTATAAATTGTCCATTGTTTAAGTGCTATATAAACCCTATCATTCGTTCCGTAGTGTCGATGAACATTTTGTGTTTTGCCCTCTGGCTAACCGCTGAATTGATATTACGATGTTGTGTTTGCATATTGTCCGGATCCTGCCGGATCGGTAGTTATCTACCTCTTTACTTCCTGTATTTTGACTTATGCGTCAAAGTAATTGTTAGCACTGCGCCCCAACGCAGTGCTATTTTTTTATTGGTTTAAAATCACCGCAACACTTGCTCTTCCTCGCATTTATTAGCATCATCGATAATTCAAATTTCTGTAATGTGACTAGCTATGACCATACCATTCGATATCAAACAAATTCAAACCCAATTTCCAGCCTTGCAACATTCAGATGTCGCACCGCGAGCGGTTTATTTAGACAGTGCAGCCACGGCTCAAAAACCTGCGATTGTTATCGATACGCTAACTCATTATTACCGTGGTTATAATGCCAATGTCCATCGTGGTAGCCATAGCTTAACCGCCAATGCAACCTTCGCTTTTGAACAAGCACGTGCCACCGTACAACACTTTATTGGTGCTGCCAGCCCAAGAGAAATCATCTGGACTCGTGGTGCAACTGAAGCTTTAAATCTTATTGCACAAACCTACGCTCGCACCCATTTACAAGCAGGAGATGAGATTTTAGTCAGTGAACTTGAACACCATGCCAATATCGTACCTTGGCAAATGGTCGCACAACAAACTGGCGCTAAAGTCGTTAAAATTCCGATGAATCAAGATTGCACCTTGGATATCGATGCTTATCAGCGTTTATTATCAAATAAAACCAAAATCGTAGCTGTTGCTCATATCACCAATGTCACAGGTACTCGCAATCCGATTGAATCAATGATAGCTGCTGCTCACCACTATGGCGCAGTCGTTGTGGTTGATGGCGCGCAAGGGATTGCACATGAAGCTGTGGATGTTCAAGCACTTGATGCCGATTTCTATGTCTTCTCAGGGCACAAAATTTATGCGCCAGCAGGTATTGGAGCACTTTATGGTAAACAAGCACTGCTTGAAACGATGCCACCCTGGCATGGCGGTGGAAAAATGGTCGATAAAGTCTCATTTAATGGTACTAGCTATGCGGGTTTACCGGGGAAATTTGAAGCGGGCACCCCCAATGTTGCTGGTAGCTTAGCGCTTGCTGCAGCCATTAATTGGCTACAAAGTATTGACCGCCAAGGCGCAGAACAACACATAGCTAATTTACGTCAACAAGCTTTAGATGGCATTCAGAATATTGACGGACTACGTATTATTGGCCTTCAGCCTCACGCAAGCTTATTTTCTTTTGTTGTCGATGGTGTCCATCATCAAGATATCGCTACGCTACTCGACCAACAGCATATTGCCCTGCGTGCTGGCCACCATTGTGCTCATCCAATGTTAGATGCGCTAGGCTTAACAGGAACATTACGAGTATCATTAGCCCTTTATAATGATCAACAAGATGTAGCGCGATTTATTGTAGCGCTGCATAAAGCCTGTGATTTATTATAGTTACAGCCAAGGAAAACAACATGACCACCACTATGACGCTTCCTCAGCACCCTTTTGGCTCTGAGATCACCACTACTGATATTATTGCCCAAATGCAAATCGCAACAGGATGGGAAGATCGCTACCGTAACGTTATTCAACTTGGTAAGAAACTGCCACAACTGGATGACAGCTATAAGCAAGATCAACTTAAAATCAGCGGTTGTGAATCACAAGTGTGGTTACATCATCAAGTAGTTGATGATCACTATTATTTTATCGCTGATTCAGATGCACGTATTGTGCGAGGCTTAATTACTTTAGTATTAGCCGCTTATAATGGTAAAACAGCGGCAGAAATTGACGCTTTTGATATCGATACCTACTTTGATAACTTAGGCCTAATTACCCACCTGAGCCCTTCTCGAGGCAATGGTTTAAAAGCGATTGTCGAACAAATCAAACAGCTTGCGCACTAATATTCCACCGAATTAACACCTCTTCTTGCCAATTAGATACAAAAAAGCGGATTCCAATGGTGATCCGCTTTTTTGTCTTTATTATCGTGTAGACGACATATTATTGACGATGTTTTTCAATCAACTTCTTAATAATATGTGCCACAGCAACAAAGCCAAAACTTGCCGTTACAACAGTTGCAGCACCAAAACCACTGGCACAATCCATACGTTTAGGTCCTTCAGCCGTCGCTTTTATCGCACACACAGAACCATCTGCTTGGGGATATTTCAAATGCTCAGTGGAATAAACACAATCAATCCCAAATTTACGCTTAGCATTTTTAGTGAAGTTATGGTGGTGACGCAATGTTTCACGTAATTTTCTAGCCAATGGATCTTGAATCGTTTTAGTTAAATCAGTGACTTGAATTTGAGTAGGATCTGTTTGTCCACCAGCGCCACCAATGGTAATAACTTTAATTTTATTACTTTTACAATATGCCAATAATGAGGCTTTTGCTTTAAGGCTATCAATCGCATCTAATACATAATCAAATTCTTTTGATAAATACTGCGCTTGGTTTTCAGGACTAATAAAATCATCAATTAAATTAACTTTACAGTCTGGGTTAATTAATTGAATACGCGCGGCCATTACTTCAATTTTACTTTGACCAATAGTGCCAGTCAGCGCATGAATTTGACGATTGATATTAGTTACACAGACATCATCCATATCAATTAAGGTTAACTCACCAACGCCAGATCGCGCTAACGCTTCTGCTGCCCATGAGCCAACACCACCAATACCAACCACACACACATGTGCAGCACGAAGGATTTCAACTTCACTGTTGCCATATAAACGACGAGTGCCGCCAAAACGTTGGTTATAACTATCGGATGCTGGGGTATCTAATTCACGCATACTGGTTCTACACTGCTTGAGGTGGATAAACAAAGAGTGCGTTTTTATACGCACTCTCAAAACAATTGTCCAGTCAGAGCAAAGAGATCACCATGGCGATCTCTTTGACTATCACTCTTATCTTGGCATTAACCACGGATCTTGAGTTGCTGTGCCTTTAAGACCTAAACGCCATACTCGGCCAAAATGCTTATAGTGGCCAGCATCAGTACCAGCTTGTTTACCTTTACCATGGTATAAATCAAGATGGTTACGCTTTACCGCACCACCTGTATCAAGTGCTAATAATAAGCGTAATACATGCTTACCCGTCCAGTTACCTTTCGCGTCGAGTTGTGGTACTTCGGCTAATAATACTGACCCCATTGGAATATATTTACGATCTGCAGCTACTGCCGCATTGGCTAATAATGGAATACCGGCACTACCTTTCACATCTAATGTTTTACGTGGAGAGAAAAACACAAATGATGGATTTTGCTCTAATAGTTCACGTACTTCACTTTCACTGTGGTTAGCGACCCAGTTTTGAATCGCTTGCAGTGACATTTTTGATTTAGGCACTTCACCACGATCGATTAATACGCGACCAATACTGACATAACGATGGCCATTTTTACCCGCATAACCAAAATATTGCAGCTGGTTATTATCCTCAAAATGAACAAAACCACTGCCTTGTACTTCCATCATAAACACATCAAGCATGGATTTACTGTAACCCAGCACTAACCCTTTCCCTTTCAACGCACCATTATAAATTTGTTCACGTGAAGGACAACGCCCTTTACAAGTTGGCATTGCATAAATTGGGTAACGGAAGACACCGGTTGGTTTATGGCGTAATTCAATCACTGGCGAATAATAGCCCGTAAACATCACATTACCTGCGCCATTAGCCCCCCCCATTTGCGCTGCTTGAATACCATATTTAGCTAGCGTGCTTGGATTACCACTGTGCTTAGCCCAATTTTCTACTTGTTTATACAAAGGTTCAAATTTACGCGCCATTGACGATGAACGCGAAGTAACCATTTTTGCCTGCGGAGCAAATGTACTGTAATCATGGGGTTTATTTGATTCAACGTGTGAAACTTTATTTAAAACATGGTCAAAATGCTGACCTAAATATTGATGTGCTAGCGGATTACCAGCGACTGCTAAGCTCGGTTTTTCCGTTGTCGTACTCTCTGGAGATGAACACCCCACCAAGCTAAAAAGAATAATTGCAACTGTTGCTTTACGTAACACGATAGATAAACCTACAAAAGTTTTATAAAAATGTAAAAGAGATAGCTCGCTCACTTTTATAAAGCAGCAAACGGATGCTAATACTAACAAACACCATCTAAAAATAAGTAATTATTTAAAAGAATCTACAGATAAATGACATAACGCCATCAAAAGATCTAAGAGTAAGAGTGGTGAACAAAAGTTCCATTGAAAGAATGAAATATACTGTAAGCGTTAAACCCCCACCCAATAACAGCGTAATTACCATCTAATAGATACTTGTTCTTCATATAAATAAAATAGCGACTACGCTTTTAAAAATGCCCTTCATAACCGAACTACAACTCACACAATAAGCTATTACACATAAATACCAGCAATAGCTGATATGAATATTTAAGCACAGATAATGATTATTACTAATTTTGGTCAAATCATATTTAAATGCTGCGCAAACAACATAATTGATTTAATTTATTGGTTATAAATTAAACATAGATATGGATATCACTTGTGAATACACGTAAGACCCCTTTAGTAAAAGGATTTCGTCAGTCAGCCCCTTACTTAAATGCCCATGTAGGAAAAACCATGGTGATCATGGTTGGGGGCGAAGCCATTGCTGATCCCAACTTTGCCAATATTGTTAACGATATAGCATTGCTGCACAGTTTAGGTATTCATATTGTGATGGTATATGGCGCTCGGCCACAAATAACCACCCTCTTAAATCAGCAACATTATGATAGCCCTTATCACAAAGGGATCAGAATCACTGATGCACACAGTCTAGAGATAGCGAAACAGGCCGCTGGACAACTTCAACTGGATATCACCGCTCGTTTTTCAATGGGACTTAATAATACCCCGATGGCGGGATCTCAAATCAATGTCATTAGCGGCAACTTCATTATTGCGCAGCCGCTGGGGATCGATGACGGCATTGATTTTTGCCATAGTGGTAAAATACGCCGAATTAATAACAGCGCCATAACCAGCCAGTTAGAGCAAGGGGCAATCGTATTACTCGGCCCTATTGCCAGTTCGGTGACAGGCGAATGTTTTAACCTCACCTCAGAAGAAATTGCCACTCAGGTCGCGATTCGATTACGGGCTGATAAATTAATTGGCTTTTGTTCAGAGCAAGGGGTCATTGATAACAACAATGACATTATTTCAGAGTTATTACCGCATGACGCAGAACAGGTATTACAGCAGCTGATCGATCATGATGAACAACAATCAGGTACAGCTCGCTTTCTTCGAGGTGCAATTACTGCTTGCCATGCTGGCGTACCTCGCAGCCATTTATTGAGCTATAAACAAGATGGGGCACTCATTCAAGAACTGTTTTCACTTGACGGAATTGGTACTCAGATTGTGATGTCAAACGCAGAGAAAATACGTCGCGCTAACATTAATGATATTGGTGGAATTCTAGATTTGATTCAACCATTAGAAGCTGAAGGTATTTTAGTTCGCCGTTCTCGTGAACAACTAGAGCGTGAAATCACCCTATTTACCGTCATAGAACTTGATAATCTTATTATTGGTTGCGCTGCTCTTTATCCTTATCCTGATGAAAAAATGGCCGAGATGGCATGTGTTGCGATTCATCCTGACTTTAGAGATGGTGATCGAGGGGTATTATTGCTTAATAAATTGTGTCAACAAGCTCGCGATAGTGATCTTAATAAAATATTCGTCCTCACCACCCGCAGTGTGCATTGGTTTAGAGAGCAAGGATTTTATGAATGTGATATTGAGCAATTACCGATGATAAAAAAAGATCTCTATAATTATCAACGTCGTTCTAAAATACTTATAACGAATATAGCCTAATAAACATTTAAATCTGCAACAAAGTGTTAATTGATTATTCTGTGATGTATAGTGTTTTTAAAGTTAGTCACTTTAATGTAACAACAATAATTACTATACATACAAAAGAAAGGTTAAATAATTACTTATGATGAGTTTATTATTTCTACTTGTATTCGTTGCAATGCTCTGCGCGTTTACTGGTAAAAAAAATATCAGTTATATTATTTTTGCTATCACTGTTGTTTTGGGGCTGTATTGGTTCCATCACCATGCAACAGATTCCTTATCTATTTTACTCTAAGGGGGATGCATGAATAATAAAAATGTTGCACTACTCAATACGTTAGGCCTATTAGGGATCACTTTCGTTTTATTAATGGCCTCGGTACTTCAAGTTGTACTTAATGAACTACCGTGTCCCCTGTGTTTATTACAACGCTTAGGCTTCATGATGGTGATGTTTGGCTTTATGCTTAACGTCATTTATGGCCCCCAACAACGCCACTATGGTGTGTTAATTATAGGTGCACTCTTTGGCGCCGCGACTGCATTACGCCAAGTGTCATTGCACGTCATTCCCGGTACGCCAGGATTTGGTAGTCCGGTATTTGGTATTCATTATTATACTTGGGCGTTTATTATCTTTTGTCTTACCATCGTTGGTGTTGCTGTATTACAACTACTATGGAATAAAAATTGGAATAATGACGATTATAAAATGAATGGCTTTGGTAAGTTTGTATGCTTACTGGCTATTTTTGCAGTTGTGGTTAACGTGGTATCGACATTTATTGAATGTGGTCCTTATCAATGTCCTGATAACCCAGTAACCTATTGGTTATTTAATTAGCAAATATAAACATTACAAAAAACGCCAACTTATATCTCTTATATGCTGGCGTTTTTTGTTATCTATACAATAGTACTAAACCAACAACTGTGCTAACCCACTGGCTCGTTCAGTTCGAACTTGGACACTTTTAGTAATAATGTCCATTGGTGCGTACAAGTACAACCGCAACTTGGCACGGGTGATACCGGTATAAATTAATTCACGGGTTAAAATGGGTGTGTACTCCGCAGGTAACACCATTAACGTATCATCAAATTCCGATCCTTGTGATTTATGAATCGTCATCGCATACACCACTTCATGTTCAGGAATACGGCTCGGTAAAATACCGCGAATAGTGCCATCTGGCATTTCAAAATAAACCCGTAATCGACGTCGGCCACTGTCAGGATCTATTTCTGGCTCTAGCATCGTCATGCCAATATCACCGTTAAATAATCCTAATGCGTGATCATTACGGGTGATCATAATCGGACGGCCGACATACCATGTTTCATCATTGGGTGAAATTCGACCTCGATGGGTCAATTCTTTTTCAATCCGTTGGTTTAAACCGACCACACCAAAGTCACCTTCACGTAAGGCACATAACAACCTGACATTCGCAAATGCTTTTAATACTTCAGCGGGTGTTTTATCGCTTTTTATTGCATCAAGATAATCAAGATAAAACGTCACTACTTGATTAATCATAGCAACGTACTTTTCACCACCTAATGGATAATGGTGAATATCTTTAAACCCTTGTTGCCAAACTTTATTTACCAGTGCTGGTTTACCTTGATTTATCGCTTTAGCTAACTGACCAATACCAGATAAGGCATGGAAACGGTAACTCTTTTGTAGCATGCACAAACAGTCTGTCACTACACTTAAACCAATATTATTTGAGTGCAGATCAAACCCTGTTAACTGACTTAATAACTGACCTTGCTGGGCACTGTAACCTTGAGTTGAGAAAGAACAAATATCACCTAGCACTGCGCCGGCTTCAACAGAGGCTAATTGATCTCGGTCACCCAATAAAATTAATTTAGCCCCTTGTGGCATCGCGTCTAATAATCGCGCCATCATCGGTAAATCGACCATTGAGGCTTCATCAACGACCAGTACATCAAGGTGCAACGGGTTATCTTTATGATGCCTAAACTCAACCCGATTAGGGATCGAACCCAGTAAACGGTGTAATGTACTTGATTGGGTTGGAATCAAATCTTTAATCGCCTGTGGTACAGCCAATGATTTAATCGCCGAACCAATCGATTCAGTTAATCGAGCAGCGGCTTTACCTGTCGGTGCCACCAGCATAATATTTGGTTTATGTTCACCATTAGCTTGCATCACTAATGCCGCCAATAATTTAGCGACAGTGGTGGTTTTACCTGTACCCGGCCCGCCCGAGATCACTGCAAACTGACGGGTTAGTGCCATTGCTGCGGCTACTTTTTGCCAATTTAAGCAGCTCGTCGTTGGCACTAAACTGTCTAATGACTGTAAATCTGTTATTTGCTGCGCTTGTTGTAATACGCTATCAATCGCCATCCAATCAAGCTGCTGTGGTGTAACAATATTCAAATAATCACAGGTTATTTTCTGGCGTTGTTTAGCGTCAGTCGCACCTTGCAACGCATGGTATAAATGCCCATAGCTTGGCTGAAACAAATCATTCAACGCTTGATGCATCAAACTCAATTGTTGGTCTTGCCACTGGGTGACTTGGCCGTAATTAGTCGCCATATCTACAATCCGCTTTGCTACGGTTTGTTCAAATTGCCAATAACGATTAAGGTATAAACGACCATGATCAAACACCAAAGGACTCGCTTGTAAGCCTTGTGATTGAACATTCGCTACCACATCAAATTGCGCTAATAATGACGCCCATTGGGTTAATTCAGGTAAGCCATCAACTAACGCTACCGATAATCGGCTTGATAAACCAAATAAGTGCTGCTCGCGCAATTGATCTAATTGAATACACACATGGCCTTTGCCTAATTCATAACTCACTAACGCAGCCATTAGTGCCGCCAAATCCTGTTGCGATTGTGGACTGTGTAACGCCACAAATTTAGCAAACTGATAATCAAGCTGCCGTAATCCACCCTGTTGAGTGAGCTTTTGTAAACGCTTAAGCATGCGGTAGCGCTCCTTTCATCAATAAATCTAAATCATCAAGTAATTGTTCACTTGGGCGCGCATAAAAAATACCACTGTCACTCCCCGCCTGAATGCCGCGTAAAAACAAGTAATACACCCCACCAAAATGGGTCTCATAGCTGTAATTAGGTATACGACTGCGCAGAAAACGCTGCAATGCCAACGCATAGATTTGATATTGCAAATCATAACGGTGTTCACGCATCGCGGTTTGTAGTTGCTCACCACGATACACTTGCGGATCATCACCAAGATAATTTGATTTCCAGTCTAAAACATAATATTTACCTTGATGCTCAAACACCAAATCAATAAAGCCTTTTAGCATTCCACTCACAGTTGCAAAGCCTAACTCTCCGGCTTTAGCTGATAGCGGATCATGTTTTGCAATGATCTTATTAAGTGCCACTGCTTGTAGAATCTCAATCGGCAATAAAAATTCCATTTCCGTTAATCGTTGCGACGCTGTTTTATCCGCCAACCGCAACGTATCACCATCAAGCGCACAAGTTAATACATCCTGAATTAACTGCTGCAACACAGGTAACCACGCTAATTCATAATTTTCTAGTTGCAGTAATTCGGTTAGTTTCGCAACCGTTTCAGGACAATCAACCGCAGCAGTAAAGTCAATTTCTTCAAACACAGTATGTAAAAAAGTACCAGGGCGCGCACCACGTGGAAAAGTATAAATAGAATATTGTGGCTCTAATTCCAACTCATTATCATCGATGTCTTCTGTCACATTTTGCACCGAATCAATATCAAACCCAGGTAAATCTAGACTGCTATCATGAGCAGTTTGATGACCTTGCTTAACCAAATTAGAATAACTGGTCATCCACCAATTACGCTCTAATGAGGTTGAAAATGGGCGTTTAATCAAAGTCTCAGTTACTTCATCTTGAGGCTGCCATTGAATATCAGCAAGCTGGGGCGGCTCAGCGACTGTAATTGCAACTTGAGCTTCACTGAGTTTAGCTAAGGCTAATTCAAGTGCAGCCACACCACCAGCTTGGCCATTTTGTACTAAATGTCCCATTGCTGAGCGATGTAAGCCAGTTGGCTCTTTGGTGCTACGGCCATTACGAATCGGTGCCATACCGACATAACACCCATAAACTGCACGGGTTAATGCCACATAAATTAGGCGTAGATCTTCAGCTAATCGTTCTTGATCAGCTTTTTCTATTGCTGGCGCTTGTTTCGCAATATCGAGTACCGTGATGTTATCCACTTCATCGTGATATTTAACTTCGCCTTTGCTATCAACTTCACGGTAACTGCACACAAACGGCATAAAGACTAAGTCGTATTCCAAACCTTTTGATTTGTGAATGGTAACAATCTGCACCAAATTACGTTCTGATTCTAACCGCATCACTTGATCATCAGCATTACCGTTTGGCTCAGCAACATGTTCAGCGAGCCAACGCAACAGGGCATAATCACTGTCTAATGTTTGACTCGCCTGTTGCAGTAATTCACCAATATGCAGCAAATCAGTCAACTTACGCTCACCGCCATCTTCGGCTAATAATCGCTCTGCAATTTGATTTTTTGCCATCACACTGCGCAACATCGGCATCACACCACGTTTTTGCCACTGTTGGCGATATTGCTTAAAGCTATTAACTGCAATTTCCCACTCATTCTCATCATTATTGAGTTGATCGAGTTCAATCGCAGTACGTGCAAATAATCCTGAAGCCAATGCTGCACGTAATATACGATCATCTTCAGGGGTTAATACCGCTTGCAATAACCGTTGAATATCGGCCGCTTCTGGGGTTGAAAACACACTGTCACGGTTAGATAAATAAACACTGGCAATGCCTTGTTTGGATAATGCTTCACGCACTAAGCGCCCTTCAGTACCAGTACGTACTAATACCGCAATATTACCCGCAGCAATCGCATGTTGCTGTTCACCATCTAAAAAGTACGCTTGGTGCTGTTGTGATTGAGTCAGAATATGTTGAATTTGTGCCGCTGTAGCTGCGGCCATTGTCGCTTGATAATTACCTTTAGTTATTGGCTTACCGTCAGGGCTATCTTGTAACCAAAACGTCAATGCATGTTGTGCTTCACCATTTAACCACCAGCTACGTTGAGCCGCTTTAGGACTATGATCAACCGCTAAGAATTCAATATCTTGATCATAAATAAACGGACTATCTGGCTGTTGAAACACGCTATTAACCGCAGCAATCATATTGGCTGTCGAGCGCCAGTTAGTCGCTAATGTATAGTGATCAGTAACTTGGCGACGGGCTTGAATATACGTGAAAATATCAGCGCCACGAAAGGCATAAATAGCTTGCTTAGGATCACCGATCATAAACAAACCACATTCAGGATGATGGCGGTAAACATCACTAAAAATACCGTATTGCAATGGATCGGTATCTTGGAATTCATCAATCATCGCCACCGGATATTGAGCTCGAATTTTACTCGCGAGTAGATCATCAACATCATTATCAATTGCAGCGCCTAACTGCGTCAGCAAGTCATCAAATGATAACCACCCTTTACGCGATTTAGCGTCAGCCAATAATTGACGACAATGCTCAATTGCATGGGCTAATAGTGGCTCACGCAAGTTAGCCGGATTATCTAACAGTTCAGCAATAACATTAAAAACTGCATGCTCAGGCGCATCACCTTTGGCAGTTTTTTCAATTAATGTCTGCTGATGGAAGCGAATCAAATTATCAGGCAGTTCATAACCAACAGTAGGTTGCGCTGCCCATGCACTGACTTGCTCAATCCAATTGGGTAAACTTTTTTTGGTATAACTGCGTTTATTGATACCAGAATTAGCAATTAAAGCTTCAAGATCTGCTTGATGCTGACGCCACAACGCTTTTACTTCATCAATCCGCACAATATTTTGCTGGTGTAATTGTTCTAACGATTCAGTCATCGCCGCCACAGATAATCTCACTGGCGCACCAGTTAAACTATTGCCAATTTCTTTTAATAATTTAATTGGTGCAGACCAAATTTCACGAACCTCATGCGCCAGAGCTGGCGGCAAGTGATAAAAATTACTGCGCCAATAATCTGCAACCACCAACTTTTTTAATTGGCTTTCATCGGTCACAAATTCATTATTAAATCGACTGCCTGATTCAAACGCATTTTGAGTCAGCATTCGTTGACAAAAACCATGGATAGTATAAATCGCGGCTTCATCCATCTGCCGTTCGGCTTGTAAGAGTAGGGTTGCGGCTAATTTATGATCTGGATATTCATTTAATAACGGCGCAATAACAGGATCATGGCTAACACCACGACTAAACGCTAACCGCGCATCATGAATACGGGCACGAATACGATCACGTAATTCTGCCGTCGCCGCTTCTGTGAAAGTTACCACCAAAATTTGATCAACCGTCAATTGCTGTTGATGACGCGTCGCCTCACTACCATGCGCTAACAATAATCGTAAATACAAACTTGCGATGGTAAAGGTCTTACCCGTTCCTGCTGATGCTTCGATCAAACGCGTACCATGCAATGGAAACGTCATTGGTTGCAGAATATTCGTTAGTACGTCATCCGTTGTTAGTACTTCAGTCGCCATTATGTTACTCATCCCATGGTTGCTATATGTAACAACAGCACTAGCCTGATAGTTTTCAATTTCAGTAATTTGGCTCGTTATTATGTGACCCAACACTTATAAGTAAATATTGGCACCTAATATTCTGTTGTGTTCCTATATTGTGAGAACTTACTCACGGTTTATACGACGGTGGTTAGTTAGTATCAGCGCCAGAAACTTGGTCACCTCTGGACCTGTGGCCGCACAGCGAACACCCTACAACTAACAATGATTTGCTGGCGGCCACACTACTTCACTACCGCGTTATTCTGGCTTAATTTCTTTACTGTTCACCACCACAACTTGTAACACCAATGCCGCTAATTGATTCGCTTCTTGTGCCACATCATCATTCCACTGCGGCCATACTCGCTGAATATAATCATCACTGCCTTCCCCTGCAAACAAGTAACCATCGTTAAAACATTCAGTCATTTTTGTCAGGGATTTTTGTTCGGTTTCTTCATCACTCTTCCAACTACCATCACGGCCAATATGGGCTTGTATGGCTGCCATCGCAGTTTTAGGAAAATAGGCTAACGGTTGATTTAAACCTTGGTAATACAGTTCAATCAACTGCTGTAAATAAGCCAGCGCTTGCTGCGGTTCAATAATTTGTAATTCAAACTGCTTATCAGTACCAATGATATGGGTAACCTGTTGGGTTTCAGGCACCGATATAGCCAAACATAAATGATCAAGCCAAGCCGTTAGCAGATCTTGTGGACGAATTTTGCCAGTACGGTAACGTAAAAGACCTGACTGATAACGCTGCTTGAGCCAGCCTTGTAAAACAACATTATGCTGAGCTACCTGCACCGTAATCGCCACTTCTTGATCCGCTAATGGTGCATGAATTAATGGCTCAATCACATCAGTTAAATTCGCCACCGCTTGGCGACTAGCCGCTAAATCAAGATCACCAAATGCCGCCACAGGTAAAGTACCCGCAGCCCGTTGTTCAGCGGCAAACTGATGATAAATGACATCAAGATCATCATTTTTCAACTTGGCATCTAATAATAAGTCCAATAACTGATCGCGAATTAAATAGCTTTCCAAGCCGTTAAGAACAAACGGCTCATCATCTTCTAATAACCCCATTGGCGCTTCAAAATACACTTTAAGACGACGGTTAAAGAAATAACGCACTGGTAAACGCCAAAAACGTTGTAATTCTGCTAACTCTAGAACTAAAACCTGATCATCAGCCATCGGTTCAGCGACTAACGCATCGAGTTGAAATGGCGCACTTGCCTGGCCATCACGGTTAGCCGCAGGTAGCCATTCAATCGCAAAACTGGCGTGATCGCCAATAAACGCACTGGGGCTAAACGGCACTAACGGGTGATGTTGAATTAACTGTTGTTTGATATTGTTTGCAGAGACATCTACCGCTAACGGTTGATCGCCCGCGCAGCAATAGCCTTGCTGGCAATACTCCACCAGCTCACTGACTAACACTGACGGTACTTTAGGAGCATTGTCTTGAATCGAACGTCCAACATAGCTGATATATAATGTTTGTTGAGCGGATAACAACGCTTCTAAAAATAAGTAACGGTCATCATCTCGACGAGAACGATCTCCAGCCTTAGTGCGGCCATTCATAAGATCAAACCCTTCAGGAGCTATATTACGCGGGTAAGCCCCATCGTTCATTCCTAATAAACACACCACATTAAAAGGAATTGAGCGCATTGGCATCAGGGTACAGAAATTAACTTGTCCAGCTAAGAAACGTTGACTAACGCGCTCACCAGAGAGCTTATCTTGCAAGTATTGTGTCAATACCGCTGGCGTGATTTGCCCTTGATAACCCGCATCTTGTAATTGCTGATGCAACCGCTGCAAGTTATCGCGAATCGATTTTAAAATTAACTCACCTTCCAGCTCAACTACAAAAAAATCATCCAGTAGCTGATGTAATAACTCCGCCCATTGATTAACGGTTTGTGCTTGTGCCAACGCGTAACGATATTCAATTAAGCTATCGATGAATCCCGCTAATTGTCCTGCTAATTCAGCATCTAACCCTTGTACTTGTTCATAAGCAGAGATCCCTGCAAACAGCCCAGTATCATGTGGCATTGCATAACCTAACAGCATTCGCTGAATACCAAATAGCCATGTATTTTGCAGCTGTTCAGGTAAATCAAATTGACTGGCTGTGTGTTGATCAAGCCCCCATCGAATACCTGCTTCTTCAATCCATTGTTTGATTTTTTCAAAGCTAATACTATCAAAACCAAACTTTTCCATCACCGCTGGTACTTCTAACAGTTCTAATAATTCAGAGGCATGACAGCGGCTATCAGGTAAGGTAAGTAAACGTAAAAATGCCAATAAAATAGGATTTTCTTGCTCTGCCGTACGGTCAGAAATAGAGAAAGGAATGTAACGATTACCCGGCGCATTACCAAATACCGATTGAATTGCGGCACTGTAAGCATTGATATCAGCCACCATCACAATCACATCACGCGGCTTTAGGGTTGGATTGGCTTCAAACATCGCTAGCAATTTATCATGCAATACTTCCACTTCACGCATTGGGCTATGACAAGCGTGAATGGTAATAGACTGATCATCAATAGCAATCGGGAATTTGTGCTCGCTGGAATCGAGTTGAGTATCGTCTTGACGATCTTGAAGATTTAAAATATCCGCTTGAATGGCATGCAACAACGTATCAGCTTCAATATCAACAAAGCCGGCATCGACTTCATTGACTTCCATTGCCGATAACAAATAAATATTATCTCGCCCAAGTTTCCCCATAGATGCTAATAAGCTATTACCAACAACATCATTGTGCATGTCATCGTCATAATTATTTTGATCGTTGTCTTTAAGCACTGACAATAACGCATCAACATCATCCGTCGTGGCGATATTTTGTAGCTGTACTCGTTGTCTCGCCGCTAAACGTGCTAGATGTTTACGATCGCGAATATCACCCCAGTAATATTTACAAGGGTTAGTAAACATTAAATGGACATCAATATGTTCACCAATCGCGGCTAACGCATCTAAATAACGTGGTGGTAAGGAAGAAATACCAAACACAAACAATCGTTGCGGTAACCCCGCAGCCAGTAACGCTGCCTTCCCTTCATTACCTGAATAATTGTTCAGCGTTTCAATAAAGTGATCGTACAAATTAGCACGATGATACGGTGATTGCTCTAAGGCTAAGGTTTGATCGTAAAGTGCTTGCCATAAGATCGGTTGCCACGGGTGCTCATCATTAAGCTCTGTGACAGTTTCGCCCGCTTCCCATTGCTGGATCCATTCGGGGCGATACACTAAATATTGGTCAAAAATATCGGCTATTTTTTCAGACAGTTGGTAACACTTTAGCGAGTCATTATCGTTTTCTAAATAACGCTGTAATGGTTCAAATTCAGGTTGATCAAATTGTTGTGGCAATACCTGCATTAATTTCCATGTCATCGCTTCTTTATTAAATGCACTTCGCTCGGGCACATCAGCCAAAACTTGAGTAAACATTTTCCAAATAAAAGTCGCAGGTAATGGAAATTCTATATTTGCCGCCACCCCAAACGAGGTCGCTAATTCCATTTTTAACCATTGTGACATACCTGGACTTTGTACCAGAATTTGCTCTTTTTCAAACGGATTCGCTAACGGCTGTAAGCGGATCAACTCAACGAGTAATGATTTAAGCAGATCAAGCTGATTTGAATGATAGACAGTGAACACGCAGATATTCCACAGCAGAAAAATAGATAACCAAATTGTCTACCATCACTGAGATACTGTAAATAAATACAGCTTAAAAACGCCCAAAAGCACCACAATTAATATCAATACGTTGTATAAACACCAATAAAAAAGCCCAGCCAAATTGACTGGGCAACACACTCAACATTTATGGGTACAACAACACATTCGTGAAATTACTGCACCATTGCTATCAAATGTTGTGTGGACAGATTTCACTGCGTTGGAATAATCGACTCACTGGTCGATAAAAAGCTAAATAGCGAATGGCTACATAACCAATAATGATACTTGCAACATATAATTCAATTGTAGCTAAACCATGAACTTGAGCGACATAATGAGCATCAAAGCCATAACTCTTCATCCAAGCAGAGGTTTTAAATAAGGCCGTCGCACCAATCGCCATCGGGAAAGTAAAGGCGGCATAACCTGGGCTAAACTCTAAGCGTAATAATCGGAAAAAGGCTAAGTAGATCACCGCAGTCATTAGCACTGCAATACCACCTAACATCGCCACAATCACTGGTGACGGTGTAGCGGTAATTGTTAAGTAACCCGCCAAAGATAGACTTGCAGGCGCTGCCATAATCGCAATGGTTGGTTTAGCGCCATCAGGCACTTCATCGCGGAACATAAATCGGTAGATCATCATTGGTAACATCACAGCATAAGCAATCATACCAAACATCAGTAATACATAGGCAAGTGGGTGTAATGCTGCCACACCAGGAAATGACACATCAGCAACAATAATACCAATCGGCGGCACGAACCAACTCGGTACCATATGGTGTAAATGGAAATCACGCGCACGGTGGAAAAGGAATAATGCTAAGAAAATAACATGTAATCCAACCGCAAATAGCCAAATATATACACCAACAGTGATCGAGCCATAAACACTGACGGCTTTTGATACCACCATTAATGCCATCGCAAATGTGGGTACGACACTACCAACAACGTGATGAGATAAATCACCCCACAATAGTTTTGGATGCACTAAAAATTTAGCCATTAAAATGAGTAGCATCCCTGCGGCAATCACCGCGCCGGTAATCTGTCCATAACCATGAAGTTGGGCACCATTTTCCCAACACCATAAAATACTGCCAATACCTAATGCTAACCCAGCCATTGGTGTTGGCGCACCAGCGAGTTTTCGTTTTGTTGCTGCAATCATATTTTTACTCCGCTTGAATGATAGCGAATTATTGTTTTGTTGCTTGCAGTATACCTGTTTACCAGTGTTTATAATAATTGAATATATTTAAAACAGTGTTAAGCTTGATTTAACAATAAGACGGACATGATTCGCCTTACGTCTTTTAATGAGGTAATGATGAATATAGCGTTAAAACAACTCAAAGTTTTTGTGACTGTAGCGCAAGAAAAAACAATTACCGCCGCTGCAGAAAAATTATTTTTATCAAAGCCTGCTGTTAGTATGGCGCTCTCTGAATTGGAAAAACAGTTAGATCATAAACTGTTTGATCGCAACAACAATCGTTTAATAATCAATGAACAAGGAAAACGACTATTACCTCTTGCTGATGAACTTTTAGCTCGTTCAAATGCGATTGAAAATTTATTTGATCAAGCGGGCCCATTAACTGGTCAATTAAAAGTAGGATCAAGTGATACCGTAGGTAATCAAGTAACCCCCTTTTTATTACGCGATTTTAGACTTGAAACCCAACATCGAGATCAAACATTATTTATCTCAAACACCGCTCAAATCTGTCATAAGCTGACAGAATTTGAATTAGATGTGGGTTTAGTTGAAGGCAAAGTACAACACTCAGATCTTGTTGTTCAACCGTGGCTCAGTGATCAAATGGTGATTGCCTGTCATCCACAACATCCATTAACACAGATTGAAAATTTACAGCTATCAGATCTCGAAAATTCAGAATGGGTATTAAGAGAGATAGGATCAGGCACGCGTGAATTTTTTCTAAATCGTATTTCACCACGACTAGATAAATGGACCACGTCATTTGAATTAAATACTACTGAAGCTATCATCAATTGCGTCAGTGCCGATTTAGGTATTACCTGTATCTCTCAACGGGCAATCATACATGCGGTTGAAGAACAACGCGTCGCCATACTAACGATCCCCCTTGATATGAGCCGTCAATATTGGATGCTGTATCATCAAGAAAAATATCAAAGCCCATTATTAAAGCTATTTTTGACATTTTGCCAACAGTGGCAATTTGATTAAACCCGATTATCACCCACACTAAAAGCAATAATTTGGCTGATCTGCGTTAATGATCGGCCTGATTGTTGTTGCCAATGATTAAATGCATCCTGCGCTGCGCGTAATGATTTTAACGTATCACGGCCGCCATCAATAATATCGGTATGACGTAAATAAGCTTCCACATCTTGAGTAAATAAAAAACTATCTTTACCCAAACCACGCAAACTATACGCCCCAGTCTTACCGCCTAAACGACAACCATTTTTCTTCAAATATAGCCATAATCCAACAATGTCCTGCTCAGGCCAATCGGCAACCATGGTAGAAAATGAACCATATTCCAATGCCGCCCGATGGATCATGTTGGCATTTTCAGGGATCGTCATGACCTTTTTTAAATCTCGAATAATAGAAGCATCTTGGGCTTTTCGCTCCCACATTTCAGTTGGCATCAAGCCCATTTTTTCAATATCAAACTCAAAAAATGCTTGCTCAAAGGCAGGCCACTTATTACGTACAACTTGCCAACGAATACCACACTGAAACACTTTTTGCGTAAATTCAGCTAGCCAACGGTGATCAGGAATTAATTTTAATTGCTCATTATTCAATGGTGTTATTAATAATTGTTCTAAATTTAATTCACCGCCCTTTCTTTCAGCAGCACGATGATAAATCTGGTTAAATTTTTCTCGAGTCATCACATTCACACGCTTAGCACTAGACTCACTCACCATACTACTGTATAAGCGACCAGTAAATAAATTTTAGGAGAGGATGACCATGGCAGTTATCGTCAAATATGTAGTAGAGCGCAACGGGGAAGAAAAGATGACTTTTACCTCTAAATCCGAAGCCGACGCATATG
The DNA here is from genome assembly GCF_947039875.1 of uncultured Photobacterium sp. Classification (GTDB taxonomy): domain Bacteria; phylum Pseudomonadota; class Gammaproteobacteria; order Enterobacterales; family Vibrionaceae; genus Photobacterium. The sequence goes on from NZ_CAMRAN010000036.1 coordinate 32,038, forward strand.
ACAAAATGCTTGATATGGCAGATGATATGTTTGCTTTATTAAGTGAAAGTGACTTATTTGAAGATGAAGCAAAACAAGAAGAACTATCTATGTTCTTAGCGCAAAAGCGTGAACAAGTCTTGGTTGCTTTAGGCGCAAAAAAAGCCAAACCAGCACCAAAAGCAAAAGCTGTAAAACCTGAAGTTGTTGCCGATGAGCAGCAGCAAGACGCCGCATAATTTTTATATTATTCAGTTTGTCGTCGAAAGCCTCCTAATGGAGGTTTTTTTTCGCTCAGACTCCCCCTTAAATATCTTTCCATCAATACCTTTTTGAACAAATATCAATTTCAAAAAGAAGGGTCTTATGTCCATTTTTCGTTAATAAACTATCATTTTGCCCTGATTATCAGTTCAGCTCTTCTCTATTTTTGTAACTGTCTTTATGATAGATAAATTAGCGGTAAATCATCAATTAACTTATAGAGGCATCATCGGCTTCAGTTATTGGTGAGCCTGTTATTTTAATTACCGCATTGTATTATTTTATTTGAAATGGAGAACAGGTAATCATGTCTAGCTTTTCACTTGCCCTTGGTACTGTCACTAAAAACCGTGATGGGAAAATTATTGAAGCGTTTTTCCCAACCCCAACGCTACATCCATCTGAGCAACTTGTAAAAGACATTGCGACTATCGTAGATTATCACGGTGGTAACCAAGCGATTGAAGTTACACCAGAGCAATGTGCTGCGATTGCATCAGCATTTGAAGATGCAAATGATGAAGTAAGCGCACAATTTGCAGCTAAAGCAACATTGTCTTCACAGCCTCTGGTTATGGTTATGCTTAAAACAGACATCTCACCAGTATCTGTTGCTGAAGGTTTCTTAAAACTACAACTTATTTCTCACCGTTTAGTAAAACCACACGGTTTAGTTCTTGATGGCATCTTTGGTTTATTACACAACATTGCATGGACAAACCAAGGTCCTATCGACTTACCAGAACTTGCTGAGCGCCAAATGGATGCGCGTCTTAATGGCGAAACAATCACCGTTGATTGCGTAGATAAGTTTCCTAAAATGGTGGACTACATCGTACCAACAGGCGTACGTATTGCTGATACATCCCGTGTTCGCTTAGGTGCACATGTGGGTGAAGGCACCACTGTTATGCATGAAGGCTTCATTAACTTCAATGCTGGTACAACAGGCGTAAGCATGGTTGAAGGGCGTATTTCTGCAGGTGTTATGGTGGGTAATGGCTCTGACATCGGTGGTGGCGCTTCAATTATGGGTACACTATCAGGCGGCGGTAAAGTCGTGGTATCCATTGGTGAAAATAGCCTTTTAGGTGCCAACGCTGGCCTTGGTTTCCCTCTGGGTGATCGTTGCACTATTGAATCAGGTTTATACGTTACTGCAGGTTCAAAAGTACAAATGCTTGATGCTGAAGGTAAAGCCGTTGAAACAGCCAAAGCACGCGATCTTGCTGGTAAAGCAGATTTATTGTTCCGTCGTAATTCAATGACGGGCCAAATTGAATGTTTAACCAACAAAACAGCAATTGAATTAAACAGCGAACTGCACAGCAATAACTAATTAATGTCTGCAGTCCAATGATCGTCAACGGCCGCAATGCTGCTATATGCTATATATTGGTATAACGAATAGCATCGCGGCCGTTTTTAATTATGCTTCAGTCTCGAGTTGTGGCTTTTTCTTAATAATATAAATAAAGGGATTCGCAAATGAGAATTTACTTCCCTGAGTAGTTAAGCGCTTATCTCGCATCGCTACTAATACTTCTTTTTGTACTTTAACCAAAGCAAAGAAGCGCAACATCATAAAACCAATTAAAATCGGTAAAAATACTGAACCCGCCTCATTTGACTGCAAAATAAAACTGATCGCCATCCAACCCACAATCATCGCGACTAATAAATAAAACGACGCGGTTTTCAATTCAATTCTAACTTCTGAGTCCGTTTCATTACGCTGGAAAAAAAATTTCACTGGTTGTTCCCTAAAATCAATCTATTGAATTTCATTTTTACATAATTTCCTACGCAATAATATTAACAACATCAACCCATACATACATTTCACGCCAACAACAAAAATATTTCATCACTATGATTCACAATTCTAATCAACCACACAAAGCAAAAAAATACTCAACCTACATATATGCAACCTAAACAATGCTTTTTATGCATGTAAATACATATATGTTGATGCTATTTTTTATAGAGTGAATTTATTAAAACAGTATAAAACGTTCTGTTTTTAGTCCACAAAACCTAACAATAAAAATTTAAATATCTTTGATTATGAAGTTGGTTAATGATGACTAGTATAGATAAAGCAAAAAAAGGGGGGATCAGCATATTCGCGTTAGCAATGTTAAATATCGTTGCTGTTGTGAGTTTACGTGGTCTTCCAGCAGAAGCTGAATACGGACTGAGCTCCATTTTTTATTATATTTTTGCCGCCGTTGTCTTTTTAATTCCCGTTTCACTTGTCGCCGCTGAACTTGCTACAGGTTGGTCGGAAAAAGGCGGGGTATTTCGCTGGGTGGGCGAAGCATTTGGTCCACGTTTAGCGTTAGTTGCTATTTTCATGTTATGGATCGAAGTTACTGTATGGTTCCCAACCGCACTGACTTTTGGTTCAGTATCACTTGCGTTCATGGGCCCAGATCAGTCATGGGACCAAGCATTGTCCCAGAATAAATTCTTCGTATTAGGAATAGTGTTAGCGATTTACTGGTTAGCTACTTTTATCGCTTTACGTGGTACCGCAGCGTTTTCTAAAGTCGCTAAATGGGGCGGTTTAATTGGTACGGTTATTCCTGGTATCGTGTTAATTATTTTAGGTTTCTCTTATCTATTCTTCTCAGGTCGTCCACCACAAGTGCAATTATCTTGGCACGATGTGATTCCTGACTTTTCTAACTTTAATAACGTTGTTTTAGCTGCCAGTATTTTCTTGTTCTATGCCGGTATGGAAATGAACGCTATTCACGTTAAAGAAGTTGATGATGCGCCACGTAACTACCCTATTGCGATTGCGATTGCTGCGATTGGTACTGTGTGTGTATTTGTACTAGGTACACTGGCTATCGCTTTTGTTATTCCTCAAAAAGATATCAACTTAACTCAAAGTTTATTAGTCGCTTACGATGATATGTTTGCTTGGGCGGGTATCAGTTGGGCTGCGCCAATTATGGCTGCATGTTTAGCACTTGGTGTACTTGCAGGGGTTGTCGGTTGGGTTGCGGGTCCTTCATCTGCATTGCTTGTTGTTGCTAAAGGCGGTTATTTACCTCGCTTTTTCCAATATACCAATAAACACGGTATGGCAACGCATATCATGATGGTGCAAGCTTTCTTGGTGACCATTATTTCAGTTGTATTTGTAGTATTACCTTCTGTTCAAGCTGCTTATCAAATTCTAAGCCAATTAACAGTCGTACTTTACCTTATCATGTACTTGTTAATGTTCGCTGCCGCTATTCACTTACGTTACAGCCAACCTAACCGTCCACGTCCATACAAAATCCCTGGTGGTGATATGGGCATGTGGATCATCGCAGGTGTCGGTTTCTCTGGTTCACTATTAGCGTTCATCTTCTCTTTTATTCCACCAAGTCAAATTGCGGTGGGCAGCCCTGAAGAATACGTTGGCTTCTTAGTCGTCTTAACTGTGATCTTCGTATTAATTCCATTGTTTATATACAAAGCTCGTCAACCTCACTGGAAAGATCCAGCAGTGACTGACTTTGCACCCTTTACTTGGGAAATTGAAAACGTTCACCCTGGTGTTATTAACCCATCAGACAAAATTACTCATACCTTGAATCAATAGCGTTAAGGATGCGTCAATGTCACAACTAAATGAAAAGCTTGCTGTCGTTATGCAGCAAGCGCTAGACGAAGCAAAAACAAATATGGCAGGCGACAATGCCTCCTATATTCCTTTTTTAGCTTCCGTACCATCAGAATTAACAGGACTAGCTTTCGTTTCTGCTACTGGTGAAGTGATTCAATTACAAGATGCTGATTATAAATTTGCGATTGAGTCTATTTCAAAAATCATGACGCTCGGGTTAGTGCTTGAGCAATCTGGAGCAAATGCATTACACAGTAAAGTCGGTGCAGAACCTACTGGCATGCCATTTAATTCAGTCCTTGCCCTTGAACTACACCAAGGTAAGCCCTTAACCCCCCTCGTCAATGCGGGCGCTATGGCAACAGTGAGTTTAGTTAAGGCGACAGATAAAGAACAACGCTGGCAGCAGATTTTACATTTCCAATCACTGCTCGCAAACAGTGCGATTACGCTATCTGATGAAGTCAATCAATCTGAGCAAACCACTAATACTCATAACCGTGCTATTGCATTGTTATTAGAGTCATCTGGTCGTATGTACTCAGAGCCACTTGAAGCTTGTGATGTTTATACTCGCCAATGTTCCACCCTATTTAATGCGGTAGAACTAGCAACAGTAGGGGCAACACTGGCTAATGGCGGTAAAAATCCATGTTCAGGTGAACAGTTAATTCAACCTCAAAATATTCCCCATATTCTTGCAGAAATGGCGATGGAAGGTCTTTACGATACCTCTGGCGATTGGGCATATGATGTTGGTCTACCCGGTAAAAGTGGTGTTGGTGGTGGTTTATTAACAGTGATACCCAACATTGGCGCACTCGCAGCATTTTCACCACGACTAGACCCATTTGGCAATAGTATTCGTGGTCAGCAAATGATTAAACATGTTACTCAAGCAATGGCTTGGAACTTATTTAGCAGTAAGCAACATTAAGGTAGGAAGAAAATTATGGCTCTTCATGAAGTAAACCGTCAATCAGGTAATGATCCAATCTTTGGTTCAGAAGCGATTAATAACGTTGCAGCAACTACCAAGCTACCTCAGCAAGAACAAGCACCCAATGTGATCTATCAAATGATTCGCGATGAACTTTATCTCGATGGTAATTCACGTCAAAACTTAGCCACGTTTTGCCAAACATGGGAAGAAGACGAAGTTCATAAATTAATGGATCTATCTATTGATAAGAACATGATAGATAAAGATGAATACCCTCAATCAGCAGAAATAGAAGGACGTTGTGTCCATATTTTAGCGGATTTATGGAATTCATCTGAATCAGTAACAACCGTTGGTACTTCAACAACAGGTTCGAGTGAAGCCTGTATGCTTGGTGGTTTAGCAGCACTTTGGCGTTGGCGTGAAAAGCGTCGTGCGCAAGGTCAACCAACAGATAAACCCAATATGGTTTGTGGTCCTGTTCAAGTATGTTGGGAAAAATTTGCCCGCTACTGGGACGTAGAAATGCGTGAAACTAAAATGGACGAAGGGCATTATTTCATGAGCCCTGAAGACATGTTAGAACTTGTTGATGCTAACACCATTATGGTTGTGCCTACTTTTGGCCAAACCTTTACAGGGCTATACGAAACCGTAAAACCATTATCAGATGCACTAGATACTTATGAGCATGATACTGGTAACTCAATTGATATTCACGTTGATGGTGCAAGTGGCGCTATGCTAGCACCATTCTGTGCACCCAATATTGAACCTTGGGACTTCCGCCTAGAACGTGTGAAATCAATCAGTACTTCTGGCCATAAATTTGGTTTATCACCACTAGGTGTGGGCTGGGTTGTATGGCGCAATAAAGAAGATTTACCTGAAGGCTTAATCTTCCATGTTAACTACCTTGGTGGTGACATGCCTACTTTTGCACTAAACTTCTCTCGCCCTGCGGGTCAAATTATATCTCAATACTATAATTTCCTTCGCTTAGGCTTTGAAGGTTACCAACGTATTCATAATGCAAGCTACGATGTGTGTGAATATTTAGTTAAAGAGCTTAATAAGTTTAATCTATTTGAGTTCTTATTTGATGGTAATCGAGAAAAAGGGATCCCTGCAATTTCATGGCGCTTAAAAGCTGATGTGAATGTACCGTTTACTCTTTATGATGTTGCTGATCGTTTACGTACTCGTGGCTGGTTAGTACCTGCTTATAGCCTGCCTGCAAATGCTCAGGAAATTGTGGTGCAACGTATATTAGTTAAACAAGGTCTAACCGTTGATCTTGCTAATCTATTAATCGCTGACTTTACCCGCTCTATTGAATTTCTTACTTCACATGCAGCCTCTCAATGTACTGCTGAAGATGTAAAAACATTTGATCATAGCGGTCGATAATATTTTCTAATCTCACGTATAAACATCATAAAAAAGGTCGGATTTCCGACCTTTTTTTTTATTTTTGAAAACACTATCACCATTTTTACTCTCTGGTATGAACACCACTGCATGTTAGTATCAAGTTTAAATTTATTCCCGTGATATTAATATGTTATAGGCTTATCTATGCTAATTCACACCATTGAAATTATCTGTATCGTCGCCTTTGCATTAAGTGCTGTAATAAGTGAAGCTAACATAGGTAAAGATATCGTTAGTGTCATGGTATTAGGTTGGATAACGGCACTTGGTGGCGGTACTGTACGAGATATTATTCTTTCAACAGGACAAGTATTTTGGATTAGGGATCCCTCTTATTTTTGGACGGCACTGATTACTTCTTTTGTCGGCTTTTTCCTCGCGCCCCACCTTCGTAAAATAAAAGCCGAACGTTTGATCGTTGTACTCGATGCCATTGGAATTGCAATGTTTTCCGTACTCGTCACTAAGAATATGGTTGCCGAGCATTATGCAGGTTATGTTGCAGTTACTATGGGAATGATCACCGCAGTCTTTGGTGGTGTATTACGTGATGTTATTCTGGCTCGGCCAACAATGTTCAATAATACTGAATTTTATGCCAGCCCGGTCATTATTGGTTGCTACCTTTATATTCTTCAAATTAAATTTTCAATCAGTCCTAATATTGCCACTCTAACCAGTATTAGCTTTATTATTATTGTAAGAATGTACATTGTAATCAAAAAAATCACCTTCCCTAACTGGTTACTCTTAAAATAATCCATCTATACTATGCTGAAATAGATGGATTATTTGCGCTTTCCTTTCGAGGTGACGGATGATAGCCACACTATCGTTGCCATTTTCTACAAATGTAAAATATGCCTAATATTTCTATTCAGTTTTCTTAAATGAATGTGAAGCGGACGGGACTTGCCATAGCTAACTTTACAGCCAGAGCATCAGCGCGTCCATTTCCCATAAAATAAGAGTCATGGCAGGCCGCTAAGGTTCCCAATAGAAAGTTACTTAACCGAACTACCACTTCGCAGTATCTATTCAGCATCATCTTGCTTTTATATAGGCGAAAAAAAACCTGAATCTTTCGATTCAGGTTTCTTAAATGAATGTGAAGCGGACGGGACTTGCCATTCCGAATATCAGCGCGCCCCCGGCGTAACTGGTCGCTAA
>NZ_CAMRAN010000037.1 GCF_947039875.1 uncultured Photobacterium sp.
ATTGTTAACGATGTCACATAGGACATTGCTGAATGAGTTTTCACCGTGTTCTCCACTATCATTAGATTGATTAGTCATATTTATTGCTACAAAGAAGCAAACTTAAAGTGCATTTTAGTGATAAAAACGAGATTGTAAACTACGTAGTATACTTTTTTGTTTCAGATTGTTAGACTGCGCTCATAAATTGAAATAAAAATACGATGGGAATCTCTGAAGGATGAAGCAAACGGAACGTAAGCATTTAGCAATCATTGAAGCGGCTAAAGAGGAATTTATAACTCATGGATTTTTAGCGTCAAATATGGATCGTATCTCAACCGAAGCGGCGGTTTCGAAACGGACGCTATATCGTCACTTCGAGAGTAAAGAAGTGTTATTTGTTTCTGTATTGACCATTATTCAAGAATCGGTAGCTGAAAATGTTCGGTATGAATACGATCCTAGTAAAACATTGACTGAACAATTAACGGCAATCACGAGCCGTGAAGCCGATGTGTTATATTCAACTTATGGTATTCCATTGTCACGTACGATTGTGATGGAATTTTTGCGTCAGCCAGAATTAGCATTAAATTTAATTAAAGATTTATACAGTACCAAAGCGATTACAGATTGGTTTCAACAAGCGATTGCAGCAGGTTGTATGGTTGATAAAAATGTAATTCTGTTAACAAATATTTATATTAGTTTATTTCAGGGGCTTCTTTTTTGGCCTCAAGTGATGAATATTGCACCCAATAGTGAAGGCAAACTGCTTGATGATAATATTGAAACAATAGTGTCAGTCTTTTTAGCATCGCATATGATTAAAGAATTACCATAGCCAATTTGATTTAAACTGATTATTTATAGCGTTTAAAAAATAATCTTGTCGAATTTAATTTATTAGCGTTATAATTTAAAAAATATATGTATTTGAGATATTATCATCTCATTGAATGACCTTGTGGAATATAGACAAATGAAAAAATTACTTGTAGCTTCAGTTCTTGTGTTTTCATCAATGTCAGTAATGGCAGCACCACAATCAAATCAAGGTGGTTTTAGCGGTCCACATGAGGCAGCTCCACTTACTCAAACCCAAGGCGGTTTTAATGGCCCTAGTGCTATTCCGGTATTAAAGACCGTGAAAGCAGCTTCTCAAGCTGATGATAATGCGGTAGTAGAGCTTACTGGCCACATCACATCTTCGATAGGCAAAGAAGACTACATGTTTAAAGATGGCACTGGTGAAATAAAAGTCGAAATTGATCATAAAGACTGGCATGGCATTACAGTAACACCAACGACTAAAATCACTATTCGTGGTGAAGTAGATAAAGATTGGACTGTGCGTTCTATTGACGTTAATACTGTTACGCTTGCTAAGTAATTAACAATGTAATAGTCGAAAAAGCCAGCATAAGTGCTGGCTTTTTATGGCGTTTTTATGCTCTAGACATTAAGAATGAATTTCTCAATCACTTGTGCAACGCCACTATTATTGTTGGTATCAGTAATATAGTTAGCAATCGCTTTGGTCTCTTCGGTAGCATTACCCATAGCTACCCCTAAACCTGCAAATTCGATCATATGGTGATCATTGCCAGCATCACCCATTGCAATCACCTCATCTTGCTCAATATTTAAGAAATCAGCTAATGCTTTAACACCCACACCTTTATTACTATTGGTGTGCATAAATTCAAGGAAGAAAGGTGCACTTCTTACAATAGTGTATTGCTGATATAGCGTTGAAGGTAATTGTGCAATCGCTGCTTCAAGACGTTCTGCTTCATCAATGATCATTACTTTCATGATCTCTTCATTATCATCTAATTCAGCAAAGTCAGCGAGTGTGGTAGTTAGACCATTAATTTTTGCTTCGTGATCTGTGTAGTAGTTATGTGCTGGAGTAATTAAGCCCTGACGACGAGAAAAAGCATGGACATGAACACCAAGATCGTGAGCAATAGCAGCAATGGCTTTAGCATCACGACCAATTAAGGTTTGGCTTCTTACTACTTCTTGGCTTGCAACTCGTTGTACTAGAGATGCGTTATATGACAGTACAAAATCATTATCGCTATTCATATTGAGTTCTTTTAGTGCCCATGTCATGCCTTCAATCGGACGACCTGACGCTAACACAACATAGGTACCTTGTTCACGTGCAGCAGCAATGGCTTGCTTATTATGTGCTGAAATTGTGCCATCTGAACTAAGTAAGGTGCCATCCATATCGAGTGCAACTAATTTGTACATTGTTATTGTCCATTACTAATGAATATAGGGACTATGATAAGCAATATACGAGATGAAAACGATATAAAGTGGTATTTATCTTTAAACGTTATTATTCATACATATATATATGATTGGTATTGATGTTCAAGCAACTTATGATGTCAATGGTATCATCAGTAATAACATTTAACGCTCATATATTTAAGTGTGGCAAAGTCACTATTGCGATATTGAGATAAAGCCAAAAGAGACGCTACTTATTATCGATGTTTTTTTCTACAAGTAAGCGTGTTCTTTGTTAGTAAGATAGCGGTTGTGTCACGAATATTGGCATATATTCTGACTTTTATGATTATAGATGGTCAAATGGAGAGTTGGTTAACAAGAACCGTATTAATTATTGTGAAGGGTGATAGGTAATAGAATTCGAGATAAGTAATATATCAATGTGTAAATAATAAGCAATATATCTGTGAGGGATGAATAAAATGGGGGCAACTAAGACAGTTCTCGTTGTTGATGATGATCAAGAGATTCGTGAGTTACTTGATGAGTATTTAACTAAAAACGGGTTTGAGGTTATTACTGCGGCAGAAGGCGAGGAAATGAAACGGCGTTTAGCTGCCGGTTACCCTGATTTGATTTTACTTGACGTTATGATGCCTGGTGATGATGGTTTTACACTGTGTCAGTATATTCGAAAAAACTCAAATGTGCCTATTATCATGCTAACCGCAGTCTCTGATGAAATGGATCAAATTATTGGCCTTGAAATAGGTGCTGATGATTATATTGCTAAACCGTTCAGTCCTCGGCAGTTACTCGCACGTATTAAAGCATTATTAAGACGGATTAAACCAACAGAAAGTCAGCAACCCTTAGCCGACGCTCGATTTATTCGTTTCGCTCACTGGCGGCTTGATACCACCACGCATTGTTTATTTGATCTTGAGAAAAAACAAGAGTTTGAATTAACTGGCGGTGATTATACATTATTGATGCTGTTTTTATCGCGCCCACAAGAAATACTTGATCGTGATACAATTTCCTATGCAACACGAGGGCGAGATACTTTACCTTCAGAGCGTGGTATTGATGTTGCTTTAAGTCGGTTACGGCAACGATTAGGCGATAAAGGCCGTACTCAGCGCTTAATCAGAACCAGTCGCGGCAATGGCTATATTTTTACTGCCGATGTGATCTACGAAGACGCATAACATAACAATAATGACGTTGGATAAAGTGTGATCGCTTGTATAAGCATCACACTTTTTTACTATATGGATAATGGTTAATGAATTGGAAAGTGTTGTACCCGAAATCACTAGTTTCGAGAACATTATGGCTAACATTATTAGCGGTATTTTTAGCGCAAGTGATTGCAACGGGTATTTGGTATAGCCAATCAAAACAACGCGATTTAGATGGTTTGCAATCGACATCTGCAAGTATGGCAACCATGTTTGCCTCAACGGTAACTTTCTTTCAATCATTACCGATGCAATACCGTCATATTGTATTAGATCAATTACGTAATATGGGAGGAACCCGTTTTTTTGTTTCTTTTAATGATGAAGAAATTCGGATTGATCCTATCGCAAATTCAGAACAAAAACAGATGGCTGTGTCTGTATTTGAAAAAGTGCTACATCAAAAATTGCCACGTTTATCGACAATAAAAGTTGAATTTTCTCGCCCTGAAACGTTACACGTACTTAAGAATGATATTTTATTGAGCGATTTGCCTCGGTCATGGGTTCATAACACCTTAAGTTTAGAGCCTTTAAATCCACCGATTTTAGTGGTACAGATTGAATTAGAAAAAAATCAATGGCTCTATATTGCAGCATTGCTTCCCGCGCCTTACATGAACTTAAAAGATGAAGTGATCACTCGCCAACAAATGTTATTTTTGGTGTTTATTACCGGATTGTTGTTAGTGTTCACCTACATCATGGTACGACGTCAAACCAAGCCATTAAAACAATTGGCTGATGCTGCGAATGCACTAAGTTTAGATATTTATCAACCGCCACTCAGAGAAGAAGGGGCGACAGAACTGGTGATGGCAACCCAAGCATTTAATCGTATGCAATTACGTTTACGGCGCTATATCGAAGATCGTGAACAATTATTCTCATCGATTTCGCATGATCTAAAAACGCCCATTACGCGATTGCGATTACGGGTTGAACTTATTGATGACGATAAAAAAATAGATAAATTTAACCATGATCTTGATGAATTAGAGATGATGGTAAAAGGGGCATTACAATGTGTTAAAGATACAGATTTACACGAAAATATTGTCCCAATTGATTTAAATCTACTTTTAGCCAGTATTGCTGAGCGCCATAATCACCGTGATACAAAAGTCACCTTACCTACATTGACCATTGCGCCAATTATGGGTAAAGAATTAGGGTTAAAACGTTGCTTGAGTAATTTAATTGATAATGGGGTTAAATATGGTCATCAGGTGACGGTCGCAGCAATAGATAAGCCAGACAAGATTATTCTGACAATTACCGATCAAGGTAAGGGTATTCCTGAATCGTCATTATCTGCAGTATTTGAACCTTATTTTCGCCTAGCGACGGATGCTGATGGGCATGGTTTAGGAATGGGGATTGCACGTAATATTATCCATGCTCATGGTGGTAAGCTGATTATCAAAAATGGTTTAACACAAGGGCTAATTGTCGTGGTGGTATTACCGCGTGTATTGCCCGTTGCATTAGCTTAAGGAAATAGAAAGCATGAAACTAGCGTATTTGATATTAGCCGTAGCAGCATCTTGGCTGCCAGCAACATTAGCACATGCATCGGGACAAGTTGAAGTATTGCATTGGTGGACCTCAAGCGGTGAAGCTAAATCAGTGAAAGTGCTCAAGCAAATGATGGAACAGCAGCACCATAGTTGGAAAGATTTTGCGGTTGCTGGTGGCGGTGGTGAAAGTGCGATGACCGTGTTAAAAATGCGAGCAGTGTCGGGGAACCCACCCACTGCGGCGCAATTAAAAGGTCATGATATTCAAGAATGGGGACGATTAGGCTTTCTTACCTCATTGGATGATGTCGCTCAGCAAGAACATTGGGATAAAGTGCTCCCACCCGTAGTGGCAAATATCATGAAATATAATAATCATTATGTGGCTGTACCTATTAATGTCCATCGTGTTAATTGGTTATGGGTAAATCCTAAAGTGTTGAAAGCCACAGATGCTGCCGTTCCGACAACGTTGGCTGAGTTTTTTGTGGCAGCTGATAAAATAAAAGCAGCAGGGTTTATAGCACTCGCGCATGGTGGTCAGCCTTGGCAAGATGCCACTTTATTTGAAAGTATTGCATTAGCTGTATTAGGTTCAGCGGATTACCGTAAAGCTTTTGTTGATCTAGATATGGCGGTTATCAACAGCGATAAAATGGTAGAAGTCTTTCAGCAGTTTAAACGGATGAAGGCTTATATTGACCCTCAAGCAAGTGGACGTCATTGGAACTCTGCCACTGAAATGGTCATTAATGGCCAAGCAGCGATGCAGTTTATGGGAGACTGGGCTAAAGGGGAATTTGCGCAAGTAGGTGACGTTCCCGGCAAAGATTATTTATGTGTACCAGCACCGGGCACGCAGCACCAGTTTACATTTAACATTGATAGTTTGGCTTTTTTTAAATTAAAAGGAACCGAAGCTGACAATATTGCGCAGCATGATTTGGCTAAAACCTTATTAACTCCGTCTTTTCAAAATGTATTTAATCTTAATAAAGGGTCGATTCCGGTTCGATTAGACATGGATATGTCAGCGTTTGATCAGTGTGCATTAGATTCGATGCAAGTTTTTAAACAAGCGTCATTATCTGGGGATTTAGTACCCAGTTTTTCTCAAAATTTAGCGACAACAGCCGATGTGCAATCGGCTATTGTTGATGTTGTGAGCGAGTTTTTTGATCAAACAAATCCTAATCCAAAATTAGCGCCATCTCGGCTTGCGCGAGCAATAAAATCAGCGATATAGTGACAACGGTTTATATAAGGATAAGAACATGAATATAACCTATTTACCTTGTGTTGAAGTAGAACCGACTGTTAAGGCGACTGCAAGTGTTATTTGGTTGCATGGCTTAGGCTCTAATGGCCATGATTTTGAAGCACTATTACCAGAATTACAGTTACCTGTAGACATGCCTGTACGATTTATTTTTCCACATGCCGGGTCTATTCCTGTGACGATTAATGGCGGTGCAGTGATGCCTGCATGGTATGATATTATTTCATTGGATGTGGCACGTAAGCTTAATGTTGAACAACTTATTGATTCTGCTCATGGTGTAATAGATTTGATTGAACGCGAGATCAGCCGTGGAATCGCCTCTGAGCGAATTATTCTGGCGGGGTTTTCTCAAGGTGGCGCTGTGGTCTATCATGCTGCGTTAAGCTATTCTAAACCGTTAGCAGGGTTACTTACGTTATCAACGTATTTTCCAACGGCGAATATTATTCAATACAGTGAGTCAAACCGCCAGCTTCCGATCGAGATCATGCATGGTCGTTATGATCCTGTCGTGGTACCCAAACTTGGAGAAATGGCGCGTGATGATCTGATTGCTGCCGGTTATCAACCGCAATGGCGCACTTATTCAATGGAACATCAAGTATGTATGCCTCAAATTAAAGATATTGCGCAATGGATTCGCGCACGTTTAGGGTAGAAAATGGCTGGCGGATGGAGACTTATTTATCCGCCTTTAATTGGCACTGGAATTACAGTTATTTTATAGACATTTAACCATGTTAATAAAAATTGAATGCATTTAGATAGGCAAAAAGATAATGCTGCACCAGTTATTCCCCAATAATATGAAAATAAAGAAATTAATAATAAATGAATAATACCTGATGAAATGGTTATTGTTGAAATTAACAGCGTCCTTTTTTCGTAAAATAAATAGTTATTGATCATCAAATACATACCACCAAATATTTGCCCAAGAAAAATAAGGCCTACAATACTATTATTGATAACATAATTTTTACCTGCGATGAACGTAATTAATTCTGAACCATGGAAAAAGAAAAATATTGATACGGCTAGTAATGAAAAAAAATAAACATAGGTTAAAAACCACAATTTATTTTTGGTGCTTTCGTTATTTGCATTTAATTTTTCAAATAACCATGGGTAATAGCTTTTATTGATAGCATCAAACACAAAAATAAAAACAGTGCTAATTTGAAATACAACAAGATATGATGAAATAGTAGTGAGACCAAGAATACCACTAAGAATGAATTTGTCAGCACCGGCTAAAATAAAGATTCCGACAGAATGGGGAACTAATGGCAAACCTACTTTTAAAATATCTTTTATGATGGCAATTGATACGTGAGAGAAAATGAGCCAATTATTTTTGATAATAATAAAAATTGAATACAAAAAAAAACCGCAGAAATAGTCAGTAAGGCGTAGATTCTTGCGTCTATTTTATCGTGTAAGGCATATAGCAGCATTAATGTAAATAATGAGGAAAGTATAATGTAGCAGGAGTTATAGAGTGAATATTGATACGCTTGCTTTCTCATTTGCCACTGCCATAAACAAAATTGAATAAAGGTTTGTGCTATAGCAATGATCATCGCATATAGAATCCATAATTGTGGCAGTGATAATAATTCAGATAAAAATGATAAATGTGTAAATAATAGTAAGGTAAAAAGTGAAATAGAAAAGATAAGTATTATGATACAACCACTATTATAGTGTTGAATATCTTTATGTGTGGTTTCTTGGTCAAAATATTTCATATTTGAAGCTTGAAAAACACTGAGGTGTATAAATGATAATAAACCAAAGATTAAGGTTTGGAATAATACAATCTGACTATATTCTTCAGTAGAAAGAAAGCGAGTTAAAAAGGGCAATAGAAACAGTAATGATAAACCATTTAAAATGTTGGCTATTAAATAAGCTGATGATTTTTTTAAAAAAGACGTCATAGAATATCCTATTCTTATATGATTTCTTGTTTTTACAATACTAATATCAAGCAATATTAATACCAAAAAAAGCATTATTTGATTTATTTTCTAAATTTGAAAAAAGTAAATTTTATTCGATACCATAGCTGTCGTAAGGATGCGAATTTGTATCGATTTCGTGTCGTTATTTTTATTTTTGAACCAGTTATGTTTGCAAATTGCGACCTAAATTGTTTTTCCCATTGCTCGCCATATCTTTTTGCAAAACATTTTTCCATTTCAGCTTGTGCCTGACAGCGATATTCATATGCTGATTCATCGGCAAGGTTTAATTTATGTAGTTGATTTGTCTTCCAATGTACCCATAGATCACGTGATACAACAGCACTTAATCCATTATTTAACGCTATGTGTTGAAGCTCAATATCGATACCGTGTCCCCTTTTTAAGTCAGTGTTGAAATAAGCGGCATGTTTTTTGTAACAGATAGATAAAAGCTGGTGCGAAACTAGAGTCATAATCGGTTGGGCTGAATAGGTCGAATGATAGGGTATGTTGTGCTGAGTAAGATCATGGTGGGATTGTTCAGGGCTGATTGTTTCTGTCTCTCCCCCCTCTAGAGAAGCCATAACAACGCCAAAAGATGCTGATAGTTCATCAATCGTCTGATGGCAGATATCAAGATAGTCAATGGTGGGATCAAGTTTTGCACTGGTTGTTATCAATAAATAGTAATCAGAAGGACGATAAGTCATAAGAAATTTGAGGGTTACATTTGCTTGCCCAGAAAAACGAACATTAAACGGCAATGCTAAATTGGTTGAAAGTGCTGGCGGTGCTTTATCTGAACCATTATCAACAACAATAATGTGATCTGGAGAAAAATTGTTCTTAATTAGACAGTCGTACGTCTCATCCGTTTGCTTTGGAAGATTATAGTTAAATATAACACATTGTATTTTCATTAATTATTATCCATAGGTTGCATTATGAATAGAGTGATGAGTAAAGTAATGATTGTAGATGTATCCTTACTCGATCGTTTAATTGCATTGTTATACAGTGTAGTAAGTTTTCCAGTATGGGTTTGTTATGCCGTTCAAAACTATAGCTTATGTGGACGAGTAGTGAGTCGGTATGAGTATTGTTGCGGTTTTGATTATCGTTTTTATCAAACTAGCCGATTAGCGAGATTATTGGCTGTTGTAAAGGGAGAATTACATCTCATTGGCTTTTCACCGAAAATTGCTTATAGCAGTGATAACCAGTATGTTGGTGCTTTTTCTGCGCGAGATATTCATGAAAATTTAGGCATTACGCCACCAGAATATCATCATTTAAGTGATGATATGGAATTGAATATGTATTGGTGGAAAAAGATGATATATCCGCTGCTATATGCTTATTCTTTATTATTTAAAGTGACACACAAACCCATTAATCAGCGAATAAAATGGTTTGGTATTGAGGTCTTTAATGGCCAACAAAGTATAGCATTAAACATCATTAAACAATTGATTATCGCAATACCTAAAAAAACACCAAGCCTAATTGGTTATGTTAATGCTGATTGTTTAAATAAGTTAAAGGATAGCCGTCGGTACCGTAAAAACTTAGCTAAATTTAATTTAGTACTGCCCGATGGCGTTGGACTTAAATGGGCGTTAAAACTGAAAGGTATATTGCCGGGTGATAATATTAATGGCACCGATTTTAGCCCTAAAATTTTAGAGTTAGCAGCACAAGAAAATTGGTCTGTATTTTTCCTTGGCGGCGAGGAAGATATTTCAAAAAATGCGCTCGCTAAATTTAAGACTATGTATCCTAATTTAAATGTTGCGGGCAGTCATCATGGTTTTTTTAGTGATGATAAATTAGTTATTGATTATATAAATAAAGCAAAAGCTCAGATATTATTTATTGGGTTTGGTTCACCCATACAAGAACAATGGGCTATTGATAATTATAAACATTTATCAGTTAATCTCGTTATTTGTGTGGGGGGGATGTTTGATTTTTATGCGGGAAAAGTACAAAGAGCACCTTTACTGGTAAGACAGATTGGGTGTGAATGGCTATACCGATTATATCAAGAGCCTAAGCGGTTATGGAATCGCTATATCGTTGGCAATGCAAATTTTATATTTTGGAATATTTCACATGCATTAGATATTAGAATGTTTTTTTTGAATTTCTTTTCGCGAACTCTTGATATAATTATTTCTTCTATTGCACTAATAATGTGGGCGCCATTTCATATTATTTTATGTGGTTTGTTATTTATTACAGAACGAAAAAACCCAATATTTAAACAAGTAAGAGTTGGGAAAAATGGTCAACGGTTTATTATGTATAAATATACAACAATGGACAGTGATATTATTTTAGAAGAAGAGGAATTTAAACAATATGTGAGTGATGGAATTAGATATAAAAACAAATCAGACCCAAGAATAACAAGATTTGGATTTTGGTTAAGAAAGTTTTCTGTTGATGAGGTTCCTCAATTTCTTAATGTATTAAAAGGTGATATGAAGTTGGTTGGTCCACGACCAGCTTTAGAAGATGAAGTTGATAAATATACTCAAGTGCATAAATTACGCTTACTTATTAAACCAGGAATGACTGGGTTATGGCAAGTTTCAGGTCGTTCTGATTTATCATGTAAAAAGCAATTTGAGTTAGACTTAAATTATGTTGTGACGAGATCAATAGTATTAGATCTTATTATTTTAATTAAAACTATTCCTGCTGTTTTTAGTGCGAAAGGAGCAATGTAATGCATGCTCTTACTATTTTGTTAATTATTGGAATGTTATTAGGTTGTGCAAATGAGCGCACAATTAATAGTTATAGTTCTACTAAATGTTTAAATTATTGTAATGAAAATTGCAATTATCATACAGACCAAAAATATACAAATAGTAATATCACTGGAAATATTAATAACAATGTAGACAGAATTTTAAATAAAAATGAAATATTATCAGCTGGTGATGTGTTAAATGTTAACATTTTGAATAATGTTACATTATCTAAAGATTATATAATTAAATCAAATGGCAATATATATCTACCTTGGATTGCTCCGATACAGGCTGAAGGACTGTCTATTGATGAACTAAATGAAAAAATACTAACTTCTTATATTGCTAATGATATTTTTAAAAAGGACAGTTTTTATCCTATTATCACTGTTATAAAATATGCTCCTATTTCAATAAAAGTTAATGGCGAGGTGTTTAAACCAGGATTTATCATTATTAATAAAAATGATCCTATACTTAATCATTATAAGGATTTAGGTATTTCTCATACAGAGGATAAGATGCTTACTTTAGCGATTAAACTAGCAGGAGGAATAAAACCGACGGCGGATATAACAAATGTTAGATTAGTTCGTGGTGGGGTAAGTTATATAATTGATCTTAATGGTGTTTTAAGTGATGGTGGTTTTAAAGATATTCCATTGGCAAATGGTGATGAAATTTATATTGGATCTTCATTATGTGTTGATGCTGATTTAATTCGAGTTTCAAAGATAACCCCAATTGGTATTAAGCTATTCTTATCTAATACAACAATTCCTGCAGAAAATAATAATTTAAGTAATATTAATCGTGATACGAGAGAGATGCCTTATGGATCTCGGCTTATGGATGCAGTCTTTAATGCCAATTGTATGGGCGGAACGGAATCAACAAATAGTGGTCGAGGGGTTTTATTAATAACATCCTTAAATAATGACGATAATCTAGTGGCATTAAAAATTGGGACATATGATTTAGTTAAGCATAGGAATAATCCCCATTATAATCCTTATTTAATGAATGGCGACAAAATAGCTTGTTATGATTCAGGAATGACGAATTACTTGGCGATTGTTAAGTCATTAACTGAAACATTATTACCAATCACTCTTCTACATGGATTAATAGGATGGTAATTAAAGCATTGAAATATAACCTTCTTTTTTTCCTTGTTGGATTGATTTTTATATGGGGAGTATTAGTAGGCGCTTTGATGCTAAAGAATAAATATGAAGGTCGATTAACGATTATTTTCCCATCTTCTCAATCAGATACACGGTTAAAGTTATTAAGTATTGGTGAGATGACAACGAATAATAAATCTATTTTTTCTAATATGAAAATAGATCCGAAAGAGACATATAAAGAAATTATTATGAGTAATGAGATGAGAGTTAATATTGCAGATGATCTTGACTTGACATTTTTTAACATACCGGCACCGAAAATTACTAATGTTCCTCAAACACCATTAATAAAAATTTCTATGGTTAGTGATCATAAGAAAAATTTGGTGTCTATGCTAAATTCTTTACTTTATAATTTAAATAATAAAATAGAAAAAAAACGGAATAAGTATATTGAGTTTAGAAACATATCTAATCAAATAAAAATTGATAATTCTAAATTTAAAATAGATTTGTTAACAGAGAAAATAAAAAACATTAGAGTTGAGTATAATATTTTACATGATAATTCTAATGATTATTATTCTGAAAAATTATTTAAGCTTGATGATGTTTTACGTAATAAAAAAATAGAATTAATATCATTGAGGACGAAATTAGAGCAATTTGATAAAATATTGAAATTATCAGCAGAAGAAGCTTCTTTAGCATTATATATTAACTCAGATTATATTTTGAAACAGCTATATCAAGAAAGGGCTGAAGTATCATCAAAACGATCACTATTAGCTGCCGTTAGTGGTGCGAATAATCCTGACTTGAAAAATATAAAAGAAGAATACCGCCAGTTAACAAATTATATAAATAATAGACTGTCTTTTTTAAATAAAGGCCTAAATGATAATAATACAAAAAGATTAATTCTTAATATAGATATTGATGAGCGTTCTGAAATATTTAAAGTTTATGTGCTAAACAAAATAGAATATCAAACAGTAGTGAATGAATTTAATCAAATAGATATTGAGATAAAAACATTAAAAAATACATTAATAGAAATGTTAGATAAACAAAATCAATTAGAAATGCTAACAAAAAAATTAGAACTTCATGAGGCTATATATTTTTCAAAATTAAGTAATGAACAGGCCTATATTGATGACGCAGAATATATTTATCCTGATATTCAATTATGGGAAGTTGCAAAAATAGTAAGTGAAAAAGGTAAATATACGCATATTATTATAATTGTTATTGGTATTATTACTTCTATTATTTGGGTTGTTATTTTATGTCTATTTTACAAGAAACAACATTTAAAAATCTAGATGAAAGAATAATATACTTTACGATAATCCTCACTTATCCATTATATTTAATAGGTGGTTTATACTTAGTCGGCCCGATTTTAGCTTGGATTTTGCTGTATCGTTCTTTAGTTATTATTTTTAATGTTAAAATAAAAATACATCATTTATCAATTGCTTGGATTGTTTCTATCTTATTAATTGAAGTTGTTGTTGTTATTGGTTCATTGAATACTGGTCATAGTATATTAATGACAATAAAGTCAACAATTGGTTGGGCTAAAGGGTGGGCATTAATCGGGATATTTATATTTATAGGGTCGATTTTACCTATTAGATATTATATATTTCAAAGAGCTATAATAAATATATTGTGGCAAAGTTTATTAATATCACCTTTCCTTATTGTTGTCGCTTTTCTTAATTTCCCAACTTTACTCTATATATCACCATTGAAATTTTTTGGTGGTGGAGGTGAACAGTTTTTTAAAGTGTGGTTATATTGGAATGATTCAAATACAGGGTTACCTAGGTGGCAATTATTTGCACCTTGGTCTCCTGCATTAGCATTTTATGCGTTATTAGCATTGTCCATTATTTTACCTCGACCATCAGATAAAACAAAATATGTTGCATTATTTTCTGCGATTGTTTTAGTCCTCTTATCTGAATCGAGAGCTGGAATTGTCATATTACTGATGTTGATATATATATATGCAATTAGCTATTTTTTTGATGTGATATTTATTCTATTTATGATGCTTATTTGTTGTTTGTTGTTTGGTGTTTTTCTTAACGAAATAGTTGAAGGTGTTTCTGGTTTAGTGAATTATATTAATAGTATGCGATCAAAATCTAGTATGATAAGGCAAACATTAAATGATATTGGTTTGTATCGATGGTATAGCGAATCTTTTTGGTTCGGGCATGGGAATGTTGAACGAGGCCCTCATATTGTACAATTTATGCCAATAGGAAGTCATCATACATTTATTGGGTTATTATTCATAAAGGGAATAATAGGTTTGTTACTCTATGTTATTCCTTTAGTCGTAACTACTTTATATTTATTTATTAAGAGCTTTATACGGCGTGATTATTTGTCAGGATTTTTTGTTATTCTGATTTTTTTTATGTATTCATTTACTGAGAATATTGAGATTTTATCTTATTTGATGTGGTCGGGATGGCTATTTATTGGAATGACTTTACGAGCATGTTTTTATGATTGTCATTTTAATGAGATTGACTTTGAAGATAACGGCCAAGTGTTTGTTGTGCCAAAGTAAATATTCGAGAAAATATTATTTTTGGTAATATAACCAATAATATACTTGAACCTAGTGTCACTATAGTTCTAGTCGGCTCTTCAATTACTATTTTAGGATAAATTCGTATAGCTTTAAATATGTAGCAGATAGATTCTTTCTTGTTGTTTTTTATTATAGCCCAGCGTGATATGTATCGTAATTGATAAGCGAGTGCTTTATGTCTATATTGTTTAATTAGATTAGGATTATAATTCCGCACTTTAGTATTCATTTTTAACCAATTCAAGAGCTGTTTTTTATAATCTGAAGACAAGCCCTGAACATTTATTCTATAAATTGTTAGTGGAAAAGCTAACCCTTTCATTTTTAGATTTGTAATAGTCGATAATCGCATCCAACATTCAACATCTTCAGATTGGGTTAATGATTCATCAAAAAATTGCATGTCAGCATGGTGATTTTGACAATAAAAGCCAATTTTTTTTAAGACAACTGTTTTAATCACGGCAGATGATCCATTACCTATAGGATTTCGGCAATAAAGATCACTAATTGTGATGTTATTTATTTTTGGCGTCTGCTGTAGGTTAATGGATTTATTATCCATGTTAATAAGCTTTGATTGGCTATAGCTCATAGAAATAGTTGGGTTCAGTTGGTGTAAATAATAATGGGCCTTTAACTTATCTTTATGCCATAAATCATCGCCATCTAGAAAAGCGATAAATTGACCTTTAGCGTGACGAATACCCGTATTTCTTGCACCACTTAAGCCTCGGTTTTCTTGCTCGATAAGTTGAAACCGCGCATCTTTTTCTGCAAATTGTTTACATATATTAACGGAGTTATCTTTACTGCCATCGTTAATTATCAGCACCTCAAAATTTGAGAAGCTTTGCACCAATACCGATTTTAGGCTGTCATATAGATATTCTTCTACGTTGTAGATCGGTATTACAATCGAAAAAAAAGGGGGATTAAAAGAAACCATATTTTGCCACCAATTCATCAACATGAATATCATTGGATATATCATTTAAAATATGTCGCTCATTACGGGTAAGCGTAAGAGCCTGTTCAATTACTTTCCTCTCAACGTGTCGGGGTACAACAACAATACCTTCATTATCAGCATAAATTAAACAGTTAGGTTCAACAGTTACATTATCAAGCGTAATTGTTTTATTGAAATGTTCAACAACGGCTCTATTTTTAACATCTTGGCAGTTATAGCCTGTAGAAAAAACAGGATAATTGAGGTTTGCAACATTTTGGCTATCACGAGTTACGCCACCAACAATCGTGCCGATAGCACCAGAACGAATAGCGAGATTAGCATTCAACTCACCAAAGTAGGCATAATTAGAAATTTCATTTTCAACCACAATAATGTCATTAGGAACAATATATTTATAGGTATTTAACGCGTTGTAGATTCCTGATGGAGATTCATCTTGCTTTTTTTTGCGAAGCTTTAATGTTTTCGCACGACCAAAGATTTTAGTGGGGGTATAGGGTTTAAGAGTTGTAATTATTTGGTTTGGATAACCCAATTCATCTAATATGTCAGATAATATTGCGCTTGATATGGATGCTGAAATATTTTGTAGTAAGTGATTTTCTTTTTCTCGTATTCCTGCTGCGATGAGGTTGGCTAGTTGAAAATCTTCAGCCCAATTGACATCAATCGCTTCTATCGGTGTTGCGTATACAAGATAGGGGTTATCTCCGACGCGTCTTTTTAATGTAAGCGCATTGTCACGATACATAATATACATCCCCATAGTTTCTATGATCGTATCTGTAAGGTCGACACTATTGGGTATATGCTCAATATCATAAGCTGGACGATTATTATGCCATAAATATTGTTTTTCTTTTTTTACCATTACAGCACTGTCATAGTCAGGATTATTTATTAGTGTTTCTAAGGTATCTTCAATCGTTTGAATTTCAATAAATGGGCTGGTGCATAAAATTTGTAAATAAATATCAGCATCAATATGTGAAACTTCATTTAAAAATAATGCATTACCATCAGTTGTGTTACTGGCTAACTGGCGCTCTCGTTTCATGATGTGGATAGGGAGCTCGTTAGCTATTTCTATAAACTCATCGCTATCAGTATCCAGCCATACCTCATCAATAGATGGGCACTTTATTAGCTTCTCTAACATATTGATAAAAAGAGGTTTACCATCAAGCAATTGGCTGTTTTTTGATGGTATACGATCACTGTTACCTTTTGCTGGAACAACGGCGACTATTTTCATATTTTCTTCCTGTAAATACGAGTGTAAACACCTGATATATGCTGAGTGTTGTTATGATATACTATAACAATAGTATTAATATTGTGTTGTTGCATTAGTTGTTCTGCATCATGTACCGTATGACTATCATCTAAAGTCACCGGATTAGCTGACATAATTTCTTTTGCTGGAATATGTTGCCAGTGCTCAGGGTTATGAGAGATAGCACGATTTAAATCCCCTTCAGTAATCAGACCTTGGAGTTGTTGCTGGCTACCGACGAGGATACACCCTTGATGGCCGCATAATAATTGTGATAGCACTTGCTGTAGTGGAGTTGCTATATCAATAATAGGTACTGATTTTAATTGAGTTTTAATTGGCTTTAAGGCATGCAAACCAAGATTGCCATGTGGGTGATTATGAGCAAAAATATTTTTAGAAAAGGCATGATAGTTAGCGATTGCTATGGTGATAGCATCTCCCATCACTAAGGCACAAGTTGTTGATGATGTCGGTAATATATTGTGTGGATCGGCCTCTATTGATGATCCCGCAATAAGATTCAGATCTGCCTGCATAGCGACACTGTTGGAGTGATTTCGCGTTAACGTAACGATAGGAATATGGCGATGTTTTAGCTGCGATTGTAAGGCGAGTATTTCCGCTGTTTCGCCAGAGTTAGAGATTAAAAAAGCCAGATCATGATGGTTTAATGGTCCTATATCACCATGCATGGCCTCACTTGCATGAAGATACGTAGCATTGATGCCTAGGCTTTTGATCGAACTGGCGATTTTTTTTGCAATATGGCCTGATTTACCTATCCCGGCAAAGATTATTTGACCTGTCTGATGCTGAATTAGTGTCGTCAGGACTTCAGATTGAGTAGGCGTTAATTGGCGCTGCATATTTTGAAGTGCACCAATTTGTAACGATATTGAATCAGAGATAAGTGAATGCATACTATGTTTTGCCCCAAATTTGATTATTATTCTTAAAAATAAGCAAATATTAAGCCAATAGCATAGTGTCTTATTTGAGATGTTGATTATCAATTACTGATATATTGTCTCATTAAGAGAACATTTCCCTAGAAATAAGAGGTTTTATTTTATCTTTTATTTTAAATGTTTATTTTGCTTTGCTTTTTGAAAACGATAAAATAGATAATTATCATACTGATAATATATGTTATTTATAGATTTAAATTGCAGTAATAAAGGCAATGTCTGCCAAAAAATTATAATGGTAATAATTCAATGACAGATATTGACGTGGTATTAAAAATTAAGGATGAAGTGTTAGTGGTTCAATATCCGTTATATTTTTTCTGCATCGCTGGCGAATATCTAACCATAGCATAGGAATAACGATAAAGCTGAGTAGAATCGTTGATAATGGCATCGATAACCAAACGCCTTTTACACCAAGCCATTGTGGTAAAAAGTATAAAAAAGGAAGTTGTACTAGCATATTACTGACCGAAATAGCTAACGCTTTTCCCGCTTTGTCGACAGACATAAAGTACACGGTTGCTAATACAATTAAGCCATCTAAGAACATAGCAAATAGGTGTAATTGAATACCCGCTACCGCTTCACCTGTGAGGGTTGCATTACCACGATTGAATAATCCAATTAATGTGTGTGGGAAACTATATAATAATGCGAACCATGTAATACCAGCAATAATGGTAACTTTAATCGCTAAGTTAGCCGTTTTCTTGATATTTATCGGTTGTTTTGCACCATAATAATAGCTCACTGGTGGCTGCATACCCTCGGCAATACCTTCAGAGACTAAATAATATAAAGTCATCATATAGCCAACAATAGCAAATGCACCAACGGTCAGTTCTGTACCATATTGCATAAACTGATAATTATGTAATGCAACAACAAAGCTAGCATAAAGGTACATAATTAACACAGATGAGCCAAGACTGATTATTTTCCAGCAATGATTTAAGTGAATATTGATCATAGTGAAACGGATACGAAGGGGGGAAGATGCCGAACAGAAATACACAATGCCGCCAATAACCGTAATACTTTGTGCAATGATAGTTGCGATTGCTGCCCCTTTTAATTGCCAGTTGAATACACCAATAAAAAGGTAATCTAAGCCTATATTTGTTAATGCGCCCGCAATTAATAAACTGGTGGCTATTTTTGGACTGTCATCATTACGTATTAACATTGGCATAGCGCCTGCAAAAATAGTAATAAATGCTGCCCATCCAAAGCTTTGCACATATTGTAAGGCTAATGCTTTGATATTGTGATTTGCACCTTGAATGGCTAATAATGATTCACCAAAATGAACAAATAATCCCAATGCAATAACACTGACGATAGTAATCAAAAAGACGGCATGATCCAGTGCGCGTTGTGCATGTTTGGGGTTTTGTTCTCCTCGTGCAATTGAGATCAGTGTACCACTGCCGATACCAATCATTAGCCCTAAGCCTGATAACAGATAGGTGATGGGCCATGCCATATTAATCGCCGCTAAGCCTTGATAACCGACATAGTGACCAACAAAAATACCATCAATTATTTGATATAGGCCCGTAACGAGCATTGCTGCAATTGATGGAATCGCATAACGCCAAAAATTTTGGCTGATAGTAAGGGATGGCGGTGGAGACTGAGCTAATTGCATAAGATATCTCATTATATTGGTAGCGGTATTATCCTTGTTTCTTAGATTGTTCAAAGATAATATCTATCTTATTTTCGGATGGTTTAAACGGTTATGGATTGGACATTAGATCAGCTCAATGCGTTTGTTATATCAGTAGAGCAGGGGTCGTTTTCAGGTGCTGCTCGGCGAATAGGCAAAGCGCAATCACGCATAAGTACGGCGATCAGTAATCTCGAGGCAGATTTAGGGTTTGATTTATTTGATCGAAGTGCGCGCTTACCTGTATTAACGCTTGCAGGGGAGCAGATGTATGAAGAAGCTAAAGTAGTGTTAGCTCAATGTGATCGGTTGCAATCTCGGGCATTAACACTAACCAAAGGTGAGGAAGTATCACTCACTATTGCAATGGATGAAGCGACGCCGACAACCGTCTTTGAAGAATTTTTTGAGCGTGTTGCTGCTAAATTCCCATTATTGAAATTGACGATTATTAGTGGTTCAAAAGATGATATAGCAAGTCAAGTTGATGATTTAACTGCTGATTTGGGTATTTTATTTTTTAGTAAAACACTGCCTAATAGTTTAGAGTTTACCCCTATTTGTGAGTTTAAGTCATCATTAATTGTGGCTAAAAATCATCCATTAGCCAAAGTGTCAGCACCGACGATGCAACAACTTAGTCAATATCGCCAGTTACTCATTTGTGACCGAACGGGTTATTACCATGCTGATGCTCTTTCTGCTAATTACTGGCATATTGATAGTTATTATTCAATTACAGCGTTTGTATTGAGGAATATGGGGTGGGCATTTGTTCCCGATCATGTGTTTAATTATTCAATCTTTAAAGATGGTGTAGTGAGGTTATCGATTGAAAATATTCCAACCTCGCCTTGGATTGATATGGGGTTAGTAAAACGACGCGATCAAGGTAATGGTCCCGTATTGCGTTGGATGTATCAAGAATTGAAGACAATGTTCACGCAACATAACTAATGAATTTATATTTGTAAATGATAGAACAAAGCATGAAAAAAACGGTGATAAAAGAGCCTTTACCATTAATTGTAGCGGGACCAATTTTACGCAAAGTAACCGCGAAAGAATTAACCCTCTGGCTGGTTACGACACGTCAATTAGATGCTGATTTTTGTGTTTTTCTGGGGAAAGATGAGCAGCCTTTTTATGAGGCGAAATTTGATTTAGCGCATCAAATTCAAATTGGTAAGCATGCGTGGGTTGTACTTGCTCATTTTAAGGGTGATTTTCCACAAGATACAGCGCTTGAATATCAGGTAACAACATCAGAAGGTGTATTAACGGATTTGGTTCCTGATTTACTATATGGTAATGAATCGCGATTGAGTTTTATGATTCAGCAGCGAGCTGACTATGTTTTACATGGCTCTTGCCGCAACCCTCATTACCCAAGTAAAGACAGTCTAGTCGCCGCTGATAATAAAGTAAGTACGTTAGCTCCGCACGAACGTCCAAGCTTATTAATGATGAGTGGCGATCAAATTTATGCCGATCATGTTGCGGGGCCAATATTGGATGCGATTGAACAGGTAACAGCATTGTTAGGCTTACCTGATGAGACGTTTGAACAAGCGCCAATTGCAGATACTACCGCGTTGTATCAGCACCCACACAATATTTATGGCCGTGATAAATTATTACCGCATTATATTAATGATGAAAGTTGGTGGCGACGTTGTTTACCGACAACAACAGCCCCTATTTTTAGTTCTCGCGAATGTGAAAATCATTTAATGAGCTTCAGTGAATTTTTTGCGATGTATTTGTTGGTATGGTCACCGACATTATGGTCGTTTGTTGATCGTGACCGTTTTGCACGCAATGGCTATTGTAATGCGGGGGTTGCGGTATCACTTAAATGGCAGCAAACATGGCAACATGAAGCGCTTATTATTGATGATTTTGTAGTGGGCCTAAAAAATGTGCGGCGTTTAATGGCACATATTCCTACTTATATGATCTTTGATGATCACGATATTACTGATGATTTTCAGCTTAATCGACGCTGGGAAAAAGCAGCTTACGATAATTTATTCTCACGCCGTATTATTGGTAATGCTCTGATTAGTTATTGGTTATGCCAAGGGTGGGGTAATGCACCTGAAAAATTCACCCCTCAGTGTTTAACATTGGCTAGAACATTTTTTGAGCAGTCAACATCGCAGGCTCATGATGCGCTAGCGGAGTATTTTTACCGATTTGAAGATTGGCACTATACGATAGCGACGGTGCCTAAAGTTGTGGTGTTAGATACCCGTACACGACGCTGGCGCTCTGAATCACATCCTAATCGTCCTTCAGGATTGATGGACTGGGAGGCATTAATTGAGTTTCAACAAGAACTCTTACATGAATCAGCGGTGATTATTGTTTCTGCCGCGCCGATGTTTGGGGTTAAATTTATTGAAACATTACAACGGATGATGACCTTGATCGGTCAGCCATTAGTGGTTGATGCTGAAAATTGGATGGCACATCCAGGCTCTGCTAATACGTTATTAAGTATTTTTACCCATACTAAAACACCCACAACGTTTATCATTTTATCGGGTGATGTGCATTATTCGTTTGCTTACGATATTACATTACGTAATTTCAAAGGGCAGTTTAAGATCTTTCAAATAACCTGTAGTGGATTGAAAAATGAATTTCCTAATCGATTACTCCGTTTTTGTGATTGGATGGATAGGTGCCTTTATAGCCCCCATTCTCCTCTTAACTGGTTCACTAAACGTAAGCGGTTATTGATAGAGAAGCGAGATCCTGATACTGAAGGCCACCATAGATTAATTAATCAGAGTGCAATTGGTGAATTGTTCCTCGATCAACATGGTACACCATTGATGATTGACATATTAACCGCAGAAGGAACAGTTATCCATTTTCCACCCAAAGTTTCTTGATTGTTAGATTACCGTAATTTTACTTGTAAATGACAAATGTATCATTGTAATATACTTGTAATTAAATTGTGAGCATATGTCGGTTAAATAGGGATTTTATGCGTTTTTCACAAAAAGTTAGTTTTATGTTGAGCGCATCTTTGCTTCTGCTTGCTATTTTACTAATTAGTGTTGGAGGACGAACGTACAAAACAGAATCAGTAATAGGAAGAGTGGTTGACGCAAATACTGATTTTTTTCATAAGCAGAATAATTTTTATTTACAGGTTATGAGTGATCAAACAAATAGTATGGTTAATCTTAATATTAGTGATGGGTTATATTGTCCGGTCGGTGCACAAGTTGTATTTGTAAAAAGAACGTGTATATTATTTGGTGATAACAATTATGAGTTTGTTTCGTGTAGGCTTTAACGCGAGTCTTCATTAGGTATATATTAGAAACTATTATTTTAATTTTACAAAAGTGCTTTAGATAGAATTAAAATTAGATATGATAATTAAAAAATAGAGCATAATGTCGAAAATCATTGATTTTTATTGTTAATGGATGTTCTTTTCACATGGCTTTGAGTACTTATAATTAATATTGATAAATATGAATATAATTTCTCACTTTCATGCTTTTATTCTTATGAATAAAACAGATTAAATGCCGCAAAATAAAAAAAATGACCTATTATTGACTTTGACATGACGTTAACTAGATATGCTTTTCATACTAATGGTAGATACTGTTAGGGTTATATTTTAATATGAATTTTACAGGAGTTGATATGAAAAAAAGTATTATTGCTATCGCTATTGCGGGTTTGGTGCTTGTTGGTTGTGATCAAGCAAGCCATGATTCTGCAAAAGAATCTGCGGCTTCAGTAAAAGCAACAGCTGTACAAGTAAAAGATAGCGCTGTTACTGCAACAGATGCAGCGCTTGATTCAACAAAAAAAGCAGTAAATGATTCTGCAGATGCTGTAAAAGATACCGTTAACGATGCAGTTAACAAAGCAAAAGAAATGAAAGCTAGTGTAGTAAATAATTCTGATACGATAATCACTGATTCTAAACTAGCAGTATCAGACTCTACAACAACAGCTGAAAATAAAGCATCTGGTGCTATTGATGCTTCGAAAGAAGCTGTTGATAATACTAAAGATGCAGCAGTGAGTGATGCTACTGATATGATGAATAAATCTGTTGATTCAGCTGAGTAAAAAGTAACTGATTTAACGAATTAATTCATTTATAGTATTAATTTTTATGTTAAGAAGCCGAGCATTATGAACTAATGCTCGGTTATTCTTTTTTTCATAAGGAGTCTATGGTGAAAAAAAAATGCTTTGTAGCCGCGATGTTTGTATTTGCACTTGCAGGTTGTGATCAAGCAAAAGATGGCGCTAGTGATACTGCGTCACATAACGCACAGAATTCATTAGATTGGATGGGTGAATATACAGGTATTCAACCTTGTGGTGACTGTTCAGGTATTGAAACGAGCTTAACGTTAAATAAAAATGGTACGTTTATTTTAAATGAAACCTATCAAGGCAAAGAAACAAAACCATTTGTCAATGAAGGTAAATTTAAGTGGAATGATCGTGGTGACACCATCACTTTAAATCTCACTAGTAAAAAATCTGTGAAGTATTTTGTAGGTGAACATCGTATTTTCCGGCTGGATCAAAAAGGCCAACGTATTACAGGTGATTTAGCTGATGCTTATACCCTGAAACAAAACGATGACAATTAATTTTTAGGAAAATGCCCTGAAGTCTTTTTATTTAAAATAGATATCAGGGTATTTTTTTATCTAACGATTACTGTTTATGTTTTAGAAAATGCAGAATTATTGTAAACTTTTCGTTATTGTGAACGTTGAATTTCATCATCAACCCAGCGTAATAACTGTTTGATAGCACGCGATAATACTTGATTTTGACGCACTATATAGCCAAGGCTAGTGGTGGGGAAATGTGGTAATGGTGTAATCGTCGTTTGTAGATGTAATTTCGAATGCAATGAAAAACTGGGAACAATAGCGACCCCAAACCCCGCTTCAGCCCAATCAATTTGAGCATCAACACTGCCAACTTCCATCACATGATACTTTGCCAGTTGTAGGCTTGGTAATGCTAAATCAATTAATTCGCGAGTACGAGTGTCATGGCCTAATAAAATTAAGGTTGGTTCTTCTGCCGCAAGAGGCTGGGGTTCAATGATTGCGTCAGGATTTAGTGATAATCGTTGCCAACGTTCTAAGCCATTACCTAATGCACACCATTTAACTTGGCGTAATTCCATAAAGTGTAAAGGCTGGCTTTCTTTTTGAGCAATAACAAACCCTAAATCGGCTTTAGCGCTTTTTACTAATTCTGTTGCTTGGGACGAAGTGGTATTAAAAAGAGAAAGATCAATGCCAGGGTATTCTTTTTTAAAAGCTTGAAAAGGGCTGATAAGCAATAAGCGTGAAATAATATCACTAGCAGCAATGGTAAGCGTACCTTGGTTGAGTTCGTTTATTGCATTTAGATCTGCTTGGCAAATTTGCAGTTCCATTAAGGTGTTTTCAGCACTTTTTAGTAATCTCTCTCCCGCCTGTGTTAAACGAAACGGATTTCTTTCAATTAATTTTACGCGTGTAGTCTGCTCTAATTGTTTTATATGAAGGCTGACATTAGGTTGGGTCATATGAAGCGCGGCAGCTGTCTTTCCAAAATGTTGATGCTTAGAAAGTGCAACGAATGTATTAAGCCAATGCAAATCTATCATTTTTACCTTCTTAGTTGGGAGAGAGGTTACTACGGCTAGTAACATTATCATCTGAATAAAGACCGCGACTAATGTACTCTATAAGAGATTCTTATCAAGTTAATAACGATTATTGATTATTTTTATTGGGCTATTGGGCATAGGATAACGTCATTGCTTTTGAGGAGTTAAAATTATGTCGTCTATTGTTGTTGTTGGTGCTAACTGGGGTGATGAAGGTAAAGGTCGTATTGTTGATTATTTAGCAGACCAAGCTTCAGCGAGTATTCGTTTCCAAGGTGGTAACAACGCAGGTCATACTGTTGTTAACGATTTTGGTACTTTTAAACTACACCAATTACCAAGCGGCGTATTTAACCCTGATTGTATTGCTGTTTTAGGCCCTGGTATGGTTATCAGCCCAGAGAAATTAAGCCTAGAAATTGAAGAAGTAGCAACATCAGGTGTTGAAGTTAAGCTTTGTATCTCTGATCGTGCAACACTATGTTTACCATTACACGCACTAGAAGATACCCTAGAAGAACAACGTCTTGGTGACGGTGCTTACGGTTCAACTCGTCAAGGTATCGCACCTGCATATGGCGACCGTGTAATGAAGAAGGGTATTCTTGTTGGTTGGTTAAACCAGCCAGAAGTATTACTTGAGCGTATTCAATTCATGATGGATTGGAAATTGCCACAGCTTAAAGCGTTATATCCTTCAATGGAATTTACGCAAACTGCTGAAGAAATGACAGAGTGGCTACTTGAAGTGTCTCAACCTTGGCGTGACAGCATTTGTAACGTTACGGAGCCACTAAAAGCGCTGCAAAAAGAAGACAAAACATTATTGTTTGAAGCACAGTTAGGTGCTGGTCGTGACTTAGTTTACGGTGAATACCCATGGACAACATCATCTAACGTAACTGCAGCTTATGCTGGTATCGGTAGTGGTTTACCTGCACTTCACCCTGAACGCGTTATTGCTGTTGCTAAATCATTCAGCTCTTCAGTAGGCACTGGTACTTTGATCACTGCAATGGAAGATCAAGACCAATTCCGTGAAGATGCTAAAGAATTCGGCGCAACAACGGGTCGTCCACGTGATATGGGTTACTTTGATGCAGTTGCAACACGTAACGGTATTGAATTACAAGCAGCAACAGAAATCGCATTAACGAAGATTGACTGCCTAAGTGGCATGAAAGATCTTAAAATCTGTGTTGCTTATGATGGCGATCACACTGAAAACCCAATTTGGCCTCAAACTGCGTCATTAACTGCAGTTTATGAGCAAATGATGGGTTGGGATGAAGATATCACTGGTTGCCGTCATTTTGACGAACTACCACAAGGTGCACAGCAATATGTACTCCGTATTGAAGAACTAATGGGTGTGCCAGTGAAGATGGTATCAGTAGGTCCTGAGCGTGAGCAAATGATCCTACGTTAATCGTTGCGTCATCAAAAATTATAACGGGCGAGTTACTCAGTAACTGGCCCGTTTTTTATTTGTTTATTTGTTAGAATGACAGACCCTCGATCCTACCTTCCATACTGCTCCGCAGTAATACGGATCACATCAACGACTACATCACTTGCCGCTTGTAATGAAGGTACGGGTAAATACTCATAAATAGAGTGGAAGTTGTGCGCCCCCGTAAAAATATTTGGGCAAGGTAGGCCTTTTTGAGATAACACCGCACCATCATAACCACCGCGCATTGGGGTTGTTTTCATTACAATGTTATTGCGATCATAAGCTTGTTTAGCGATTTCAATCGGAAAACTGGCATCACCTTGTAAGCTATTCGCCACATTTTGATAGCGATCAGCAAGAGTTATTGACACTGCCTGTTCTCCCCATAGCGATTGGCAGTTAGTCGCTAGTGTGGCTAGAAATTGCATGCGTTGTTGATAGCCGTGTTGAGTAAAATCTCGAACATCCATTTTCAATACCGTTTTGGCACTGCTACCACTCATGTCTTTGACCCAATAGTAACCTTCACGGCCATCAGTGTATTCAGGGGCTTCACCAGCAGGCAACATAGCAATAAACTTATGTGCCATTAGCAATGAGTTTTTAAGCTTGCCTTTAGCTGACATAGGGTGAGCAGATTGGCCTGTAAACGTGACGACAACATCACCCGCATTCCAGTTTTCATCAACAAATTCACCAATACCACAACAATCTAAGGTGTAACCAAAATCTGCTCCAAAAGTGTCAACGTCAAAGGCTTTTGCACCGCGAAGACCTTGCTCTTCATCAGGGACAAATGCAACTTTAACATCACCATGTTCGAGCTCAGGATTAGCAATGAGCACCATTAGGGCGTGCATAATGGCTGCA
Source organism: uncultured Photobacterium sp. (assembly GCF_947039875.1). Classification (GTDB taxonomy): domain Bacteria; phylum Pseudomonadota; class Gammaproteobacteria; order Enterobacterales; family Vibrionaceae; genus Photobacterium. The sequence continues at coordinate 27,659 of NZ_CAMRAN010000037.1, forward strand.
ATAGCGGCTTTATCATCTGCACCTAATAAACTGGTACCATCCGTTACAATAATATCTTGGTTTTGATATTGGCTAAGTTCAGGAAATTCAGCTTGTTTAAGTACAATATTTAATGCGGGGTTAAGTATAATATCACCGCCAGTATAATTAATAATCTGGGCATGAGTATCATTGCTTTGTTCCGCACTGGTGTCTAAATGACCAAAGAAAGCCACGGTAGGAATTTGTTTTTTACTATTACTAGGCAATGTTGCCGTAAGAATAGCACTGTCGCGTAAGACAATATCTTGTAAGCCAAGTTGTGTTAATTCCGCCGTTAATATTTTAGCTAATTCCATTTGCCCTAATGATGACGGCATAATACCGGCAGCGCCATTTTCACGATTAGTGGTGGTATTAATACGAGTGTAATTTATAAAGCGATCAACAATATTCATTATATTCATCCTGAAGAATAAATTATTGAGAATGGTGGTTAGTCAGTATTTTTACTTGTTATTTATTCAGATGAATAAATAATGATAACCAGATAAATGTGACCATTCATGATGAGGGGAATATTTCATTATTTATTGTTATTAACAAGAGAATTAATATGATGATCATAGTGTTTTGTGAGCGTGGTAGGATCTTAATCGCGAAGGACATACGAACTAGCCGTTTAACTGCTCACTCTATATGCCGACAGAATTAATATGGTGGAATCTTATGAAGAAATCAGCGTTACCACAAAAAATTTGTATAGTGTGCAAACGTCCTTTTTCATGGCGGAAAAAATGGCAACGGTGTTGGAATGACGTTAAATATTGCTCTGAGCGTTGCCGTTGCCAGCGACACTAATCTATTTTGCAATTTTTACAGCGTGATTTTCTGGTCAATAAATAAGAGATTTTGTAGCGATTACGGGCAAAAAACAAATAGCATTTATCAGCAAAAAAACGAATGATAGGCCAGCGTAGTACTGCTAACCATTTTTTCTTTCCTATAGATCTCCAAGCTAGGTAAGTAACATCCAACCCAAGCAATAATTGTGGTGATTGTTGCGGTTCAGGAAAATATAACCCATGTAATACTGTTGAAGCGTCAGTAATACTTATATAAGGGAAACGTTGGTTAAAATCAGAGGCAAGAATATCCTCAAAAGAAAGTTGTTGATGATTATTGTGCTTTTGTAATTGGCGCATTTCCTTAATACAGAGTGGACAACTGCCGTCATAGAATATGATTAATTTCATAATATCCTCCTAATCTCTATTAATAATAGCGACTAATCAGTATTCTTTTGCTGATTTTATAATTTAAGGTTACATCGACTGTAAAACCTAGGATAATAGCAGCAATCTATCGTTAATTATCTATAGATGATGATTAATGAGAAAAATTTAAACTGCTAGGATATTGATTATGCGCGCTTTTGTATTACGAGCCCGTTCTGCTCCAACAGACAGTAAGCTATTATTAGCATCAGTTGGACAAGATGCCCACACTGAGATTTTAGCTCACGTTTTGATGAATGCTATTTTTGTAGCGCAGTCGCATCGCGAAGATATTATGGTGCATTTGGTACTCGAAAGTACTCAAGACTTCTCACGCACTATTAGCTTTAGTTCTAATGATATTACTAACTTATCTGGTTTCCATGAGCAAGCTTGGCTTGATAAAATTGCTCATGCTCTAGATAAATCATTAGGCATGGCGAAAGAACAACAACGTAATGTTGAGTCTGGCATTGTAGTTCGAACCATTAGTTTTGAAAAATTAGTGAGTGAGCTAGCAGAAGACTATCAGCTATATATGCTTGATAAAAAAGGCGACTTTATACGAGATATAGAATTGGCTTCAAATCCTTGTTTTTTATTGACTGACCATATGCCAATGCCAAAGAAAAGCTTTAATAGCTTAAAACGTTTAGGCGCAGAAAAAATCAGTTTAGGGCCTAAAATGCTATTTGCTTCGCAGTGTATTGTATTAATACATAATGAATTGGATCTAACGCTATAATTTTAGTTGTTAATAAATAAAAGCCGTTAAGTGATTGTTGACGTTTCAACAGATCATTTAGCGGTTTTTTTATTTCGTCAGAAATGCATAAATATGCACCAATGTTGTTTTAAACGATTTTTTATGTGATGTTTATTGCAAAAATGTAACAGTAAGTAGATAATATCGCAAAATGGTATAAAATTATTCGCCATTTTTTATATACGATAATATTCATTTTATTTATATGAAAATTAAGATACTAAATATGGAGTGAGATTAAGCTTGAGCTTGAGCTTGTTCAGTGTATTTTCAGTATTAAATACCAACGGTATTTCAAATCAAATAACAATTATTACCGTTAGCCTATATGGCCCCTTTATTAGGAAACAATATGCAATTATCCTCTCAGCCAAAAGGGCTTTTTCACCTCATTGCAATACAGATGTGGGAATTCTTTAGTTATTACGGCATGCGGTCGTTATTAATCCTCTTTTTAACTCAAAAACTTTTAATGTCTGACGACCATGCGTATGCCCTTTATGGTGCTTATACGTCACTAGTTTATGTTACCCCTATTTTAGGTGGCTATTTAGCTGACCGTTATTTAGGTAACTATTGGTCAGTTATTATTGGTGGTTCATTAATGGTTGCTGGGCACGCAGTGTTGAGTATTCCAAGCCATGACAATACAGTGCTTTATGCTGCACTTGCATTGATCATTTGTGGTTATGGTTTTTTTAAAACTAACTCAAGCTGTCTATTGGGTGAGTTATATAAAGATCATGAAGATGCGCGTGAATCTGGCTTTTCCATTTCTTATATTGGCGGTAATGTTGGTTCAGCACTAGCTCCTATATTTTGTGGTTATGCCGCGAGCCGTTGGGGCTGGAACGTAGGTTTTGCACTCGCAGGCATTGGTATGCTTATTGGCTTAATCATCTTTAGTACTGGCCGTAAGCACTTTAAACACGTACAAAAAGCTAACCTACCAGCATTACGTAAAAAGACGGCAGGTTTTAGCCACTGGCAACTGATCATTCTTGGTGTGATTGTATGCGCTGCTGGTCTGGTTTTTGTGCTACAAGATTTATTAGCCGGTTATATTCTTGCGGTTATTTTAGCGTTCTCTGCGTTACAGATGTTCCGTTTATACCGCAAGAGTAGTACCGAAGATCGTAAGAAATTAAATGCCATTATCTACTTTATGTTATTTGGTATGGTGTTTTGGGCATTCGATCAGCAAGGTGGTAGTTCTATCAGCTTGTTTATTGAACGTAACATTGATACCGATATCTTTGGATACCACATTCCAACCGCATTCTTCCAATCAGTGAACCCTGTGGCGGTTATTGTTGGCGGTATTGCGGTGGCATGGTTGTGGAAAGTATTAGCCGCTCGTCAAATTTCAGTACGCACTTTAACGAAACTGAATATGGGGCTGTTTTTGCTAACTGCTGGATTTAGCTTAATTACATTATCATCTAAATTAGCCATGGTTAGTGGACATACAACATTCCTATGGCTATTTATTGGTCTATTCTTAATTGGTATTGCTGAACTGTTTATTGACCCAGTGGCATTGTCTGCGATTACACGTATGAATCCTCAAGGTGCTACGGGCACAGTTGCAGGTATCTATATGCTAATGGGGGGCTCAGTTGCTAACTATTTAGCAGCAAATATTGCAGAATTAACATCAACAGGTACACAATTAACCAATACAGCAGATTTAATCGCTTCAGCGACACAATATCACCATGTGTTCCAATCAATTTTCATTGTAACCGTCGTGGTGTTAGTGCTCGGCCTATTGGTGAATTTTAAAAATCGTAATGAACCTGAATACGATTAATTTACTCTGTTAGAAACGGCCGATAATGTGAGCTATTTTAGCGAGTGTTATCGGCCTTTTTTTTGACTGCTTATCGTTATTTTGTATCAGAGTTCGATTAGGTCTTTTGTGATACTATTATCAGTAGTCATCAAAGATTAAGAAAGATAGCTGCTCAGAATAAAGAGTCGATAAATGAATGATAAAAAAAAATATTCAAAAGTACCAAGCAGTCGATTATCACGCTTAGCCAAACTGGGTTCATTAGCCACGCGAGTCGCTTCAGGTATGGTTGCCGAGGGAGCCAAGCAACTTGCAACAGGGCATAGACCACATATTAGCGAATTGATTTTAACGCCCAATAACGTCAAACGTGTTGCTGACCAATTAGCGGATTTACGCGGTGCAGCAATGAAAGTAGGTCAATTATTATCCATGGACAGCGGTGATTTATTACCGCCTCAGTTAACTGAATTATTGTCCCGTTTGCAGGCAAATGCCAAACCAATGCCGATAAGCCAACTCAATCATTCACTTGAACAGCAGTGGGGTAATGATTGGCAGCTGCAATTTAGTCAGTTTTCATTCTATCCCATTGCCGCGGCCTCTATCGGACAAGTTCATAAAGCCACAACCGTTGATGGACGCCTGCTGGCATTGAAAATCCAATATCCAGGGATCAATAAAAGTATTGATAGTGATGTAAATAACGTCGCGACATTATTGAATATTAGTGGGTTAGTGCCTAAGCAGATAGATGCTTCTGAATTGTTGAATGAAGCTAAAAAGCAACTTTATGCAGAAGCCGATTATTTACTTGAAGCGCAATATGTAAAGCAATACCGCCAATTATTAGCCTCTGATGCACGCTATGTTTTACCTGATATTGCTGATGATCTGACAACACAACATATTCTTGCGATGACATTTGTTGGGGGGATTGAGGTTGATAAATTGGTACAGCAACCACAGGCTGTGCGTGATCATGTTATTGAGCTAGCCTTTCACCTCATGTTTAGGGAAGTGTTTGAATTTAGGTTAGTACAGACAGATCCTAATTTTGCTAATTATCATTATGATATTGAAACTCAACAATTAGTGTTACTTGATTTTGGGGCAACACGCGTTTATCCCGTCACGATAGCGGAAGGTTATCGTCAATTGATGGCCGGGGCTGTAGTCGATGACCAATCGCAAATGTTAGCGGCATTAAAACAGATTGGTTTTTTTTCACAACCGATAGAACCTCAAGCACAACAAGCATTATTAGCGCTGTGTTTAGAAGCGTGTGAGCCTTTGAAATATCAAGGCGTGTATGATTTTGGCCAGTCTGATATGGTGCATCGTATTCGTAATGCGGGTCAACAGTTAAGCATGAAACAAGGCTATTGGCATACGCCACCCGCCGACGCTATTTTTTTACACCGTAAACTAGGTGGACTTTACTTATTAGCGGCAAAGCTAAAAGCACAGGTTAATGTCCATAAAATATTTTTACCCTATATGACTGAATAATTATATAACTTTGCTTATTTATACTGGGTCAAGCGGCTCATATTTAGAATATCAGTTATTATTTTGAGTAATTTATACTTAACCCAGCAGTGACTATACTGTCCTCTTTACAAATTAATTTGTATGACAAATGGCCGCAGAAAAGTAATAATGTTATGACTGGTAAACACATCTCTTATGCAATACAAAATATCGACGGATTTTCCTTCGATTCAAGTGACATTTCTAAAATAGCATTGGTTACCGAAGGCGGTGGCCAGCGTGGTATTTTTACTGCGGGTGTCTTAGATGCTTTTTTAGAAGCTAATTTTAATCCATTTTCGTTGATGGTGGGCACCTCAGCTGGATCACTGAATTTAGCATCGTATATCTGTGGTCAATATAAACATGCATATCGTGTGATCACTCAAGCGACAACAGATCATCATTTTTTTGATGTTTATCGATTTATTTTTGGCCGTGAAGGGTTAGATCTTGATTGGTTAATGAAACAAACTCGCACCAGCTTTGAGCTTGATTGGCAACAAGGGCGTGAAAATATGCGTTCACGTACAGTATTAGCCTCAGCAAGCGGTATTACGAGCCATCAAGCCGCATATTTTAACTTAAATAGTGATAACTGGTCGCTGGCATTAAAAGCGTCTTGTGCTGTGCCAGTGTTAAATAAACAACCGATATTTTCTCAAAATGAATTTTGGGTTGATGGCGGTTTATGTGCACCGATTCCAGTACAAGAAGCATATGAACGTGGTTATCGTCATATTGTCGTAATACGAACTGTACCAATTGATACATCATTTGATCATTGTTGGATGACTAATATTCGTCGTGCTTTAGGGCATTCTAAAGCTGCGGGGATGATTGAAATGTTGTTGGAGCATGAAGATAATTACCGTAAGACCCAAGATTTTTTAAGTAATCCGCCCGATGATGTTACTATTTTTGAAATTCATCCGGAAAAGCTGTTGAGTTCAAAAATGATCGGCAGTGATTTGGCATCACTTGATATGGATTATCACTTAGGGCATCAATCAGGTAAATATTTTTTAAATACCGTTGGTCGTCATATTAATATCAAAGATGCTCCTTATAAAACAGACTATAAGCATGACACAGAGAACGTTGATTTAATGAAATATGCTTAATGTTGATATTCAAATGGTGCCATTATGCAATGACATATTTGAGGAGCTTTTACTAAGAAGTTGCTAATAAATGAACCAGAGTAATGTTGAATTTTCAACCAAGGAGTCGGTGTTTACACAGTTAATGGAAAATGACGTTCATAGTATGTGGTTACATCGTAAGCAAAGTGCATTTAGTGGTAAAGATGGCGTTCAGATCCAGTGGATTAGCGTAACTAACCCCATAAATACCCGTTGCATTGTGATTATAAATGGACGTAATGAAAGCTTTTGGAAGTACCAAGAAATTTTCTTTGAATTTTCACGACAAGGCTATGATGTTTATGGCTATGATCATCGAGGCCAAGGTGCCTCTGGACGCTTAACGACAGATCCTGAATTAGGGCATGTTAATGATTTTGATGACTATGTTGATGATTTAAATGATTTTGTCACTATAGTTGTAGATAAAGAAAAAACATACCAACACCGCTTTTTATTGGCTCACTCAATGGGTGGTGCAATCACCACGCTTTATTTAGAAAAATATAATAGCCAATTTGATGCGGTAGTACTGAATGCCCCGATGTTTGGCATTCATATGCCAGTACCGTTAAAGCTGGTGGCATCATCCATTGCCAAGATCATGGAACATTATCAACATGAGCCATCGTATGTGCTAGGGCAAAAGCCATACCATGAAGAGCCATTTGAAAATAACACCTTGTGTCAAAGTAAATTACGCTATGTTTGGGCTAAGCATTTATATCAGCTCCATCCAGAATTACGGATTGGTGGTCCAAGCCCTCGCTGGTTATGGCAAGCCATTGAAGCGGCTGATCATTGCATTCGTGATGTTGAAAAAATAGAGATCCCCGTACTTTTATTGCAAGCGGGTAGTGACACGATAGTTGATAATAATAGTCATCATCGGTTTTGTGGCCAGAATAAACACTGTCACATGAAAGTCATACGTAATGCGCGTCATGAAATTTTAATGGAAAAAGACGCAATACGTAACCAGGCACTCAGTGAAACGTTGGCTTTTTTTAATCAATTTATAGTGTAAATCGATTAAAAGTATCAAAATATAGCGATAGAATACAAAATAACGGCTGTATTTATTGACTAAATACAGCCGTTATTATTTTGATAGTATAAGCTAATTAATTGATAAATAAGCTAGTTTTACTGACAAATGAACCAAGATTTAGCATCTGCTTCTATGATGGCTTGTTTGTGCCACGGCAATGGTGTTGATATAGGGGCAATACGCACATCGCCCTTTATCTTACGTGTTGCAAGTACACGTACTCGGTTATTCTTTACGCTTTCAATCTTACCTTTATATGTCACACCGTAAGCATCGTCTTTTGATTTTTTATACATACAGACAGTTTCACCTACATGAGTCGTAATAAAGGTCGTCTCTTCAGTCCATGCTTCTTCTGTGGGTAGCGGAGTAACGTCATCAAGGTGCTCAATGGCTTTAGATGTCATTAATGTACGATGCACTGAATAAGGTTGATAGCCTAATAAGGTTGCACCATCTACCCATGCTGATTGTGGAATATCACGATTTTCAATAATACGCATGGTGACGAACGGTCCACCAGAACAGATGTCGGTCCACAGATCAATGGAAGAAATGCGTGCAGCAAAAAGAGGGGTTTCTTGAGCAGTATTAGGATGTTGAACACACCATGTACCTGTCTCTAAATTGACCAGTGAACCTTTATTAATTGAGCAAGTCTTGGCGGCTAATTGATTAAATTGTGCCATATCCTGTTGTGCTTGTTGATCGCTATTGGAGCAATAACGGTAGCTATAAGCAAAAGTTTCTTTCGGATAAAACATCCCTTTATCAACAACAGTGCCATTACTACGTGTGCTATCGGCAGCGATAAATTTTTGGGCTGCTGCTTTAAAACTGTAATCAGGTGCCGGTGTTGGCAGTGGTGGTGGTGTTGAACTACAACCCGCAACAACAGCAATAACTGCAGCGAGTGATACACGAGAAAAAAGGGTGTTGTACATTCTGGCCCCCAGAGGAAATACTTTTTTATCGACGTGATAAAAAAGCGCTAATAATAAGTAAGTCTATAGGGGACAACAGAAATTGTTAGGAAGCAAGCCATTATTCTGTTAAATAAAAGGAGCATTAATAGATTCAATGAGTTAGTGATAACAAAGATTTACTTACGCTGATTTATCTCGCTCATTATATTGTTATTGGTGCTATTACGAAATCAGCCCATTGACGATAAACGCTAATGGGCTGAAAGATTTACTGATTATTAGATAAGATTAGTCAGCAAAAGTGTCTAATAATGTTTGAGAAACGATAAAGTAGTTAGTACCTGTTTTCGCTTCAACAAAATCAAGTAGGCGGTCGTAATGACCATTACTGTCAGCAAAGATCATTTGTTGTAATGAGGTGCTTATCGTAACCGGTGATGCAGTTAAGCCAATAAACATGGTGCCATGTTCCATTGCATTACCGTAAGGGCGGTTTTGGCGTAGCATTTTGATTTCTTTATCATCAACGATAACTTTACTCTTATTGTTGTGTGCCCATACAGGTTTCACATCATCATCAAGTTCAATATCATCAAGTTTAGTTCGGCCGATCACTTGCTCTTGGTATTCAGTAGACTGTTTGTCCCATAGGCCTTGACGGTCAATATAACGTTGGACTGTTAAATAACTACCGCCTTGGTGAATATCAAGATCATCAACCACTAATACCGCTTTCATGCGAGATTCATTTTTAGGGTTTTCAGTGCCATCTACAAAGTCAATCATATCGCGGCTATCAAGGTATTTAAAACCTTGAATATCTTCAATTAATGTTGCCACATCTGCAAAAGCCACCGCTAAATATTTAGCTGCTTGGTAGTTTAAATCCATACGCTCAGATTTAATCATGATAAACACATCACCAGGCGTACTTGGGAATTGGCGTTCGCCATCAACCATTGCTTCAAAATCTTTAAGTAAAGCTGGTGCTGGTGTTGTAGGGAAAGCAGTTGACCAACCATGGTGAGACACACCAATTGTAAAGCTAAGGTCTGCGGTTGCGTCTTTTTGCCCAATGGATTTTTCAATGATCTGAATTTTCGCAAAAGCGTCAGCTACCGCTTCTGGATTAGCATCTGTCTTAAAAACAAAAGTGAGATATTCAGCAAACGTATTTGGATTTGATAAAGCACCTGGTTGTGCACGTTCAGATGACATTGCATTCATAATAGTAGACCTTAATTAAAGCTATCTTATTACGGTACGCTTTTTAGATAGCGAGCTATAGGTAAATTTTTGTAATGTAAAGTTTCACATTTTAGACTGTAAAATGATACCTAATCTGTTGTTAATAGTGAAACAACGAAGTGCATTAACTGTTTATATCGTTAATTATTTTTACTTCTAATGGTATTAACGTGACGTTATGAACTTAGTAGGGTGTTTTGTAGATAAAAGTACATAAAGGCATGAGGCAAAAAGACGACATAGTGAAATAAATCTTTGCGTTTAAGCATGGATTCTTTGTAAGGCACGAATGATCAAAACTACGCAATAAATAGATCTATTACTAGTGTTTTTTGATTATTTTATTACGAATATGGTCTTGTTCACAAAGTTGTTGTTATATGCTTTTTTCAATTAAAAACCTTTGATACTAAGTACTGCATGTCGACACAGGTTTCTTTAGGAGGGTATTGTGTCTATTAACTCTATCGATTATTCAGAAATTTCTTCCGTTTCATCTAAGTGGGAACACAAAGACGATTCGGCGACCAACATCGCAGATAGCAAGAAGCAGCAAGGTGCTGCACGACGACGTATTGAGATGCTACGCGATATTCAAGCCAGTGGGTTAACCCTTGCCGAAGCCAGAGAGTTGGGTTT
>NZ_CAMRAN010000038.1 GCF_947039875.1 uncultured Photobacterium sp.
CAACCTTAACCAACTGAATTACAACAAAATAAAAATAGGCATTACATTTCAGCTAGTACTTTGAGCAAATTATTGCCCACAACTGAGCAAACTATTGCCCGCTGAGCCAATTATTGCCCAGCAACACATGCTTATTAGGCATAGTATTTAATGTGTAATATAATCCCGTCCTACTTTCCCTCTTTTTTATCATGTTAGGCAATACTAATAGCCCACCATAATATAGTTGCTGATGTTGCCAGACTTACAGATTCTGCACACGAATGTACTGTTAATAACATGCGCCCACATTTATGCTTGGCAATACAAACACCAAATCAAGCGTATGAAAAAGGCCAAGTGCGATGCACTTAGCCTTCATTAAAAATCATCAACCTATTTTAAGACGATACATTTTCATTTAATTTTTGTTAATTAAAAAATCGCCTGTAATGCTTGTTTCTTATCACCCGTCATCACAAACCGTAATTCGCCACCAGCTTTGATATCACTATGTTTAAAGGTTAGGTTAGCACCTAGCTGTTGACCATTAATGGTGACTGACTGCACATATTTATTCACTGGGCTATTATTGTCAGCCACAATGGTAAATTCACCGCCCTTCACATCAATCGCAACCTTATCAAACAATGGACGACCAATTGAATAAGTAGGATCTGCAGGTGTTACTTGATAGAAGCCTAAAGCACTCATGATGTACCATGCTGACATTTGGCCCACATCTTCATTACCAATTAAACCTGTCGGTTCAGTGGTATAGAACTGGTTCATGATTTGATCTAAGTATTCCTGTGCTTTCCAAGGCTCATCAGTCAAATTGTATAAGTATGGAATATGGTGTGACGGCTCATTACCATGCATATATTGACCAATATAACCGGTTAAATCAGGCAGTTCTTCACCAGTATTTGAAGAGCGAGCAGTAAACAACTCATCTAAGTCTTCACGGAATGATTTTTCAGGCGTCATATTCGGTTTATTTTGAGCAACATCAGCTGCATAAATTTCTTGCTTTAGACGCTCAAAATCATGCATTGGCTGGAACTTCCACTGCCATGCATTACCTTCAGTAAAGGCAAATTCATCAACAAAATACGGATCAAATGGCAATAGTGGGCATTGCTCCATTGCTTTGCTACTACCATCCGTTTGTACCACATCTATCATCACACATTCATCTTTGCGCGATTCATCAATAGGCTGATTAAATTGTGATGCAGGTTTATTCGGACTAACACTTAATGGGTGATTCTTCGGACGTAAGAAGCCACTAACTTTATCCCAATGCTGCAACCAGTTATCAGCACGGCTTAAAAACTCGTCTTGCAGTTTTACATCACCTGCCATACGCGCAATTTCTGATACTGCCCAATCACCATAAGCAAACTCTAAGGTATAAGATGCTGAGTTCCAGTAGCCATGATGAACATATTTATTTTGTTCATAAACCTTCACTTGCACCACATTTGCAGCACCAATGTTTTGATCGTCAGTCCAATCTGGAAATTCACTTTTCTCATGATAACGCGCGGTGAATTCTGCCGCCTCTAATGCATCTTGCGCATTCACCTTTAAATCCTTTGCCATTGCATCAGCAATAATTGAAATGGCCGGAAAACCAATCATCGTACCCGTATAGTGGCCTTGTAATTCCCACTTAGGTAACATACCGCCATCTTTATATTTACGAATTAAATCATTAGCATATTCTGTCGCACGTTGTGGATTAATAATCGTTTGTAACGGATGGAAAGCGCGGAAGGTATCCCACATTGAATACACTGAATAGTTAGGTGTATCCCCAGCGTCTTTAATTTCTTGGGTTCGCATTGCACGATATTGACCATCCACATCTTGGAAAATCATTGGCGCAATAGAAGCATGGTATAACGCAGTATAGAAAATCTGTTTTTGATCTTCAGTGCCACCTTCAACTTCAACCTTGGCTAACTCGTTATGCCATGCCTGTTGAGATTGCACTAACACACTATCAAAGCCCCACGCAGGTACTTCTGCATTAAGGTTTTTCTCTGCGCCGTCAATGCCCGTAGGAGATAGACCCACTTTTAATTCTAATGGTTGATCTGTCGGTGCAAACTCTAAATAAGCGATTGTTTTAACCGCTTCAATATTATCATTATTTAATTTAACGCTCGTTTCAACCCCATCAATTAATGCGGTTGCTTTCACAATCGGTTGGTTAAATTTCGCATAAAAATAGACATGTTGATTATTTGCCCAACCATCTGAACTACGTTGACCTCGAATAGTATATTTATCAATTATTTCAATATTACCGACAGTGGTACGATTACCCCAACTCTTATTTAACGTATGATCTAAATCGAATTTAATAAAAGGAGTACTGTCTTTAGCAAAAGTGTATTTATGATAACCCACACGTGCTGTTGTGGTTAATTCCGCTTTTATATCACCACGATTTAATTCAACAGAATAATAACCCGCTGCTGCAATTTCATTCGCTTTATCAAAGGTATTATAAGTTGCGTTATTTTTTTCAGTAAACGGTAGGACAAGTATATCGCCTAAATCAGTGATGCCAGTACCACTTAAATGAGTATGTGAAAAACCATAAACGGGAATATCTTGTTGCTTGCCATGATCAAAATAACCCGCAGCAGAGCCCCAACCATCCATCTCAGTATCTGGGCTTAACTGTACCATTCCCGATGGATATACCGCACCAGGAAAAGTATGGCCATCAGCACCAGTACCAATAAAAGGGTTTACATATTGTAAATATGCGTCTGAAACTGGAGTGATATTATCTTTAGATACCGATGTATCATCAGAATTACAACCAACTAACCCCATCGCTAATGCAATAGAAAATGCTATTGGACTCAGTTTATTTATCATTATTATCAACCTATATTATTGATAGTTGGGTAACGAGTTAGATAAATATCAACTCACTTTATATTCGATTAATAATAAAAATAAACACTCCATTTAAATAGTAGCAAAAAAGAACATTTACTGGATTTTTATCACCACCTTATATTTTAGTGACATTGGTTCAACGTAATAATCAACAATATTAATATATAAAAAAGCAGCCATTAAATATAAATGACTGCCGATTATTTTATTTATTTGTTTAGTTAGTTAACTCTAATTATTCAATGAATGAAGCTTGCATAGCTTGAGATTTATCACCTGTCATCACAAATTTAAGTTCGCCACCGACTTTAAATTCAGAGTGATGAAAGAACAAACCGTTATCTAATTTCTTACCATTAATTGATACCGATTTTATATACATATTACCATCGGCATTATTAATCGCTTTAACGGTAAAGAAACCGTCTTTTACAGGTAAACGTACTTCATCAAATAATGGCCGTCCAACAGTATATATAGGTGCTGCTGCGTTAACTTGATAGAAACCCATTGCAGACATCACATACCATGCCGACATAGAACCAACATCTTCATTACCAATAATGCCAGCAGGTTCTGCAAAGTACATTTCATCTAAAATATAATCGACCACTTCTTGGGTTTTCCAAGGTTCCGCGGTCCAATTATAAAGGTATGGAATATGATGCGATGGCTCATTACCAAAGGCTACTTGGCCAATCATTCCCGACATATCGGCTGTTTCTGTACCTTCACTACCGGCGGTAAAGGTCGCATCTAAGTTTTTCGCAAACGCAGCTTGCCCACCCATGACCTGTTGCAGACCTTTAATATCATGCGGTACAAACCAAGTCCATTGCCATGCATTACCTTCTGCATAAGGACCTGATTCATGAGCCGTATTATACGGATCAAATGGCGAAATAAACTCACCATCAATGGTTAATGGACGCATAAAACCAGTTACGCCATGCTTGGCATATTCAGTTGGATTGTTATCAAAGTAACGTTCAAATGCTTTTGATCGCGCTAAATATTGTTGCTCAATGTCAGTATTACCCGCAGCTTTAGCAATTTGTGCAATAGCCCAATCATAAAATGCATTTTCTAAGCCGTAAGATACCGACTCTTTAATATTTTCAGCATTTTCATTCGCGACAGGTACAAAACCTTGTTGCTGAGAAAATTTGATGGCATCAGGTAGAACTCGTTTTAATACATCAAGATCCCACTCTTGCGCTAATGTTGCATAGTTATCATAAGTGGATGATTCAACCGCAGCTTGCAGTGCTTGTTGTTTTTCTTGTTGCGTAAATTCATTCGGAAACTTGGTGATTGCATCAGCAATAACAGCAACCGCGGGATAACCAATCATGGTGCCTGTTTCATCCCCTAGATGTTCCCACTTAGGCAATAAACCACTTTCCCGCCATTTCTGAACCATATTCTTGGCATATTGAACGGCACGTTCAGGCTCAGTAATGGTTTTTAATGGATGTAACGCACGGAAAGTATCCCATAATGAATACACCGAAAAGTTTGGTTGTTCAGACGTTGCTTGACCATAAGCAATAGAATATTCACCTTCGCCATTACGAATAGAACCTTTACCCATACCTCTAAATTCACCACTGACATCTTGATGCACTTGAGGGGCTATTTTTGTATGGTAAAGCGCAGTATAGAAAATTTCTTTTTGCTCTGGCGTACCACCTTTCACATCAAAATTTAATGCTCGTTGCCATTTTTTAACGGCACTGGCGCGAGCTTCATCAAATGACTGATGAGCTTCTGCATCATGGTTTGCTTTAGCACCATCAGCACTCACGGCAGAGATTGCTACCGCAGCATTTACAACTTGGGTATCACCAGCTTCAAATTCAACATAAGCGGTAACGTCCGCTTTAGTACGCTTCACTGGTTTACCCGTTTCATCATGAAGTAACACTGATGCATGCTCGGCAGTTAATCCATCGACAGGCTTACCGTTAGCCAGAATAACAACGTTCTTGATTTTTTTATCAAAGGTCGCATAGAAGAATATTTTTTGATTTTTAGCCCATCCAGAAAAATGTGCGGCATCTCTTTCACCCGTGATCGTATAACCATCATCACTGACCGTTAATTGATTACGTAATGACGTAGAGCCCCAATCACTGTTTAATATAGAATTTAAATCAATTTTTAATTTCTGATCAGTATATTGAGGATAAGTATAACGATGGAAACCAACCCGTTCAGAAGCGGTTAGCTCAGCTTTAATATCATTGTCTGCAATTTCTACGCTGTAATAGCCAACTTCAGCATGTTCAGTTGTTTTATCCATTTTCACTGAAATAGCGTTACGGTAATCATCATTATCTTCGATATATTTTTGATTATCTTCAGTAAACGGTAAAAATAGAATATCGCCTAATCCCCCCATACCAGTACCGCTTAGGTGAGTATGAGAGAAACCAAATAACGTATCTTTATCGTAATGATAACCTGATGAAGAATGCCACCCCATCAATTCAGTGTCGGGTGAAAGCTGCATCATACCTTCAGGTACCACTGCCCCCGGAAAAGTATGACCATTAAAGCCAGTACCAATAAATGGGTCGACAAATTTAGTGTTACCCGTTAACTCAATCGCAGGTTGATCTTTATCTGGCACAATGGTCGTATTATTTATCGTTTCGTTATTACACCCAGCTAATACTGCTGCGACCATCAGTGCCAAAGGCATTATTTTCATTGTCGACATATCCATTCCCTAGCTTATTTCGTTAGCTGTAGATTGTTATATCGACAACTACGATTGAAAAATTCTAACTGAATTATCAATAAACTTAGTGATAGGATATATAGGATTAATTACGCATTCACTGGCTTTTTGTAACCGCAATTATTCGCTGTGACATAACGCATATTCCTTTAAAGCTCTCTTTGGACTCAATATCACAGTTTTATTTTTCTCATATCAAAAAACCTCTATTATGCATATAACGGCACTATCAATGAAAAGCAGCAACAGCAATAATTTCAGAGTGATTAGGTAAAACTCGACACACTATTTATAAATATTTGTGCGAGTTTAAAGCATAAAAAGAGATAAATAATGAAAACTCGAATACATATAGACTCAGCATCAATTGGTTTATATTATCAAGCAATTACTTTTATTAATAAGTAAGCATTTATAAAGGCAAATATATTCTGTTATTTGCCGCTTTCTTCTACGTATTTATTGTAAAGTGAACGCCATGCTAAAAGTATCAGCTAACCAACATTATAACGGCAATAAAAGTGTTTTATTTACTCAAAAAATAGCTCAAGAAACACGTGCTTTTCATCAACAAATTGAAGGCTATACACCAACGCCATTAATTTCACTGCCACATTTGGCTGCCCTTCTTGGTGTTAAAGCTATTTTAGTAAAAGATGAATCAAAACGTTTTGGCTTAAATGCTTTTAAAGTGCTGGGTGGATCTTATGCATTAGGTCGTGTTTTAGCTGATCATTTAAATATTAATATTAATGAAATTGATTTAAAAACAGTCGCTAATAAATTAACGCAACCATTAGTCTTTACCACGGCAACAGCAGGAAACCATGGTGCTGGGGTTGCTTGGGCTGCAAGGGAGATGGGACAAAAAGCGGTTGTTTATATGCCAAAAGGCTCCCCCCAAGCAAGTATTGAACGTATCCATGGATTAGGTGCTAAATGCATCGTTACAGATGTTAATTACGACGATACAGTGCGTTTAGCCAATAAAACAGCTAAAAATAATGGCTGGATGCTGGTTCAAGATACAGCTTGGGATGGTTATGAACAAATTCCCACTTGGATTTCTCAAGGTTACATGACAATGGCAGATGAAGCGATTGATCAGGCGGAAGAGACCAACGAAGGCTTACCAACTCATGTCATGCTACAAGCCGGTGTTGGTGCAATGGCGGGGGGAATATTAGGTTACTTAGTGGATCGTTTAGGCTCCGAAAATATAAAAACGATGATTGGTGAACCATCAGCCGCTGATTGCATTTACCGTTCAGGGAACAAGGGTGAAATAGTTAATGTAACAGGGGAGCTATCTTCTATTATGGCAGGTCTTGCTTGTGGCGAGCCCAACCCAATAACATGGCCAATTTTACGAGATAGTGGTCATACATTTATCTCAGCAGAAGACAGTATTACTGCTTTAGGTATGCGTATTTTAGGTAACCCACTACAAGGTGATAACTGCATTGTTAGTGGTGAATCTGGCGCATTATCAATGGGCATTCTTTATCAATTAATGACAACAGAATCAGGAAAAATTGAAGCTAAAAAAATAGGCTTAAATAAAGATGCTGTGGTTATGATCTTTAGTACTGAAGGTGACACCAATCCAATCCGTTATCGCCGTATTGTTTGGGAAGGTTGTAATATCTAATCAATAGCGTCAATAAATAAAAACCCCTCTAACCTATAAGCTAGAGGGGATTCTTTTTTTAGCGTAAAGCCATCATTGCTGCTTCATAATTAGGTTCATGTTTGATCTCAGCAACGCGTTCACTGTAAGTCACTTGACCATCTTCATTTAAAATAATCACAGCACGCGCAGCTAAACCTTTTAATGGCCCTTCATTAATATTTACACCGTATGCTTGAATAAACTGAGGCTCACGGAAAAATGACGCTGTTTTAACATTTTCAAGCCCTTCTGCAGCACAGAAACGACTTGCAGCAAATGGCAGATCGGCTGAAATACAAACCACAACAGTATTATCAACATCCGCAGCCATTTGATTAAACGCGCGTACACTCATCGCACAAACAGGTGTATCAACACTTGGGAAAATATTTAAAACAATCTTCTTTCCTTTAAGTGAACTCAGTGTCAAATCACCAAGATCTGCACCACAAAGTGTAAACTCTGGCGCTTGTTGTCCTGCTTGTGGGAATTGACCTAATACTGATAATTTTTTGCCTTCAACAGTTACTGACATAGCATTCACCTTTTTGATTCTTTTAAATTATTTTTGTATTTAAAGAGCCCAAATATACTGTGCTACTTTTCTCGATATAACAACCATTAAAAATTAAATACATACCTCAAAGGGATGTTTATAATAGCGGATAACGTATAACCCACAAATAAAAAGTGGCTTTATTGTTGATTGTAAAAAAGATAACTCAATGATAGAAAACAATAAAATATTATAAATTCAATACTTGAACAAAACTAACCATCAAAAGTAAAGAGAATGATAACTATTATTAAAACAGAACTATTATATTTAGTTTGCGCTACTAATAAACATTAATTTTCACTCATCCTCTTAGCGTAACGTTCTAAACATAATCAATAAAGACTAGAGACTAAATATAATGAAAATCAGCGATAATACGAAAAAAAACGCGATATGGCTGGTATCTAGCCTTATTTTGATCAATATAATAGTGTGGGTAATTGCTGTACTTGCCTTCTATCAACACCCTGCAATGCTTGGTATGTCGCTATTAGCATGGTCCTTAGGTTTACGCCATGCTGTAGATGCTGATCATATCGCAGCAATTGATACCACCACTCGAAAAATGATGGAACAAGGTAAAAAGCCCATCACCATTGGTACTTTTTTCTCGCTAGGCCATTCAACTATTGTAATGCTAGCCGCGGCAGCCATTGCGTTAACCGTTGGTACATTTAAGTCAAAAATCCCTTTTATCAGCGATATTGGCGGCATTATAGGTACTAGCGTTTCTATTTTGTTTTTATTAATTATGGCCTATATCAACCTTAGAATTTTTCTTTCGGTCTATAAAAAATTCAATGCTTATAAACAAGGTATTCGTCCAACAGATGCGGATTTAAATATTCAATTAACCGGTCCATTAAATAAACTATTCCATTTTTCATTTAAATTTATCAATAAAAGTTGGCATATGTATTTTATTGGGGTTTTATTTGGATTAGGTTTTGATACTGCAACTGAAATTACGTTATTAGCACTATCAGCAACCAATGCCTCTCAAGGAATGAACATCTGGTTAATCATGATCTTCCCGGTTTTATTTACTGTTGGTATGTCATTAATAGATACCCTGGATAATCTAGTGATGCTTGGCGCCTATGGGTGGGCATTCTCAAAACCATCACGTAAGCTTTACTACAATATGACCATTACTGGAATTTCTGTGATTATGGCGTTGATCATTGGTGGCTTAGAAGCATTAAGCGCCATTGCATCAAGTTTAAAATTAAGCGGTTCATTTTGGGATGGCATTAATACCATGACCGATCATTTTGGTATCGTCGGTATTGGAGTCATTGCGATATTTATTGGCTGTTGGGTACTGTCTATTATTAATTATAAGCTACGCAGTTACGATAAACTTGATCAGCCAATCTAACCTATTAAATTAAAAATAAGAGGCCGTATTTTTAATGGCCTCTTATCTAAACCTAATAATAGAATTTCTCTCAACTTAGATATTTTCACTTCAAAATACCGCTTCACTATCATAATCAAAAATATCTCGATTTATTTATCATATAAAAACAATAACTTAATACAGAAAAGAACAAACAAGATGACAATGATTATCATTTAGCTTGAAATCAACCACAAAAGGTGTATTATTTATACATCTTTTAAAGCGTTAGCGGAGCGTACTTATGAGCCATTTAAGAATTCCTAAAAATTGGACAATTCAACGGTCAACAGCATTTTTTACTAAGGACAATGTACCGCCAGTACTCTTGTCACATCACAACACGGCTAAAGATGTCTTTGGTCAACTCTGTGTAATGGAAGGGCAAGTGGTTTATTACGGCTTTGCTAATAGCACCGCAACAGAACCAGAAGTGCGTGTAGAAATAAATGCAGGTCAATTTGCCACCAGTCCACCTCAATATTGGCACCGTATTGAATTATCGGATGATGCTCAATTTAATATTAATTTTTGGTCTGATGCAGATAAGAAAAACGAAGTCTTATTTTCAGGTAAAAAATAGAGAAATAAGTATATGCAGAAAGCTCTCATTATATGTATTGAAGGCAATATTGGCTCAGGTAAATCGACTTTATTACCTAAACTCGCAGCAATGCTACAAGCCGTTACTATTTTAGAGCCCGTAGATACAGATCCAGAATTTCAACGATTACTGGGATTATTTAGCTGTGATCCATCAAATGTTAATGCTCGCAATAATTTTCAGTATTACATCACAACACAACGATCTAATTTATTAAAAAATTTAAATCCTAATAAACGTTACGTTATTGAACGATCTTTATTAAGCGATCTCGTCTTTACCCATGCTTGCATGTCAAACTATGAAAATACCGTTGAAGATGCCGCCAAACATATGGATTGCTATAAACATTTAATTGCTAAAATTCATGACTACCCAACAATCGATTATTGTCTTTACCTAAAAACTAAGCCAGAAATTGCTTATCAACGAATGCGAAAAAGAGCTCGTCCCGAAGAAATGACCTTATCATTACGTTATTTGACTGATCTGAGTGCATTTCATGACGCCGTATTACCTCAAGCTTGTCATAAAATGGGAACGACATTAATCGAAGTTGATTGGGATAATCCAAATGCGATGGATTTACTAAGAGTTAAATTATCTAGCTTGAATTTAGAATAATTATATTATGAAGATTAAATAATATAAAATTAAGAAATACATCTATTATTATCCTTCTCCCGATTTCATGTAATAACTATTATATGAAATCGGAGCTACTGCCTTTAACCTCAATTCACCGTGTAAAATTCAAAAATATTCCCCCCCAAAAAAAAACCTAAAAATTAATTACGTTTAAAAGTTGATACAACTCTTAGAGTGATTTTGTATATATCTCAACAAACTACCGACTATCTACTTTTATCATGCCAACCATTACAATAAGGTAATAATCTTTTACATTTTTACGCTATTGTTTTGTTTTTGGTAATTGTTAATATAACCCCATCGAAACGCAGACAGCGTTGACAAACAATTATAAAGATAAGGTTATACGACTCATGAAAACAGTTATTAAAACAATTATCGCTACTGCTATTATCACCACATCTTACACAGCCTCAGCACGTGATGGCGCATTCACAGGTAATGTTAGCTTCAACAATAAAGCTAATAACACTGTAATTGCACGTCATTACACAGTAAATGGTACTGCTGATAAATCACATTCAGGAATAGTGTTATCCACTAAAAACACCCACATGACATTTTCAGAAAAATTATTGTCAGCAGCTGATAAGTAATAGTTAATCAATATACGAAACAAACAATTTACCCACAATTTAATTATTACACATAGGTAAAAGTGTTTTGGTTTTATCCCTATTGTTACTAAATTAGCAGGGCGTAGAATGACCGCATCGACACAAATAACAATCAATAAGTTCGATATAGCACATTACATCACCACCAATTAATAACAAAACATCAAACAAATTCAGACTTATGGCTATCGCGGTAAGTCATTATAAATTAATCAATAATTATCGGAGTTTTACTATGAGCAATGTATTTTACATGCCACCTGTAACCTTAATGGGTCCTAATGCTATTCAATCTCTAGGGGCTGAATTAGCGTCAAAAGAATTGAAAAAAGCACTTATCGTTACTGATGGTGTGTTAATTAAAGTGGGTCTGGTTGATAAGCTAACAGATGAGCTGACAGCACATAACCTTGATTACGTTATCTATAATGGTGTGCAGCCTAATCCCACAGAGAAAAATATCGAAGATGGTCTTGCCCTATTGGCTGAAAGCAAAGCAGACTTCGTGATTTCATTTGGTGGTGGTTCTTCACACGATACTGCAAAAGGTATCGCATTAGTTGCAGCTAACGGTGGGCATATTCGTGATTACTCTAAAGGTGTTCACTTATCGAAAAAGCCACAGCTGCCATTGGTAACAGTGAATACAACAGCGGGTACGGCATCAGAAATGACTGTATTTGCAATCATCACTAACCAACAAGATCAAACTAAATACCCAGTAGTTGATAAGCACTTCACCCCTATTATTGCCGTTAATGATTCAGAACTAATGGTCGCAATGCCTAAGTTCCTAACCGCAACCACAGGTATGGACGCATTAACTCACGCGGTTGAAGCCTATGTTTCAACCGCTGCAACACCAATCACGGATGCATCAGCAATCAAAGCCATTGAGTTGATTGTTAATAACTTAGAAGCCGTCGTGAGTAACGGTCAAGATCGTGCTGCTCGTGATGCAATGCAATACGGTGAGTACTTAGCGGGAATGGCATTCTCAAATGCTTCTCTCGGTTACGTGCACTCAATGGCGCATCAATTAGGTGGTGTTTACGACCTGTCACACGGTCTATGTAACGCTATTCTACTTGCTGAAGTATCACGCTTTAATGCCAAGCAAGTACCTGAGCGCTTTGTTGATATCGCCAAAGCAATGGGGATTGATACGGCAACGATGACACAAGAGCAAGCGGTTAACGCAGCCCTTGAAGCGATTGATGCACTATCTGAAAAGGTAGGCACAAAGCAACGTTTAACAGATCTTGGTGTTACAGAAGATAAGCTCGCATTTATGGCGCAAAACGCCCTTAATGATGCATGTTCTTTAACTAACCCACGTAAAGCTAGCCTAGAAGAAATCGTTAATATTTTTAAAGCTCGCATGTAACTTGATAAATAATAACGTTAAATTAATACAAAGACGGTTAGCATTTAATATATCGAAGCTAACAAGAGAAAAGTTCTTATCTCTATTACGTAAAAAATAATTATTACACACGTCGAAAAACAAAAGACCACAGATTTAATTATCCGTGGTCTTTTTTTGATCTAATATCACAACTCAATAGGTTTCTTTAACTAAATTAAGACGACTTAGCATTACTTCAAAACTGCTGATACCAAAAATACTCTTCACACCATGATCACCAAGCTGCTTATTCATCTCTTCAAAAGTATGCTCAGGATTTAGATCTTTAAATAATTCAGGGCGAATCCATTTAGCGAGCACCATAGAACGCTTGAATATCGGTAATATCTATAACAACACTTATAGCACCATCTGTCTTACCATATACAAGAATTGTATAGCCATTGTCTAAAGCTGCTTTAATACCAACATATAAGTGACGTGTTTTTTCTGATTCAGCTTTAAATTCCTGCTCAAAAACACCAATACCGCTAATAGTGTCTGTTAGTTTCGTCTCGCTCGACTTAAGTCGCTAATATCATGATCTGCATTTTCAGATCGCACTTCAATTCGATCACCAATATTTAGTGTTGAATCGTCTGTTTTGCCGCATTTATGGTGCCACTTGCTGTTGCCAGAGATAACAACCCAGAGCAAGTTTATTGTTATTAATCAAAAATCACCTCAGTCAATTAAGCATCATTTGATGTTACCTTTCGGCAAAAGAGAATAAGAACGACAATTATTTAATAATAGTTGTCAAATTTTGTTCGCCTTTTTTATTCCTTAAGAGGGTATTTATTCACTAAGGGAATGTTCGTTTAACGAATTTTAATCGCATAATTTTATACATTTTAGCGCTGGAGGCACATTCGTATTGTTAGCACTAACAGTAAGAATCACATCATCCACCAGCGAATATTTGATGGCAAATACGCCACAAAAAAGATGAAATAATAATGCGGCAGAATTACTAATAACCCCATAGCTTAAAATTATTTAATTCAATAAGATAGTTCTGATAATTGGAATATTAACTGATAAAAAACCAGATAGTCACTAGGATAAGCGTTAATAAACGCTGTTATTTTGAGAAGAGAAACGGGAAATGAAATCGAAGATAAGGACTGCCTCGTAAGCTAATTGTTCAGGATTAACTTAGCGAGGCACAAGATTTTCATAGCCAAACAAACTTATTATGAATCATAAGGCTTAACAATATCGGTTGTTTTATTTTGTGGCATTGGCCTCATAATCTGCGTTTTTTTATAAAAAAAATCCGAACACTCCATTGAGTTGTTCGGATTTTAATCATATAAAATCAATACCTAATCTAAATTTATTACGCTTTTGCCGCGTGTTTATCTAAATATTCTAAAACAAGTTTACGATCAGCGGCATTTAAACCCGCACGAGGGAACATACTTTGTGTGATCCCTTCCCACTGTGCACGAGTATGTGCTGATGGATTAGGTGCCGCATGACACATAGTACAACTTGCATAGAAAATTTCTTGACCACGACTGATCTTCGGTGCTTTTTTACCTGCATTCGCTTTATGAAGCAATGCAATACGGCCATCGATATTAAGATCAACCATAGGCAAAATAGAACCATCATTTGGCCCTGTTAGTTGTTCGATCATTGGTGGTTCATAGGCTTTATTTGGTGAACATGGATCGGTACATTTTTTATAGTATGCTAAACAAGTATTCGCACTTGTACCTTGGCTTAGTCCGCCACATGATTGATCCGATGTAATAATATTAATCTGACCACTATTACAACGACCTAATTTATCAAGTTGCATCCATGCGCCTTCATGTAGACATGCTACGCCTCGACGAACTTCTTTTGATAATTTAGCACCACACAGTAATGCACCACGATCATTGTGTAACTCAACCAAATCACCGTCTTTAATGCCTTGAGCATGCGCATCTTGATCGTTAATCAATAAGTACTGACGCCCATCAACACACTCATAACTATTGGTATCTGCGTTTGCCATTTGTGAGTGTAAACGCATCCAAGGATGTGGGCTCAAAATATGCAATTGTCCTTCTTTAGCATTACCTAAAAACTCGAACGGTTGCATATAAGTCGGTACTGCTGGGCAGTCATCCAACTTCATTTTAGCGATAGATTCACTGTATAGTTCGATTTTACCTGATGGCGTATGTAATGGGTGTTTCTCTGGATCATCATAGAATGCACCATGACGTTGCCAGTAATCTGCTTTTTCTGGGGTTGGCATAACAGTAACACCATCTTTCCAGAATTCATCAAACGGTTTAATTTTCGCAGCCGTTGATGACTCATAAGCTGTTTTCAGCAACGTCATCATATCTTTACCCGTAGTATATTTATCTTCTACGTGGAAAATCTTCGCTAAACGGCGGAAAATCTCATAGTCATCTAGACTTTCGCCATAAGGTTCAATCACTTGCTGCATAGCATAAACTTTATTATTACTGTATGTGCCACCAGAAGTAATATCAACCCGCTCTAAAGCACTGGTTGCTGGTAAAACAATATCAGCAAATCGCGCTGACGCACACCACCATGTATCTTGACAAACATAAGTCTCAACTTTGTCATTCATTGCTTTGATTAAAGCATTAAGATTTTGTTGGTGTGAGAACAGGTTATTACCTGAGTTATATACCATTGATATATCAGGGAATTTTAAAGTTTGACCATTATAAGTAAATGACTTACCAGGATTACGTAACATTTCAGACTGAAGTACAACCGGACAACCAGCAGAAATAGGGTTAAAGCCTTGACCTAATGTTACAGGTAATGATGCACCTGATTGTGGCATACCGCCGTTACCATAGTGCCAGCTAAAACCAAAACCTTCGCCAGGTTTACCAATTTTCCCCGCCATTGCTGCAAAGTTAATAATCGACCAGTGGATCATCTCACCGTGATCAGCTCGTTGAACGGCCCAACCTGCTGCAATTTGGGTTTTTTTAGATTTAAATAATACGGCTAACTTTTTAATTTCATCAGCGGGAATACCCGTAATTTTAGCTGCCCACTCAGGTGTTTTAGCTACGCCATCTTGTTTACCTAATAAGTAATCAAGATATTGATTATAACCTACAGTATATTTTTTCAAATATTCAAGATCTGCTAATTTTTGATCTTGTAAATGGAAAGCCATCGCATTAAATAGTGCAGTGTCAGTACCTGGAATAATTGATACCCATTCACTGTCTAAATTATGATCGGTCGTGGTACGTTTAGGGTTAATGGAAATAAACTTAATCCCTTTTTGTTTCCACTTAAGCCAATGGCTTTGCATTTGATGATCAGCAACACGGAATTCAACACGATTGGTTTTCCAAGGATCACTACCCACTAACACAAATACTTCAGTGTTTTCTTCAATAACAGGCCAAGCTGTTTGTGGTGAATATACTTCCATATCACCGACAATGTGCGGCAAAATAACGGTTGAAGCACCCGCAGAATAGTCACCGATAGTGGTGCTACAACCACCAATTAAATTAAAGAAACGACCTTGAACAACAGGTGGGCGTAATAAGCCAGTATTTGACCAACCATCATAAGATGAGTCAAAAATACCTTGGTTACCTTTGTTTTCAATTGTATGCAGAATAGCACTGGCTGTTAATTGTAATGCAGTGTCCCAACTTACTCTAACAAACGGTTCTTTACCGCGTAATTCAGGTTTTGTGTCACCACCTAAATTTTCTAAATATGATTTACGCACCATTGGATATTGGATACGCGTTTTATTGTAAGTTCGGCTTAACAAACCTTCTAATAACATTTCAGTTGGCAGTGGATCAATTTCTTTACGAGGTTGAATACCAACTAATTTACCGTCTTTTACTACACCATAGAAAGGTCCCCAGTGGCTTGCACTAGGAATTAAAATTGTATCATCAGCAAATGCAAAGTTAGCGGGGAATAGTGTTAAACCATTTGCTGCAATAGCCGTGGCGATAGCTGATTTTAGAAAGTTACGACGAGAAATAGGCATAATATCTCCAATTGCCATTTATATTCTAAGCGCCTTGAAAATAATGACATTAAACGCATTGAACTCAATACTTATTAATGACAATAAATTACTTGCCGTCAATCATACTTATTAACAATGCATAATCTATCAAATATTTTTAATAGCTTTATTATTTTATTTATATATGTGGATACATCATGAATACTACGCTTTATTTCAATTTAAAATAAATCTTAAAATAACAAACACTGATTCTATAAATGAATTCATAATCAATAAAATTTTTGATATTGATTATGATTTGAATATTAAAAAGAGGAATAAAAAAATCCCACGGTAGTTAACCGTAGGATTTGAAGAACAATAACTATAAATAATTTTTATACCAAAAAAGCATGACTCTCTATCGAGCACCAACAGGTAGTGATTTCTCGTGTAAGAACTCACCAATTCCAGTATCTGGTGGTGTAGAGTCAGCGGCAGCACCCCACTGTTTATTTGGTGTATCACCCATCGTAAACACTAGGTCACCACCGTACATAATCTCATCATGAGTAAGATAGGTACGATTAAACGTCTTACCATTAAACGTTGCGTTTTGAATAAAGATATTTTCACGACTCACGTTCTTTGCGACCACATTAAACGACTGTCCGTTGCCCACATCAATGGAAGCAGTTTCAAACATCGGGGTACCAATTTCATAAATACTGCCTGCATTCACTGGATAGAAACCTAGCGCACGGAACACAAACCATGAAGAAAGCGTACCAAAGTCATCATTACCACAAATACCATCAGCAGTATTGTCGTAACAAACATTGGTTGAGGCTGCAATCGCCGCTTGAGTCTTCCATGGCTGACCCACGTAGTTATACAAATAAGACACATGCAGATCTGGTTCATTACCCTGTACATGTTGACCTACGTTACCAGTATTAAAGACAGGGAACTGGTTATCACCCGCATTACGATCTGGATATGTTGACCAGTACTCATCTAAACGTGCAGCAAATAATTCGCCCTCTTTTGCTTCAGGGTTAAACTTACGATCCGCTTGAGTCATCAGATCTTTTAGACCATGAATATCATGTTGTACACTAAAGAAGTATTGCCAACCGTTTGACTCTGAGAATGCCCAGTTAAACATGTCAGGACGCCAATCTTTACCAGCATTTCCACCTGTTACAGGATCTGTCCAGTTCTTATCAATAAATTGGCCATTATTATCACGCGCTTTAAACCACCCTTTCCACGGTGTATTCGCTTCGCCACCAAAATCGAACTGTGCTTGCCAGTTATTTGAGCGATTAGCAAATTCTGTATAACGTGGATCATCTTCGCCAAACACCAAGGCAATGGATTTTGCAATCATCCAATCATTCATTGAATATTCAAGTGAATATGACGCTGTCCATGAATCTTTAAAAGGTGAGTGCTTACCGTATGAGTCCGTTTCTGTATCATGGAGCTGTGCTGGCACCCAACCATTTTTTTCATATTCTTTAATCCATGACACACCTTGGCTCGTTTTCCCGCGTGCATCCGTTACCATGGCGGTAATTAAGCGCGCTTTAATATCATTTTGATCTGCCTGACTAAAACCAAGTTCTGTCATTCGCGCATCAAGGATGCCTTTTGCCAATACATCATAAATAACCGGGGTTGAGTGCATCCCCATCATCATGCCGGTTTCATTACCTTTAAATGTCCACTCAGGTAAACGGCCTTTACGAGATTCGCTCGCAGTACCCGCCGCATCAAGAGGCGTAAATTCTTCTTCTGCATAAGAAAGCATTGATAACACAACATCCGCTAATGCATTAGGGGTAAAGATTGATGCTAGTGGTTGTACATTACGGTAAGTATCCCACAGTGAGAATGTGTCATAACGAGTAAAGTCAGCCTTACCATCATTGTTGGCATCGGCTAAACGAACATCATCCACTAATGGCGCTTCTTTACCCCAAGATGGACGACCATTTGGATAAGCATTACGACCTTGGAATGCACGGTAATATTTACCATCAATATCTGAGTGCGTTGTTTGACCAAGGAAAGCATGGTACATCGCAGTATAGAAAGTTTGCTTGTAGGTTTCATCACCTTCAACTTTTACTTTACCCAGTAATGCTTCCCACTCATTGGTGGCTTCTAAACGTACATCATCAAAGTTTTTATTATCAACTTCAGTTAGATTCAAGAACGCTCCCGTTAATGGCGCTTTATTGGTGCCATCATTACCAATCGCAGTACTTGATAACGCCAATTTTGCTTCAACGGCTAACCCTTGTTTTTCAGTATCAAATTCAACATAAGCGCGAGCATATTGGTATTTACCAAACACATCACGATCATTAACGGCATCATAGGTTTGAGAACCTTTAATTGACCCTATTTCAGTAAAGTCAGCTGGCGCATTAACGTATTGTTTGGTCTCTTTATCATAATAAGCAAAACGGACATTTTTGATCGGTTGATCAAACTCCATCACAAAATATTCTTTCTGAGAGGCTGCCCAACCATCAGATAAACGGTGGCCAATCAAACGGTTATTTTCTTTATCCCAACGAATAAAAGAATCAGAAGTGTAATCCCAGTTAAGCTTAAATCCGGTATTAACGATAATTTCAGATTTTGTATCGCGTGGGAACGTATAACGGTGCACACCAACACGATCAGACGCTGTCAGTTCAGCAGTAATGTCATAGTCAAGCAACTCAACCTTGTAGTAACCCGCGGTCGCCTGCTCATCTTTATGTTTAAAATGGGATGCTTCTAAATTGAGGGTCGCTGAACCTTCATTGATCATAAAGTCTGAACGGGAGTTAATTGGCATTACCAGAATGTCATTTAAGTCCCCAGCCCCCGCGCCAGATAAATGAGTATGAGAAAAACCACTGGTACGAGCGTCATGATAATAATAGCCAGAAATATACTCCCAGCCATTAGAGCCATTATTCGGGGACAATTGCACCATGCCATTAGGGGTAGTTGCACCAGGGTAAGTATTACCTAAATTACCAGTCCCTATAAATGGATTAACGTAGCGGGTGACATCCATGCCCGATAAATCAACCGGAATATGAACCCCCATATCAATAACTGGGTTTTCTGTACTCGGTTTATCATCACAATCACCGTCCCCAGTCGGTGGACAAACGGGCTTATCCCCTTCGTCAACAGGAGGAAGAGTGCCATCACCATCAGGGACAGTAACATTAACATCAATATTATGCGTGTCGTCATCACAAGCCGTTAAACCCAATGTAGCAGCAATAACAGCCATTGAAAGTAGGGTACGTTTGAATTTCATTTCAAATCCTTTTCTAATTTATATATTATTTTTTAACACTGTTATTAATAGTCATTAATAAAAAACCATTAGCGACCACGCTGAAATAGACAGTATTTAAGAAATAAATAAAACAATGTAATTTAAACCCACCGTTTAATTAATATTGAAACGTAAATATCAATGATGATTAAACAATGAATGATATAAAGAAACGAACAGTATTGAGAGGCAGACAAATATAATCAACTTTGTCTGCTTCAAATATAACTAATATTAATTTATTTAATTGTTGGCTTTTTATTGGTCATCACAAAGTGTAATTCGCCACCAGCCATAATTTCACTATGAGCAAAAGTATAATGATTACCCAAGGGCTTTCCATTAATAGTGACCGATTCAACATAGATATTATCAGGGCTATTATTTTCAGCCGTTATCGTAAATTGACCGTCATCAATATCAAATTTCACTTCATCAAACAGTGGTCGTCCAATAGTATAAATCGGTGCGCCAGGATTCACTTGATAGAAGCCTAATGCACCCATAATGTACCAAGCTGACATTTGACCTACATCTTCGTTACCAATTAAACCCGCTTTGGTTGGGTGGAAGAATTTTTTCATCGCCTGATCGACATATTCTTGGGTTTTCCAAGGCTCTGCCGTCCAGTTATACAAGTATGGCACGTGATGATCAGGTTCATTACCCATGATAAATTGACCGATATAACCTGTCATATCCCCTTGAGAGGTATCGGCTTTATCATTTGCAGTAAATAACGCATCTAAGTTCTGTAAGAAACCTGCCTCACCGCCCATGGTTTGTTTTAAACCAGCGATATCATGCGGTGCAAACCAACTCCATTGCCATGTATTCCCTTCCGTGAAATCTTGACCACGATGCTCGGCACGGTAAGGCCAGAAAATATCAAATGATTTAGCATCATTAATATCACAACCCTCAGGTAACGGCGTAATTGGATCGCCTTGACCGTCAATGGCACATGATGGATAGTTATTTACCCATGAACCATCATGATTTTTAGGGCGCATAAATCCAGTTGCACCGTATTTAGCATATTCAGCCTTATTGAGATCAAAGTAAGGCTTATAAGCTTGTGAACGTTCTATATAACGTTGATATTGAGCATCATCACCTGCTAACTTAGCGATTTGGGCAATACACCAATCGTAGTAAGCATTTTCTAATCCGTATGACACCGATTCATTGACTAATTCATCGTATTTATCTTGGGCGATACCACCATCTTGAGGTTTTTTCTTAGCGTCCGCTGGCACATACCCGTGTTGCTCAGCATATTCACCATGACGGGTCATGACCGTAAAACGTTTATCACCATTCCACGCATCTTTATAAGGCACCCAATCTTGTGTAATAGTTAAATCAAAGTTAGCTGACACATCTGCCGCTTTAAGTGCTAATTCAAAATCTTGTTGAGTAAAAGCATCAGGGTATTTCACCATTACATCGGCAATCACAGAAACCGCAGGGTAACCGACCATTTCACCGGTGTAATCAGAATGCAATTCCCACTTAGGTAATACACCACCAGTTTTAAATTTATTCATCAAATCATGGGCGTATTCAATTGCACGTTCTTTATCTATAATGGTTTTAAGTGGATGAGCAGCGCGGAATGTATCCCACATAGAATACACTGAATAGTTAGTAAAATCGGCATCAGCTTGATGGACTTTGCCATCCATACCACGGTATTTACCATCAACGTCTTGATACACAAACGGCGCGACATAAGTACGGTAAAGCGAAGTATAGAACATGGTCTTATCGGCTTGGGTTCCCCCTTTAATGGTGAATTTATTTAACACCTTCGCCCATTGCTGTTGGTTGTCAGCCACAACCTCATCAAAATCATAACCGTTGTCGTCAGCTTGTAAGTTGGCCATCGCACCATCAATACTGGTACCAGAGATGGCAATCTTAACCGTGATAGGCTGATCACCGTCACCAAAGTTAAGGTGGGTCACCACATCACGTACTCGATCACGTTTATCGCCGTAACCTTGATAATCGGCTAATCCAACTTCTGTTGCAGCCGTTTGCTTACCTTCAACATACGCCATGTGACCATTAAACGGTTCTGAAAACTCAGCATAAAAATATACCGTTTGCCACTGACCCCATTCATTACTGGTACGCGCCCCCGCAATAGCATTATCTGCCACTTTTTTATAATAAATACTGCGAGAGTGATTACCGTATTGTTCGAGTAACTCATGTTGTAAATCGATCTTTACTTTACGATCGACACCCGCTGGAAAACTATAGCGCTGAAAAGCAACTCGATCCGTTGCTGTTAATTCAGCTTTAACTTTTGTTTCAATAAGATCAACCGCGTAATAACCCACTTTTGATATTTCAGTTTGCTTATCCATCGTAACAGCGGTTGAGTGAAAACCGGTATAAGGTAAGAATGCAAAATCATTAAGATCCCCTTTACCTGCACCCGAAATATGGGTGGTGCTAAATCCTGATAATTGATTTAAATAGTGATGATAATCAGATGGTGATCCTTTCCCCTCCCAATTCGTCGGATTCCAGTTATCAGGGCTTGGTTGGATCATACCTTCAGGGGTTACAGGGCTAGGATTAACATTGCCTAAACCATCCGTGCCAATCAAAGGATCAACATAGTTAAGTACCGCTAATGTTGGCAGATTATCGTTTTTATCCGTTGATGATTGGGTTGAATTATCATTATTACAGCCGACAAGACCAACAGAAAGAGCAATTGCTGCTGCGACGATTGACAGTTTTAACATGGTTTTCTATCCCTATTTTTTAATTGCACCACACTCTTACTGAGCAAGGTTGATATTATTAAAACAATTGGATCAATAAGATTAAATAAAATCACTATTCGTTTTATTTACTCAGTGTCATTTCACTTAGTTATTGACTCGCATTATTAAAAATAAAGAATTATGGCGATATAGGATAAATTACGCATTCACTGTATATTTGTAACAACACCTAATCGCTGTGAGTAGGCTCTCATTGTTATATTGCGATATTTTGACTCAATATCACAGTTTGCTATTTTTGTTTAAATAGAATTAATGACCATATTTAATTTATATATTATCAAACATCATCATTATTATTTAAAGAAGACTGCGTGATATCACATAAAAAACGATTAGATAGAATAATGCTATTAAAGTGATATTTATCCACTATTTATATTTTTAATTTAAGTAATAATTAACCCAGCGTTTAAAATATAAAATATTGTCATTATTTTCCCGAACAATGACCTTTAGCAGCATGCAGTCCCCCGCTCATGCTGCCTTTTTATTATTACGTGATGACAACCGCTCTTGTATTTATTCATCTTTTCTTCTTAACACCACATTCTAAGCACTATCAATTAATAATAATGCCGTCATTCTTCCCTTAATAAATGCAGCCAACCATCATTAAAGTACTATTACCTTTCAACACCCAACGCACAAAAATGCTAATCATTACTGAGAACATTCACCAAAAATGCAATGAGATCCTTATCACGGTTGGTTATTACGGTTACAAATGTCCTATAAAAGCGTCGTTTCTCTTCTATCTTGCTCTCTATTAACTGCTTATATTTATGCCATTGCCCTAGCATTACATTATCTAACAGCAGGAGAGACATATGAGAGTTGTCGCGATTACCGCATGTCCAACAGGGATTGCACATACCTACATGGCAGCCGACAAGCTCACTGAGACAGCGAAAAAACTCGGGATCACAATAAAAGTCGAAACCCAAGGAGCAATGGGAGTAGAAAATCGCCTCACCGACCAGGATGTTGAGCGTGCTGATATTGTGATTCTCGCGGCCGATATTAATGTCGAGCAGAGTGACCGTTTTACAAAACATCGCTGTCTAGAAGTTTCTATTCAAGATGCATTGCAGCATCCACGACGTATTTTTTCTCAATGTCAGCAACTGTTGTTAGCTCACCAATAACATTAAATAAATTTAAGGCGTATTATTTATGACTCACCAATTTCAGTTTAAATGTGTATTACCTAATGGCATTCATGCACGTCCAGCAAACCATTTAGAACAACAGTGCCGTCAGTTTAAGTGTCAAATTACGCTAACCAATCACCGCACTAATAATTCAGGTGATGCAAAAAGTGTTTTGGCATTAGTGGGTACAGATACGCTATTAAATGATAACTGTACCTTAAGCTTTGATGGTGCAGACAGTGAACAAGCATGTCAGACCCTTCAAACTTACATTGAACAACAATTTCCACATTGTGATGAAGCATTAGAAACGTTATCGGATGAGAGCGAAATCGTGTTACCGCAATCATTATTACGCCACCAGCCCCATTTGATCACCGGTAAACGTCTTGCCCCAGGTATTGGTTGTGGTGTACTCGTTGCAATGAGCCAAATTGATCCACAGCAATTTGCGACAACAACTCACGATGACAATGAAGCCCAACGTTTTGAGCAAGCACGAGCACAAGTTAGTACTCACTTAAATAACACCATTGCTAATGGTTCACACCATGAACAAGAAATCACTAGTGCGCATTTAGCCATCATTAACGACTCAAGTTTCATTGATGGTGTAACAACACTGCTAGCAACCCATTCAACGGCTAATGCTATTTTGGCAGTGATGGAAAAACTGTGTCATCAACTTGAACAGTCAGCAAGCAGTTACTTACGCGAACGCGTACTGGATATCAAAGATGTATCAATCCAACTATTAACAGCAGCATACCCAACGGTATTGGATAACCAAACTGCATTTTCACTCCAGCTACCAAGTATTGTGATCGCCAACGATTTAACCCCAAGTCAATTTTTAGGGCTGGATAAAACATTATTACAAGGTTTGATATTAACCCATGCAGGCAGCACTTCACACACCGTAATTTTGGCACGTGCGTTTAATATTCCAACCTTGTCAGGGATTGAAATTAAAGACTGTGCGGCGGCATTAAATCATCATGTTTATGTTGATGCTCAGTTAGGGGTATTGGCTATCGAGCCTAGCAATGAAGTTAGTGGTTACTTCGATCGTGCCATCACATTAGCGAATACACTTAAACAACAGCAAAGTCAGTATGCCCACCAGCAAGCAACCACTCAAGATGGTCACACGATTGAAGTCGCTGCTAATATTGCCTGTTCAGTAGAAGCGGATAATGCGTTTGCACAAGGGGCTGAAGGCATTGGTCTGTTCCGCACTGAAATGCTGTTTATGGATCGCCAGCAAGCACCCGATGAAGAAGAGCAATTTAATCATTACCGTGAAGTATTAACCGCCGCCAATGGTAAACCAGTGATCATTCGTACCATGGATATTGGTGGCGATAAGCCCATTGATTACCTCGCCCTACCCCATGAAAATAACCCGTTCTTAGGTTACCGCGCGGTACGTATTTACCCGCAGTTCTTGGCACTGTTCCATACCCAATTAACCGCGATTTTACGTGCCTCTGTGCATGGCAAAGCCAAAATCATGATCCCGATGATTCAAAGCATTGAAGAGATCCGTTGGGTTAAGCAACAACTAGAAATCGTTAAGCAACAACTGACAGCACAAAATATTGCTTTTGATGCTGATCTGCAATTGGGCATCATGGTTGAAATCCCATCAGTGGCATTTATTGTTGATTTATTCTGTAAAGAAGTCGATTTCTTCAGTATCGGTTCAAACGATATGACCCAATATTTATTAGCGGTTGATCGTGATAACGCCAGCGTATCAAAACTGTATAACAGCTTAGCCCCTGCTTTCTTACGCTTATTGAAGCAAGTAGTTACTACTGCGCATACTCATGGTAAATGGGTAGGCTTATGTGGTGAACTTGGCGCAGACAGTAAAGTATTACCATTATTAGTCGGTGCAGGTCTTGATGAAATAAGCATGAGTGCACCCAAAATTGCGGCGACCAAAGCACAACTATCTGAGATCAACTTTACTGACAGCCAAACGTTATTTGCAGAAGCATGTGAGTGCGCCACCATTGAAGAAGTTGAAGCATTACTTGAACAACGTCATGCCCAAGCACAAGTTAAACCAATATTAGTTCAGCAATGTGTATTTAAAGCCGCCGATTTTGCTAACAAAGAAGAAGTGATCCAAGCGCTAGTTGGTAACTTGGGTATTCAAGGCCGTACAGATGAAGTGTATAAGCTTGAGGAAGATATTTGGGCACGTGAAGCCGTATTCTCTACCGGTTTAGGACATGGATTTGCAATTCCACATACTAAATCTGACCATATTCGTCATTCTAGTATCAGTATTGCGCATCTCGATAAACCGATTGATTGGATGTCAGATTCTGGTGAAGTTGATTTTGTTATCATGCTAACCCTAAACAAAGACCAAGGTGATCAACACATGCGTATCTTTGCCGGGCTTGCTCGTAAGCTTATTCATGAAAGTTTCCGTGACAGTTTACGTCAGGCTGAATCACCAGAAGCCATTATTACCATTATTACTGAACAGATTGGCTTATAATTTAAACGTAAGCTTATCAATATAAAGCTCCTCTCTTGAGGGGCTTTGTCATTTTAAACCTCGATTCAAATTATCAACTCCCCTGTTCTTTGTGCTTAATACCTAAAAATGACCAAGATCTCATTTAAACATAGAGAGCGTTTATTGGTTATTTTCACGTAAGATTAATGCCAGTGGTGATATTATTGCCTTTACGCGTATGATCATCGGTGCTATCTGTATTTTTGCCATTATGCTCTACCAAGGTAAGTGTAAAAATGATTTCCCTAATCAGTTTGGTGGTTCACATAATATTGAGCATAGGGAATACTAAATAATTAATGTTCTAATTAGCTTCTTACCCTTTATATTAAGAGGCTTTTCTATTTTTATAGTGTTCCACCTAATGAAAGATAAAATGAGCTTTTCCCTGTCGATGTTTGACCATAACTTAAATAAACAGGACCTAAAATAGAATCTACGGCAACATACACACTGCCCGCAGTAATAGCACTGTCCCAACTCATGGCTGAAGTACGGTCCCAAACTCCGCCTTTTTCGAGCGATCCACCAAGATATATAGGTAATTTAATTGCCCCAAAGTTATTATCAATAACTCGATAACGATAAACCAAGCTAGTTAAAACACTATAACGGCCATTTAATTCATAGTGGTGGTACCCTGATAAATTAAACAATCCACCAAGATCTTGCGCATAAATGGGCAATAAATTATCTGCATCTGAACCTGCCGTTTTTATAGTAGCTACAACGGTATGCTTATCATATGTAAACGGTTTTATTATAGATATATTATAATATACTGTATCCCCTGATTCTGATTCACCAAAATCAGGTCGACGTAAAGTATTACTATAACCAATTTCACTATTAAAATAAGAACCATAAGATGGAAAGAAAAAGCTGTCTAAATCATCATAAGTAAGATCTAAATATGGCCCATATAAATCGTAGTTTTCTTTACGATCAAGAGCAGGTATCGAAATGCTTCCAGCTTGACCTTTATAACCTAAAGTTAATGCTGCCCACGGTTTAATATTCCAACCCATTTTTATATAAGCACTTGTTTGATTATATTTAGCATCAACATTTTTTAATTCTTCGTCTGAATTATCATAAGTAAAATTATCAAATTGACGAATTTCATTACTGAACTCAGCGCCAAATGCAGTAAAGAAATGTTGTTGATAATCTATAGGGAAATAAAATTCAGTCGTGATATTTTTCCAACTACCCAATTTCCATTCAAGTAACCACTCACCACCTTTATCAGTAAGATCAGTATAAACATATTGTGCGCCAAAAGAAAAATCAGAACGACTTTTAAAATCATCTTCAAATGCAAGGGTGAAGTTTAAATATCCCGGCCCCCACGATTTTTCATTAATATCCATAACAAGAATATTTTTATTATTTTTTTTCTTTATTGAATAATTAATTCGACCATAAATATCTTCACTTTGTAACCGTTTTACTGCTTGCTCTAATTCATTATTAGAAATTATTTTTCCTGTTTTTAATTCTAATTGAGCTAATAATGTTTTATCTGGTAACTTAGTATTATTGATAATTTCAATATCATCAATAAAATAAGAGTCATTCGCGGATAACCTTGCTCGACGAATATTTTTCTGCTTATTATATTCAGCATATTCTGATAGTGATAACTGATAGCGTAATAAACGAGGTAGTGATGCAAGTGCTATTTTTCGACCAGCTTGATAAGCTTGTTCAAGTTTATCAAAATCACCGGCGCTCATAAAAGATACATTAGGCTGTAAATAAATATCACTTGATTTCATTAAGCTTTTTTGAAAATCTGCACTGGCATTAGTCATGAATGTCGTTAACTGTGACACAATATTTAAAGCGCTGTCTAAATCTTTTTTAGGCATTAGACTATCACGTAAATCCACCGCAATAATAACGTCAGCGCCAAGCTGCTTTGCCACATCAACAGGCATATTATTAACGACCCCACCATCAACAAGTAATTTATTATCTAAATGAACTGGTTTTAATACGCCAGGAACGGTCATTGAAGCTTGCATGGCAGTGGCTAAATGGCCAGAATTTATGATAACAGGGGTTACCTTCGTAATATCAGTCGCGACACTACGATAAGGGATAGCAAGCCGATCAAACGTATTTAATGCTGGTAAATTAGCAGTAAGTTGACGTAAAATAATAGCAAGCCCCTGACCTTGAAATGCTCCAGGACGAGATTTAAACTCACCATTAATGTCTAATCCTAAATCCGTATGTAATTGATAATTATCACCTTGTTTCTTTCTTCGTAACGAAAGATCATTACGACTAGCACGATCGATATAACCAGTATTCCAATTTATATTAAACGTCTGTTGCTTCACTTCTTGTGCAGAAAGCCCCATGGCATACATACCGCCAACATAAGCTCCCATACTCGTACCCGTAACAATATCAACCGGGATACGATTTTCTTCTAGCACTTTAAGTACACCAATATGTGCCGCACCTTTTGCACCACCGCCACTAAGAACTACTGCAATTTTAGGACGCTCAATAACAGGACGATCAGCTGTTGCAGCATAGATATTAACAGTTGATGTACCCATAAAAATACAACATAAAACACTGCTAAAATTCTTGTTACTAAACAACATCGTCTAACTCCGCTAGCAATAATACTTACTATAACGTAATACACATCAAAGTATTACATGTTAACCCGTAGCTGTATTAGAACAAAAAGAGCGTCGATAAACACGCTCTTTCTCTATTCAACTGTCACTATTTGCTTTTAAATTCCTTTAGCAACATCATCTAAGGCAGTTAATACTTGATCGGTTATATGACCTTCATGAACCAACTTACATACTTTTCTACGAACTGCTAAGCCTGAAATTAAACGTTCAATAGATAAATGGCGTTCGTCTTGGCGACTATTATATAATTCAACCGTTTTACTAAGCGTTTCATAACTAACGCGCTCCCCTGCGACATGAAGCCAATCAAGCTTCTCTAAATACCCCTGACACTCTTCTGTAATCGTAGTAGCTGGATGACCAGTCATAGCAGACAACGCCGTAATACTGCGTTGTAGCGCCTCAGAAGAGGTATATTTAGATAAAACGATAGTAAGTTCATCTGCATTTATTTCAACTAAATGCTTACGCAGCTTAATACGACGTCCTAACCGCCCTCGAGGACGAGGTTCTTTACGCTGGATAGGTTCAAATTCACCATCAATGATCGCTGATAGTTGATCTAATGCTTGCTTAGGCATGATTTCATTACGTAATGGATTAGGCATCGTTGGTGCCATATTACGTTTGCCTTCATTGGTGGTTTTCGCACGAGAATAACGAATAACTTCTTCAGCATCGGATTTAATATCTATTCGATAATCCGTATAACGTTTATCAACATCATCAGCCGAAATCGTTAAATGATAGCCCCATAAATTAACCGCAAACATAGTCTCGGTCACTTTACCTTCTGCCAGTTTCTTTAATTCACGAATAATATCCGAAGAAAAACGACGCCATTCAATATTTCTAGCAAGTTTTTGATTCAACTCACTTAATAGCATTGAATCAACAACGCGACGTGACATGCGGCTTCTAAAAAATGTGTACAGTTGAAACACTAAAGTATGTTGACGTAAAATCTCTGGTGGGAACAAGAAGAAATAATCACGGGTGAGTAATTCATCAAAAAAGGAAGGTTCCCACACTAAAATATACAAGTTAGGTTTGATGCGAATCTCACCATCGTCACCTTCTTGAGGCGCTTCTTCTGATGCTGTGATCGTACGAGCAATAAATCTAAACCGATCACTTTTAAAACCTTCTGGCATATTTTCACTCAGCCAACGACCGGTTAATTCATGCAGCTGAAAATCTGTAAATTCGATACGATCAATACTTTCGCGAATAGAATCACGAGCAGGGCCACTGTCTTTTTTACCACGTAAAGCTAAAATATCAGTGATATAAACAGGGGTTTTATTTGCCATTGAGCGGAGTTGGATCTCATAATCCGCAAGATGATGATCGTGATATTGTACGGTTAGCGTAAACAACGCAAATAACGTCATAAGATCATCAACAGTCATGATCGATTTTGAAGATCGTGTTTCAATGATCGCTTTGGTACCACTAATCGCAACCATTGCTTTTTGATAACTTTTCTTTGTCCGTGGTGGCGCTAAAGCTTGATCGATAATACCAGCCCAACTTGTTGGTGATACTACTATTTGATCCGCTTCATCAGGCATCGAAGGCGGAGTACCTAAACCATATTCAGTCAATAAGCGACGGTTAACATGATTTTGAGCTAATGCTTTAGAACGCTTTTGTTTTTCACGTTGTTTAAATTGATCGGATAATAAACTACCTGTACCCAACTGAGAGATAAGTAACGCTGGATTGATAAAGTGATGCAACATGGTTTTACCAGCAAGACCCTCTTCAAATCGTACTGGTTGTTGATTAAACAAACCCACACTTACAGCAGCACGTAAGCGTTGTTGGATGGCTGCTCGTGTTAATTGCCCTTCTGTTGCTTCAATTAGCTCTGTTGTTGAAACCATCCCATCTTGGGTTGATAAGCCACGTAATGAAATTAAATTCAACAGCTCGATAATACTTTTGGTTACACCTTTAAAATGTTGGTATTGGGGTAACCAATCAACCAAATTTGCAGGGATCACAAATAAATGGCCATCTTTGTGTGATCTTGGTGCTTCGATCAATATCTTATCAATCGGATTTTTTTTAGTATTTCGAACGGAATTCATTTGTCATTAGCCGTAGAAGCATCATCTTTCCGTAGAGATTAATAGAAAAAGATCAATAAAGAAAGTTTTTTATTTAAAGATTTTAAAACTGATCTTTATGATTAAATCTGATCTTATTGATTATATGATCTAATGATCAGGTGAGAAAAGTTGGCATAACTAGCTGTTTATAAAAACGATTATTTTACGGGTGATTGGAACGATGATCAACAAAAGTACAGAAACATGATCATATAGTGCGAGAAAGCATGATCATAGCAGCATTGGAAAGATGATCATTATAAAGCCGAAAAGATGATCATAATAATATTGAAAGCATGATCATCATTGATTCTCACCTTTTCCACAAAGTTATCCACAACTGAGATGTGAGAGCGCGTATTTATTGCTGTTGCTCGTCCTTTTCTGTGTTATCAGTGGCATTTTTCACTGGAAAGATGATCATGTTGGCGTGTTTTCAAGTTTTTTGAAGTATTTATGTTTGTATTATTTCTTGCGAGTACTTTTTTTTAGTTGAATTGACACTTAATTGAAATAACATTCAACGTAAACAGACGGGGATTTGTCATGTATCCGCCATTGGATCAATGATCACCATGGGTTTAGTGTATTTCAATTTGACTTCTTTCGATAATTAAGTCGTTGTTGAGTGATTTTTAGAGATTCACTAACGCGTCGCAGCCCTTATTGAATCAGCGTTCTCCGTAATTTATCTTCTATTTTACATGCTTCCGTGGTGTGGGCTCTATTATTGCGATCATTGAACTTCATCTTGATCATTTTTCCGCTATTAAGTAAGTCTAAATATTCGATTTACAGATCTATTGCCGTGATTATTTCAGCTTGATCATCGTTTCATGTTTTGTTTTTTTCATGGGAACAATGATCAAGTGACAGTAAGCTTCTAAGGATTGAGGGAATATGATTTCAGGTTGTTTTTAGTGTTATTTTGCTTTTTTTTACTTTTTACTAATGAAATTGGATGATTTCACTAGCAAATAGAACAAAATCTTTCATCGACTCTTTTTTATATTGAAATGACATTATCCGTAAATTATGACTGTTTTTTCATTGTTCCGCTAATAATGCAGATAAGTTGAATTTACATTGTAAACTTGTGACGCTGTAACAGTTTTACGAAATGGGTTTAATGAGGTAGATTAGGTTGGATTTTTGAGTAGATTGAAGTCTAAAAACCTTATTTTTTTATGCTTTTTGCATTAATCGATGTTTTTTAGTATCGATTAGTATCACATGTTTTTGTTCAGCTTTTTATTGTTTACAGTGTGTTTTATTGTACAATAGAGGCAGTCTATTATCATGGCGAAGAGTACTAATGAATAGGGAACAGACGATACAAAATTTGCTCAACATTGCAGAGCAAACTAAACAAGTACAAGCGGATCGTATTGAAATTGTTTTGGAAGAGCGTCGCGAGGAAGTTTTTCCACCAATGTCAAAAGCATTAATGGAAACGCGCTCAGGTTTAACTCGTCGCAAGTTAGATGATGCAATTTCACGTATGGAAGCGACTGGGCATCAATTTACAAAAAATAAAGCAAATCACTATTCAATTACCCTTGAAGAAGCACATCAGTTGATGGAGTCAGCAAAAAAGCCTGCTTTTTATCAACGTGAAGGTGCAGGGCGTAAACCTTGGGTGGTGAATGTTCAGAATCAGAAAGGTGGCACTGGAAAATCAATGACAGCAGTACACATTGCTGCTTGTTTAGCCTTAGATTTAGATAAGCGTTACCGAATTTGTCTTATTGACCTTGATCCTCAAGGATCGTTACGTTTATTTCTTAATCCATTGATTAGTATAGGTAAACAAGAGACTATTTATTCAGCTGTGGACGTAATGTTAGATA
The DNA here is from genome assembly GCF_947039875.1 of uncultured Photobacterium sp. Lineage (GTDB taxonomy): Bacteria > Pseudomonadota > Gammaproteobacteria > Enterobacterales > Vibrionaceae > Photobacterium. The sequence goes on from NZ_CAMRAN010000038.1 coordinate 33,034, forward strand.
ACGTGCCGGAAGGTGTGTTAACGGATAAGCATTTTGTAATGGATAATGTGGTAATGCCAACCCAATATCCGAACCTTAAAACAATTGCAGCTTTCCCTGAAGATGCGATGTTTAATGCTGATGCATGGCAAGATTTGGCTGTAAATCAAGATCTTGATATTGTGCGTTTACTTAAAGAAAAAGTGATTGATCCGATTGCTGATGAGTTCGATATCATCATGATTGATACGGGCCCTCATATTGATCCATTAGTTTGGAATGCAATGTATGCATCAAATGCGTTGATCATTCCTTGTGCTGCTAAACGTTTAGACTGGGCATCAACCGTTAACTTCTTTCAGCATTTACCCACTGTTTATGAGATGTTTCCAGAAGACTGGCACGGATTAGAATTCATTCGTCTGATGCCAACGATGTTTGAAGACGATAATAAAAAGCAAGTTTCAGTATTAACCGAAATGAATTACTTGTTACGTGAGCAAGTAATGATGGCGACAGTACCACGAAGCCGCGCTTTTGAGACATGTGCAGACACTTATAGCACTGTTTTTGACCTTACTGCGGCTGAATTTGAGGGCGGTAAGAAGACCCTTTCTACGGCTCAAGAAGCCATTCAGCGTGTTGGTCTTGAATTAGAACGTGTTATGCATAGCCACTGGGCAAACTTGAACGAGGAGTAATTGACAGATGGCAATTAAAACTACAGATCTTAATGCACGTTTGTTTGGTAAAGCCGATAAACGTCGTGCGACCAATGTTACAGAAGCACAAACAGCAGCCCGTGATAAAGCTGCTGTGATTGAATTAGCTGTTGCTGGCGAAGATACTGTTGCTTTTGAATTAATAAAAGTAAACGCAGATGATATCAGCACACAAACGATCGTTTTTGCTGAAAATGCGCGTGAGCAAGCTTTTTTAAATGAGCATGCTCTTGCTGATATTTTAGTAACGTTAAAAGATCGTGGCCAGCAATATCCCGCCGTTGGTCGTTGGCTTGATGATGGTCGTATTGAAGTATTAGACGGTAGTCGTCGTCGCATGTCTTGTATTCTTGCTCATAAAGATTTTTTAATTTATGTCGCTAAAGGCATCAATACTGAGCATGCGAAATTTTTGTCTGATGTTGCGAACGCGCATAAGCCATTATCTTTATTTGAACGTGGTAAAGAAATGCAGTCGCTGTTAGATACTGGCAAAGTTGCTGATCAAAAAGAACTGGCTAAGTATTTACAGTGTAGTGAAGCATTAGTGAGTGGTGCACTAAAAGCTGCAAGTTTACCGATGGAATTATTGATGGCTTATCCTAGTGTGGGTGAACTTGGTCGTCCTACTATTGTTAAACTTCACCGTATTTTCTTTGGTTTAAATCACGAACAACAGCAACACATGATTGCTGATTTGAGCGGTGATAATGCATCATTGTGGAAGACGATTAACGCACAAGGCATTAGCCGTATTACGCGTGAAGTAACAGGTAAATTAGAACAATTAGGTGAGCAGTTACATCCTAAGACAGTGATTGAGAAGCCAACATCGCAAGATTTAATTAAGGGTAAAGTCTCTTATATGCGTGATGGTGATAAGTTACAGCTTAAATTGAAAAAGATGAGTGATCGTCAAATCAATGATGTACTGGCTTATTTAAATGATTATCTAAAGTAACGTTTATTTTACTTAATAAAAGCCACGCAATTATGCGTGGTTTTTTTATGCCTGTTGTGGCTGTGTTATGATCTGTAGGTCATTTATTTATGGATCTATTTATGTCGGCGCAGTTAGATATTTTCTTCGCTCAACTTCAGCAACAATTATCACACCATTTTTGTCGTCAGTTAATTGTCTTAGAAGGCGATTGCGAATGGGCAACGACAATGGCAACTGTTATTGGTAAGCACTTTTCACAACGATTATGGGCTGGGGATAATGTGCCAATGTCATTTGTGTCTTCATCTCTTAAACAGTCAAAGCAATGGCTTGGGCAAGAGTTTGATATGGTGGCTATCAACGCATTAGATGGATTGAATGCAAATACACTCGGTGCACTTTCTGGCACCGTTAAAGGTGGGGGTATTCTTGTTATTATTACGCCACCAACATGGCGACTTGCTAATATTAGCTCTCATTTTTATCATCGTTTAGGTCGTTTGTTTTTAGAGCCTGAGGTTATGCTTATTCAGCAGTCACAACCTGTCGAGTTATTATCTTTAGCTGTAATACCTGATGACTTACCTTCTTCTCAAATATTTACGGATGCTAATGTTCAACGAGGGTGTTTAACCGCAGGCCAAGCAGACGCAGTGGATGCGATTATTAAAGTTGTGACCGGCCATAGTAAACGTCCATTAGTGTTGTCTGCTGATCGTGGTCGAGGTAAATCGGCGGCGCTAGGTATTGCTGCTGCTGAATTATTACAAACACGAACAATTAAAATCGCTGTTACGGCTCCTTCTTTTGCTTGTGCGGATACGGTATTTAAACTTGCTAAATTACGCTTAGCAACGGCGCAACAACCACATCGACATCAATTACATTTTGGCGCTAGCCAGTTAGAATTTGTAGCCGCTGATGAAATAGTTAACCGCGCATCAGAATTTGATTTTATTATGGTGGATGAAGCTGCCGCTATTCCAGCATCTATCTTAATGGCGTTACTTTCTCATCATAATCGATTAATTTTTGCGACGACTATTCATGGTTATGAAGGCACTGGGCGTGGGTTTGAAATTAAATTCAAACAACAATTAACAATTAAAATGCCACAGTGGCGCAGTTATCATTTAGAACAACCTATTCGCTGGGCTGTAGGCGATCCGCTTGAAGCTTGGATTTTTAAAGCGTTGTTATTATCCGCCGAAGCCCCGAATTGTACTGTGCTTGATGTTGGTTCTGATGTCGCTGCGATTGAATATTCTGTGTTACCGACCTCTGAATTAGCGGCTAATGAAAACTTATTAAACCAACTGTTTGGTTTATTGATTAACGCCCATTACCAAACCTCACCCAATGATATTCAACAACTGCTAGATGATCCTGAGCTATCACTGATTGTTGCGTTACAAGCTAAGACAATTATTGGTTGCTGTGTTGTGTCTAAAGAAGGTGGATTTGATGCTGAACTTGCACAATTAGTGATGCAAGGTAAACGTCGTCCACAAGGGCATTTATTGGCTCAATCCTTAGCGGCTCATCTAGGTTATGCGATTGCGGCCGAGCAGTGTTGTTATCGTATATTACGTATTGCTGTTGCTGATAGTTTTCAACAACAAGGTATTGGTACCCATTTGGTGGACGCTGTTTTACAACAAGCACAGAATGAAAACATTGACTATATCGGTACAAGCTTCGGTGCGGCTAATGAGCTTGTGGATTTTTGGTGTCATTGTTCATTACGGCCGTTGCGGTTAGGAATCACTAAAGATGCAGCGAGTGGTCTCCATTCTTTATTGTTTGTTAAACCGTTATCAAGTGCTGCGTTATTATGGTTTGATGAGGCGGTTGCTTTGTTCAGTGCATCTTTTATTTGCCAGCGAGTTGAACAATTTAGTCAGCTTGATAGCCAATTGTTTTTTAAATTATATTCTCAAAATGTTCAGCAACCATTGAATTATGGCTTATCACAGATACAGATTGAACATCAGCTACAAACCTTTATTCAAGGTGGACTTGGTTATGATGTCGTGGTTGCTAGTCTTGAAAGCTGGCTCTCACAGTATTTGTTGCAAGATGATTGTGCTTGGAATGATGATGTCGGCTTTGCGGTAGCTAAGATTTTGCAAAAACAAACTTGGTCAGCGGTGGGGGAGCGGTATCATTTAGCCAGTCATAAAGTTGCTCAGCAGCATTTACGAAATATAGTTGCTCGTTATTATTCTTTATCTTCTCAAGTTTATTAGAGGTTTTTCATTATGCAAATTCAAGTTGATACTCATACACATACATTATCCAGTGGTCATGCTTATAGTACAATCATTGAAAATGCCCAAGCTGCTGCGGCAAAGGGATTAAAAATGTTTTGTAATACTGACCATGCTTCTTTAATGCCTGGTGCTCCTCATTTCTGGTATTTTGCGAATCAACGTGTACTTCCTCGATTTCTTGAAGGTGTCGCTGTTTTACGTGGTGTTGAGGCAAATATCAAGAATACTGCGGGGGAGGTCGATCTTGATAATACCGTTTTAGCGAAATTAGATTGGGTGATAGCGAGTTTGCATGAGCCCGTTTTTAAACCGATGACGAAAAGTGATCATACTGAAGCATTGATTAATGCAATACAGTCAGGCGTGGTTGATGCGATCGGTCACCCTGGAAATCCTAATTATGATTTCGATTTTGAAACCGTTATTCGTACTGCCGCTAAGAATAATGTGTTAGTTGAAATCAATAACTCATCATTGGGCCGCTCTCGTGTTGGTAGTGCACCTCGATGTGAAGATATTGCTGCACTAGCAAAAGAACTTGGGGCTCGAATTACGACAGGGTCTGATGCTCATTTTGCGGCGGATGTTGGTAACTTCTCAAGCATTAAGACTTTGTTAGCACATGTTGATTTTCCACAGGAATTAATTGTGACTCAATGCCCTGAAACATTCTTAGCATTCTTAACTGAGCGTGGAAAGTCTGTTGCTGAACAATATGAAAATCATAAATGGTGATCAGCTAATGTTTTGGTTTACAGTGTAAACTGATACTTAATTATATTTACAGTGTAAATCGTCATATTAATTTACACTGTAAATATTATAATTCTAGCCAACCACCACAGCCAACCACCACAGCCAACAACCACAGCCAACAACCACAGCCAACAACCACAGCCAACAACCACAGCCAACAACC
>NZ_CAMRAN010000039.1 GCF_947039875.1 uncultured Photobacterium sp.
CTTCCTTGCAAAAAAATATACTACATCTTATCTATTTTTAGAATCAAATACTCTACTAGTCAAACAATCTATAATAAATATCAGACGATCATGCTATTTAGTTACGATATTGTTGGGTTTCATTTCATACCGATGGCTATGACCCCCCCTTTAATATTCAAAGATATTACTAGAAGTAGCCCATCAAAAACAAATATTTAACTATGTTGTACCAAAACCAAACGGATTATCAAAGTAAATTAATCATATAGATACAAATACATTGACATAATTTAACAACTGCACGTTTTAATCATCTATCTACCTATCACAGCAATAGTTATACAATTATTATTCAAAAACTTAAAATCACATATATCGAGTATTTTCCTTAATTAAACTTGTGCTAGATCAAAAAATCACGATCTGACTTTTCACCTTTAACACTTCAAAAAAGCCTATTGCTACGGTATTTTTGTCGTCAATCTGACTTCTTTTTTTATGCAAATTGAAATGCTATTAAACGTTTGTCGCCTGAATTCAATAGGGCAAGTAAATAATTGATTGTCTTACATCCTCTTCCTTTACGACTGCAATTTACCTACAATCAGTCTTTCATAATATTATTCAGCCTGGAGAAAAAATGAGTAACGTAAAACATTGTGAACTACTCATCCTTGGTTCTGGACCAGCAGGTTATACAGCTGCTGTCTATGCTGCACGTGCAAACCTCTCACCAGTAATGATCACAGGTATGCAACAAGGTGGTCAACTCACGACTACCACTGAAATCGAAAACTGGCCAGGTGATGCTGATGAACTAACCGGTCCAGCACTTATGGACCGCATGAAAGCACATGCTGAGAAATTTGAGACTGAAATTATCACTGACTTTATTAGTGAAACTGATTTCAGCCAGCGCCCTTTCCGCTTAAAAGGCGAAAACAGTGAATATACCTGTGATGCGCTTATTATCTCAACTGGCGCTTCTGCAAAATACATTGGTTTAGACTCAGAAGAAGCATTTAAAGGCCGTGGCGTATCTGCTTGTGCGACTTGTGATGGTTTCTTCTACCGTAACCAGAAAGTTGCCGTTATCGGTGGCGGTAACACCGCTGTTGAAGAAGCATTATATCTCTCAAATATTGCCGCAGAAGTACACCTTGTTCACCGCCGTGATAGCTTCCGTTCTGAGAAAATCTTAATCAACCGCCTGATGGACAAAGTGGCGAATGGCAATATCATTTTACACACGGATCGTACGCTTGATGAAGTCTTAGGCGACGACATGGGTGTAACAGGTTTACGTCTTAAAGATACTCAATCAGATGCAACTGAAGAACTTGATGTAATGGGGGTGTTTATTGCGATTGGCCACCAGCCTAATACTGCTATTTTCAATGATCAATTAGATATGGAAAATGGCTATATTAAAGTTCAGTCTGGTATCCACGGTAATGCCACTCAAACCAGTGTTGAAGGTATTTTTGCAGCGGGTGATGTTATGGATCATAGCTACCGTCAAGCCATCACTTCTGCGGGAACTGGCTGTATGGCCGCCTTGGATGCTGAGCGTTACTTAGACGCACTCGCTAATCAAAATAAGTAACATCAAGTCACTGTTTATAAAGCAGCTTTTTTCCTTACAGTAACATCTATCTCAATGGATGTTACTGTAAGAGCATTTACCATAAATACCGTAATGAAACCTTATTTATATGGATAAACAATTACAACGCGATTTGACCAAATGGTTAAAATCCCAAAGTAAACTCGCCAAACGTTGGATGATGTTCAGCATTAGCCTAGGGTTTATTTCGGGATTATTGCTTGTCGGGCAAGCGGCTTTATTAGCCAATATTTTGCATCAACTGATCATGGAACATACCGATAAATACCAGCTTGTTAATCAGTTTGTTGGTCTTATTGTTATCGTTGGTTTACGTGCATTATGTAGCTGGGGACGAGAAATTTGTGGTTATCGCTGTGGTGAACAAATTCGACTCCATATTCGTCAACTGATTCTCAACCGTTTACAAAACCTTGGGCCTGCTTATATAAAGGGCAAACCTGCTGGTGTATGGGCAAGTTTAGTGCTTGAGCAAGTCGAAGAAATGCAAGATTTCTTTGCTCGTTATCTGCCACAAATGTCACTCGCAGTATTAATTCCGGTGGTTATTTTAGTGGTGGTATTCCCACTAAACTGGGCTGCTGGTTTAATCTTCCTCATTACTGCGCCGTTAGTGCCGTTTTTTATGGCATTAGTGGGTTTAGGTGCAGCAGATGCTAACCGTCGTAATTTTAAGGCGTTACAGCGTTTATCCGGTCATTTCTATGATCGTTTACAAGGCTTATCAACTCTACGGTTATTTAATCGCGTTGATACTGAAGCTGAAAATTTGAATGCGGCTTCTCATGTATTACGTAAACGCACCATGGAAGTACTACGACTCGCCTTTTTATCATCAGCGGTATTAGAATTTTTCTCGGCAATTTCAGTTGCTATTGTCGCAGTGTATTTTGGTTTCGCTTTCATTGGCGAACTTAATTTCGGTAACTATGGTATTCCTGTATCACTCTTTACTGGCTTATTTGTATTAGTGCTCGCACCTGAGTTTTATCAACCACTGCGTGATCTAGGTACGTTCTACCATGCTAAAGCGCAAGCCATTGGTGCGGCTGAATCAATTGTTGAATTTTTAAACATTGAAGCGGATGAAATGAGTCACGGTGATACAGCATTACCTCATCCTGATGCGATTCACATCACCGTAACTGATCTTGAGGTGCTGAGTCCTGAAGGTCAAATATTGGCAGGCCCACTGAGCTTTACCATTAATACCAAAGAACATGTGGCGTTAATTGGTCCAAGCGGTGCAGGTAAAACCAGTTTACTCAATGCTCTACTTGGCTTTTTACCTTATCGTGGCAGTATCAAAATAAATGATGTTGAACTCAATCAACTTAAGCATGATCAATGGCGTCAGGCTATCAGTTGGGTTGGTCAGAATCCATTATTAGTCCATGGTTCTGTACGAGATAATATTACGCTTGGTAATCCAAGTGCCAGTAATAGCGATGTCGACCAAGTTGCTCGCCAAGCCTATGCTGATGAATTTATTCAACGTTTAGAAAAAGGCTATCAACATCATGTTGGTGACCGTTCGGGTGGTTTGTCTGTAGGTCAAGCACAGCGTATTGCTGTTGCGCGAGCAATGTTACAAAACGGCGCTTTTTGGCTACTTGATGAACCCACAGCAAGTCTTGATGCTAACAGTGAACGTTTAGTGCTAGAAAGTTTGGCTATGGCGGTTACTGATCGCACCACACTAATGGTGAGTCACCGTCTAGATCAACTGCATGCTATGGACCGCATTCTGGTTATGGATAACGGTAAATTAGTTCAAAATGGGGCTTTTGATACCATTAGTCATCAAGGTTTATTAGCTGACATGCTCACATCTACTGATAAGAGGGATCTCGATGCGTAATTTAATCCCTTACCTTAAACTCTACCGTAAACACTGGTTTGGTTTAACCTTAGGCATGATTTTAGGATTATTGACACTATTATCAGCCATCAGTCTATTAACGTTATCCGGTTGGTTCATTGCCGCTTCTGCCGTGGCTGGTCTAACCCTGATTAGTAGCCAAGCGTTCAATTACATGGTGCCAGGTGCTGGCGTACGTGGCTTTTCTATGGCACGTACAGCAGGACGGTGGGCAGAACGGGTTGTTAGTCATAACGCGACCTTTAAACTACTCGCTGATTTACGGTTATTCTTTTTTCGAAAACTGACACCATTGATTCCAGGTCGTCATGCAAATTTACGTGATGCCGACTTACTTAATCGCTTAGTGGCAGATGTTGATGCAATGGATCACGTCTATCTGCGTTTAGTTAGCCCACTGATTATCGGTGTGCTAGGCATTGTTATTGTGACGGGCTTTTTAGCTTGGTTTGATCCCACTATTGGTTTTACTCTTGGTGGCATCTTATTAGCATTAATGATTATTTTACCGATTGTTTTTTATCGTTTAGGTAAGCGCAATGGTGAAACATTAACTCACGCTAAAGCAAACTACCGCATTACGTTATTAGATTGGATTCAAGGTCACGCTGAATTATTGCTGTTTAATGCAGAAGAACGTTACCGTCAACAAGCAGAAGCAGAACAAGATAAATTACTTGATGCTCAGCGAAAAATGGCAGGGTTAACCGGTATTGCTAATGGCTTATTAATGGCAGCTACAGGCTGGACGTTAGTGATTATCCTGTGGATTGCAGCCAACGGTATTGCAGGTCATGCACCCGATCCTTTTGTAGCAATGGTGGCTTTTACTACCATGGCAAGTTTTGAAATGATGATGCCAGTGGCGGGTGCATTTCAGTATTTAGGCCAAACATTATCATCGGCAAAGCGTCTTAATGAAATTATTGAAGCAACGCCTGATACTGTGTTTGATCCTCAAGGTTATAACGCAGTAGCCCGTGGTGATATTTGTTTTAATGACATCAGCTACACCTATTACGGCAGTGATAAACCCGTTGTTAAACACTTATCACTGAATATTAAGCAAGGTGAAAAATTAGCCTTACTTGGCCGTACAGGTTGTGGTAAATCAACTTTATTACAATTACTCACCCGCAGCTGGGATCCACAACAAGGATCGATTGCCATTGATGGTGTACCACTGCCAACATGGAGTGAACCTGCATTACGTAATGCCATTACGGTTGTTAGCCAACGCGTCGATATATTTAATGGCTCACTACGTGAAAACCTTGTCTTAGCTAAACCAAATGCGACTGAGCAACAATTTGTGGATGTACTCAATAAAGTCGGTTTAAGCAGTCTGCTTGATGACAATGGTTTAGATACATGGCTTGGTGACGGTGGTCGTCATATTTCCGGTGGTGAACGTCGTCGAATCGGTATTGCCCGCGCATTACTTCATGATGCTCCAATTCTGTTATTAGATGAACCGACCGAAGGGCTTGATCGTCGAACTGAGCAGCAAATATTACGTTTATTGCTTGAATTTGCCAAAGACAAAACAGTGTTATTTATTACTCACCGTTTAGTTGGGCTCGATAGCATGGATCAAATTTGCTTAATGGATGAAGGTGAGATCATTGAACGCGGTCAGCATCAACAATTGCTGGCTCAAAATGGTCGTTATGCTGAATTATGTCACCGAATTTAATCAAGCATTAACCCTCTAAAACGCAGTTAACGCCAATAATCCCCGCTGATTATTGGCGTTTTTTTTATCCGTCGTTAAATGTTATATTGCCATTAGTAGCCTTTGACTTGCATGTTGTTGATAATAAATGACGATTTATATACCTGAAATTGATCCTTCATCATTACTATTTCCAGATCCAACAACAGCCCTTACTGATCCTAATGGATTACTGGCTTTTGGTGGTGATCTTAGCCCACAACGTTTACGTCAAGCTTACCGTCACGGCATTTTTCCATGGTATTCACAAGGCGAACCTATTTTATGGTGGAGCCCCACTCCGCGGGGGATCTTTATTCCACAACAATTTACTCCCAGTAAAAGCGTACGCAAATTTATGCGAAAAACCCCTTATACCATTACCTTAAATCAGGCCTGTCACGCGGTGATCCGTCAATGCGCAGAGTCTCGTGGTCCTGAACACACATGGATCACTGAAGCAATGATTGCGGCTTATCAGAAATTACATGATGAGGGTGACTGTCACTCGGTAGAAGTATGGCAAGATCAGCAATTAGTCGGTGGCTTTTACGGGGTTGCCGTAGGGAGTGTTTTTTGTGGTGAATCAATGTTTTCTGTTGCTGATAACGCCTCAAAAATTGCGTTATGGTATTTCTGTCACCATTTTTCAAGCCACGGTGGTACTCTCATTGATTGCCAAATGATGAATCCCCATCTAGCCTCTTTAGGTGCCCGTGAATTAAACCGCCCTGCTTTTCTAACGCAATTGCATCAACAACGAGATAGTACCTTACCCACTACCTGCTATCACCCTCAAACTTTAGTATTATAAATGAATTGATGATGAAAGAATTATCCTTACAACTAGGTCTTACACCTGAAAGTGACTGTAATTACTTACCACAACAACGTGATCAACTTGGTGTTGTAATGGATCAACCGTGGCTAAACCCAAATGGCTATGATCTATTAATTAGCTCTGGTTATCGCCGTAGCGGTAGTGTTATTTATAAACCAATGTGTAAAAGCTGTAATGCTTGTACTCCGTTGCGGATTAATTGCACCGAGTTCACCCCCTCTAAGAGCCAAAAGCGGCAACAAAACCAACTCAAAAAGCTACAATGGGAATTTAAACAACAATTAGATCCCGATTGGTTTGCACTCTATGAACGTTATATTACAGCTCGTCATGCTAGTGGCTCAATGTTTCCAGCCAATAAAGAACAATTTTTTGACTTTATTAGTGCGCCATGGATGAACACTGCGTTCTTACATCTCTATCAAGATAATCAATTAATTGCGGTCGCGATTACCGATGTATTTCCTGATTCACTCAGTGCGGTATATAGCTTTTTTGAGCCTGAACATAAATTATCATTAGGGACATTATGTGTCCTATTGCAAATTGAAGTTTGCAATCAAACACAGCGTCAGTGGCTCTACCCTGGCTATCAAATCGATCAATGCCGAGAGATGAATTACAAAATACGTTTTGTGCCACATCAAAAATTAATCAATGGTGAATGGATTACTTAGTTATTATAAAAAAATCAAAGCGGTCAAAATAACCGCAACAATGACTTATTTACATCACCTTTTGTTAATTAGCTGAGAAAAAATGGATTAATCGCGAACAAAAGCTGACAAAAACAGCTAGCAAGGGTAAAATTACGTCCTAAACTTTACACTCAAACAGTTTCAAGGCATTATCCAGCCCGATCAAGATGAATGGCTGGTAGCCTAAGAGGATTCAATGGCAAAAGAAGACGTAATTGAAATGGCTGGTACTGTACTAGATACACTACCAAATACTATGTTCCGTGTTGAGCTGGAAAACGGTCACGTTGTTACTGCTCACATCTCTGGTAAGATGCGTAAAAACTACATCCGTATCCTTACTGGTGACAAAGTAACAGTGGAACTGACGCCTTACGACCTAACTAAAGGTCGCATCGTCTTCCGCGCACGTTAATCTTTCTCTAAAAGATTAGTGCTGCAAATAAAACCCAGCCTGTTTGCTGGGTTTTATTTTAGCGGATGATAATCACAAGTAGTCATAACATAAAAACGCCGCAGATAGTTGTTACTACCTACGGCGTTTTTGCTTATGTAAAATACACTAACAAGATTTTATTAGTGGGCAGCTTCCATCTCACTACTGAATTGGAAATCTAGTTCACCATTAATGTAATCAACGCGTACTGAACCACCATTAACTAATGAACCAAACAACAATTCATTGGCAAGTGGTTTTTTAAGGTTCTCTTGAATCACACGCGCCATTGGACGTGCGCCCATAGCCTTGTCATAGCCTTTATTTGACATCCACTCACGTGCACGCTCAGAGACTTCCATTGAGACACCACGCGCATCTAGCTGTGCTTGCAGTTCGACAATAAACTTATCGACCACTTGACCAATAATGTCTTTTTCTAAGTGGTTAAACCAAATGATATTATCAAGACGATTACGAAATTCTGGTGTAAATACACGTTTGATCTCTGCCATCGCATCATGGCTATGATCTTGCTGAATAAGACCAATCGATTTACGTACTGTTTCCGTCACACCGGCGTTAGTTGTCATCACAAAAATAACATTACGAAAATCAGCCTTACGACCATTATTATCAGTAAGGGTACCGTTATCCATTATTTGTAATAGCAAATTAAACACATCAGGGTGTGCTTTTTCAATTTCATCGAGCAAGACAACTGAGTGAGGATTTTTAATTACTGCATCAGTTAATAAACCACCTTGGTCATAACCGACATAACCAGGAGGTGCACCAATTAAACGACTCACTGTATGACGTTCCATGTACTCAGACATATCAAAACGCAATAGCTCAATACCCATCGTACGCGCTAACTGTACCGTTACTTCTGTTTTACCAACACCTGTTGGGCCAGCAAATAAGAATGAACCAACCGGTTTATTATCAGCACTGAGTCCTGCACGACTTAGTTTGATCGCTTCTGTTAATACATCAATCGCACTATCTTGGCCAAAGACCAACATTTTCAATCTTTTATCAAGGCTTTGCAGTACATCACGATCACTGCTTGAAATTGACTTCTCAGGAATACGTGCCATTTTAGCGATCATCGCTTCAATATCACCGACATTGACTGTTTTTTTACGGCGGCTGGCTGGTGCTAAACGACAACGCGCCCCCGCTTCATCAATCACATCAATCGCTTTATCGGGTAAATGACGCTCATTAATATATTTTGCAGATAACTCAACCGCAGCACGAATCGCTTTATTGGTAAAACGAACTTCATGGTGCGCTTCATATTTTGATTTCAAGCCCATCAAAATTTTAGTGGTGTCGTCTAATGAAGGCTCAACAACATCAATTTTTTGGAAACGACGCGACAATGCACGCTCTTTCTCAAAAATATTGCTGTATTCTTGATAGGTTGTTGACCCCATGCAACGAAGCTTACCACTACTTAATAATGGCTTGAGTAAATTAGCCGCATCCACTTGACCACCAGATGCTGCACCCGCGCCAATAATGGTATGGATTTCATCAATAAATAAAATCGCATGTTCTTCTTTTTCAAGCTGCTTCAAAATGCCTTTAAAACGCTTCTCAAAATCACCACGGTACTTAGTACCCGCTAATAATGAACCAATATCAAGCGAATAAATTACACAGTCTTGAATAATTTCAGGCACTTGTCCTTCAACAATTCGCCATGCAAGGCCTTCAGCAATAGCCGTTTTACCGACGCCCGCTTCACCCACTAATAGCGGATTATTTTTACGACGACGGCAAAGCACTTGTACAGTACGCTCAAGTTCTTTATCTCGGCCAATCAGAGGATCAATACCACCCGATTTGGCAAGTTGATTGAGGTTTGTGGCAAAATTCTCAAGTTTATCTTCTGAGCTTGCTTGTTCGGTACGTTGTTCTTCGTTATTGCCTATCTCTGACGGATTTACATCATCATTATCACTGCCTTTCACAGTGCCATGAGAAATAAAATTCACCACATCAAGACGACTAATATCACTTTTTTTAAGCAAGTATGCTGCATGTGATTCTTGCTCACTAAAAATCGCAACCAATACATTCGCACCAGTCACTTCATTACGGCCAGAAGATTGAACATGGAACACTGCACGTTGTAACACTCGTTGAAAACTCAATGTGGGCTGGGTTTCTCGGCTCTCGTCATCCACTGGAATTAAGGGTGTTGTTTGTTCAATAAAAGAATCTAGCTCTTTACGTAACAGGTCAAGATCAGCACGACACGCTAATAACGCCTCTTGTGTGGCGACATTATCTAACAGTGCCATCAATAAATGTTCTACCGTCATAAACTCATGACGCTTTTCCCTTGCTCGTGCAAATGCACCGTTTAAGCTTGCTTCAAGTTCTTTATTTAGCATAAGGCACCTCCCCCTAAAAACCACTCAATATGGCGTGCCGGAAAAAGATTATGCTTTTTCCATCGTACACAATAACGGGTGTTCATTTTCCCGCGCGTACATCATTACTTGCGCAACTTTAGTTTCTGCTACTTCGGCTGTGAAAGTGCCACAAATGGCTTTACCTTCATAATGCACCGCAAGCATCAACTGAGAAGCTTTCTCCAGATCCATGGAAAAAAATGTTTGTAACACATCAATCACAAAATCCATCGGTGTATAGTCATCATTATTTAGTACTACTTTATACATCGATGGCGGCTTAACTTGGATTTCTTCTTTATCTAATACATCAGATTCAGGATTCATCCATTCATATAACTTACTCATAGTTTTATCTTAGTTCATTAATTCGAGAGCTGGCTATAGCCAAGTTAATAAAAGATTTTATCTAAATGTTACAAACAACACTTGACTGACTAGTTAATTTTACTACATTGTAAATTATAGTAGATATAATCTGCATCAAACTCGCATTAGTATGCAATCAGACATTACTCGATGAGCAACTAATGTCAAACGGAACTTGAATGCAAAAAGGATGTATAGCATGGCAACAGGTACAGTGAAATGGTTCAATAACGCCAAAGGATTTGGTTTCATCTGCCCAGAAGAAGGTGAGGATGATATTTTTGCTCACTATTCAACAATTCAGATGGATGGTTACCGAACACTCAAGGCTGGTCAGCAAGTAAACTACGAAGTTCAAACAGGCCCTAAAGGTTACCATGCCAGTGCTATTACTCCCGCACAAGGCGATGAAGCCAAATAAGCAGATGTCGTATTAATTGCACATTAAGAGGTGAGTTATCTCACCTTTTATTTGTTAACTCGAAACCAAAACTTTAACCGCTGATACAATATACCAATAACACTTCGACTTCGACAGTCATCTGTTGCTATTAATCTTTTGTATATGTTTTTATGCTGAAAAATCGAACAATTACGTAAAGTTACCGTTTTTTACTCCTTATTTATATTGAATAAAACACGCATGAAAATACAGCATTGATTCTAGTATTAAAAACAAGAACAAAACCACATAATATTTAACAAAACAGACACATTAACGGTGTTTCATTTCTATCCTATGCTAATATTAGTTAACTTCCAATACTGATAAACGTCTCTTACTCTCTGTTTGAGAGTTAGCGCACGAGAGTATGATACATGTAATCACATTGTCGACAGCCTATTGGCATAATACTCTATACATCTCATCAATAGCATAATATTACCGTTATAAAAAAGCCCAGCCAATGCTGAGCCTTATGTGTTTTAAACTGCGGTAATGGTTACATTTGCTCAATCATATCATCAGCAAATTCTGAACATTTACGTAAGTTAGCGCCATCCATTAGACGTTCAAAATCATAGGTTACGGTCTTATTACTGATCGCCGCTTCCATTGAACTAATAATCAAATCAGCCGCTTCTGTCCAACCCATATGACGTAACATCATTTCAGCAGAAAGAATCAATGAACCAGGGTTAACTTTATCTTGGCCCGCATATTTAGGTGCCGTGCCGTGCGTTGCTTCAAATAAAGCCACACCATCACCAATGTTAGCACCTGGAGCAATACCAATACCGCCCACTTGAGCAGCTAAAGCATCCGAAATGTAATCACCATTTAAGTTCATAGTGGCAATAACATCGTACTCTTCAGGGCGCAGTAAAATCTGTTGTAAGAAAGCATCGGCAATACAATCTTTAATAACAATCTCTTTGCCCGTCTTTGGATTTTTTAATGTCATCCAAGGACCGCCATCTAGTAATTCTGCACCAAATTCTTGTAGAGCGACATCATAGCCCCAATCTTTAAATGCGCCTTCGGTAAATTTCATGATGTTACCTTTATGCACTAAGGTTAACGAATCACGATCATTATCAATGGTATATTGAATTGCTGCACGTACTAGACGTTTAGTTCCCGCTTCTGATACCGGTTTAATACCGATACCACATTGTTGTGGGAAACGAATTTTTGTTGCACCCATTTCTTGCTGTAAGAATTGAATGACTTTATCAGCTTCCGGTGTGCCCGCTTGGTATTCAACACCCGCATAAATATCTTCTGAATTTTCGCGGTAAATAACCATATCAGTTAATTGAGGACGTTTAACAGGACTTGGAACACCATCAAAATAGCGAACAGGTCGAACACAAATATAGAGATCAAGTTCTTGACGTAATGCGACGTTAAGAGAACGAATACCGCCACCAACAGGGGTTGTTAGTGGACCTTTAATAGCAACTTTGTATTCACGAATAAAATCAAGAGTTTCTTGTGGAAGCCATGCGTCATCACCGTAAACTTGGGTTGATTTCTCACCGGTGTAGATTTCCATCCACTCAATTTTTCGATCGCCGGCGTACGCTTTTTTAACTGCGGCATCAACAACTTTAATCATTGCTGGACTTACATCGATCCCGATACCGTCACCTTCAATGTACGGAATAATCGGGGTATTAGGAACAACCAATTTACCTTCAGCATCTACTGTGATTTTCTGACCAGCTGTCGGTATAATTACTTTACTATCCATTTTAAATCTCCTAGCATCCATTTGTTATCATTTTGTAAGAAGCGAGCAAATCATACTTTAAATTTTATCAATACGTCAATTGTGTAATTTTTCACGTATAATAAGCCTGTCCAACTCATCAACTCTTACAACAACGCGTATTTATGAAGCCAAACACTACAAATCGTCAACCTCTTCGTGCCAATAATGAGCGTCGAGCGTCAAGAAAAATAAATAAACCCAAGCGTCCTCGTGGCCCACAAAAAGTCATTTTATTTAACAAACCTTATAACACTTTGACTCAGTTCTCAGGTGAACCAGATGACAGTACTTTAGCGGATTTCATTCCAGTAAAAGATGTTTACCCAGCAGGTCGATTGGATAAAGACAGTGAAGGGTTATTAGTACTAACCAATGACGGTATTTTGCAAGCACGATTAACCCAACCACAATCAAAACAAGCCAAAGTTTATTGGGTACAAGTTGAAGGAGTACCAGCAGCTGAAGATTTACAGCAATTACGTGATGGCGTGACATTAAAAGATGGCCCAACACTACCCGCTGGCGTTGAAATAATCGAATCACCACAAATATGGGATCGTACCCCTCCTATTCGTGAACGTAAAAATATTCCAACAACATGGCTTGCTATTACGCTACGTGAAGGTCGTAATCGCCAAGTGCGTCGTATGACAGCACATATCGGTTTTCCAACATTACGTTTAATTCGTTATCAAATGGCGCAATGGACAGTGGCAGATTTAGCGCCGGGGGAATGGAAAGAAATTACGCTTCCAAGTCCAAATCTAGCGTAGTTTTCTGTTCATACTATTCGCGCTCTATGTCTGACATTGGAGCGCATTATTCCCTTCAATACCTGAAAACTATTTTCATCAACAAAAAACTACACATTTTCGATTACATCCACTATGATTGCGACAAATAGCAAACGTTTGCTATTTGATTTTATCAAGACAATAATAATAAAAAATAATGACTTTTTTTAATCTATACCTCCGTTTTTAAATGTTTTTTTCTATTGTCTTGAGTTTTATTTATTCCGTTATCATCATTAATCACTATTTATTGAAGTGTGATTCTGCTCTCGATCTGTTTCAGGCGCGGGGTTTCTGTTAGAATTACGCCCTTAACACTAAATTAGCGACAGTAGAGAAATATGTCTGATAACAGCCAAAAGAAAGTCATTGTCGGCATGTCCGGCGGCGTAGATTCATCGGTATCCGCTTACCTGCTCCTTCAACAAGGTTATCAAGTTGAAGGCCTGTTTATGAAAAACTGGGAAGAAGACGATAACGACGAATATTGCTCCGCTGCAGAAGATCTCGCTGATGCACAAGCGGTATGTGACAAACTTGGTATTACGCTGCATACCATTAACTTTGCAGCTGAATACTGGGATAACGTGTTTGAATACTTCCTTGCTGAATACAAAGCAGGCCGTACGCCAAACCCAGATATTCTGTGCAACAAAGAAATCAAATTTAAAGCCTTCCTCGAATTTGCAGATGAAGTGCTGGCAGCCGACTATATTGCAATGGGTCACTATACCCGTCGTAGTTTCCCAACCGTTGAAGGTGAAAAACCTCAAATGTTGCGCGGTGTCGATAACAACAAAGATCAAAGCTACTTCCTATACACATTAGGTTATGAGCAAATCGCACGCAGTTTATTCCCTGTTGGTGAGCTTGAAAAACCGGAAGTACGTCGTATTGCCGAAGAGCAAGGCTTGATCACAGCAAAGAAAAAAGATTCAACTGGCATTTGTTTTATTGGTGAGCGTAAATTTACTGAGTTTTTAGGTAAATACCTACCCGCTCAACCGGGCAAAATTGAAGTTGCAGATACAGGCCTTGTTATCGGTGAACATCAAGGCTTGATGTACCACACATTAGGTCAACGTAAAGGCTTACATATTGGTGGTCAAAAAGGCGGTAATGGCCTTGAAGATGCATGGTATGTCGTTGATAAAGATCTAGAGCGTAATGTGCTTATTGTGGGTCAAGGCAAAGATCATCCTCGTTTAAAATCAAACGGTTTGATTGCCTCTCAGTTGCATTGGGTTGATCGTCAACCTATTCGCGAGACAATGGCATGTACGGTAAAAACCCGTTACCGTCAGCAAGATCTTCCTTGTACTATCATTCCAATGGATGATGAAACTATTAAAGTGATTTTTGATGAGCCTCAAATTGCAGTAACACCTGGACAATCAGCTGTGTTCTATAGCGGTGAAATCTGTCTTGGTGGCGGCATTATTGAAGAGCGAATTTAAAGGAGTTTTTGCGCGTGGCTTACTCTATTTATGATCGAACGATTGCGTTTGCAGGCATGTGCCAAGCAGTCAAATTAGTTCAAGACGTTGCCCGTAATGGCAATTGTGACTCAGCAGCATTAAGCACGATGCTCAATAGCATTATGGCAACGGATCCAGCCAATACCATTGGTGTCTACGGCAGTGAAGCTGATCTACGCATCGGCTTAGAATCTATGGTGCGCGATATTGATGGTTCATCATCAGGTAGTGAAATAACCCGCTATCTTGTGGGAGTTATGGCGCTGGAACGTAAATTATCAGCTCGTCGTGACAGCATGGCACAATTAAGTGATCGTGTTGACACATTAAAGCGTCAAACGGTCCATTTTGAACTACTTGATGAACAAATGCTGAGTAATATTGCCAGTATTTATTTGGATATTATCAGTCCATTAGGACCTCGTATTCAAGTGTCTGGCACGCCTACACAATTACAATTGCCTCACGTTCAACACCGCGTTCGAGCATTATTACTTGCTGCTGTTCGTAGTGCTGTACTTTGGAGCCAAGTCGGTGGTAAACGCCGTCATTTATTATTTGGTCGTAAGCAAATGCTAGAACAAGCAAAAATTTTGCTCGCTCGAAACTAAGTTAACGCATTGCTAACTTCAATTCAGCCTGACAAATCAGGCTGAATATTAATTTTGTTTTAACCCTCATACAGCAGGAGAGATCAACATGGAACTGTCAGCACTGACAGCTGTTTCCCCAGTAGACGGCCGCTACGGAAGCAAAACAAGCGTATTACGCAGTATTTTTAGTGAGTTCGGTTTACTAAAATACCGTACTATCGTTGAGATCCGTTGGTTACAAAAATTAGCCGCTACTGATGCTATCGTGGAAGTTCCTGCATTCAGCGCTGAAGCAAATGCATTCTTAGATCGTATTGCAGCTGAGTTTAGTGAACAAGATGCGCTACGTATTAAAACGATTGAGCGTACAACAAACCACGATGTAAAAGCGGTTGAATACTTTCTAAAAGAAAAAGTAGCTGAATTACCTGAGCTCCATGCGGTTAATGAATTCATCCACTTTGCATGTACTTCAGAAGATATCAATAACCTTTCTCATGCGCTGATGCTGACTGAAGCTCGTGAAAAAGTCATGCTACCAGAAGTGCGTAACGTTATTGATGCGATTAAAGCGCTTGCGAATCAATTCCGTGATGTTCCAATGCTTACCCGTACTCACGGCCAGCCAGCTTCTCCATCAACAATGGGTAAAGAAATGGCAAACGTGGCGTACCGCATGGAGCGTCAATATAAGCAAATCGAAAACGTTGAAATTCTAGGTAAGATCAATGGTGCAGTAGGTAACTACAATGCTCATCTATCTGCTTACCCTGATATTGATTGGCACCAATACAGCGAAGAGTTTGTTACTGCGCTAGGGATTACATTCAACCCTTACACCACACAAATCGAACCGCATGATTACATTGCAGAATTATTTGATGCGTTTGCTCGCTTCAATACTATTTTACTTGATTTCGATCGTGACATTTGGGGTTATATTGCTTTAGGTCACTTTAAGCAAAAAACCATTGCTGGCGAAATTGGTTCTTCTACCATGCCACACAAAGTTAACCCAATCGATTTTGAAAACTCAGAGGGTAACCTTGGCCTAGCGAATGCTATCTTTGGTCACTTAGCACAGAAACTACCTGTTTCTCGCTGGCAGCGTGACCTAACAGACTCAACGGTTTTACGTAACCTAGGTGTCGGTTGTGGCTATGCAATCATTGCATACACATCAACACTTAAAGGTATTAGCAAACTTGAACTTAACCAAGAAGCTCTTGCTGCTGAGTTAGACCGTAACTGGGAAGTACTTGCAGAGCCAGTTCAAACAGTTATGCGTCGTTACGGCATCGAAAAACCTTATGAGAAGCTAAAAGAGTTAACTCGTGGTAAGCGTGTTGATGGCGAAGGTATGCGTACATTCATTGATGGTTTAGAATTACCTGAACATGAAAAAGCACGCCTTAAAATGTTAACTCCTGCTAACTACATTGGTGACGCAGTTAAATTAACAGATAAGCTATAACTCACTCTGTTATATTATAATTAATAAAATAAGGACATTATTAAATAATGTCCTTTTTTATTAACGCAGCAAAACATGTAACTTGTGATTACGAAGTATATAGCAAAACACTGCCTCACTACTCAGTATTCATATCAACACCAATGTACTGCAACACGATGAAATAATTGATATTACATGCTCAGTATTGGCTCACCATCATATTGCACTTCTGTTAACTCTCCGCCCTCTTTTCCGAAACAAGGGTAACACTCCGTAAATAATTGGATTGTTACTCATATTTTTACCCTTAAATTTGTAGGCACGAAACTTCATGTTGATGTGTACCTACTAACACAGGTTTTTCTTGGGCGCAGAGAGCAACAGCTTTAGGACAACGAGTACGAAACACACATCCCGATGGTGGATTCATTGGTGATGGTAAATCCCCCTCTAATAGCTCAATCTGCTTATTACGTTCTAATTCAGGATCAGGAACCGGGACTGCTGACATTAATGCTTTGGTATACGGGTGCTGAGGATTAGCAAATAAAGCTTTACTGTCCCCCATTTCAACCGCATGGCCTAAATACATCACAAGTACTCTATCAGAAATATGTTTTACGACCGATAAATCATGAGCAATGAAGATTAAACTTAATCCCATCTCTTTTTGTAATGATTTAAGCAAGTTCACTACCTGCGCTTGAATTGATACATCAAGTGCTGAAACAGGTTCATCACAAATAATCATCTTGGGTTTTAAGATTAGTGCTCGTGCAATACCAATTCGTTGGCATTGCCCACCAGAAAACTCATGTGGGTAACGGTTGATAACATTAGGTAATAACCCCACCTTGGTCATCATTGCTTGCACTTGTTGCTTTACTTCATCAGCACTTAATTGGCTATAAAATGCTTTTAATGGCTCGGCAATAATTTC
Source organism: uncultured Photobacterium sp. (assembly GCF_947039875.1). Lineage (GTDB taxonomy): Bacteria > Pseudomonadota > Gammaproteobacteria > Enterobacterales > Vibrionaceae > Photobacterium. The sequence continues at coordinate 17,462 of NZ_CAMRAN010000039.1, forward strand.
ACCAACCGTCATACGTGGATTTAGTGATGCTAATGGATCTTGGAAAATCATTTGAATCTGTTTACGTTTTTCACGTAAATCGCGGTGATTTAGCTTGGTTAGATCTTGTCCTAGCCATACTACTTGGCCTTCTGTCGCTTCAACCAATCCAATGATTGCTCGCGCAAATGTTGATTTACCACAACCCGATTCACCAACAACGCCTAACGTTTCACCTTCATAAACACTGACATTAATACCATCAACGGCTTTTAATTTGGTTGGTTGGCTCCAAGGCCATGCTGATTTAGACGCGATATTAAAATGAACTTTTAGATTGGTAATATCCAATAATACTTTCTTTTCCGTCGTCATTACTATGCTCCCATATCAGCAAAACAAGCGCGTAATCTGTCTTGTGCAAATGGCATTAATATTGGTGATTCTTGCTTACAACGCGGTAATACACGATGGCAACGCTCTTGATACGGACAGCCAACAGGCAAAGATAATAAGTTAGGTGGATTCCCCGGAATCGTTGGTAAATCATCACCTTCGGTATCTAAACGAGGAATCGCACGTAATAAGCCTTCGGTATAAGGATGGCTTGGGCGATAAAAAATATCATTAATATCACCATATTCCATCGTCCGTCCAGCATACATCACTAACACTTTGTCACAGCTGCCAGCAACCACACCAAGATCATGGGTGATCATAATGATCGAGGTATCAAAATCAGATTTAAGATCATTTAATAATGTCATAATCTGAGCTTGAACGGTTACATCAAGTGCTGTTGTCGGTTCATCAGCAATCAACAACTTAGGACGACATAATAACGCCATTGCAATCATAACCCGTTGACGCATACCACCAGAAAACTCATGGGGATACATAGTAATACGCTGACGTGCTTCTGGAATTTTAACCGCATCCAACATTCTTACCGATTCTTCAAAAGCTTGAGATCGGCTCATGCCTTTATGCAGCATCAGTACTTCCATTAACTGCTCACTGACTTTCATATAAGGATTTAATGACGTCATTGGATCTTGAAAAATCATCGCAATTTGTTCAGCACGAATACGGTTTAGTTCTTTTTCTGATAGATTTAAAATCTCACGCCCTTCAAATTTGGCGCTACCACTAATAATACCGTTCTTGGCTAATAAGCCCATAATAGCAAACACGGTTTGACTCTTACCTGAGCCCGATTCACCAACAATACCTAAGGTTTGACCTTGCTCTAATGAAAAATTAAGATCATTTACCGCAGTAACATTGCCATCTGGCGTGGTAAATTCTACTCGTAAATCTTTAATTTCTAACAAACTCATACTACTTCCTTGTTATCAACAATAAGCACCGTACATTCGCTTCGGTTATTATTTATTATCAAGTGAATGATATTGGCGATACCTACTTTATTAACGTTACTGTACGGTCCGATCACCGCTACTATGATTAATAAAATAGGTCGCTGCTTATTTTTATCTATCTTTAGGATCTAACGCGTCACGTAAACCATCACCGACATAGTTAAAACAAAATAATGTAATCACCATAAACCCAGCAGGAAATAATAACTGCCAAATAGCCACTTCCATCGTTTGTGAACCTTCATGCAATAATGCTCCCCAGCTCGTCATCGGCTCTTGTACGCCTAACCCAAGGAAACTTAAAAACGACTCAGTTAGAATCATTGCTGGCACAAGTAATGTTGAATACACAGCTACAATACCTAAAACATTCGGTACGATATGGCGAGTAATAATTCGCCAACGACTAACGCCACACACATGGGCTGCTTCAATGAACTCTTTACCTCGTAACGATAAAGTTTGACCACGCACAATTCGCGCCATATCAAGCCAAGAAATAGCGCCGATAGCGATAAAGATCAGCATAATATTACGACCAAAAAAGGTCACTAATACAATCACAAAAAACATAAATGGAATGGAGTACAGTATCTCTAAGATACGCATCATCACTCGGTCTGTTTTACCACCAATAAAGCCCGATGCAGCGCCATAAAGTGTGCCAATAACGACCGCAACTAAAGCGCCTAATAACCCCACCATTAGTGAAATACGACCACCAACTAATGTTCGAGTATAAAGATCACGTCCTAAACTATCAGTGCCAAAAAAGTGCCCTTCTACCCCTAATGATGGTGCAGCATGTAACGCATACCAATCGGTATCATCAAACGCATATTGACTCACCATCGGGCCAAAAATTACCGCTAGTGTAATCAAGCCTAAAATCACTAATGAAACCATTGCTGCTTTGTTACGCAAAAACCGTGAACGCGCGTCTTGCCATAAACTACGGCCTTCTATTTCAAGATTTTCTGAAAAATTTTCAAGCGCTTCAATATTATCTTTTTTTGTTAAAATCATAATTATCAGCCTCTTAATAACGAATTTTAGGATCGATTGTCGCTAACACAATATCGACAATAGCATTGAAGATAATCGTTAACGAACCAATTAAAATCGTAATACCAAGCACTAATGAATAATCACGATTAAAGGCTGCATTGACAAACAGTTTACCTATACCCGGTAAACCAAAAATCGTTTCAATCACCACCGAGCCAGTAATAATACCGACGAAAGCAGGTCCCATGTATGACACGACAGGTAATAATGCTGGACGTAATGCATGCTTTAAAATGATGTGGTGATAGCTCAATCCCTTCGCTCGTGCTGTACGAATAAAGTTACTGTTTAGCGTTTCAATCATGCTGCCACGCGTAATACGTGCGAATGTCGCCACATACAATAGTGCCATGCCTAACATTGGCAGAATAACAAACTTGAACGATCCATCCTGCCAACCACCAGCGGGTAACCACTGCAAATTAATAGCAAAGATATAAATCAATACTGGGGCGAGAATAAAGGAAGGCATCACCACCCCCGCCATCGCGGTCGACATAATGGTGTAATCGAGCCAGGTATTTTGTTTTAACGCTGCAAGAGTGCCAACGAATACCCCCATAACCAACGCAAAAATAAAAGCAAAAAAACCTATTTTTGCCGATACGGGTAACGCTTTAGACACTAATTCGTTAACTGTAAAATCTTTATATTTAAATGAAGGCCCTAAATCCCCCTGAACAATATTACCTAAGTAAGTGGTATATTGTTCAAATACAGGTTTATCTAGACCATATTTTGCTTCAATATTAGCGAGAACTTCCGGCGGTAAAGGACGATCTGAAGTAAAAGGGTTACCGGGAGCGAAGCGCATTAAAAAAAATGAAATAGTGATCAATACCAACAGTGTCGGTATCGCTTCAAAAATCCTTTTAGCAATGAATTTAATCATATAAAGCTACCGTATTAGTTATGCAAGCGAGGGCTGCCTTCATCATTAAAGGCAGCTAATTATTATGAATGACAAAATTATTTAGCGATGAAATACAGATCTTTAGAATAGATATTATCTTCTGCATTATTCATTGGATAACCGCCTAATTGTGGATTCACTAGACGAGCATTAACATAGTGATAAATAGGCATAATTGGCATATCTTGCGCTAAACTTGCTTCTGCACGTTTATAATCTACTGCACGCTCAGCTGCTGTTGGAGCAAGGATTGCATCATCAATCGCTTTGTCATAATCAACACTGGCATATTTAGGGTAGTTTTGTGAGTGACCAGTGCGCATAATTGCTAAGAAAGTAGAAGCTTCATTATAATCGCCACACCAACCAGCACGAGAAACATCGAAGTTACCTTGACGTTTACTGTCTAAATAACTTTTCCATTCTTGATTTTCAAGTTGTGCTTCAACACCCAGTCCTTTTTTCCACATTGATGCAATCGCAACTGCAATTTTTTTATGGTTCTCTGATGTGTTATATAACACTTTAAATTTCAGTGGGTTCTTCTGGTTATAACCGGCTGCAGCTAATAATGCTTTGGCTTTTTCTAAACGTTGCTTTTGGTTTAATTTAGCGTAATCCGGCATATCAACATCAAGGCCATTAGTCGCTAATGGGGTAAAGTTATACGCAGGCGTTTCGCCTTTACCAACGATAAATTTAGCCAATACATCACGGTCAATGGCGTACGATAAAGCTTTACGTACATCTCCATTATCAAATGGCTTACGTGCAGTATTAAATTCATAGTAGTAAGAACATAAGTAAGGCGTTACTTTTACATCTTGTGGGTGCTCTTTTGTAAGGCGTTTAAAATGCTCATTTGGCATTTCGTAAGTCATATCCACTTCACCCGCAAGGAAACGGTTCATTGCTGCAACTTGGTTTTCAATTGGTAAAAATGTAACTTGGTTAATAACCGTCTCTTTATTATTCCAATAATTATTATTACGGGTTAAGACAATACGCTCATTAACAACCCATTGATCCAATTGATAAGCACCATTTGAAACGTAGTTGCCCACTTTCGTCCATTGATCACCAAACTTTTCAACCACCTTTTTATTAATAGGCTTCATTGATGTGTGCACAAGCATTGATGCAAAATAAGATAATGGCTTGTCTAATGTTACTTTTAATGTGTGAGCATCAACAGCTTCAACACCTAATGTTGCAGGTGATTTTTTACCTGCAATAATATCAGAAGCATTAGCCATCGTAGTCATATCAAGGTATGACGCGTAAGGTGATGCGGTTTTAGGATCAGCAAGACGACGCCATGTATAAACAAAATCGTCAGCGGTTACGGGATCACCATTTGACCATTTAGCATCGTCGCGTAGATTGAAAATCCAGGTTTTGTTATCCGTTGTCTGCCATGATTTTGCGACGCCAGCAACCAGATTACCATCGGCATCTTGATTGATTAAGCCTTCAAGTAAATCGCGAATAACGTTAGATTCAGGCACGCCTGATACTTTTTGAGGATCAAGAGATTCAGGTTCAGTGCCATTTGCACGGACTAACTCTTGTGTGTCAGCTAATTTAACTTCAGCGGGAACTTGTGCTGCAAAGATTGAAAAAGAAGGAAGGGCAACAACGAGACCAGCGCCAAGTAACAAAGCTTGGGTAATTTTATTCTTATACATGTATTAACTCCAATACATCAATTTATAACGTCCATGACATTTTCAGTAGGCCATATTAATTAATGACAAAATAGTTATTCTCAATCCTAGAGAACAACTATCAAACCGAAGAATTGTCTAAAACATTAACAGGAGTTATATTAATTTGCCACAAACAGACAAATAAAACACATTTCATACTACACATTTGGTTAACAACCACCAACATTAACTAGATCAATCTCACATTTATAGTTTATTACACCTATAATCATTAAGGTTAAAGCTATTAATATTAGTAAAAATGGCTCATTTGGCCTTTTTTAAGGTTATAATTTGTACATCAATTCAGAATCAGAATAAAAAACCACTGAAACCCAGCATTACCGAGCATAAAACAAACACTAGCATTACAAACTAAAGACAAAAAGAAACATAAAAAAAGGCACTACCTAAGTAATGCCTTTCTATAATAATACCGCATAATATTTACTTATTTTGACTGTCTAGTTCAATCAGCTGCTTGTCTTGACTCACGGCTTGTTCTTTTTGTTCGAGTAATAACGGCTCTTCGTTATCGTGGTTATTATCATCCATGCCAATATCAGCCATCATCTGCTTGATTCTTTTACAAGGTATACGTTTATGCATTATTAACCTCTCCGCTGTTAAATGATGCTAGTAGACCGTTACTGCCTCTTCACTGCTTGGTCTTATACCAGCCAAAAACTCTTACGCTTAATCTTCACCTTTTAAATATGGCACATAAATAGCAACTTCACTGGCTAATTTACCTTATTGTTGCTTATTTATAACAAAAGGATCTTAAAAAGATAACAGATAGATTATTTTAGCAAACAACATCATAAGCTGGTAAGGATCCTATAATTTAGCCAATAAGCCCGCTACTATTTAGCCACTAAGAAAGATATCCTGTACCAACGTCAATTTCTTAGTAATACCTCTGTCATTTCATACGGTGAGAATAAGAGTAAAATCATGAGACCTACAGCCTGCATTTCACGACCAAGTCCATCCCGTTTTCGCACGAGTTACGTTCCAACTACCGCGGCAAATCGAGATAAGAATAAAAATAAAAAATAATCTTTTTCGTTAATATCTACCTATAAAAAAAGGAGCTAAAATTAGCTCCTTTTCTATATCAATCAAAATCTTATTCTGACCATCTATCAGCGGCAGAATTGTCAGTTTCTCGCGCATCTACCCACCTACTTTCCGATGGTGTTTGTTCTTTTTTCCAAAACGGCGCGCGGGTTTTCAAATAATCCATAATGAATTCACAGGCTTCAAATGCAGCACCACGGTGAGCACTTGTTACACCAACAAATACAATTTGATCACCTAACTCAAGATCACCAACACGATGGATCACTCGTGTTTGTAATAATGGCCACCGGCTACGTGCCTGAACAATAATTTCTTGCAAGGCTTTTTCTGTCATGCCTGGATAATGCTCTAACGACAAACCCGTTACTACATCACCTTGGTTAAAATCACGCACTTTACCAATAAATGTTACCACAGCGCCCGCTTCATTACCGTCAGCAAGCTTGGCATATTCATCTGCAACTGAAAAATCTTCATGTTGGACTAAAATCATCTCAACCCCCAGTAACGGGTGGAAAGAAAGCGACTTCATCACCATCTTTTATCGCAGTATCTAAGTGACAAATTGTTTGATTAACTGCAACCAATAATTTGCCTGATTCTAATGCTAACTGCCATTTGTCACCACGGCTTAACAAGGCTTGACGTAAATCATCTGCTGTTGCAAATTCTGCAGCAACTTCAATCTTATCAACACCCACTAACTCTTTAATTTGAGCGAAAAACAATACATTAATCATGCTTCTGCCTTAAAGTGACCAGATTTACCGCCCGTTTTTTCAAGTAACCGTACTTGACTAATAACCATGTCTTTTTGAACCGCTTTACACATATCATAAATGGTTAACGCAGCAACAGATGCTGCCGTTAATGCTTCCATTTCGACACCCGTTTTACCTGCAAGCTTACAGCAAGATTCAATGCGAACTTTATTTTCAGCCGGTATCGCTTGCAACTGGACTTCAACTTTCGTCAGTAATAACGGGTGACATAATGGAATTAAATCCCACGTTTTCTTTGCCGCTTGAATGCCTGCAATACGCGCTGTCGCAAACACATCACCTTTATGATGCTGACCTGAAACTATCAATGCTAAGGTTTCAGGTGCCATATGAACAAAAGCTTCTGCGCGCGCTTCTCGTACTGTTTCAGCTTTTGCCGAAACATCAACCATGTTAGCTTCGCCTGAAGCATTAATATGGGTAAACTGATTCATTCTATATTCCCAATAAAAGCAATAAGTTAAATTCAATCGAACATCTTATATCGATTGCTTATTTATTATCATTATTCGTACCATCTAGCCGCCAATTGATGCCAAGTTTGGCGTCATGCCTGTTTTCCCTTCATCAAGAAAGTGGCTTACCGCTTTTGTGTTTAAACTGGCTTGAATTCGCTTAATAAGTTGTGGTTGCTGGCTATCATCAGCCAACAAATCGCGTAATTCCACACCATCGTCACCAAAGAGACACAGGTGTAATTTACCTTTAGCTGAGATACGAAGACGATTACAGCTTTCACAAAAACTCTTTTCATACGGCATAATAAGTCCGATTTCACCAATATAATCAGGATGATAGAAAACTTGTGCTGGGCCATCATTATTGTCTTTTACTTTCAATAACCAACCATTAGCAATGAGATGGTTACGAATACTCACACCTGAAACATGATGTTTACTAAAAAGGCTGTCCATTTCACCGGTTTGCATTAACTCGATAAAACGTAATTGGATTGGGCGAATTTTGATCCATTCTAAAAACTTTGGTAACTCTTGAGAATTAAGATCTTTAAGTAAGACTGTATTAATCTTTACTTGTTCAAAACCAGCATCAAAAGCTGCATCAATACCATCCATTACCTGATGAAACATATTTTCACCGGTAATTTGGTAGAACATCTTAGGATCTAAGCTATCAACACTGACGTTGATATGGGTTAATCCCGCTTTGCGCCATTCATGAACATGCTTTGCCATACGATAGCCGTTAGTGGTGGTTGCCACCTTTGTAATACCGGGTTGTTTGGCAACAGTCCGAATAATATCGGTAAAATCACGGCGTAAACTTGGCTCACCACCTGTGATACGCACTTTAGTGGTACCACAATCAGCGAAAGCCGCCGTCACTCGCTGGATTTCATCCAATGCTAAAAAAGAAGGTTTCTTCTGATCCGTAGGCTGGTAGCCATCTGGCAAGCAATAGGTACATTTGAAGTTACATACATCTGTAACAGAGAGCCGTAAATAATAAAACTTACGATGAAAACTATCTTCTAATTGTTTAGCCACGGAACACCTTTCCAAATGCGGGAGGCCAGTTCATTTCTAAACCAACCCTGGTGACATTATGTCACTGGCGTTAATCACTTATTGACTATTGATTACTTCCAGATGGATTAATCAAACAGCACGTAGCAACTTAGTGAAAAAAGCTCGGAGTTATGGCAGTTGTGCACATCAGTCGTTGATTAACTATTAATGTCACACAACGGCATGTCTTATTTAAAAGTATCAGAGTTTTTCGAAAATTGACAAATAACTGAAAAAAACAGGCTGACATTCTACCTTTCGAGCAGAAACACGACAATACTAGTTAGGTATTTAACGATAAAATCATGTCAATAGTGGAGGATTTATGTTCAATATAATGGAATCAGCAACGCTGGATGATATTGCACTTTATCTGCAACGAGAAGAAAACCTTGATTCAGATTCTGCTCATGCAGCCGCTCAGCAAGTATTAGGTCATTTTATTGAAATGCGCAATAAAGGATTAATAAAAGGATGGTATTTTGATGAACTTGGCCATTTAGAGCTATTACCGACAGACAGTGTCCAATCGTGGATTGATCAAACAAAATAAACCACCGCAGGCACAATGGTTTTTATTTTGCTTATCAATAAAACCAAATTATAGTGAGCGGTATTTAAAAATAGTCACCAGAAAACCTTTACACAAAAAATCAATAACTTAGATAATTAGTAGTTGTTTTTACAACTTCGGCACCAGACTTGCTTGCCTACAAAAGAAGACATCTCATTAATGGTGTAATCATGGCAACGCTATATATACCGCTATTATTTCAAAAGCGTCACATCCTGCCGACAGGACGGATGCAGCTTTATTTATCGACAATTACCCATGCAACAATACTAAAGATTATCTTGTCATCAAAAACAGGCATCGGTATTTGTATGTTTAGTGATAAAAAATCACAACAACGCTTATGCCATATAGGTACACGAGTCATAGTTGAAGATTTTAACCACGAACCTAACAACCAACTGATTAAATTAAATATCTATGGCGAAGATCCGTTTAAAATCGCAAAAATAGAGCAAAGTGAAAGTGATATTATATGGGGAAACTGTCAGCAATTACCGCGCTGGCCCCAACGCGAACTCACGACTGAACAACAATTATTATCAACACGGTTACAGCTAGTGTTTAATAAACATCCTGATTTACATAAATTACATCATCAGCAAGAATTTCATAATCTAAGTTGGTTGTGTCAACGTTGGCTTGAAATCCTACCAGTACCGACACAAGAAAAACAGACCTTACTTAACCGTCCAGATTGTCTTTATGCTTGTGATTACCTCATGAGCATGATCCAAACCCACCATTAATCTTTAAATAACCGTTAATTTTCAAATAATATGATCCATCTCGACATCTACATTAACCAACAAATGCACTAACGCATATCCTTTGTTAAAATATACTTATAATATAATAATTAGAACGAACATTATGTCTACAAAGAGTACAGCAATAACACGTATTGTTGCCATTGGTGGTGGTCACGGTCTTGGTCGTGTCTTATCATCATTATCTGATTATGGCTCACAAGTCACAGGCATCGTCACTACGACAGATAACGGGGGCTCTACTGGTCGTATTCGTGCCTGCCAAGGTGGTATAGCATGGGGAGATATGCGTAATTGTATCAATCAATTAATTACCGAGCCGTCTATTGGTTCGATGATCTTTGAATACCGATTCCGTGGAAATGGTGAACTTAATGGACATAATTTGGGTAACTTGATGCTAACTGCATTAGATAATCTTTGCATTCGCCCTCTTGATGCAATCAATTTAATTCGCGATATGCTTCACGTTAAGCCCTTCATCATTCCAATGTCGGAACACCCTTCTGATTTAGCCGCCATCACTTATGACGGTCAAATTATCAATGGGGAAACCAGTGTTGATGAATTAGCTGAAATTCCCAAACGTCTTTATTTAGAACCAGCCGTACCAGCAACCAAAGAAGCCGTTAATGCCATTATAGAAGCAGATATTATTCTATTAGGGCCTGGCAGCTTTTTAACCAGCATAATGCCTGTATTGCTACTACGTGATATCGAGCAAGCTCTGAAAGTCAGCACGGCTAAAATTGCTTTTATTACTAATATAGATAAAGAAAAAGGCCCCGCTGGAGAGATGAGCCTTAAAACGATGCTACATTGGTGTGAACGCGCGATGGCGGGAAGAAAGATTGACACAATCATTACTGATGTTCATCAACCACTACTCGACCCTAAATATCAACAGATAGTGCTAGATTTAGCATCGAATAATCATGAATGGCGTCATGATCGTAATAAATTAAAGCGTGCGATTGATAGACTCATCACTTCCCGCTAATTGTTTATATTCAATCGCCATCCCTTCGACCATTTGCCTAAATTGTGGTAAATGGTCAATCATCCAATCATCTTGGCCTTGCCTGACTCGATATTCACATTCCTGTGCCATTAATGCCAGATCATCTGCACCAAAACTTGCTGCACTGCTTTTTATTGCATGACTAATATCACCAATTTGATTTATTGATGGTTGGCTTGAGAGTTTTTGACAATATTGCTCAAGCTCATTACTAAATACATTTAGCAAGATAACTACTGTGTCTGCACCAACTTCATCAGCCAGCTTTTTTAATGTTTCTAAATTTATATTAATTGCCATTAATCAATCTCCCGACTACTCACAGTCTCTTGCCAAGTTTGTAATTTACGATAAATTGTTGATGGGCTCACTTCTAATAATCCAGCAGCACGAGGGATATTTCCGTCACAAGCATCAATCGCCCATTGAATAGCACGTTTTTCTACTATCCATAGCGGTTCAATCTTATCTTTTTGTATTTCATTAACAAATGATGTATTCACTGCTGATGTTAATGTATTTAATTGTGGATAAATTGTCATAGGAGAAGCAATTTCCGCACCAAAAATAGCATTTATAGGTGGGGGAACCATTTCTTTTGTTACTTCTTCCGCGGTATTTAGTACAACAATATTACGAATAATATTTTGTAACTCACGGACGTTACCGGGCCAAGAATAAGATTCAAATAACTGCAACACCTCTTTAGAAAAGCGGCTAAAGTTTTTACCTTCTTCTAATGACATTAATCCCAATAATGCGTGAGCAATTTCAATAACATCATCACCACGATCTCGTAATGGTGGTAAGGTGATCGGAATCACATGGAGTCGATAATAAAGGTCTTCTCGAAAACGGCCTTCTTGTACTTCTTGCCAAGGATTTCTATTGGTCGCGCACACAAAACGAACATCAACATGGCATGTTTTAGATGACCCAACTTTTTGATAAGTACCTGTTTGGATAAAACGCAATAATTTACTTTGTAAATCCAAATCCATCTCACAAAGCTCATCTAACATTAAGGTGCCATTATGTGCTATCTCAACAGCCCCTTGACGTTCAGTTGATGCCCCCGTAAAGGCTCCTTTTACATGACCAAATAATTCGCTTTCAATCAGTTCTTTAGGAATTGCAGCACAGTTTAAAGCAATAAACGGTTTATCATGACGTGGGCTTGCTGCATGGATAGCTTCAGCACAGACTTCTTTACCCGTTCCACTTTCACCGGTTATAAATACGGTTGCTTTACTTGATGCCGCAGATTCAATAACGCGATAAACAGCTTGCATAGGTAAGCTGTTACCAATGAAGCCTTGATATTGTGCACCATCAGATTGTTTTGAAGGGCTATCAGACGATGACTTGGTATTACCTTTAAATATATTATTTACGGTTATTCGTAACCGATCGGCTTCACAAGGCTTAATTAAAAAATCTTGAGCGCCTTGTCGAATCGCATCGACCGCAATATCAATTGATCCATGTGCAGTCATTATAACGACGGGAATACTACCATGGTCTTGTCGAACTAATTGTAAGATTTCCATCCCCGTCATATCAGGTAAACGAAGATCTAATAAAATTAAATCTGGAATAGTTTCTTTAATAAAATGCAGTGCTTCTTTACCCGTGCCCACAATACTTACATTGAGTCCGAGAGGATTTAAGTAAGATTTATATAAGGCAGCCACTGACGCTGTATCTTCAACCATTAATACTTGGCGTTGTCGTGTAATGCTTTCCATTGCTCCTCCAAAAACGAACTCCTTAATCTAATTGTAATCAATACAATAGAAAGTGGGCTCCTAATTTACTTTTTTTATATTATGCCAGATTGAATTGCATAATGATTCGCATTTTGCGAAAAGCATTCTTTTTATGCGTGATAAAAAGGATACTTGGCGAAGATAAACGGACAAAAAAAGCCTATATCTCATATAAAAAAGTTGGCATGGAGTATGCAGATATAACCGTGACTCTTATCTTAGGGGTCAACCTAGCCAACTGACGTTGTTTGTGAATTTTTTCACTTAACAATGAAGCCAACCGAACCTTTTTCTCGGCTGGCTTTTTTTTTACCTGTATATTCTAGTAAATATGATTAATTAACTATTAGCAATAAATTGCTGTCGTAATTGATGAATTTTATCCCGTGTTTCTGCAGCTTGTTCAAACTCTAAGTTTTGTGCAAAGTCATACATTTGCTTTTCTAAGCGCTGAATTTCAAGTTCTAATTGCTGCGGAGTTAATACTGAATAAGTTCCTTTTGATTCTGCTACTTTATGTAACTCAGCGGCTTTATTTCGAGATTTAGCCCGCCCACTCGACGCACCAAGCTCTAATAAATCACCAATTTTCTTATTCAGTTTTTGAGGGACAATATTATGTTCAAGGTTATGTATAATCTGTTTTTCTCGGCGGCGCTGGGTTTCATTAATCGCCCGCTCCATAGAGCCCGTAATACGATCACCATATAAAATCGCCTTACCTTCAATATTACGCGCTGCGCGTCCCATAGTTTGAATTAAGGATCGTTCTGAACGTAAAAATCCCTCTTTATCCGCATCCAAAATAGCCACGAGTGATACTTCTGGAATATCAAGACCTTCTCGAAGTAAGTTAATCCCAACTAACACATCAAATTTACCTAACCGCAAGTCACGAATAATTTCAACCCGTTCAACCGTATCGATATCAGAGTGAAGATAACGTACTTTGACACCATGTTCGGTTAGATATTCAGTAAGATCTTCTGACATTCGCTTAGTTAACGTCGTCACTAACACTCGCTCTTGTTTAGCGGATCTTATGTGAATCTCAGAAAGTAAATCATCAACTTGTGTTGCTACAGGCCTAACTTCTATTTCAGGATCAAGTAAACCTGTCGGGCGCACAACTTGCTCAGCAATATCACCACCTGACTTTTCAATCTCATAATTACCTGGAGTTGCAGAAACATAAATAGTCTGTGGAGCTAAAGACTCAAATTCCTCAAACTTCATTGGGCGGTTATCTAATGCTGATGGTAATCGAAATCCATATTCCACTAGATTTTCTTTACGAGAGCGATCACCGCGAAACATGGCACCGATTTGAGAAACGGTCACATGAGATTCATCAATAATTAATAAACCGTCGGCAGGAAGATAATCAAATAATGTTGGTGGCGGCTCACCCTCTGCACGACCACTGAGGTAGCGTGAATAGTTTTCGATACCAGAACAAAAGCCGAGCTCGTTCATCATTTCGATATCAAATTGCGTTCGCTGCGAAATACGCTGTTCTTCAACCAATTTATTATTATCTAACAATTGTTGCTTACGCTGGGTTAGCTCCAGTTTAATCCCTTCGATGGCTTCAAGAATTTTCTCTCTTGGTGTCACGTAGTGTGTTTTGGGATAAATTGTCGTGCGGGCTAAATTGCGTTGGATAATGGCGCCAGTTAGGGGATCAAATGATGAAATAACTTCAACTTCATCATCAAATAATTCTAATCTAATCGCTTCTTTTTCTGATTCAGCAGGGAAAATATCAATCACTTCCCCTCGAACTCGAAACGTACCTCGCTCAAAGACAGCATCATTACGTTTATATTGCAGTTCAGCTAAGCGACGAAGAATGTCACGTTGATTGAGTACATCACCACGACGTACATGTAACATCATTTTTAAATAAGATTCAGGATCACCCAAACCATAGATAGCCGACACTGACGCAATAATAATAACGTCACGTCGTTCCATTAATGCTTTAGTTGCTGACAATCGCATTTGTTCAATATGGGCGTTAACGGAAGCGTCTTTTTCAATAAATGTATCCGTGGTAGGTACATAAGCTTCAGGCTGGTAATAATCGTAATAAGAAACAAAATATTCTACGGCATTATCAGGAAAGAAATCTCTCATCTCACCATAGAGCTGGGCTGCTAAGGTTTTATTAGGAGCCATAATAAGCGTGGGACGATTAGCTTGCGCAATCACATTGGCAATCGTAAAGGTTTTACCCGAGCCTGTAACCCCAAGTAGCGTTTGCTGTGCAAGACCAGAATCAAGCCCATCCATCAATTGTGCAATGGCCGTGGGTTGATCACCAGCTGGCGAATAATCAGATACAAGACTAAACAGCTTACTCATTACATCTACCCATAATAACAATACTAAGTATCATTGTGAGCACCTACTCAATAATGTCAATACTGGTTTGGTTAAGTTTAAAATTGTAGTGATAACAGGAAAATAATAAAAACAGATAGTTATGCATATAGACACTTTTGAATTAAGTATGTAAAGATGGATAACCAATTAAATGTTATCCACAGATTTTCCAAGCATTCTTACCTTTAATATCAGGCATATTGTTTTTATATTTCTTCATTATTTATAACACTTTTATATTTGCTTCTTTCTCGTTATTCTTTATGGTCATTGTTGTTAATTAATTCCCTTATTACATTTCTTATCAACATCAATCGAAATACCCCGCTAACATCAACTTAGTTATCCACAGAAATTGTGGACAACCACTAAAAAGCCAAGTGATTAGGCATTTCTTAAAAATCAAGTGTTTTTTTATAGGGAATAAAAAAGCTAACCTCATGGTTAGCTTCTTCGTTGATGTCTTTACACTCAGCGCCATAACGTTAGTAATTAAGATCCATCAAAAACTGTACATCATCACCTGGTTGATAATAAACAGGCTCATTACCATAGCTAAAGAATTTTAGCGGCTTACCGTTAGCTGCATGATAACTAATCTTATTATCTGTAACCGCCAACCATGTTCCTTCAGGAATACCAATAACAGGCTCATGCTTATTAATCTCAAGGAACTCTTGAATTCGCTCATCACGCGTCTCACCCATATGGCCTTCAACAGAGGCTTCTAAGTAATGCGGATTAATTTGGAAAGGCACGAAATTTAATGAAGATAGAATGGCACCTGTTACGATAGGCATATCGTTAGTGGTACGAATAGTTGGACAACCGATGTTAGTCCCCGCACTCCAACCAATATAAGCCGTCCCTTTTTTTAATACTGCTTTACGAATTGGGCCAACTAAACCTAAATCATGTAACGTTTTATTGAGTACCCAAGTATTACCACCGCTGACAATAATACCGTCAGCTTGTTCGATGGCCGTAACGGGATCTTCAGCACGGTGTAAACCCGTAGCAACACAATCTAAACCCAACTTATCAAATGTTGCTTGAACTAATGCCACACGATCATCATGACTTGAACGAATAACAGCGTATGGGATCACGACAAAATGCTTCGCTCCAGTACGCTTTACTTGCTCAACAATTGCATCAGCAGCAAATTCCATTACATGCGTGTTACCAGCAATTTTACCATTACTGAGTAATAAAATATCCATTGTTCCATCCTATCGCTTATATTTATTCGTCATACGTGTAATCACGAACATTATTTATATTAAACTCAGTTATATCAAACGCAGAATTATCTAATTTTACAACCGCCACAATCACAATTTACGAAAACACTCAAAAAAACAGCTGTTTTTTCATAATGATTAGCAATACCTTTACGTTTAAAAAACATAACAAACACAATTAAAAACCCAAAACAATGTATTTAATTAACAACACATAATGGGCTATTAGCCTAAAAGAAGAAATTTATTGCACTAAAAACTTATATTTCAAGCAACTACTCAAATTTAAGACGATTAATAGATAAAACCCTACCCTTGAGGAGTTGTTATAGCGCTCACAAAATCAGATAATGTTGGGATCTATTGCAATGATAATGAACTCGGTATGACTGAATACCTTTTACTCCTCATCGGAACAGTGTTGGTTAACAACTTTGTTCTCGTTAAATTCTTAGGCTTATGTCCTTTTATGGGTGTATCTAAGAAACTAGAAACTGCTATCGGTATGGGCTTAGCGACAACATTTGTGCTAACGCTTGCCTCTGTGTGTGCGTATCTTGTTGAAACCTATATCTTGGAGCCATTAGGTATCCAATATTTACGTACGCTTAGCTTCATACTCGTGATTGCCGTTGTGGTGCAATTTACCGAAATGGTCGTGCATAAAACTAGTCCAACCCTTTACCGTTTATTAGGTATTTTTCTACCACTCATCACAACCAACTGTGCGGTATTAGGTGTCGCTTTACTCAATACCAATGAGCACCATAACTTCATTCAATCTGTTATTTATGGATTTGGTGCGGCAGTGGGTTTCTCATTGGTATTAGTATTGTTCGCTTCTATGCGTGAACGTATTGCAGCGGCAGATGTGCCAGGGCCATTTAAAGGCGCTTCGATTGCAATGATCACCGCAGGCCTTATGTCTCTTGCCTTTATGGGCTTTACTGGATTGGTGAAATTGTAATGAGCGGGATCTTAATTGCTGCCATTGTACTCGCTGTTTTAGCTGCAATATTTGGCATTGTTTTAGGCTTTGCTTCAGTGCGTTTTAAAGTTGAGGCAGATCCTATTGTAGAACAAATTGATGCTATTTTACCGCAAACACAATGTGGTCAATGTGGCTTCCCCGGTTGTCGTCCCTATGCTGAAGCGATAGCAAACGGCGAAATCATTAACAAATGCCCACCCGGTGGTCAAGCTACCATTGAAAAACTTGCCGATCTAATGGGTGTCGAAGTGCCTCAGGCTTCGAATGAAGTGACTAATAATATTAAAAAAGTCGCTTTTATTCATGAGGATATGTGTATTGGTTGTACTAAATGTATTCAAGCATGCCCTGTAGACGCCATTGTTGGTGGCACTAAATCAATGCACACCGTAATAAAAGACGAATGTACAGGCTGTGATCTTTGTGTTTCTCCTTGCCCTACAGATTGTATTGAAATGATCCCAGTTAAAGAAACCCCCGATAACTGGAAATGGCAACTCAACCAAATACCGGTTGTTAATATTGCTGCGACAGCGAATGCAGAAAAGGTTAAGCCATAGTCATGCTATCGATTATTGAACAAATTAAACAAGGTAAATTGTGGGATTTCCATGGTGGTATTCACCCTGCGGAAAATAAAGCATTATCAAATACACAGCCAATTAAAGCTGCGGGCATTCCTAACGAATTAGTATTGCCACTAAAACAACACATTGGTTCTCGCGGTGATATTATCGTCAATATTGGCGATCACGTTCTCAAAGGCCAACCACTCACGCAAGGTGATATTGCGATGTGTGTGCCTATTCATGCCCCAAGCTCTGGCACTATCACGGCGATTGAGCAACGAACAACCGCCCATCCTTCTGGCTTAACCGATTTATGTATCGTAATTGCAACCGATAACCAAGATACTTGGTGTCATGCAACGCAATATCCAGATTATCAAGATCGCGATCCAGCAGAACTGATTGAAGCTATTCGCCTTGCGGGTATTGCCGGTTTAGGCGGTGCTGGTTTTCCAACTGCACGTAAACTGCAAGGTGGTTTAGGTAACGTTGATATTCTTATTATTAACGCCGCTGAATGTGAACCTTATATCACCGCCGATGATCGACTCATGCAAGACTATGCAGATGAAGTCATCGAAGGTGTACGTATTTTACGCCATATTATTGCACCAAAATTAACCTTAATTGGTATCGAAGACAACAAACCTGAAGCAATCAAAGCATTAGAAGCCTGTGTTAGTGAAGACGATAATATTATTATTCGCGTTATTCCAACCAAATACCCTTCAGGCAGCTCTAAACAACTGGTTAAGCTATTAACAGGTCGAGAAGTACCGAGCCAAGCACGCTCAACCTCAATCAGGGTTATTATGCAGAACATCGGTACTGCTTTTGCGATTAAGCGCGCTATCGTTAATGGTGAGCCTTTAATTGAGCGCGTGGTCACGTTAACAGGTGAAGCCTTTAAGCAACGTGGAAATGTATTTGCATTACTAGGGACGCCTATTGCTTATTTGCTTGAAAAATTTGGTTATCAAGCCGATAAAAAATACCCTCGCGTCATTATTGGTGGCTCATTAATGGGCTTTACATTGCCACATGCCAATGTACCGATTACCAAAATTACTAACTGTATCTTAACGCCTAAACGTAAAGAATTACCGCTGCATACTTACGAAATGGCCTGTATTCGTTGCTCTGCTTGTGCTGATGTTTGCCCATCGTCATTATTACCACAACAGTTACAATGGTATGCAAAAGACAAAAACTACGACAAATGTGAAGAATATAATTTAAGCGACTGTATTGAATGCGGTGCTTGTGCTTATGTTTGTCCAAGTGAAATTCCATTGGTACAGTATTATCGCCAAGCCAAAGCTGAAATTTGGGAACGCCAACAAGATGAAATGAGTGCCGAACGTGCACGTCAACGTTTTGAAGCCAAACAGCAACGCATGGAACGCGATAAAGCTGAACGTGAAAACCGCTTTGCTAAAGCAGCAACGGATCGTCGTCAAAATATGGCAGCATCTGGTGGCGATGATGCTGTTGCAGCAGCTATTGCGCGAGTGAAAGCGAAACAAGCAGCTGCAGCAACAGAAACAACAGCACCAGCCATAAAACCTGCAGTTGCTGCCGCTATTGCTAAAGCAAAAGCCAGACAAGCCGCTTCAGTATCAGAAGCGAATGCTGAGCCTGATAACAGTGAAATGGCAGCCTTACGTAAGCAGCGTAAACTTCAAGCTCGCGAGCAAAAAGCAGCCAAACATGCTGAATTAATGCAACAACAGCAAGCCGAATCAGATCAATCACCAACACAAAATACAGATAAGAAAGATGCAGTTGCTGCCGCTGTTGCGCGAGCAAAAGCCCGTAAAGCGGCGCAACAAGCACCTGTTAACGACGTAACAACAGACACGGCGCCTGTTGCCGAAACAAACACTGACGTTGCAGTCGATCCTAAAAAAGCGGCAGTTGCTGCTGCCGTTGC
>NZ_CAMRAN010000040.1 GCF_947039875.1 uncultured Photobacterium sp.
GTCCAACACTTCGGATAGGTGTCGGCTGCGCGACACATATCCTTATCTGTTAGCCCTATGAACGAATAATAACATCCGGCATTTGAGCCGTTTCTCCATCAGCAAGAGTGTAATGGAAAAATCCATGTCGTTTTTCAGGATCTAAGATATCAACCTTACAAATGTGATGTAATTTAGGTGCTACCTTTTCTGAAAACATACATAGTTGATAGTCATCAGTATTAACTTCAACAACTAGACCCGAAAAATCAAGGTCATAACAACTTTCTAGTATTTTGTGTTTATCACTAGGAAAATTGTCTTTATAGATGACATTGTATTTAGGTTGGAAGTAGCGAATTAAACTAGCTTCTACTAGACAAACCTGTTGATGCTCAGTCAGAGGGTTATCCATAATACTTCTAAATCGCTCTATATCTTCAGAACCACCGATAGCCTGTCTGTCTCTGCCATCCATGTGTGTTAAGATTCGATATGGGACATATTCAAAAGTTAACAATGAAACTTCATTATCAGGAGCCTCATACTGACTTTGTGCCAATATTTTCTGAAGCGTGGAGTGACTCTTTAGTCTTTCAAATGCACTCCTAGTGCCATCACCAAATGCCTGACCGACATAAAGAACTTCCAGATTTGCAAGCTCAGGTCTAGACAAGTGAACTCCATGAGCCATGCCTAATGCTGTTGCTGGTAGATACCTAACAACTTCACCATTGCTGTCACAAGTAATAATCTCGCGATGAGGATATTTTGATAACTTTACTTCTGTCGCTCCATCAAGAAGCGGAAAGTCTTGTTCGAATGGTATTTTAGTTAGCTTACCTTCAACTCGATAAACTAATGAACCAGAAATCTTTCCACCCTCATATTTGAAATCTTCTCCATCAAATGAAAGTATTGGG
The DNA here is from genome assembly GCF_947039875.1 of uncultured Photobacterium sp. GTDB lineage: Bacteria > Pseudomonadota > Gammaproteobacteria > Enterobacterales > Vibrionaceae > Photobacterium. The sequence goes on from NZ_CAMRAN010000040.1 coordinate 903, forward strand.
CGCTGACAAATAATATAGATGTGAGAATTATCAGATACCTCCTTAAATTCTTCTGGCATCTTGCCACCAGACATAAGTTGACTTGCTGCCGTCATCATCCAACGACCAGAATACAAATTAACCGCAAATTCAGATAAATACTTTCTTTTTGATTCAGTCATACATTACTCATTTACTCATTATTACTGATAGGGCTAACAGCTTATTAATAAGCATTCTTACTTTCACGCAAAAGAATGCCCATAAATCCAGACAATCATAATCAATTTAACTCATAAATATAATGAGCTTGCTTGCATTATTTTGTTTCAAAGTGCTTATTTGAAATATGACAGTAAGAAATGTATTAGAGATGCCTGATTAGCATAAGAAGATGTAAATAAAACTAATCCAAAATCACGTTAATTAAGATATGAATGAGTATTTGATCTAACTCGTTTTGGGGCATTTCCGTGTTAGTAACTTTTCTAAATTAGTGTAATCACCATACAATAACCATCTTCATTGGCGTCTTTAATGCTCAAGCGCGTGATGAACAGATCACGGATAGCTCGTGCCTCCCTTCCGAGATGACGGATAATAACCTGCGTTACACTTTTTATTTTACGATGATGAATAAATTGAGTGATGTAATTAATGTTATGGATGATTATCCGTATATTATTAAATTGTGATTTTATACTTAAATAGAAAGAATCATCCGTTATTGAACATAAGTATCGTTCTTTGAGGTGATGCTTTTATATTAGAGCTTATATAAACAGGTTCTGACATTGAAGTGAAATTAACAGATTTTAATTAAATAATATATTACAGCGAAGGATATGACGTTTTAGCGTGAAAGGCAGATAGAACAGAAAATTTGAAAACAGTTTACGAAATATAATTATCAAAGCTTCTAATCACTGTGATGTATTAGAAGCTTTGCTAATGACAGCCTAACGTTAGTTGTTAGCTGCTATTTTTTTAGAGATTTTAGCTAACTTTTTAGCTTTTTTCTCTTTTGTCGTTAAAGATGGTTTTTTATTACCTTTCTTAGTATCTAGCGACTTACTCATAACACTAACCTCTATTTTTTGAGGTTGGTCAGCTTGGCCAACGACAGATTAAACAGTGATATTGATGTAATATCACTTGAGTTTAATATGCGCTTACTACCTAAAAAATCAATGATATTTATGCAAACAAAAAACTTATTTTTATGATGTTTATAGTAATGTCTATCAATAGGAGTAATGTATTAGAGGTGATAATTTTTTTGAGTATTATCTTGGTTTTTTGGTAAAAATATCACCCCAGCAATTGTATAAAAAATGTGTTATAATGGCGAAAATTTCTTAAAATCTGAACGTTTAATAGAACATATAGGTAAATATTCTTTATTATTGTTGTTCTAATTTATGCAACGGCGCAATGTGGATTTATATTTCATTGTGAATGTCCTTTGCTAAAACTTAACGCATTTCAATTATGTTGTTTTTAATTTCAAAGACTTAGTTATCTGTCAGCATAAGCCAGATTTGTATATTCAAAATCAATAAGGTAAACCATGACAAAGCCTACAGTTAAAGAAGCTAATACTAAGCCAAAGAAAAAAAAGCCATTAGCCGTGAATAAACGAACAATGAGTGTTCGTGAACGTATTGAAAATATTAAAGCACAGCAAGCCTGGGATAAGGAATGGGAGAATGACCAATAATCTTGCGTTAATGAATAAAATTAACACGGTATTGCTATTACATTCTGGCAGTTTGACTCATTGGGAACGAGATTATTTAAGTAATCTTAATCAAACAGTTACCAATTATGGTCAGCTATCAGAAAAGCAATTAGGATTATTTGAGCAAATATTAGTACGCAGAAAAATAACCGCGGTATAACGTAATATTTAATTTTGTGCTAGTGATAAAATCCTCGCGTTAAATCCGTCGTTCCTTAATATAAGGAACGTGCGCGATAGTTTGTTGATTGAGCTATTTATGCCAACCAATACGGGAGAGTTAGATCGATGTATTAGGATTATATGGTTGCTTTTTTATATCATCGAATTAAACTTAATGCCTAAGCAGAAACCGTAGCTTACAGCGCTAGAATAATTTCGGGGCGGACCGGACTTTTAAGCATAAGGCATGTTTAATGATTGTTCTTGCACCTCGTACCCGTAAGCTTGTTTACGCTATTTCTTTTGAAATACTTGCGATCATATTAAGTACTTTCTTATTAGCGATGCTCAACCATGGTGAATCGTCCAATTCACTGCCAGTTGCCTTTATGGTGTCAACGATAGCCTTGATTTGGAATTATGCTTTTAACTCTTGTTTTGAATTGATTGAAACTAAACTGCATATTAAAAAAAGAACCCTCGCTGTTCGATTAACCCACTCCATATTTTTTGAGCTTGGGTTATTCTTATTTACCATTCCATTGTATATGTGGTGGTATGACGTTAGCTTGGTGAAAGCCATCAGTATGGAAATGGCGATCTTAGTGTTCTTCTTAATTTATACCTTTATATTTACGTTATTGTTCGATTTATTATTTCAGACAAACAACCAAATGATCGCAGCAACCACTGGTCATGAGTAGTGGTTGGTTATTGTAATTGTTCAGCTAAATAATCAAGAAACGCTCTGATCTGCGGTTTTAGATATTGGGCGCTTTTGTAAACGGCATAGATTTCACCACTGGTGTTTTCGTTATGTGTTACTGTCCACTTTGGCAGCAAGACTTCTAATTGTTTGCTTTCAATATAGGGTTTAACCATCCAATCAGATAATAATAATACCCCCAGATGTTGTAATGCCGCATTTAATAATGGCGAACCACCTTTTGATGCTAAATTACCGGTTACTGATATTTTAGTTAGTATCTTATTTGAATTAAAATACCAATTAGTGCGTTGACGTTCATGGCTGATAATTAAACAATTATGATCTTTTAGATCTTGTGGGGTTTTTATTTGAGGATTATTTTTAATATATTCAGGGGTCGCAACTAAAGAGGTGGTGTTGGTAAGAAGGTGTCGAGCTTTAAGATTACTATCAATAGGCGTACCAATACGAATTGCAATATCGATATTATCACTGTTTAAATCAACCAGATTATTATTTAACTCTAATTCTATTTTTATTTTAGGGTAGCGTTTTAAAAAATCAGGAATTAAATGCGTCAGATAAATATTACCAAAAGTTTCAAATACTGAAATACGTAAAGCACCTTCTGGTGTATTATTATTCCCTTGCATTTCTGATAATAGATTTCGAGATTGTTCAAGTATTTTAATCGATTGTTGATAAAAATATTGACCATCTTCAGTTAATATTAATTGACGAGTACTGCGTTTAAACAGGGTGGTTTTGATCTTGTTTTCAAGTTTATCAATGTTTCGTGTTACTGATGATGGAGCCATATTTAACGCTTTTGCTGCTTGTGAAAAGCTTCCAGAAACAACAACTTGCTCAAATACCCCTAGTAAATCTAACATAATAATATCCTTTGTTATTAAGTATAATTTACCATATAGCACTTAAAAATTGTAAACAAAAAACCCCAATATTTAAACTAAACATTGGGGGTAAGTATTATAATTAGTGTTTCATTTTAGTTGCTAGTGCAAAGCGATTCCATGAGTTAATCATGATGATTTGCATCATTGCTTCTGCTAATTTTACTTCGCCTAATAAACTAAAGCATTCAGCATAGGTTTCATCAGTAACAGCATTATTTGAAATTAATGTCATCTCATCTGTTAATTTTAATAGTGCTCTTTCAGTATTATCAAATAATGGTGATTCTGACCATGCAGAAATGGCGAATAGTTTTTGTTGATCGATGCCTAATTCTAATGCAGCTGTAGTGTGCATCTGAATACAATAAGCACATTTATTGATCATTGATGAGCGAATTTTAATAATTTCTTTTAATTGATTTGATAATTCAGTTTCAGATAAGTAATTTTCAATCGTCAACATTGCGCTTAATGCTTTTGGTTGAACTTTTGCAATATCAATACGCTTATTCATAATAATACCTTTATTTTTGTTGTTTATGATTTGTTGGAAAGAGTATATTAATTATTTTTAAATGATGTAATCGATATATAAGCGTAACAGTTTTGCATAAAACGCAAAGATACAGCTGAATAGTAGGGTGATTCTGATTAAATATAGCTTTAAGCTCGGTAATTGGCGATCTCTATTAAATTACCATCAGGATCACGAAAATATATCGACATAATTTTTCCCATCGCGCCTGTGCGTTCAACGGGGCCTTCAATAATAGTGACACCACATTGCTCTATATGTTGCTGCGCTTGAGCCAAATCAGTATTGGTAATAAAACATAAGTCAGCACTACCCATGTGCACTGTTTGCGCTTTGGGTTCAAATTCAGCGCCATATTGATGGAGGTTTATTTTTTGGTTACCAAAACGTAATCCAAATCGACCATTGGCAAAAGTTATCCGTTCCATGCCTAAAACTGTCTGGTAGAAATCAGCACTAATATTAATGTCTTTCACCGTAAGAACTAAATGGTCAAGATGGCTAATATTCATGCGTATTATTCTCGATGATGCGGGTTTATACATTTGACCATAGCATATTAAAACATATCTGTTTGAGCATGATGATAGGAACGAAATTTCGATCTAATGTGGTGAAGCATTATACGTGATGATATTAACGGTAGAGGTGAGTACCGAGTAATAAAAGGCAGTGATAAAATAGGTTACTTAAAAAAAGGTTGCAGCTTTTGCAGTTAGTATTAAGGTGAATAAAATCTTTCTACGGACTCATACTCATGAATACCACTATTCAAACGATGCTTAGCCATCGATCTATTCGTCAATTTACGGATGCTGCTATTTCTGCGGAACAATTAGAGGTGATTATTGCAGCAGGTATTGCAGCTTCAAGTTCAAGTATGATTCAAGCGACATCGATTATTCGCATTACTGATCCTGAGAAACGCACAGCATTGGCACATCTTGCTGGTGATCAGGCTTATGTAAAACAAGCGGCTGAGTTTTTAGTGTTCTGTATGGATTATCAACGCCATTATTCTATTAGCGCTGGAATAAAACCAGAGTACACCGAGCTTGCTTTAATTGGGGCTATAGATAGTGGCATTATGGCGCAAAACTGTTTATTAGCCGCAGAATCTATGGGGTTAGGTGGGGTTTACATTGGAGGGTTGCGTAATAACCCTCATGAGGTTGATGCTTTATTAAATTTACCGCCATATAGCGCGGTATTATTTGGTATGTGCTTAGGTGTGCCAGCGCAAGATCCACAATCAAAACCTCGTTTACCAATGGCGATGATTTTGCATGAAAATGAATATCAACCATTAAATAAACCGCTGTTGGCTGAATATGACCAACAGACGATTGAATATTATCAGCAGCGTTCAACTCATAATAAACAACAAGATTGGTCAAGTGCAGTAACGGCAACGTTATCGAAAGAATCACGTCCATTTATTGCGGAGTATTTTCATAGTAAAGGGTTAATGGAAAAATAAGCTTTATTGATTATCCATGAGGTTGGTAACGAGCGATCAAAAGGGTAGCTGATTTTTATCATTGCTACCCTATATTGATGGTGATTACATATAAATAAACTGCCGATATAGCTTATCAAGCTGGGCTTTTATTTGTTGTATTTTGACGTCATCGTTATTATCACAAGCGGTTAATAATCCTTTCTCTGTGGCAGTGATCTGTTGGCACAAATCAGCAATATTGGCACAGAACTCAGCGGAGTGTATGCCTTCATCTGTGGCTGTGATAGCACAGCGCTGCGATGATGTTGGCGTAATTTGATGTGCTTGATTATAGAGCTGTTGGCGCTGACGACGTTGCTGTGATTCATCAATTGCGTTTTTCATCGCTGGCGTGATTTTATCTGCATATAAAATCGCCTTACCATTGGCATTACGGGCGGCACGACCAATGATTTGAATTAAGGCTTGGCTCGAACGTAAGAAGCCAGCGTGATCCGCATCCAAAATTGCCACCAATGACGCTTCTGGAATATCCAGCCCTTCGCGTAATAAGTTGATGCCGATTAACACATCATATTGACCTTGGCGGAGCGCATCGATGATCTCTACCCGTTGTTGGGTTTTGACATCAGCATGAATATAGCTGACCTTAATGCCGTGTTGCTGCATTAATTCATATAAAGACTCGGCACTTTTTCTGGTCAGGGTGGTGACTAATACCCGTTCGTTTTTTATGACCCGTTGCGCTATTTGTTCTAGTAAATCATCAATTTGAGTGGCGAGCGGTCGTACTTCTACAATTGGATCGAGTAAACCTGTTGGACGAATAATTTGTTCAACAACATGACCTTGAGATTGCTTAAGCTCATAGTCGCTAGGTGTTGCTGATACAAAAATCGTTTGTGGTTTTATTTTTTCAAATTCACTGAATGTCAGTGGACGATTATTTTTGGCTGACGGTAAGCGAAAACCATAATCAATGAGAGTTTCTTTGCGGCTTTGATCACTGCGTTGCATTGCCGATATTTGTGGCACCATTACGTGTGATTCATCGATAAATAATAAGCCGTCTTTAGGTAAGTAATCTAATAAGGTGATCGGTGGTAATGTGGCATCACGCTCATTGATATAACTGGCGTAATTTTCCAGCCCAGAACAGTAACCCAGTTGTTGCATCATTTCGATATCATGCATGGTACGTTCATATAAGCGGGCTGCTTCAATAATTCGATTATCCTGATTAAGTTCAGTCACACGTAATGCTAAGTCTTGCTGAATCTTAACTGCCGCTTTAGTGAGCTTTTCTTTTGAGGCCGCATACAAGGTTTTTGGGGACACAAAGTAGTGTTCAATGTCACCTTCAGTTTTGCCTGTTAATGGATCTAACCATTGTAGGGTTTCAATGTGATCATCAAACAATACTGCTCGTACTGCTTTGGATTCAGAGTCGGCAGGGTAAATATCAAACACATCACCATGAACTCGAAACGTTGCGCGCTCAATGGTGCGATCACAGCGACTATATTGGAGTGCGGTTAAGCGTTGAATAAAGTCTTGGCGGGTAATTGTTGCGCCGACAAACAGTGGAATTTGTACAGCGCGGTATTGGTCGGGATCGCCTAAGCCATAAATAGCAGAAACTGATGCCACCACAATCACATCTTTACGTTCGATTAAGGATTTAGTAGTCGATAACCGTAACCGTTCAAGTTGCTCATTAATGGCGGAGTCTTTACGAATAAATCGATCACTGCCGGGAATATAGACTTCAGGTTGGTAGTAATCATAATAAGATACAAAGTACTCGACCGCATTTTCAGGAAAGAAGCGTTTCATTTCGCTATATAGCTGCGCGGCGAGGGTTTTATTATGTGCCAAAATGAGTGTTGGGCGTTGTAAGCGATGGATCATATTCGCCATGGTGAAGGTTTTTCCTGATCCTGTTACCCCTTTTAGGGTCTGGTGAGTGACGCCTTGTTCAACCCCCTCAATCAGTTTAGCTAACGCTTGTGGTTGGTCGCCAGAAGGAGGGTATTTTGAATGTAGAATAAAAACATTATGCGGCATAGTGAGTCGCCTTTTTTAGCTATTTATTATTAGTCTATAACGTCAACATACACTTATTTGAATCGAATCTCTAACTCAATAATCAATCATGTTGATTAAAATATACCAGATGAATTGATGTTAGCCTTGGCTAGTTGCTGGCAACCAGTAAAACAATGAAAATGCTACTAATGACTATGATGCTAGCCCAAGAGTATGTTCGTTGGGGGGGACACTTGAAGAAGCCTAGCGAATTGAAAGTGTGTTAGCGGAAATGAAGCCAATTAATACTGATACGATTGATTGGTTTAATACTCAAGCGACAGCCGTGAATGATTTAGTCAGTAAAATAGGTTTATTTACCGCTTATTTTAAAGACCAGCCAGTAACAGATCTTGATGGTTATGCTGGGTATTTAATTCGTAGTAAGCCTGCAAGTGAAAATGAAGGGGGTATTCATAGCGGTAAAGATATTTTAGATTCTTTAGTGTTGATTGGTTAACATTTCAGTATAAAAATCTGTATAAGTGCGTAAGTTGAAAATAAAGTTGCGGTAAAAGCTATTGTGTTATTATCGCGAATAGTCATATTAGATAGCTATATAGCGACATTTAGCCATTGGAGTGCACGCAGTGCTTAACCGAACTACCATTACTTCTTCTTTTTTGCTTTCATTCTGTTTTATGACCCCTAGTGCTTTTGCCGGTACAACGCAGCACAATAGTTATCAAGCGCTTCCTGCACAAAATGAAATTGTGACCAAAACAGATTTTGGAAACCAAGCTTATACTTTCCATTTCACTAATAACGGTCAACGTTTATCAAGTATTGATTTTCTTGATCACATGCAAACGCAAGCAACGGCATGTCGTAATTGGTTATATGTTCCGGCATTTAGCAATTTAAATGTTGCTGATGAAATTGTATTACGTGTAAACACTAGCTACGATCCTACAACACATAATTGTACTGCACATGCTTATTCTGGTAATAATTCAGGCAATATGGACAAAGTACTGACATTATTTCAAAAGAAAGAGTATGTCGATATTGCTGGGTTTAATTTATCTGCGAGCGGATTTACCGCCGCTGCTGAGAAATTGTAAAATCGAGTTATTATCTTTTTATTGATGTCTTTCAAAAAGATATCAATAAATTGAAATGAGGCGTTTATTTTTAGCATTGTCAGGCTAGGTTTATAACCAAAACTAAAATCTTTAATAGAATAAGAGAACGATCTTATTAGTAAATGGAATTTGTATTCATTATCGGAGAGGTGATTTTTGCTTGGTATTATAATTACTCAGTTTGTTGTGCTTTGGGCTGTTATTGATCCTGTTGGCTCGGTGCCAGTTTACTTATCACAGACCCAACATTTAACATTAAAACAACGCCGTAAAGTAGCATTAAAAGCTGTTGCGATTGCGAGTGGCGTTTTGATTTTTTTCTTAGTCGCCGGGCAGTTATTACTTGAAGCAATGCAAATTCCACTACCTGCATTTCAGGCTGCTGGTGGTTTAGTGTTACTGCTGTTTGCATTAACGATGATCTTTGGTGAAAGTAAACCTGAGCAGGAACAAAAATTAACGCAAGATGTTAGCCATTCAGAGCTTGCAGATCTTGCGGTATACCCTTTAGCTATTCCGTCTATTGCTTCTCCTGGTGCAATGATGGCGGTGGTGATGCTAACTGATAATCATCGTTATTCAGTGGTGGATCAAGTTATTACTGCCGGAGTGATGATAGCGGTATTATTGGTTACGTTATTTTTATTGCTGAGTGCAACGACCATTCAAAAATGGATTGGGAATATTGGTGCTGCAATTATTAGCCGTGTAATGGGATTGATTTTAGCTGCTGTTGCGGTGAACAATTTATTACAAGGGGTTAAAGATTTTTATATTTAGTTTAAATAGAGTAGTACTAATATAAATAGTATCGTATTTAAATTAAAAAATATAATTGCAGGTGGTTAAATAAATAACCACCTTTTTTATTACTGGCAGTTACCAGATAAACCATTATTAATGCGGTTTTGTTGTTGAGTTTTACCTGAATTAATAATTTCTTGTTTTACATCTTCAAGCGTTTTATTTGGTGTCTGCATTGGAAATAGATGCTAAAGATTATTTAAATTACATGCAAATATATACACGGCTAGCAAAAAAATAACTGTAAACTATTATTCACATAATTGAGAGTTGTTATCATTTGTATTTAAATGTGACAAAATATTATTGTTTTCTAATGTTAGTATTTACTTTTTTGTTACATTTAAAACTATTGTTATTTATTAGGTAGTTAATGTTTGTTTTCGTTTTCTAAGGCTCTCAATGGATACTTTAAATATAAAATATTTATTGTGACGATAAATATTTTTAATTAAACTAGTGGGTTTTATAAGATCGAATAAAACAAGCTTCTTATTGTTTGTTTTATGGTCATTGTCGAGCGGGTGTTAAATACGCTTAGTAAGCAAGAGCATGGCGTATGTTTATTTAACCGTCGTGATCTATTGTTGATTGAGTAATGCTTCTAATTCAGCCCAGCAACCACCACACCCTGTACCAGCGGTTGTGGCTTGACTTAATGCTTCTACATTTTGTATGTGTTTTTCAGTGATAGTTGATACTAATTGTTGTTTGGTTATTTGCTTACAAGCGCAAATAATTTTAGGGGCTGCAATATTGTCTTTGCCATTTAGAAATCGATGCAACGCTAATTCATCACTGCGACAGGTAAGAATGTTCGCTGGTGGGTTAATCATCGGCTTATTGTTATTTTCTTGGATCAGTAGTGAACGGATACATCGGTCATTATTCAGCATGATGATTCGACGATGTTGAGCGCCAATTGCTCTTAAATGGGTAGCCGATGTTGGCATAAAATAGCGAACCAATATTTGTTCTAATGCGTTGAGGTTTAAGGCTGAACTAATATGATATTGATAGCCTGCTGTGACTTTTTTAGATACCCAATAAAGTATTGTTTGTGATGGTAAGTTTGCTAATGTTAGTGCTGTGGTGGTGGTTAATATAGCTTCAGTGGTGAAAGGAATTGGCGTTAATTGAATTGGGGTCGCTTTATACTGCGGTTGCCCTGAAATAGGATCTTGTTGCTCTCCAATTAATGAACAGACACTGCCTGATGATGATGTTTGCTGTGTCCAATGAATCGCAATAAACGCATTGTTGGGTTGAACATCATTACTTATATGTGCTCGAAAAATAGCATGGCCATGTTGACTCTTTACACTGACAAGATGGTTATTCTTGATCTGATATTGTTTAGCATTTGAGGGATGGATTGCGATCAGTGGTTCTTGGGTGTGATGAGCAAGGGTGGCCGAAAGCCCCGTTCGTGTCATGGTGTGCCATTGATCACGCACTCGACCTGTATTTAATAGTAATGGATATGTGGTTGATATATTTTTAATCAGTGGCTTATAGTCTGTTTTAACAAAACGAGCGCGACCATCTTGAGTGGGGAAAATGCCATCACTGAATAAGCGTGGCTGGTGTAGAGCATCATTATTTAACGGCCATTGCTGCGGTAATAAAGTATCGTATTCGTGTGCAGTAAGATCACTTAACCCACTTAAATTAAGCAAACGTGGTGTTTGGTGTGGGTGATTATTTTGGGCTGTTAAAGCGACATGCTCAGCAAATATTTCAGCTTCATTGGTGTAATGAAAACTTTCTTTAAATCCCATTCGTTGAGCGACTTGAGTAATGATCCACCAATCAGGTTTAGCTTCACCTTGAGTTGGCATTAAGCGACGTTGACGAGAAATGCAACGTTCTGAATTGGTAACTGTGCCTGATTTTTCACTCCAACCTTGAGCCGGGAGCTTGATCGTTGCATGGCGTAAAGTATCATTATTATCGACACAATCTGACACGATAACACATGGACATTGCGCTAACGCTTGATGAACTTTATGGCTATTGGGCAAACTGGCTGCAGGGTTGGTCGCGATGATCCAAATAGCTTTTATTTTCCCTCGGGCAACTGCATCAAACATATCCACGGCTTTTAAACCGGGGTGGGTGACAAGATTATCTGTTTGCCAAAAATTACGTAAGAGTTGCCAATGTTCTGGATGCTGAAAATCAAGGTGAGCGGCTAAGGTTGTTGCTAATCCTCCAACTTCTCGTCCCCCCATTGCATTAGGTTGGCCAGTAATAGAAAAAGGGGTTGCTCCTGGTTTTCCTATACGTCCAGTAGCTAAATGACAGTTAATGATAGCATTGACTTTATCTGTACCTGATAGCGATTGATTCACACCTTGAGAATAGACGGTGACAGTGCGTGGATTATCAGTAAAGAGTTGATAAAATTCATTTAGTTGTTGTTTGCTAATACCTGTTAATTGACTGATGTCAGCCGTTTGTTCTAAAGCTGTTGCGGTTGCTAAAGCGGACTGAATATTATGAGTATGAGCATTAATATAATCATGATCAAAACCGTTATTATTGTTTAAATAATTTAATAAACCCGTAAATAATGCCACATCACTGTCAGGTGTAATCGCAAGGTGTAAGTCTGCAATATCGCAGCTTGCGGTATGACGAGGATCGATGACCACGATTTTAGTGTGATGTTTTTTTTGTGCTAGTTTTAAGCGTTGAAAAAGGACTGGGTGGCACCAAGCAAGGTTAGAACCGGTTAGTATTACCACTGCTGCAGCGTCTAAATCATCATAACAGCCTGCGACACAATCTTCACCAAAAGCCCGTTGATGTCCTGCAACTGCTGATGACATACATAAACGTGAATTGGTATCAATATTTGCTGTTCCAATGAAGCCTTTTGCTAATTTATTAATGACATAATAATCTTCTGTGAGTAATTGTCCTGACACATAAAAAGCGACCGAATCAGCACCATATTTTGTAATTGTTTCTTGTAACTGCAAAGTGGTTTGATTTAATGCTTCATTCCAACTTACGGGTTGATTTAATATTTGAGGGGTTAACATTTTATTATCGCTAACCAGTGTTTCTGCTAAATTTAATGCTTTTGAACATAACAGCCCTTTATTAGCTGGATGGTGTGAATCTCCTTTTATTTCAAATTTTCCATTATTATTTATTCTGGCTTCTATTCCACAACCGACACCACAATAAGCACAAGTGGATTTTACCCATGATTTTTTTTCATTATCCATTGGTTGAAGTTCCTTTATAAATAAGAAGATATAAAAATATATACTTAATAAATAGCAATATATATACCAGAGCTGTAGTTGCATTATTTTTTGTTTGTCATTGGTGGTTATTTGTTTTTCATCAGTGACTTAGGTTTATTTGTGTGCTTTGTTTATAATTATTTATTAATTAATAATACCAAGGTTTGATTATTTTGGTGCAACGATAATGAGCAATGCACCATAAAGGTGTTTATTATTGGTCTTAATGTTTTTATTGTAATGGATCTATTTGTTGATTTTATTTTTAATTTATTTAAATTCAACGAATTGGCAAGAATAAATATATTGTTATTAGTGGCTGGCATTAAGTTTGCTTTAGGAAATAAGACATAAATATAAAGCCAAATAAGTCAATCTTCATCCATATAATATCGAGGTAAACCATGGAGCCATTGAAGCCGCAACAATATTCGTCTCTTACTGATGACATTAATACTCGATGGTGCCAGATAACACAAGCCGTCGATGCTAATAATAACCAAGGCAGCGTGACATTAGTCGGAGCGGGTCCTGGTGATCCCGACTTGTTGACCTTGAAAGCATTAAAAACATTAGAGAGCGCTGATGTTGTGGTTTATGACCGTTTAGTCAGTGATGCGATTATGGCGTTAGTACAATCGAACTGCCAAACCATTTTTGTTGGTAAAGCAAAGGGGCAGCAAAGCTTGCCTCAAATGGCGATTAATCAATTATTAGTGCATTTAGCACACCAAGGAAAGCAAGTGTGCCGTTTAAAAGGTGGTGATGCATTTATCTTTGGTCGCGGCGGTGAAGAAATTCAGTTTTTGCGCCAATGCGGAATTAAGGTTGATTTAGTGCCAGGGATTACTGCCGCTAGCGGTTGCAGTGCTTATGCTGGTATTCCATTAACCCATCGAGGCGTCTCTCAAGGGTGTACTTTCGTCACCGTTCATACTGAAAAAGAGGCTGTAATTGCATGGCAAGCTTTGGCTGAGCTTAAACATACCTTAGTGTTTTATATGGGGTTATCCAAAGTTGATTTGATTTGTCGGCAATTGATCAATGCCGGATTAATTGCAACAACACCGGCGGCAATAATTGAAAAAGGCTGTACTGATGAGCAACGTGTTATTAACGCTACATTGGCAACACTCCCTCAACAGGTTAAACAACAACACATTGTATCGCCAGCGTTAATTATTATTGGTGAGGTGGTGAAGTTAAGTGAGAGCTTAGCTTGGCATTCATTAAAAATAGAAAGTTTAACCTCGTACAATAAACCTCAAAAATGGGCATAGATAAGGAGATCAAAATGAACAGAACACGGGTGGTTATTGTTGGCAATGGCATGGTTGGGCATCATTTTATTGAACAAGTTTTAGCGCGAGATAGTGAGCAAAATATAGCGTTAATCACGTTTTCAGAAGAAGATCGTTTAGCCTATGATCGGGTTCAATTGAGTCATTATTTTAAAGGCAAAACGGCTGCAGATTTAGCGCTTGCTCATGAGTGTGATTACCAACAAGCGGGGGTCAGTTATCATATTAATCAGCGAGTGATGAAGATTGATTGTGCACATAAAATGATCATAACGGATGATGGTGAAGAGGTAGCTTATGATCGTTTGATTTTAGCTACTGGATCATATCCTTTTGTGCCTCCTATTATGGGTAATGATGCTGAACATTGTCATGTTTATCGAACTATTAATGATTTAAAAGCCATTGCGGCATCTGGTAAACAAAGCCAAGTTGGGGTTGTGATTGGTGGCGGATTACTTGGACTTGAAGCTGCAAATGCATTGCAAAATATGGCGTTAGAAACCCATGTGGTTGAGTTTGCCCCTCAGTTAATGGCGGTTCAACTTGATGAGGGCGGTGGTGAGCTATTACGTCAAAAAATAACAGCCCTAGGGGTCAATGTTCATACCAGCAAAGTCACTGAAAAAATTGTAGCGGGTGATCAGTGTCGTTATAAATTAATTTTTGCTGATGGCACAGAATTAGAAACGGATATGGTGGTATTTTCTGCTGGCATTCGTCCTCAAGATGCCTTAGCGAAACAAGCTGGTTTAGCTATTGGTGAGCGTGGTGGAATCGTGGTTAACGATCATTGTCAAACCAGTGACCGTGATATTTACGCTATTGGTGAGTGCGCACTATGGAATAATCGTATTTTTGGTTTAGTGGCACCGGGTTATAAAATGGCACGAGTTGCAGCATCGATAGTTTGTGGTATTGATGCGGTGTTTACTGGTGCTGATATGAGTACTAAGTTAAAGCTTTTAGGGGTAGATGTCGCCAGTATTGGTGATGTTCATACTACGATCGATGCTGCGCAAGTGTTCACTTTATCCAATGATGTTGAGCAAAGTTATCAACGGATTATTGTTTCAGAGCAAGGTGATAAATTACTTGGGGCAGTGTTAGTTGGCAATGTTGAGCAATATTCTCAACTATTGCAACTCACACTGAATCAATCACCATTACCTAGTCCACCATCGCTATTATTAATGCCTCAAGCCTTAGCTGCGATGACACCAACAACAGAAGATAGCTTGGGTGATACCGCGCAAGTGTGTTCATGTTTTGATGTTAATAAGGGACAGATTTGCCAAGCTGTTGCTGAGGGGTGTGTTGATATGACACAGCTTAAAACAATGACTAAAGCCAGTACGGGATGCGGCGGGTGTGCTTCTTTTGTAAAACAGATCATGGAAGTAGCATTAGCAGCAAGAGGACATGAGATCAATCATTCTCTATGTGAACATTTTAGTTATAGTCGCCAACAATTAGCCGATATTATTCGTGTTAAGAAGATCAAAACCTTTAGTGCATTATTAACTGAATACGGCTCAGGACTAGGGTGTGATATTTGTAAGCCTACCATCAGTTCAATCCTCGCATCATTTTGGAATGATTATATTCTTGAACCACAACATATTGGCTTACAAGACACGAATGATGTTTATCTTGGTAATATGCAAAAAGACGGGACGTATTCAGTGGTGCCTCGTATTCCAGCCGGAGAGATCACCCCTGAAAAACTGATTATCTTAGGGCAGGTAGCACAACAATTTAAGCTCTATACCAAAATTACGGGTGGGCAACGGATTGATTTATTTGGCGCGCAATTGCATCAATTACCTCAGATCTGGCGCTTACTTGTTGATGCGGGATTTGAGACCGGGCATGCGTATGGTAAATCCGTTCGTACCGTAAAATCATGTGTGGGCTCGACGTGGTGTCGTTATGGAATGGCTGACAGTATGGCATTTGCGATTGATCTTGAAAATCGTTACAAAGGCTTGCGTTCCCCTCATAAACTCAAATTTGCTGTTTCTGGTTGTACTCGTGAATGTGCTGAGGCGAAGTCAAAAGATATTGGTGTAATTGCAACTGAAAAAGGCTGGAATTTATATATTGCAGGTAATGGTGGTATGCGCCCTCGTCATGGGGATTTGTTTGCTGCTGATCTCGATAATGACACTCTGATTCAATATATCGATAGAATATTGATGTTTTATATTCGTACCGCAGATCGATTACAGCGTACTTCCGTATGGCTTGAAAATCTTGATGGTGGCATTGATTATTTACGCCAAGTGGTGATTGAGGATGCACTCAATATTGCCTCGGAGCTTGAGCAAGAAATGGCACAAAGTCTGAGTCTTTATCAATGTGAATGGAAAACTACCCTTGAGTCACCGCAAGAGTTACGTCGGTTTCAACATTTTATTAATAGTCGTCAGCCTGATTTGAGTTTGGCTTACCAAACGATTAGAGATCAACGTACGCCGAGAGTGTGGCCTGAAAGTGGTGAGACTATTGCGGTTGTTAACATTACCGATCAAGGATAAATTATGATTAATCAATGGATTACTGTTTGTGATGAAGATGATTTATATCTTGATGCTGGTGCGTGTGCATTGGTGAATGGTCATCAGATAGCGCTGTTTTTGTGTAGTCATAATAATACCCTTTATGCGATTAATAATTATGATCCAATCGGTAAGGCGAATGTTCTTTCTCGTGGCATCGTCGGCTCATTAAATGGAACCGTGGTGGTGGCTTCACCGCTTTATAAACAGCATTTTTGTCTTGAAAGTGGTCAGTGTTTAGAATCGGCAGAAATGTTAGTGCCAACTTATCCTGTGCGGCGCTTTAACGGTAGTGTTCAGGTACAACTTATCGTTTCTTTAATACGCTAACAGGGAGCAATGATGTCTAATTATATTAAGTTTAATTTGTTCTCTTTTCGCGGCAAGATGAAAATACTCCATATAAGTTGGTTGGCTTTTTTTATTACTTTTATGGTGTGGTTTAACTTTGCACCTTTACTTCAAGCAGTAAAAACGTCATTAGGGTTAACTACCGAACAAATCAAAACGCTATTAATTTTAAATGTTGCGTTAACTATTCCAGCGCGAGTGGTTGTTGGAATGCTGACTGACCGATATGGTCCTCGTATTGTGTATAGTTTGTTATTAGCTATCTGCGCTATTCCTTGTTTTGTGTTTGCGTTTTCAACCACCTTTATGCAAGCCGCGTTAGCCCGTTTTGCGTTGGGATTCATTGGATCTGGGTTTGTTATTGGAATTCGGTTGGTGTCGGAATGGTTTCCACATCATGAACTTGGTACAGCTGAAGGGATTTATGGTGGCTGGGGTAATTTTGGCTCTGCCGCTGCCGCGTTTACATTACCTTCATTAGCATTATGGTTTGGTGGTGATGATGGTTGGCGTTATGCAATGGCAGTGACTGGCGGGTTAAGTGTTATTTTTGCTGTCATCTTCTATTTCACTGTTACTGATACCCCCAAAGGCGCAACGTATTATAAATCAAAACATATCGGGGCGATGGAAGTGACCTCACGCGGTGATTTATTGTTATTAATCATAATGAAAATTCCGATGTATGCGGCAATGGCGTTATTAGTCTGGAAGCTATCATCGCCAGCGATTGACATGCTAGATTCTGAGATTAGTTATGCTATTTATGTGGGATTAGTCGGGCTTTATCTTATTGATATTAAACAATTGTGGTTAGCTAATCGAAAGATATTAACGGAGCCAGTACCGGCTATACATCGTTATTCATTTCGTCAGGTTGCAGTGCTTAATGTGCTTTATTTTACCACTTTTGGATCAGAGCTGGCTGTTGTCTCAATGTTGCCTTTATTTTTTGCTGAGATATTTACTTTAACACCAGTGATGGCAGGGGTAGTCGCATCTTCTTATGCGTTTATGAATTTGATTTCTCGCCCCGGTGGTGGTTGGTTGTCGGATAGATTTGGTCGTAAAGCAACCTTATTGATTTTAACTGCGGGTTTAGCGATGGGGTATGTGTTAATGGCGAATATTACTGTCGGTTGGCCACTATGGAGTGCGGTGTTAGCGGCAATGATTTGTTCGTTCTTTGTTCAATCTGGTGAAGGGGCAGTATTTGCTGTTGTGCCATTAATTAAACGCCGTATGACGGGTCAAATTGCTGGAATGACAGGGGCGTATGGCAATGTTGGGGCAGTGTGTTATTTGACTATTTTGTCCATGGTTGAATACAGTACTTTTTTTATCATTATCGCATTAACCGCTGTTCTCGGTTTTGTGACGTTATTAGCGCTTAAAGAGCCTTCAGGTAAAATGGCAGAAATTAATGATGATGGCAGTGTGACTTTAATTGATGTTGGTTAATTGATGTCGGTTGATCATACCAATAAATCATGTCGGTTTATCATGTAGGTAATGGTATGGATTACTAGTATCAGTGAATGGTGTAAATGAATAAGGAAGATCATGACGGTAGCTAATCTGATTGTACGTTATGGTGGTTATTCTGATGCGGGGAAAAAGCAACATAATCAGGATGCCTTTGCGGTGTTATCACCATCAAAAGCAATAGAGTTACAGCACAAAGGAGTCGTTGCTTGTATTGCTGATGGCGTCAGTTGTAGTAATCGCAGTTATATTGCTAGTCAATTGAGTGTGACTCATTTTATTGAAGATTATTTAGCGACAGCAACCACCTTATCCGTCAAAGAAGCAGCATCCTCAGTATTAAATACGCTTAATTTATGGTTATTCCATCATGGACAGCAAGCCGATTTACCACAAGATGCGCCGGTGACGTCATTGTCGGTAGTGATCATTAAATCGAATACTGCCCATGTGTTCCATATTGGAGATTGTCGGGTTTATTTATGGCGTGATAATAATTGTCGCTGTTTAACCCAAGATCATCGTCGTGCTCACTATGATGGGCAGCATTATCTTACGCGAGCATTAGGCATCGACGCCCAACTGCAAGTCGATTATCAGTCAGCACCCCTGAACGTGGGTGATAAGTTAGTGATGACGACGGATGGTATCCATGATGAGAGTGATGTCGTGCAGTATCTCGATAAGATTTTCCATGTAGATAACATGCCACCATTATTATCGACCCAACATGGGTGTCAGTACTTAGAACGGCAAGCATATCAGCTTGTGAGTAATGCGCAGCAGCTTGGGTCACAAGATAATACCAGTTGTGTGATATTAGATATTGAAGCCCTACCAAGGTTAGCGTTTGATGAAGCGTTGCTTGAGTCAGCTAATAAGACCATTCCGCTAGCGCTCAAAGTTGGGCAACGTATTGATCAATTTGTGATTTGTCGAGTGCTTGATGCCGGGTGTCGAAGCTATCTTTATTTGGCGCAATCTAATGATGATAAACAGTATTATGTGCTAAAAATGCCTTCACCGAACCGAGTGGATGATAGTGACTATTTACACTGCTTTGTGCGCGAAGGTTGGCTAGGGCAACAGTGTCAGCTGACGGGGATGATGAAAATCTTTAACCATAATGTGAATTCTGCCTTTCTTTATCATGTCTGTGAATTTGTTGATGGGCTCACGTTACGGCAATGGATCATTGATAACCCTCATCCACCATTAGCCTCGGTACGAATGATAGTGACGAACATTGTAACAATTGTACGCACTTTGCAGCGCCAAGGGATTTATCATGCGGATATTAAACCCGAAAATATTCTTGTCTGTGAAAATTTAAGCGTAACATTCATTGATTTTGGCAGTGCGTGGGTCAATGGTTATCAAGAGTTAAAGCCTGCAACGATTGACTATTACCCTCAGGGTGATTTGAATTATTTAGCACCAGAATGTCATGCTGGTGGACGACCTTCAATATTGAGTGAGCAATTCTCATTAGGGGTGGTGATTTATGAAATGCTGACGGGATCACTACCGTATCAACGTCTAAGTTCCCACTCACAAGCGCCTGTTGCAATGAAAATGAATTACACTGCGATATCCTCCTATCGACAAGATTTACCGCGATGGTTAGAGATGAACGTTAAGAAAATGTGTCATCCTCATGCGCAATACCGTTATCAAGCTCTTTCAGAGCTCATCAATGGGCTTAAAACACCGTCGTCTTCCTCCCCGTTACTGTCACGACCATTAATTGAACGTGATCCGTTATTATTGTGGCAACTTATCAGCGCCGTATTATTGCTAGTCGTGCTGCTGCTCTTTTTGTCTTAGTTAATGTAAAACAGCGTAAAGTTCACAGGTAATGATGTATTAAACAATCAGCCTTGATGATATTGTATTCCTTATAGGTATATTGTGCTGGTTTATCCTAGCTCATATTGTTTTATGTTCTAGGAAATAGATCATGTTAAAACGAACAGCGGTTTCAATGTTGGTTATTACTACCATGGCATTTACGTTGGTAGGTTGTATGGTGGTTCAAGCACTATCGCTATAGTGCCAGTGGCTCCTGTGATTCAAGTTGAAACACAGCCAATTAAATCACGTACTATTATCCCAACAGATGACAGTGCTTGCTCATAAGATTCAGCAGTCGCCGTTATTTGTTCATGCAAGAAGTGGATTAAAATTCGATCAAAATCAGTTTAAGATCCAGATCAACCGTGTGCTGGCATCTCAATATGGTGTGTCGCTGTATAATATTCAACAAGTGTTAAAATTAGCCATGAGTGGTAAGACATTCAATAATGATATGAGCTATCAAGGTGCTAATTACCCTCTCCATTTACAATTAGCGTCGGCTTATACTTTAACACCGAATGCACTCTTACAACTTAGGATCAGTAATAATAATGGTACCTTAGTGCCATTATCTGAGTTGATTAGTATTAAAAATCAATTGGGTCCCCATTCTTTAGAACAATATGATCGTGCGACATCTGCCTCATTATCGATTCGATTGGCTGATGGTGTCAGTATGGGACAGGGGATCAGTGCGTTAAATAAAATGTTACCGACTATTCTTCCGGTTAATGCACGTTATAGCTATGTTGACAGTGCCAAACAATATTTAGATGCTAATCAACAAATGCTATTCGTGTTTATTGCAGCGTTAGTGTTTATTTATATGGTGTTGAGTGCACAATTTGAAAGTGTGGTTGATGCCTTAGTGGTGATGTTGTCATTGCCTATCACCTTGTCTGTAGCCTTGTGGGCCTTATATTTTAGTGACTATAGTTTAAATGTGTATTCACAAATTGGGGTGATTACGCTTATCGGTTTGATTTGTAAGCACGGTATTTTGATCACTGAGTTTGCTAATGAACTGCAAGCGCAAGGTTATTTACCACGAGAGGCCATTTTAGAGGCGACTAAAACGCGCTTAAGGCCGATATTAATGACCTCATTAACTATGATTTTGGGCACATTGCCGCTGTTATGCGAAGCTGGGCGAGGAGCAAATGCAATGGGATCGTTAGGAATAATTATTATCGCAGGTATGGCACTCGGTATTGTCGATCCTTTATTTGTAGTGCCAAGTATGTATGTCATGGTGCAAAAATTAAAACGTTCCAAACCGATACCGTCAACCGTCATAACGAAATAACTCACTTATTATCATCACGACAGATTATTTGTCGTGATGAATGCGCTTTATTGTTACTATTGGTACAAATGTTAATACTATCATTGTGTAAAAAACCAACTAAACTTTAAGCATAAATATGTGTGTTGTTAGTTAATTTGTTCATTGTGGTTAGCCAATACGACGTAACGGGTAAATGTGTGGTGTTAATGACGGTTTAATGCTTGGTGAAAAAATAGATGTTGATGCAAATTAACGTTTTTATATTGCTAGACAAATAGTTACAATCTGCTGATTGAAAATCAACCTAGCAGTGCTTTATTTTTGTTGTTGAAAACGGCAGAATGAGCATACATTTGAGCTCTGTCCCCTATTTGAACTAATTTTTGATAAATATATAGCAGTTTATCGAGTAGGTGGTAAGGTCTCACCGCATTCCGAATTCTTAAAGTAAAAGGTTACAAATATGTCTGATGTACCAGAGTCTGTTGCAAACGTTGCCGCTGTCGCTCAGCCTGTTGCTGAATCTTCAGGTTCTATCTGGGGTTATGTTGCAGCTGGTAGTGTGGCGTTATTGGTGCTAGCGGGTATCTTCGCTTATCGTAAAATTAATCAACCAGCATTTGTTATTAAGCAGGTTCGTAAGAAAAACCTTAAAGAAATGAAAAAACAGGGTACTGAAAACTCTGAATTTATGGTTGATATGGATCGTTTACTTGATTCAATTTTACGTTACACAACTGAAAATAAAAAGAAAGGCTCTGATGTAGTCACATTGCTTAAGCCATTGAACGATAAAGAGCGTATTAAAACGCCACGTGATATGTACCAATCAATGATCTTCATTGCTAATGATGTTAATGATACAGCGCTTGCTAAAGATCTGAAAAATAAATCAAAGCAAGTGAAATCAAGTTCAGCATTGATGGCTGGTTTGCTAAAGCGTGCGGGCATTAACTAATTTATTTTTAAGATAAAATAGATATTATAAAGGGCTGATTAATTCAGCCTTTTTTTATGGCTGTTGATTATTATTTTGACGATGGTGATTGCAGTTTTTTCTCAAAATCATGACGCACAATATCAAGTGCGGATAAGACGATTTGTGGATCTATATCGTTATCTTCTAATAGGCAGATTAAATCAACTGCAAGTTTAATTTCTGCTGGTGCATTGTCTAATGATGTTGGTGCATTGTCTAATGATGTTGGTGCATTACTCATTAATGGATCTCTTTGGTTTGGTGTTGAGAATAGAGAAGATTAGCCTTTTCTCTCTCGGCGATTAATCTCATTTTCAAGTGTTATTAATGCTGCTTGGCAACGGCTTATACGGCCTTCTAAGGCAAGGATCTCTTTTTGAGCTTGCTGCTGTTCAAACTGAGAACCACAACGGTTAAGTAACGATTCTTTATCTCGAAGCATGGCTTTTAAACGGCGCTCCCAATCTCTATGCTTATTAAGATCTTGGTATACGTCATTGATCGAACGTTGCCATTTAGCGGCTTGCCGTGGTTCATTTTTACGAATATGTTGGGTCGCGAGTTCACGTTGAATGGCATTTATTTGAGCGATAAGTTTCTCACACATATGCTGGGTACGTTCAGGTAATAATTTACCCGCTTGTTGTTCTTTTTGTAGTGTTGCCAGTTCTTGTGCAATTTCAACAACGCAAGGCGTGAGTAATTTACTTCGATGACGAAATAATTGTTGATCAAATAATGGTCGCTGCGCTTCACCGCGAAGACGATCGGCTTCTTCTGCTTGATGTTGTAGTTGTTCAATAAGCGTTTGTAGGCGAGAAAGATCAATCATTGTAATACCTAGAAAAGATCACGGTTAAAACCACGCTTGCCATGCTAATTTAGCGGCAAGAATAAACACGACCGTAATAAAAACGGGACGAATAAATTTAGCGCCAAAATGAATGGCTGAATGCGCTCCTAAATAAGCGCCAATCATTAAACATACGCCCATAATTAAACCTAGCGCAATATTTACGTGACCTAAAATAATGAACGTAATGAGTGAGGTTATATTACTGGTGAAATTCATGGCTTTTGCCAGCCCACACGCACGCAGCATATCTAATCGATATAAGACTAAACTTGATACCGTCCAAAATGCGCCAGTTCCGGGGCCCGCTAAACCATCATAAAATCCTAAGCTAGAGCCTTGCAACCATTGCTTACGTTTAAAGGTTTTGGTTACCTCTGGAAGTTGTGTTTGATCGGGGTTTGGGTGCGGGTGCCATAAGCTGTAAATTGCGACGGCAAAAATCACTAAGGGTAGAATTTTTTCTAGCCATGCACCGCTGATGAGATTGACTGTTAGTGTACCAATAATGGCACCAATAAAAGTAGCAACAAAAGACGCCTTCCAAAACTGTGGATTAAATAATTGTTTCTTGTAATACGTCCATGCTGCCGTTGAGGAAGCAAAGCTTGCTGCCAGTTTATTAGTGCCAAGAGCGATATGGGGAGGAAGACCAAGGGACAATAGAGCAGGAACGGTAAGCATACCGCCACCGCCTGCTACTGCGTCAATAAAGCCTGCTGCTAATGCAACAACGCCAAGTATTGCTAATGTACCTGGTTCAATCATATCAATCATTTAAATGCTTTTTATTATGGCTAAGATGATTAGTTGTATTCAATTACGCGTTTAAATGGAGGCAAAGAATCAAGCAATGCCTTTCCATAACGACGATTAATAATACGACGATCTAAAATAACCACTCTACCAGAATCGCGTTCTTTTCGCAGCAAACGACCTACTGATTGAATTAACTTTTTACTTGCTTCCGGTACAGAAATTTGTAAGAAAGGGTTACCGCCTTTACTTTCAATGTATTCTGCATGTGCTTCTTCTACTGGTGATGTTGGTACGGCAAACGGGATTTTGGTTATAATTAGGTTTTCTAATAAATCCCCTGGTAAATCAAGACCTTCAGAGAAGCTTCCGGTGCCAAATAAAATGCTAGGGATGCCGTTTTTACAATTTTCTTTATGTTTTTTTAGTGTTTCATTACGTGACTCTTCACCTTGAACCAGTAATTGCCACTTGTTTTTCTTGGCTAATGGTCGCAAGGCATCGGCGACTTTGTTCATTTGCCAGTAAGATGAAAATAACACTAAGCTTGCGGTTTCACCTTCAAGGTATTCAGGTAATACTTCTATTAGTAGATCGGTAAATTGTTCTGCTTGTGGCTCTAATTTTAAGGCTGGAATAACTAGCCGAGCGTTGTTTTGATAATCAAACGGTGATGCAAGTGCAAGAAAACGCGTACCTTCTGCTTCTGCGTCAGAGATTCCCGCTTGACGACAAAAGAAGCTAAATTGATTTAATGCACGTAATGTTGCCGACACTAAAATAGCGCCCGCAGCACGGCTCCATAACAGTTGATCAAGACGGTAGCCGACCTCTAATGGTGACACTTCAATGATGTAATCATTCTCACGTTCAGGATTTTTTTCTATCCAACGTGCAAGTGGTGCGCCTTTTTTATGGTTGGGTTGTGCCATTAAAGACCAAACTTTTTCTAAATTTTCAAGGCGTTGTAGATAAAACCCGATCTCAGTAAGTGCTTGCTCACCTAAACGCGGAATAATAGTATTTTCCTTGGTGCGTTCAGCGATAAGATCTTGAATTTTACCTAACGATTGTAGTGCTTTCTTACTGGCTTCTTTACAACCTTTCGCTTCTTCTTCGAGCCATGGAGGTAATTCACCATGCTCAAAGCGATAGACGCCATCTTTATTGAATTTGCTTGAATCAATATTGTTAGCGATTTGATTTAAAGTTGGGACTAAATGCTGAACACTGTCTTGAATCGCATTCTGGAATCGGTTTGCTTTTTGGTAGTCGGCCAACTCAGCAAATTTAGCCACAATTTGGTTGAGTTTTTCAAGCCACGTTGCTGCACCTTTGAGGCTTGCTGCAGCAGATGAAAAATCACGAGCAACTTGAGGCAAATGGTGTGCTTCATCAATCACATAAATCGTCTGTTCTGGCTCTGGTAAAATTACACCACCGCCCAATTCAATATCTGCCATTAATAAAGCATGGTTCGCCACAATAACATCTGCTTTATCTAGGTGTTCACGTGCTTTAGCAAAAGGGCAGCTACGGTGTTTAGGCATTCCAGCATGGCAGCTGTGTTTATCCGCCATAATTTGTTGCCATACTTTGTCTGGAATCGTTGTCGGCCAACTATCACGATCTCCATCCCATTTGTTTTGTTCGGTGGCTTTGAGCATTCGCTTAAGCAAATCAAGATCAGATTTTTTGGGTTTTTCTTCCCACATTCCTAGTTGTAACTCGCTATCTGTTGAGCAACTGGCTTCTAATTTGTGGTTACAGCAATAACGTTGACGTCCTTTGGCGAGAATAAAGCTAAATTCTCGTGGGAAAATCTGATTAAACAACGGTAAATCTTTAGTAATTAATTGCTCTTGTAGGGCAACGGTTGCCGTTGAAATCAACAGTTTTTTATTATTGAACAATGCAAAAGGGATCCCGCCAATTAAATAGGCTAGAGATTTACCGATACCCGTCCCTGCTTCTGCAACCAGAACTCGATTTTTTTTATGGTATTCACCTGCAAGTGTTTTGGCTATTTCTGCGACTAAATAGTTTTGCGCACGACGAGGAATAAAGTTATCGAGTTGATGACTAAGATTGGCGTAGCACTGTTTGATATCGTTTTTTATGGTGTTGTGCAGCATGGTTGAAACTTCATAAGGGCCGGGAAATGCATTATAGCATGAAGCACTAAATGTGAGCGGTAACAAAAATTATGCTATTTATATTTTAAAGTGAGGGGTCGCTCACGATTTTTTATTTAGATGACATTTGCGTTATGGGTGCTTGCTTCTTGTGAATTTAAACACTGCATTTATGGCTTAAAGTTGGTTTTTTATCCTGTTTTTTTTGTTATTTCAGGTGTATTAGTTATGTAATATTCAATTATTCAGAGGTGTTAATTTAGTGTTGATTACATTTTTTTACTTGATTTTTTGTGATTAATATCGAACGATATTTTTGTAACTGTTTGTTTTTGTGATGTGTTTTATGTTTTTTTATGTTTAATTTAGATTATTTGACAAAAATATTGAACTTCTGTCAGGATGTGAGTCATAAATTACTTCTTTTGTGTTTTAGTGTTTTGTTTTTAAAACAGAGCACATGGCAGGGGAATATAGGGACAGGGAATCTCAGGATTGAGATTTACAACAATAAGAAAGGCAGTGGACATATCATGAAAAAAACTCTATTAGCGCTAGCAGTTCTAACTGCAGCTGGTTCAGCAAATGCTGGCATCAACCTTTACGATGCAAATGGTGTTAAAGTTGATCTTTCTGGTGCAGCTGAAGTACAGCTTTACGATGGCTTTGAAAAGCATGCAGATTCAACTATTCGTCTTGATGATGGTGATTTAGCTCTTCATGCGACGGTTGCTGTTTCTGATAATTTGAATGTTGTTTCAGGTACGGCGTTTAAATATGAAAACCGTGATTTACAGAACTATGAGCTGTGGACTGGTTTCTCTGGTGAATTCGGAACAATAACTATTGGTCGTCAACTTCTAGTTTCGGATGATTCAGGTATCGGCAAAGATTACGAATTAGGTGCGGGTCAAATTGATTTTGCACAAACTGAAGGTGACCGTGTTGCTAAGTATGTTTATGACAACGGTACTTTCTATACTGCGGTTTCTCATGAAATGGACACTGACCACAGCACCACAATTACTGATGGTCGCGTTGGCTTCCGTACTGGTGGTCTAGATGTTCGTGCATACGGCTACGACGGTAAGCGTATTAGCGCAGAAGGTTTCACACTTGGTAATAATAATGGCACACCAATTATTATTCCTGGTAAAGCTGGTGAAGATGTCAGCGGTTACAACCTTGAAGCTGAATACGCAATGGGTGCTGTTAACCTAGCAGCATCTTTTGGTCAAGTTGAATACAAAGCTGCTGATACTAAAGAAACAAATAAGAATATTGATCTGTACGAAATCAACGGTTCTTACACTATCGACAAAACAACATTGGCGCTTGGCTATGTTCGTGGCGAAGATAAAGTTGATGACGGTAACGTAATTAACAACGTGTACGCAAACGTAACACAACAATTGCACAGCAATGTACGTGCATACCTTGAACTAGGTTACTCTGACGATAAGAAAGATGAGCTAGAAGATTTCGGTTACGTTGCTGGCCTAGAAGTTAAATTCTAATCTAGCTGTAATGATCGATAAAGCCGCCTTCTTGGCGGCTTTTTGCTACTTTTTGTTTT
This sequence comes from uncultured Photobacterium sp., assembly GCF_947039875.1. GTDB lineage: Bacteria > Pseudomonadota > Gammaproteobacteria > Enterobacterales > Vibrionaceae > Photobacterium. The sequence continues at coordinate 28,787 of NZ_CAMRAN010000040.1, forward strand.
GTTAAGCAGAGGGTGGTTATTGTTATCGCGCTGACAACAGATAGTAGTGATAACAATAATCAGCCAATAAAAATATTAAGGATTAATACATGAAAAAAAATCTATGGCTATTAATGGCATTGTTTTCAGTAACGGCACAAGCTGCAACATTGACGGTGGCGGATAAAGTGAAGTTATTAGCCGTTGATGGTAAAGAAGTGAAAGGTCAAGGCTGGAGTGAGGTTGAGAGCGTTGAATTAACCGAGGGTAAGCATCAAGTTGTAGTACGTTTCGATGGTGACGTTAAGCGTGGTTCAAAAACAACTATTTATACCACTCGTCCTTATTTGTTTGATATTGATTTAGCTGATATGAATGCCGAAATAACATTGCCTCGATTAACAACAGAATCACAAGCAAAAGCTTTTTTTGAACGTGGTGCCACATGGCAATTAGCTCTTGAAAATGGTGCAGTAAAACCATTGGCTGGGGTTGAGTTGCAAGGGGAAGGCTTTGCCGCATACAGCGATATTGAAGCGGTTATTGCGGCTTATAATCGTGATAATGGCATTGTGATTGAGCAAGGTAACTCAGTTGATTTACAACAAGTTTCTGTGGATGTTGATAATGAAACGGGTAAAGTTGAAATCACAGGTGATGCATTAACACAGCTTAAAATGTGGTACACCAAAGCGTCAAAAGAAGATAAAAAAGCGTTTAAAATTTGGATGGCAGAAAAAGATTTTAATTAACAGTTGCGTATAAATTACAGTGTCGTGATGTAATTATTTTGTGCTTGAAAAGTAAAAGGCAACCTACGTTGCCTTTTTATTATTTACAATAACAATATGACTTTTAGCGATAGTTAATCGTGATGATAGCGACTATGCTCACGGCATGATTTGCATCGAGGTTGAGCTGGATCTTGCTCAAGATCACTGTATTCAATTTCTTCTTCGCAATCGGCACACAAGCCATACATTCCTAATTTAAATGAGCATACTGCAGCATCTATTTTTTCTAATCGTATTGCCATATCAAAAAGATTAGGAATAAAAGACGATTTAGCCATTACGATAAGATCATTGAGATCGGTATTGTTTATTGTATCGGTATTATTACTTAAATGATTGATTAGCATCTCATTTTTTAATTTTTCTGCTAGCAATGAGTATTCAGTTTCTAACGGATACTGAAAATTTTTATAATTCATATCGGTGATAGCCATAGTGATGATATTCAATAGGAAAGCTAGTGATTAATAATATTAGCTATGCTTTGATTGGGTGTTGTTATACTGCGATTAAATAAGCATCTAATGCAGTATCTCTATGTTTATTAGTCTAATCAAGATTCAATATACTGTTGTGATTTGAATCAATTCTTTAAACGAATTTAATAAATATTGTTTAATTTACTGCGAGATATAACGCTTACTAATGAATGATGCGGTATATTAACAATTAAAACTAATTATCGTTACACGCAGCAAATAACCTAATAGGAAAAATGTTAGGGGTGTTTAACAAGTTGATTGAGGTGATAAAAGTTTGAATGAAGGAATAAAGGTGAATAGTCGAGTTGTGCGCTATATTTTAGTCGCTATTGGCTGGATCGCTGTTGCCTTAGGTGTCATGGGGATTTTTTTACCCTTATTACCTACAACCCCATTTTTATTATTAGCTAGCGCATGTTTTATGAGAGGCTCGCCTAAGTTAAACCAATGGCTCCATCAGCACCCACAATTGGGGCCTATTTTAGTTAATTGGCATCAGCATGGGGCTGTGACATCAGTTGTGAAACGACGGGGATTGATCATGATAGTGATTAGTTTTAGTTTCTCTATTATTATGGTGCCATTATGGTGGCATAAGTTGATGCTGTTGGTTGGATGTGCGGTTTTATTATACTGTTTTAATCGCTTACCTATTGTTGATATTAAACCTAATTCTGTGTCAGTTGCCGAACTCGACGAAAACTCATAAAATGCGCAATTATCACATACAAATGCAGCTGTTATTAACGGCTTTATTTTTATGCTTGTCTGCAGTGAGCAGGCTTTAACTTAAGATTACTCTGTTTGCCGTCAGAGTAAGTACGGAAAGAATGATGAATCAAGAAACATTAAATTTAATTACCAATAGCATTAAATCAATTCAAGATTATCCTAAACCTGGTATTCTTTTTCGTGATGTAACAAGCCTAATGGAAGTGCCTGAAGCGTATCGCGCGACGATTGCGATTTTAGCTGAAAAGTATCAAGATCAAGGTATTACAAAGGTTATTGGTACTGAGGCTCGTGGTTTCTTATTTGGTGCACCTCTGGCATTAGCTCTAGGGGTGGCATTTGTACCTGTACGTAAGCCGGGTAAATTACCTCGTGAAGTTATCGCTGAAAGTTATGAACTTGAGTATGGTAAAGATACGCTAGAAATTCATAAAGATGCCATTGTTGCGGGTGATAAAGTGTTACTGGTTGATGATTTATTAGCGACTGGCGGTACAATTGAAGCAACCACTAACTTAGTTCGTCGTTTAGGCGGTGATGTTAAAGATGCGGCATTTGTTATCAACTTACCTGATATAGGTGGTGAAGCGCGTCTACAAGGTTTGGGTCTTGATGTTTACTCTATTTGTGATTTCCCTGGCCACTAATTTATACGCTATAGCTTAATTATATTTTCTATTAAGAGAATAATTGGCTAATCATTGGGCGCTTACTCTTGCGCCCTATCGCTCACTAAACAGCACTATGCTAGCATTGATGCTGATTTCAATGTTTTACATGCCTCATTACTATTTCGTTTATTTTCTTTGTTTTATAATGATTAATAGCAGTTACTCTCATTATAGCTATGATGGCGAGAATAAAAGAAAGAGTGGCGAGTTTCGTTACACCAGATGCTGCCCAGATTGATTAAGGTTATTTATAAATGAGTTATCAGGTTCTGGCCCGAAAATGGCGTCCCTACCAGTTTGCAGATGTGGTTGGACAATCACATGTTCTAACTGCGCTAGGTAATGCCTTAGAGCAAAATCGGCTTCACCATGCTTATCTTTTTAGTGGTACGCGTGGAGTAGGTAAAACGACGATTGCACGTATTTTTGCAAAAGGGTTAAATTGTGAGCAAGGCATCACAGCAACGCCTTGTGGTAAATGTACAACCTGTCGTGAAATTGATGAAGGACGGTTTGTTGATCTGCTAGAAATTGATGCAGCATCACGTACTAAAGTTGAAGATACTCGTGAATTATTGGATAACGTGCAATACAAACCTGCACGCGGTCGTTTTAAAGTTTATCTGATTGACGAAGTTCACATGCTTTCACGTCATAGCTTTAATGCGTTATTGAAAACATTAGAAGAACCACCAGAATATGTGAAATTTATTCTGGCGACGACTGATCCACAAAAATTACCAGTAACGATTTTATCGCGTTGCTTACAGTTTCATTTAAAACATCTTGATCACCAACAAATCCATGCCCAACTCGATAAAGTCCTAACGGAAGAGAAAGTCGAGTATGAAGCGCGTGCATTAGCGTTGTTAGCTCGTGCAGCTGAAGGCAGTATGCGTGATGCATTGAGTTTAACTGATCAAGCGATTGCATTAGGTAATGGCAATGTTAGTGCTGAAACTGTTGCGACAATGTTAGGTACATTAGATACCGATCAAGCGTTGTCATTACTTGAAGCGGTGGCAACAGCTGATGCTAATACTGCAATGGCAAGTTTGCAGCAGTTAGCCTCGATCGGTATTGAGTGGGACAGTTTATTACGTGAATTATCGGCACAATTGCACCGCGTGGCAATGTTCCAATCATTACCTGCAAGTTTAGATGATAGCTTACCTGATGCTGAACGAATTAATTTACTTAGCCAATTGATGACACCACAAGATGTACAATTGTGTTACCAAATCTGCTTACAAGGGCGTCAAGATCTATCGTTTGCACCTGATGGCCGTACTGGCTTAGAAATGGTGTTATTACGCATGCTTGCTTTCCGCCCCGTCAGTGGTGGCAGTATTACACCTCAGGCGATTGTGGTGCCGAGTAGTCAGCCTGCACCGTTGGCGGCACCCGCGGCCAGCGGTGTCTCGCGAGTACAAGCATTAAAAGCACAAATGCAAACACCGGCAACGAATGATATTCAATCTACGGTAGCCCCTGTTGTGGCGCCTCAGTCGGTAGCACCGCTGGATCCAGCACCAATGCCAGAAGCTATTGTTGCTCCTGCACCACAGGAACCACCATCAGTGCCACAGCCACCACAACCTGTGATGCAACCACCAACAGATGTAGCGCCTGTTCGATCATCGGCAGCATCCGGGTTATTAGCCGCGCGTAATCAATTACGCAGTCAGACTAAACGTGGCCAAGACGGACAAACAACGAGCACATTGCCAAAAAAGGATCTAACGACGCCAGCTAAAAAAGTCGCAACTTCAGTGATGGATCGGATTGCAAGTAAGCAAACAACGATGCCAACAATGAAATCCCATGCGATGCCGGCGTCGACAGTGGCGAATAATGCTGCTGAAGACGATGAATATCGTTGGAAACCGATAGTAAAGCCAGCGTTAGAGGCTGATGTTAAGCCTGAGTTAACCCCTCGAGTATTGAAGCGCGCTTTAGAACATGAAAAAACGCCTGAGATGACGAAATTACTTGTCAATGAAGCTGCAAATCAGGATAGTTGGTCACAGTTAGTCACTCAGCTTGATGTGCCAAAATTAATTCAGCAATTAGCATTGAATTCGGCTTTTGAACGTGTGGATGATCATATTACATTGTATTTACGTTCAGCTCAGAAACATTTGCAAGCTGATCGAGCGACGGCACAATTAAACAATGCCTTGAGTGAGGTGTTACAAGCACCTGTACAATTATCGATTGTTTTAGGCGAGCAAGGCCAGACCCCGCTTGAATTACGTGAAAGTTTGTACCAACAAAAATTGCTACAAGCGCGTGACAGTTTAGCTAACGATCCTAATATCAATTTCATTTGTCAGCGTTTTGCTGCACAGCTGGATGAAGAAAGTATTAGACCTGTTTAAAATTTTTAACCAGACCCGATAGAGAGAGAAGATATATGTTTGGTAAAGGCGGTATGGGCAACATGATGAAGCAAGCGCAGCAGATGCAAGAGCGCATGCAAAAGATGCAAGAAGAAGTTGCTAACATGGAAGTTACTGGTGAATCTGGTGCTGGCCTTGTTAAAGTAACTATCACAGGCAGCCACAGCGTGCGTCGTGTTGAAATAGATGAAAGCCTAATGGAAGATGATAAAGACATGCTTGAAGATTTGATTGCTGCGGCATTCAATGATGCAGCACGTCGTATCGAAGAAACACAAAAAGAGAAAATGGAAGGTGTTACCGGCGGTATGAATTTACCTGCTGGCTTTAAGCTACCGTTTTAATCAATGCGAACTAGTCACTTACTGGAGCATTTGATGGAAGCCTTACGCTGTTTGCCTGGGGTTGGCCCTAAGTCAGCACAACGGATGGCTTTTAATTTGCTACAACGAAATCGTCAAGGTGGCTTACAACTCGCTGATGCGTTAAATCAAGCCATGACTGAGATTGGTCATTGTCGTGATTGTCGTACGTTTACCGAAGATGATGTTTGTGCAATTTGTGATAATCCTCGGCGTAAAGAGAACGGTATTATTTGTGTGGTCGAAAGCCCTGCAGATATTGTAGCAGTAGAAGCTACCGGTCAATTTTCAGGACGTTACTTTGTATTAATGGGCCATCTATCGCCACTTGATGGTGTTGGCCCGGCAGATATTGGTCTTGATACATTAGAGTTTCGTTTACAAAAAGAAGCAATTAATGAAGTGATTTTAGCCACCAACCCAACGGTTGAGGGTGAGGCGACAGCCCATTATATTGCGGAACTTTGTCATGAATATGATGTACCTGCGAGCCGAATTGCTCACGGTGTACCTGTCGGTGGTGAGTTAGAATTGGTTGATGGCACTACGCTATCACACTCTCTTGCCGGAAGGCAGCGATTGTAGCCATGGTTATTATTGCAATAAAAAAACCGCGTTCTTTGAGCGCGGTTTTTTATTGCCTGCAATTTATGTGGCTATGCATACGCTAGTAGTGTTATTTGGTTGAATATAACACTTTAGAGCCATGAGTGAGGCTGGTTAGTAATAATGTATGCTTGTTGATAATGTCAATACGACGACTTTCTTGAGCATTCATTCTAAAAATATCTCTAATAATATTTAACTGTTTACTATCAAAATCATGGTTTGAACCAGAAGTAATATCTTTGAATTCTAGTGGCTCTGTTAATAAATAACCGCCGCTAACGTCCCACCGACCTGATTCTGAAATATGAATCGTTAAAGGTTGTGGTTCATCACTGTGTAACTCAAGGATCGTGATCCGTGAATAAGTGTGGTTAGGTAAAAATACCATATTACTGCTTTGTTTTACTTTACGTAATTCTTGCAGTGAAGATTGTGGTAATGATTCTATTTGACTAACGGTCGTGCTTTGCCATTCACGCGACATCAACAATTGTTGTTGCTTGTAGTCCGTTGAAAAATATACCCATGAACACAGAATAATAGAACTAGCCAAAATCAAAAATGGCCAGTATTTGTGCAACAGACGGGGTATTTGGTTAGAGGCCGTTAGCGACATAAATTTGAGTTATCCTTACCGCTTGTTAGTAAGCGCAGTGTAACATTTTCTGCTGGCTGCTTACTGTTATGTAAATAGTTTAAATATAGTTGATTGTTTTGGCCACCAGTGACGATAACCTCAGACGGTTTCATATCTGGATTATTGTGATATTGAATGTAACTGTTAACACAGGTCTTGATCAGAGCCTGCCATTGTTTGATTTCAGTATTATTTTTAGAGGCATAAATAGTTACTCCATCAACATCAAATAAAGGTGTAAATGCAACTGATTTTGGTGGCATGCTGATGTTCACAATTATCGGTAAAACAAAAGCAATCGCTAATGCTAACCAACCTTTCCATGAGAAAAGAGTTGATTTATTTTCAGTTAACGCTTCATCATGTGTTGCCGTCGATGTGCCGTTATATGTTTCTTTTCGGAGTGAAGATAGAATGGGTTCAAACTCCGGGGGCGTAGAAAGTACCGCAGGCTCATCGATATCCGTTTCTGGTTCTAATGGTTGTTTTTGACAAATATAACCTTCTACACTGGCAATCATTTGATAGCCGCGTTTAGGCACTGTTTTTACAAATTCAGGCGATTTAGTTGAGTCTTTTAATGCCTTGCGTAAGGTTGAAATTGCTTGGGTTAGGCTTGAATCATCGACTTCAAACCCCTGTTCTCGCCATACATAATCATGGATCCGTTGGCGAGTAATAATTAGGCTAGGATCTTCAATGAGCAAACTTAAAGCTCGACTTTCATTACTACCAAGTCGAGTTAATTCATTATTATCACATTTATCTATTAAGCTATTGTCATTTGGATCGAAAATAAAACGATTTCCAATCAAATACTTAGTTGCATTTGTTGTCATTGGTTTAGCCTTGCCAGGGGTTTTATATAAATAGTATTTTATATGTTTTCTCTGAATACTATCTGAATCTAAAAATATAAAACCGTTACTCAAAAAATATAAAAATAAAAAACATGTTATTTTAGGTTGAAATCATACAGTTTGACCATATTTATCTTTATATACTACTCATAATTTTTTTGGAGTCGAAATGAGCGAGCAAACAGTTGATAATCAAAAGGAAACACGTGGCTTCCAGTCGGAAGTAAAACAACTACTGCATTTAATGATTCATTCTCTTTACTCTAATAAAGAGATTTTTTTACGTGAATTGATTTC
>NZ_CAMRAN010000041.1 GCF_947039875.1 uncultured Photobacterium sp.
TAACTATTCAGTGAGTGCCCACACAGATTGCATGGTCAAATTGTTAAAGAACAATCTTCTTCGAATGGTCAAACATTTGACTGTTTAATCGTTTCGTTGAAGTGGATGGCCATTCTAGCGAAATAACATAAAGTGTCAACCACTTTTTCATTTCTTTTATCCAGCGTATCATCCAATCGATTACAACATAACATCTTCTTTTATAAAGCTGCTCGCGTTTCGATAGAGCAGCAGTATAAAGATAACGACGATCATCGCAAGTACTTTATTCTTTGTTATCAATAAAAACGAACTGTTAGATCAAAAAGCAAACAAAGCGATTAATAATACAATTATAACGTCTTAAATTGATGGCTAAAATGTGACACCTTTTGCCAGTCCGTATACTCGACTTCTTTAGTCGTATCTGTTTCGCCATCTGTTAACTTCATAATCAGCTTAATCATCGTGCGATCAAAAAAATTATAGCGTGGATAACGTAATGCACCAGCAAAGACAGCCATCATTTTAGGATGCCATGGTGACTTCAATAAGAACTTCTTAACATAAGCACTCGTTGCTGGCGTATCTTTACCTTCTTTACGAGCGGTGAGGTTAACGCAGAAAAAAGCGACCTTTGCTTGTTCAAGGCTCGCTACGTTTTGCTCTATAAATTGATATAGCTTTTTATTTAAATGGCCATAACGTACGGAAGCACCAACAAGAATACGATTATAACCATTGAAATCAATTTTTGGCTCTGAATGTATATCAATATAGTCACATTGATACTGTTCACCTAAGTCTTGCTCTATATGGTTAAGAATTTTAATCGTTTGTCCTTCACAACTAGAATGCAGTAATAATACCTTTTCCATGATAGCTCCTTTAGTTACGCCAAAAGGTCGGCGTAAATAAAACTAATAATGTAAATACTTCTAAACGGCCAAATAGCATAGCAATAATGAGGATCCATTTCGCTGAATCATTTATTTGACCAAAATGAACCGCAACTTCGCCTAAACCTGGGCCTAAATTATTAAGCGTTGCCGCCACAGCCGAAAATGCAGTTAATTCATCAATACCTGTCGCAATAAGTGCCAGCATACACACCACAAACACCAATGCATAAGCCGAGAAAAAACCCCACACAGCATCAACAACTCGTTGAGGTAACGCTTTATGCCCAAGTTTAATGGTGTATACCGCACGTGGGTGTACTAAGCGTTTTAATTCTCGTACCCCTTGCAATGAAAGTAACAACATTCGAATCACTTTCATGCCGCCTCCAGTCGAGCCAGCACAACCTCCTATAAAAGAGGAAAACAGCAATAACACAGGTAGAAATAACGGCCAGTCAGAAAATCCTGTGGTGGTAAAACCCGCAGTGGTAGAAATAGAGACCGTTTGAAATAACGCTTGATCAAAAGCATCAAAAGAGTGGTCATAAGAATGATGCTTTAATAGCAATCCAAAACAAATCACAAATAGAATAAGTTGCACCACAAAAAATGCTCTAAATTCAGGATCTCGCCAATACGTTTTGAGGTTTATATTGCCATTACCAAATGCGGCAAAATGAAGTGAAAAATTACAGGCAGAAATTAAAAGGAAAACCACGGTGATCATATTAATAGTAGGACTATTAAAATAACCGATACTGGCATCATGGGTTGAAAAACCACCGATTGCGATCGTTGAAAAACTATGTGATATCGCATCAAAACCACTCATTCCAGCAAGCCAAAACGCTAATGCACAAGCAATTGTTAATGCTAAATATATATACCACAACGTCTTAGCTGTTTCGGCAATACGAGGGGTCATTTTACTGTCTTTTACTGGCCCTGGCGTTTCAGCACGATATAACTGCATCCCACCGATACCTAGCACGGGTAATATAGCAACAGCTAACACGATAATCCCCATACCACCAAACCACTGTAATAACTGACGATAAAATAAAATCGCTTTTGGTAAGTGGTCAAGACCAACAATGACTGTTGCACCCGTTGTTGTCAGTGCAGAAAATGATTCAAAAAAAGAGTCAGCAACCGACAAATCTGGATTTTTAGACAACAGAAAAGGCACCGCACCAGCACTGCCAATAACAGCCCAAAATAGTACTACGATTAAGAAGCCATCACGGGCTTTTAATTCGTGTCGATGATGGCGATTAGGAAACCATAATGCTGATCCACCCGCGAAGAGTAAAAAGAAGGTAACAACAAAAGGAAATCCGGCTCCGTCACGGTAAATCAACGCGACCAAGGCTGGAATCAACATGGTGACACTAAATAAAGCGAGCAACAGCCCGACGATACGTATAATTGAACGAAACTGCATGGCCCTAACCGGCCCTCATACGAAAATATAGAATAAAATAAATAATGGTTAACTCTCTGAGGTTGATGTTGCGACGATCCGTCCACCGCTACGATTAATTAATTTGGTACTAAATTCAGTCACGATACGGCTATCAAGAGCTAAATGCATACTGACTTGTTGACCATAATCTGCCTTCAATTGCGTACCGTTATATTCACTTAATAACGTTTCAACTAATGAAATTTGATTATAATCACAACATAGAAACAACTCACTGATGATGATCTTTTGTTGTGTAGTCAATAACGTTAATCCACGTTGCACGCCTCCACCATAGGCCTTAACTAACCCACCCGTCCCTAGATGGATACCACCAAAATAACGTACAACTACCGCGGTTAGTTCACCGACACCCGATCCAGTTAATTGCGCTAATATCGGCTTTCCTGCCGTGCCAGAAGGCTCACCATCATCACTAAACCCCCACAACATTGAATCTGTCGGTCTGCCAGCAACAACCCCCCAACAATGGTGATTGGCATTTGGATGAGCTAATTTTATTTCATTAATAAACTGCTTAGCCGCTTCAATCGACGCAGTATGAGCTAAATAAGTTATAAAATGACTCTTCTTGATTTCTTCTTCAAAAGTCACGGCTTGCAGTGGAATCAAGTAAGGCTCAAAGGTTGACATAAAACATACCTCGTCATCAAAAAACCACCGCAGGATACCATATTCCTATTATGACCCAAGCAATGCTCATTATTGCTTACAATGGCGCCATTCTACGAATTATTACCGTTAAGATAATGTACCAATCGACAATGTTAAATAAATGTTTAAATTAATTGTTGAATTTGTGGCCATTGCAGTTCAGACTAAATATTAACCACTACAGGTCAAACCAGTTAAATCACACCTGATCCGTCATAGAATGGAATATATGGAGATAGAACATGATTTACCACGGTGAAACACTCTCTGTACGCTACCTCGAAAAAGGGATCGCTGAACTCATTTTTGATGCACCAGCTCCCATCAATAAATTTGATCTCGCCACTCTTGAAAGTTTTAGTCTTGCTCTTGATGCACTCTACCAACAACCCAACCTTAAAGGCTTAATCCTACGTTCAACCAAAGCGGCATTTATCGTTGGCGCCGATATTACCGAGTTTCTAGGATTATTTGCTCTGCCAGCAGATCAACTTTCAAAATGGCTTCATCACGCCAATACTATTTTTAATAAATTAGAAGACTTACCGGTTCCCACTCTATCAGCCATTAATGGTTATGCCCTTGGTGGTGGTTGCGAATGCGTACTCGCCACCGATTTTAGGATTGCAGATCATCAAGCACGTATTGGATTACCTGAAACTAAACTCGGTATCATGCCCGGCTTTGGAGGAACAGTTCGCCTCCCAAGATTAATTGGTGCAGATAGTGCAATGGAAATCATTACCTCAGGTAAAGATAAAACAGCAGATGCAGCTTTAAAACTCGGACTTATTGATGCGGTGGTTGCCACAGATGTATTGCCTACAGCTGCATTACGAATTATTAAACAAGCTATTGCGGGTGATTTAGATTGGCAACACCGCCGATCTCAAAAAAAAATGCCATTAAAGCTAACAACTACTGAAGCATTAATGAGTTTTACCACGGCTAAAGCTATGGTCGCTAAGATCGCAGGTAAACATTACCCTGCACCAATGGCGGCAGTGACCGCAATCGAAACCGCTGCAACCAGTGAACGCACACAAGCTCTGGTTATTGAAAACTCTCACTTTGTCACCCTTGCTAAAACTGATATTGCTCAAGCTTTAGTGGGTATTTTTCTAAATGACCAATACTTAAAAAGCAAAGCTAAACAAGCCATTAAAACAGCCCATCCAACACAACAAGCAATGGTATTAGGTGCTGGTATTATGGGTGGCGGCATTGCTTATCAATCAGTAACAAACCATGTCCCTGTCGTCATGAAAGATATCACCAGTGAGGCTTTAACTCTTGGCATGCAACAAGCCGCAAAATTACTCAATAAAAAACTCACTCGAGGACGGATCGACGGCTTACAAATGGCAGCAACATTAGCCACCATCACGCCAACCCTGACTTATTCCGATTCCAACCACGTTGATATTGTTATAGAAGCGGTAATTGAGAATCCCACTATAAAAGCAGCGGTGCTCGCAGACGTCGAGCAGCAGGTTACCGATACTACGGTGATCACCTCAAATACCTCAACAATCCCAATTAATCTACTCGCAGCATCATTACAACGACCTCAAAATTTTTGTGGAATGCACTTTTTTAATCCGGTCCATAAAATGCCATTGGTTGAGATCATTCGCGGCCAACACACTTCAAATGAAACTATCGCTCAAGTGGTGGCTTATGCGGCTAAAATGCGTAAAACCCCTATTGTAGTAAATGATTGTCCGGGATTTTTTGTTAATCGGGTTTTATTTCCTTATCTAGCGGCATTTAGTTTGTTGCTGCGTGATGGCGGTGATTATCGTCAGATTGATAATGTTATGGAACAGGATTTCGGGTGGCCAATGGGGCCGGCTTATCTACTCGATGTAGTGGGTATTGATACCGCTCATCACGCTCAAAAAGTGATGGCAGAGGGATTTCCACAACGAATGGCTAAACATGATACCGATGCCATTGATGTCTTATACGAGCAACAACGCTTTGGCCAAAAAACAGGAGCAGGATTTTTTAACTACCATCTGGATAAGAAAGGTAAGCCTAAAAAAACAGTGGATCCTCAAACGACTGATTTACTTGCGCCCATCACAGCAACATCGACTTCATTTGCAAACACCACCGTTATCGATCGTATGATGATTCCAATGATTAATGAAGTCGTACGCTGCTTAGAAGAAAACATTATTGCAACGCCTGCAGAAGCGGATATGGCATTGGTTTACGGCTTAGGTTTTCCGCCCTTTAGAGGTGGAGTATTCCGTTATTTAGATACTCTAGGTTTAGCGAATTACGTCGCATTAGCCGATAGTTATCAATCACTCGGTCCTTTATATCAAGTACCTGACGGTCTGCGCGCCAAAGCAGCGGCGGATGAGTGTTATTACACCACTGTTGCTGCAGCATCATTAAGGAGTTAATTATGAATAATGTGGTGATTGTTGACTGTATTCGTACCCCGATGGGACGCTCAAAAGGTGGTGCATTCCGCCATGTGCGTGCTGAAGATTTATCAGCACATTTAATGACAGGATTGTTAACCCGCAACCCTCAATTAGATGCGCGTAATATAGAAGATATTTATTGGGGTTGTGTGCAGCAAACCTTAGAACAAGGATTTAATATTGGTCGTAATGCAGCACTACTTGCAGGGATCCCAACCTCTGTCGGTGCAACAACCGTTAACCGTTTATGTGGTTCATCCATGCAAGCACTGCATGACGCCACTCGCGCTATTATGGTGGGTGATGCACAAAGCTGTTTAATTGGCGGGGTTGAGCATATGGGTCACGTACCGATGACTCATGGGGTTGATTTCCACCCAGGTCTATCAAAAACCGTCGCTAAAGCCGCAGGGATGATGGGCTTAACCGCAGAAATGTTAGCCCGAAAATATGATATTAGCCGGGAGCTACAAGATCAATTTGGCGCGCGCTCGCACCAGCGCGCCCATGCCGCGACGGTTGAAGGTCGATTTGCCCATGAAATTTTCGCAACAGAAGGCCATGATAGCAATGGCATTTTAACTAAATATGCTACCGATGAAGTCATTCGTCCCGAAACAACCGTGGCAGCATTAAGTCAATTACGCCCTATTTTCGATCCCATCCATGGCACAGTAACAGCCGGTACATCATCAGCGCTATCGGATGGTGCGGCAGCAATGTTACTCATGGATGAACACCAAGCGCGCACATTAGGTTTACCTATTCGAGCCCGAATCAAAGCCATGGCAATTGCTGGGTGTGAACCATCACTCATGGGATTTGGACCTGTTCCTGCCACTCAAAAAGCATTACAACGCGCAGGCTTAAGTTTAGATGATATTGATATCATTGAGCTCAATGAAGCCTTTGCGGCACAAACATTACCGTGCATTAAAGCACTCGGGTTAATGGATCATCTTGATGAAAAAATTAACCTTAACGGCGGTGCGATTGCCCTTGGTCACCCATTAGGGTGTTCAGGTGCTCGTATCTCAACCACTCTCATCAATATTATGGAACAAAAGCAAGCTCGCTTTGGTTTAGCCACCATGTGTATCGGCTTAGGACAAGGTATTGCGACTATCTTTGAACGAATAGAATAACCTCCAAAAATATCGCAAGTGTTGATCTTCACCATATAATGGTACAGACGACATGCAACTTACACATAGATACCATGAGTAAGTTTCATTTTCTTCATCGAGATAAGCCGTCTACACTCAATCCTATATTGATTGCTAACCATGATTTTCCGGAGTATTGCAATGTTTAAAGCACTAGTACTAGAACAAGAAGATAAAAAAACACTCGCAACTATTCGTCAAATGGCAACATCTGAATTACCTGCTGGTGATGTGTTAATTGATGTTGATTACTCTTCATTAAACTATAAAGATGGCTTAGCAATTACCGGTAAAGGTCGTATCGTACGTCAATTCCCAATGGTACCAGGTGTCGATTTAGCGGGCACAGTGGCTGAGTCAAGTGATGATCGCTACCACGTCGGTGACAAAGTAGTACTGACGGGCTGGGGTGTGGGTGAAGGTCACTGGGGTGGCATGGCTGAAAAAGCCCGCCTAAATGCAGATTGGTTAGTACCATTACCCGCAAACCTTGATGGCAAACAAGCGATGATGGTCGGTACTGCAGGCTTAACGGCAATGTTGTGTGTACAAGCTATTGTTGATGCAAATGTAAAACCTGAAGATGGCGAGATTTTAGTCACGGGTGCCAGCGGTGGTGTTGGCTCAGTTGCGATTACTTTACTGGCACAACTCGGCTATAAAGTTGCCGCAGTAACGGGGCGTGCTGAAGCTAATGGCCCATTACTAAAACAACTTGGCGCAACGACAATTATTGATCGTAGTGTGTTTGAAGAACCTGCTCGCCCATTAGATAAGCAATTGTGGGCTGGCGCGATTGATACCGTTGGTAGCAAAGTACTGGCTAAAGTATTAAGCCAAATTAACTACAACGGTGCAGTTGCCATTTGTGGCCTCGCGGGCGGCTTTGATTTACCGACAACAGTTATGCCTTTTATTCTACGTAATGTACGTTTACAAGGTATCGATTCAGTAATGTGCCCATTTGAAAAACGTCAACAAGCATGGCAACGTCTAACTGAGTTACTACCCGCTAGCTACTTTGAACAAGCCTGCCGTGAAGTCGCATTAGAACAAGTAGCAGAATGTGCAGAAGCGATCACCAACGGTCAAATCACCGGCCGCGTAGTCATTAAACTGTAATGATCAAATAATGCAGTATTAATGCCACTGAATGATGGTCGTTAATCAATGAGGTCAGCCATGTGCTGGCCTTTTTATTGATCTCAATATTTCACTACAACAACCCGATATCATGAATACGAGAGTTGATCAGTCGCCCACACTCTTCTTTAATAATAGTACGCAGCCATATTTGCGATGCCGAATGCTCACAACGCGCATGCCATAATAATGAATAATCAAATGGCTTAAACTCAAATGGCAATGGCTTGAGGATTAACTGATAACGTTCTGCGACTAAATAGGCCAAATCTGCAGGCACCGTCATGATCAATGGTATTTGATCGATGATCGCTAAAGCCGCTTCTAAATGATAAGCCCGTAATACCATTTTAGGTTGAGGATGACCACGCAACTGTTCATCAATTAACGCTTTAACGCCATCGCTTACCGCTATCATTGCATGGGGATAGGTTAAGTAATCTTGCAAGGTAAGTGGCTTATTTGCTAATGGATGATTCTGGCTCACAAGACAAAACACACTCACTAAACCTAATAACTGCTGACACAATGGCTCCATATCAGCACTAGGACGACAAATTGCCATATCACAGCCACCCGTAGTCAACTGTGACAACACGTTATTATGCTGTAACGGGCTAAATTCTAATGAAAGGTGGGGGGCTTCTTGATAAATACGCGGCAATGCAAATGGCAGAATAGTTTGCATTGCATAATCAGTGGTCGCAATTTTAAAGGTTTGATCACAAATAGCGGGATCAAAATCATTCGGCGTCAGTAATAATCGTAATGATTCTAACGGTTCATTTAATTGTTCATTTAATTCCAATGCCCGTTGTGTCGGTAGTAATGACTGCCCTTGACGGGTAAACAACGGATCACCGACTAAGTCGCGTAATCGGCCAAGCACTCGGCTCATTGCTGATTGGCTCAAGTTAAGTCTAATAGCTGCACGACTGACACTGCCTTCATCCAATAACACCTTTAACGCAACCAGTAAATTTAAGTCACGCCGATAAACTTCTTCGAGCTCCATAGTTTTACTTCTCTAACGCTATAAATTAATCAAATATGGCAACAGTATGGCGGGATAGATAAAAAAAATCCCGCCTTTTTAAGACGGGAATATTCACGAGCAAGCATCATTCAACGCCGCTAGCGTTATTTTTTTTGTTGTTCTAGCTTATTTTTACTGGCGAACTCAACCCATAATCCAAGGATTGTGGCCAGCAAACCACCAACGGCAAAGAGCCCGGTAGTATGGTGACTAATAAGCATTATAGTGCTAAATGAAATAATGCACAGTACCGCATAAATCATGACACGATCGATTGAAGTTAACATAATATCCCCCTAATCCATTAGAAGAAAAGTTAATGTGATGTTAATAAGGTTACACATTTTATCTGGATTTACCAAGCCTTATTGATTAATTCTTATCCCGCAGTATGATCATAATGTCTACAATAATACGTGTAAATTATGACTGCTAATTTTGAAAATCCGACCCATAGCCTTGATGCACTTGGCTTACGCTGTCCTGAACCTGTAATGATGGTACGCAAAACAGTCCGAAAAATGGCAACTGATGAAACCTTGTTAGTTGTTGCTGATGACCCATCAACGACGCGCGACATTCCCAGCTTTTGTCGCTTCATGGATCACACGCTTATCGCCGCA
Organism: uncultured Photobacterium sp.; assembly: GCF_947039875.1. Classification (GTDB taxonomy): domain Bacteria; phylum Pseudomonadota; class Gammaproteobacteria; order Enterobacterales; family Vibrionaceae; genus Photobacterium. Next base: position 9,431 of record NZ_CAMRAN010000041.1, read on the forward strand.
GAAACAGAAACGCTACCCTATCGTTTTCTGATCAAAAAAGGCGCTGGCAATTAAATCAAATAAAAAAGGCAGCGTTAATAAACGCTGCCTTTTTAGTTGTTATTGATTGTGTTGTTGCTGACGTAAGTTTTCGAGTTCATGTTGCACCTGACGTAACTCTTTTTTAAGTGGTAATACATAGCGTAATCGAACCCACGCATCGACAGACAAATAGGTTGTAACAACCGTTCCGACGACCATAGGGAACCACATATCAGTTAACATCATTCCCGCTACATTCAGTGCTAATGCGATATGAAATAACCAACATTGACTTTGCGGTGAGATCGCTGAGAAGCGCGCCATAGAAACCCCCTACATCACCCAACAGAATTTAAGTTAACGATTAATTAACGTTAACTCTAGCATGGTAAATCACGATAATCTTTTGCAGCAATCACAGTTACACACTTAAATTAATTCACATTTAATGACGATTTAACCCGCTTAACTTCGCTTTCAAGTTTCACATGAAACTAACCACACTCAATATAAAACAAAAAAACCATGAGCCTGAGCCCATGGTTTCAATATGATGTTAGTTACACACCACTATGATCAATCAATATCGATTAAGCCAATGGAGATAGAATGATCTCAACACGACGGTTTTGAGCACGACCTTGTGATGTTCCATTGGTCGCAATCGGGCTATTCTCGCCACGGCCTTGAGAAACAACACGATCAACATTTACGCCTTGACGGATAAGGTAGTTACCTACTTCAGCAGCACGTACTTGTGATAAACGCTGATTATAAGCCGCAGCGCCAGAGCTATCCGTAAAGCCTAAAACGTTTAACTGGGTCTTAGGATATTCTTTAGCAACTATTGCTACATTATGTAACGCTTCCATCGCGCGGCTATTTAATGCTGATTGGTCAACACCAAAGGTGATTTCATTTGGCATATTCAAAATAATGTTATTGCCATTACGAGTAACACTAATACCTGAAGATGCTAATTGCTGACGCAGCTTAGCCTCTTGCACATCCATGTAATAACCAATACCACCACCCAAAGCAGCACCAGATGCAGCACCGATAAGAGCACCTTTACCGCGATCGTGTTTGCTTGAAGATGCAACACCAATTGCAGCACCCGCTAATGCACCAATGATTGAGCCACCAGTACCTTTTGCAGTCTGACTTTCACCAGTATAAGGATTTACAGTTGAACAACCCGCAAGTGTAACAGCTGCAACAACAGAAATTACTGCTGCACGCACCCATGTTTTTGATGCCATCACTTGATTTTTTGACATTTAATTTAAAGACCCATGTTCTTGATACGCATATCGCATACCGAATAAAACTACGTTAATCATCAGACCAACTAGCTATTTGTTAGCGCTATTGTAATCAACCGATATATTTACGCCATCAAAATAATGTCAAATATTCATGAAAACCCAGTACAGACAAAGGTCAACCATGGGAATTATCTCAAAACAAGCCATAGATGGATAAAAAACACTCACGGCCCCTACTCGCCTATGGGTTGGCAATGTATACTTGATAATTAAATTTCATCCACTAATCTCGCGAAGCTGACAATGCAGAAATACGATATTAAAACCTTTCAGGGCATGATCCTCGCGCTGCAGGATTACTGGGGCCAACAAGGCTGTACAATTGTGCAACCTCTTGACATGGAAGTGGGCGCAGGTACCTCTCATCCAATGACGTGTCTACGAGCTCTAGGTCCAGAACCAATTGCAGCAGCGTATGTACAACCATCTCGCCGTCCAACCGACGGTCGTTACGGTGAAAACCCTAACCGTCTTCAGCACTACTATCAGTTCCAAGTAATGCTTAAGCCGTCTCCTGATAACATTCAGGAACTGTACTTAGGCTCATTAGAAGTCCTAGGTGTAGACACAAAAGTACATGACATCCGTTTTGTAGAAGACAACTGGGAAAACCCAACCTTGGGTGCTTGGGGTCTTGGCTGGGAAGTTTGGCTTAACGGCATGGAAGTAACACAATTTACTTACTTCCAGCAAGTTGGCGGCCTTGAGTGTAAACCTGTTACAGGTGAAATCACTTACGGTATCGAACGCCTAGCGATGTACATTCAAAATGTTGATTCAGTCTATGACTTAGTTTGGACAGATGGCCCATTAGGTAAAGTAACCTATGGTGATATCTTCCATCAAAACGAAGTTGAGCAATCAACTTACAACTTTGAACACGCTGATGTTGATTTCCTATTTACTTTCTTTGACCAGTGCGAGAAAGAATCATTGAAGCTGTTAGCACTTGAGCAGCCACTGCCATTGCCAGCTTACGAGCGTATTTTGAAAGCAGCACATGCCTTCAACCTTCTTGATGCTCGTAAAGCAATTTCAGTAACTGAACGTCAACGTTACATTTTACGTATTCGTAATGTAACCAAACAAGTCGCTGAAGCTTACTATGCATCACGTGAAGCACTTGGTTTCCCAATGTGTAAAAAAGATAAGTAAGGGATAGCCATGACAGATAAGAATTTCTTAATTGAGCTAGGTACTGAAGAGTTGCCACCCAAGGCACTTCGCACTCTAGCTGAAGCATTTGCAGCCAACTTTGCAGCGGAGCTAAAAGCCGCTAACTTACCTCACCAAGGTATTAAGTGGTATGCAGCACCGCGTCGCCTAGCACTTAAAGTAACAGCGCTTGCTGAAAATCAACCTGACAGAATTGTAGAAAAGCGCGGCCCAGCGATTGCGGCAGCATTTGATGCAGAAGGTAATGCGACTAAAGCGGCTCAAGGTTGGGCGCGTGGTAACGGTATTACGGTTGATCAAGCTGAACGCATGATTACCGATAAAGGCGAATGGCTACTGTTCAAGCAAGAAGTAAAAGGCCAACCAGCCCAAACATTATTGCCTGAACTTGTTGCAGCAGCATTAGCTAAACTGCCTATCCCTCGCCCAATGCGTTGGGGTGATAAAGACACCCAATTTATTCGTCCAGTAAAAACACTGACGATGCTATTAGGTGAAGAGCTCATTGAAGGCACTATTTTAGGTGTTACTTCTGCGCGTACTATTCGTGGCCACCGCTTTATGGGTGAAGCTGAATTTACGATCGATAATGCTGACCAATACCCTGCGATTCTAGAAGAACGTGGCAAGGTAATGGCAGACTACGATGCACGAAAAGCAATCATTCTAGCTGATGCGAAACTAGCCGCTGAAGCGGTTGGTGGTATTGCAGATCTTGATGATGAGCTAGTTGAAGAAGTTACCTCTCTTGTTGAATGGCCAGTCGTGCTGACCGCTTCATTTGAAGAAGAGTTCCTAAAGGTACCTTCTGAAGCGTTAGTTTACACCATGAAAGGTGACCAGAAGTACTTCCCTGTTTATGATGCGGAAGGCAAACTAGTCCCTAAGTTCATCTTCGTCTCTAACATCATCTCAAACGATCCAAGCCAAGTTATCTCAGGTAATGAGAAAGTAGTCCGTCCACGTTTAGCGGATGCTGAATTCTTCTTTAATACTGACCTTAAGAGCAAGTTAGTTGATCGCCTACCTCAACTTGAGACAGCCATCTTCCAACAACAGCTTGGTACCATTAAAGATAAAACCGATCGTATCACTGAGCTTGCGGGCTACATTGCAGAGAAAATCGGCGCTGATATTACTAATGCTAAGCGTGCTGGCCTACTGGCGAAGTGTGACTTAATGACCTCTATGGTATTTGAGTTCACTGAAACCCAGGGTGTTATGGGTATGCACTATGCACGTCATGATGGCGAAGCAGAAGATGTTGCACTAGCACTAAACGAGCAATACATGCCACGTTTTGCTGGCGACCAACTACCAAGCACTGGTGTTTCTTCTGCAGTGGCGATGGCAGATAAACTAGATACTATCGTAGGTATCTTTGGTATTGGCCAAGCACCAAAAGGTAGCGACCCATTTGCATTGCGTCGTGCATCTTTAGGTGTGCTACGTATCATCGTTGAAAACGGTTACGACTTAGATCTTGTTGACTTAGTTGCTAAAGCGCACTCATTGTTTGGTGATAAACTGACGAACGCTAACGTTGATTCAGATGTAATTGAATTCATGCTTGGTCGTTTCCGTGCATGGTACCAAGATGCAGGCTTTAGCATTGACGTTATTCAAGCTGTACTTGCAATGCACCCTACTCAACCGTCTGATTTTGATAAGCGTGTTAAAGCAGTAAGTCATTTCCGTGACTTAGATGCAGCAGAATCACTTGCCGCAGCCAACAAGCGTGTAGGTAATATTCTCGCGAAATTTGATGGCGAGCTACCAGCGACCATTAACAACAGCTTGTTAGTAGAAACGGCAGAGAAAGAACTAGCACAAAAAGTAGAGACGGTTGTTGCAACACTTGCACCAGTCTTTGCTGCGGGTGATTACCAACAAGCACTCACAGAACTAGCATCACTACGTGAGCCTGTTGATGCATTCTTTGATAATGTAATGGTAATGGCTGATGACGAGCAACTTAAAGTTAACCGTCTAGCACTGCTAAACCTATTACGTAACCAGTTCTTACAAGTAGCCGATATTTCATTACTGCAAAAGTAACGATTATCGCTAATAAATAAGAATGACTAACCACGCTGCGGCGTGGTTTTTTATAACTTAAATATTGGTAATTTAATATTGTTCCACGTGAAACATTCGACACAGCCGACCACTACCATTTAGGGTAACTAAGGGTTTCGCTTCTGGTTACAATCAGGTATTTTGATCTATCGCCCATCATATAACGGGCATCGCAAGCACGTAACCCTGCACTGATATAGAGGTCGATAGCACCATGGAATTTTCTGGCTTTGGCGATAAGTTCGCTGGCGATTCAGGCATTACTCAATTAATGCACGATTTAAATGATGGCTTAACCAACCCTGATGCGATCATGCTCGGAGGTGGTAATCCAGCTCAGATTCCAACAATAGTTGATTATTTTAATCAACTATTAATAGAAATGGCCACCTCTGGTGAGTTGACCGCATCGATCACCAACTACGATGGTCCTCAAGGAAAAGACCGTTTTATTAATTCCCTCGCGGCGTTGCTTAAACACCATTATGGTTGGGACATCAGCAGTAAAAACATTACTCTCACCAACGGTAGTCAAAGTGCCTTTTTTAATTTATTTAACTTATTAGCAGGCAAATGCCGTAATGGTGCCAGTAAGAAAATTCTATTACCGCTATCTCCTGAATATATTGGCTATGCTGATGCGGGTTTGGAACAAAATATGTTTGTCTCTTACCAACCCACTATTAGCTTATTGGATAATGGCTTATTTAAATACCATATTGATTTTAGTAAGTTGGTTATTGATGACAGTATTGGTGCAATTTGTGCTTCTCGCCCAACCAACCCGACAGGTAACGTGCTGACTGATGATGAAGTCAAACAACTCGATGCGCTCGCTCAAGCACATAATATTCCGCTAATTATCGACAATGCTTATGGCATGCCTTTCCCTGATATTATCTTTGCTGATGTCACCCCTTTTTGGAACAGCAATACCATTTTATGTATGAGCTTATCTAAACTAGGTTTACCCGGTATTCGCTGCGGAATAGTGATTGCCAATGAAGAAATTATTACGGCGCTCACCAATATCAACGGCATTATCAACCTCGCTCCTGGCAGTTTAGGTCCGGCAATTGCTGATAAGCTAATCGCCCGTAATGATTTATTGCGGTTAAGTCATGACGTCATTCGCCCTTTTTATCAGCGCAAAGCACAATATGCCGTTAATCGATTACAGCATTATATTACCGATCCACGGTTTCGAATTCATAAGCCAGAAGGCGCGATATTTTTATGGTTATGGTGTGATGAATTTCCGATCACGACTAAAGAGCTGTATCAACGCTTAAAATTGCGCGGGGTGTTAATTGTTCCGGGGGAATATTTCTTTATTGGTTTACAACAGCCATGGCAACACAGTCAGCAATGTATACGCATGAACTACGTTCAAAGTGACGAACAAATGGAGCGCGGAATTAAAATTATTGCAGAAGAAATTACACGAGCTTATACCATGGGTTAACCAACCCTATTCTGCCCTCCCCTTTAATAACAACAATAAAATTACCCTATAAAAAAACGCCGCTAATCATAGCGGCGTTTTTATAACTATTAACCTAATGACAAACTACACGTCAAGGTTAGCTACTTTTAATGCGTTCTCTTCAATGAAGTTACGACGCGGTTCAACTTGATCACCCATCAAACAAGTAAACAACTCATCTGCCGCAACAGCATCATTGATGGTAACTTGCAGCATACGACGTACTTCAGGATCCATGGTTGTTTCCCACAACTGGTTCGGATTCATTTCACCCAGACCTTTATAACGTTGTAAAGATAAGCCACGACGTGATTCTTTGTTTAACCACTCAAGTACTTCTTTAAAGCTTGAAACCGGTTGTTTACGCTCACCACGTTGAACAAAAGCAGTCTCATCCAATAAGCCATCTAGTGCTTCAGAAAGATCCGCTAACTTAGCGTATTCTTTTGAATTCAGTAGATCGAAACTTAATGGGTACTCGTGATCAACACCGTGAGTACGCACCACAACCTTAGGTACGAAGACATTGTTCTCTTCATCACGTAAGATTTCAAACGTAAACTGACTTTCACCTGATTGCTTAGTATTTAATGCTGCAACAAGGTGAGTTAACCATGCTTCAACTTGCGCACTATCCGCTAGCATTTCAGTGCTTAAACGAGGTTGGTAAACCAATTCATTCAGCATTAACGCTGGGTAACGACGGCTCATGCGCTCAATCAGTTTCATCGCGCCATTGTATTGTGTTACTAGCGTTTCAAGTGCCATACCTGTCATCGCTGGCGCACCATCATTAGCAAACAAAGAAGCGTTATCCAGTGCCAATGATGTTTGGTACTGGTTCATCTCTTCATCATCTTTAATATATTGCTCTTGTTTACCTTTCTTCACTTTGTAAAGTGGTGGCTGAGCAATATAAATGTGGCCACGCTCAATAAGCTCTGGCATTTGACGATAGAAGAAGGTCAATAGCAACGTACGAATGTGCGAACCATCGACATCGGCATCGGTCATGATGATGATATTGTGGTAACGCAGCTTATCTGGGTTGTACTCGTCGCGACCAATACCACAGCCCATTGCAGTGATCAGTGTTGCCACTTCTTGTGAAGATAGCATCTTGTCGAAACGTGCTTTTTCAACGTTAAGGATTTTACCTTTTAGCGGTAGAATCGCTTGGTTTTTACGGTTACGTCCCTGCTTGGCTGAACCGCCAGCAGAGTCCCCTTCCACAATATATAGTTCAGAAAGAGCAGGATCTTTTTCCTGACAATCTGCAAGTTTACCCGGAAGGCCCGCTAAATCTAATGCACCTTTACGACGTGTCATTTCACGCGCTTTACGCGCTGCTTCACGCGCACGAGAGGCATCAATAATTTTAGTACAAATGATTTTAGCGTCTGCTGGGCTTTCTAATAAGAACTCAGCAAACTTCTCGTTCATTGCTGATTCAACCGCAGTTTTCACTTCGCTTGAAACCAGCTTATCTTTAGTCTGGCTAGAGAACTTAGGATCAGGCACTTTAACTGAAACTACCGCTATCAAGCCTTCACGCGCATCATCACCTGATGTTGCTGCTTTGGCTTTCTTTGAGTAGCCTTCTTTATCCATAAATGAATTAAGAGTACGCGTCAAAGCACCACGGAAACCCGCTAAGTGGGTACCACCATCACGTTGTGGAATGTTGTTAGTAAAGCAGTAAACACCTTCTTGGAAACCATCGTTCCACTGCATTGCAACTTCAACGGTAATGCCGTCTTCACGCTCACTATCAAAGTGAAAAACTTTCTGATGGATTGGCGTTTTATTACGGTTTAAGTGCTCTACAAATGCGCGAATACCACCTTCATACATAAAGTGATCTTGCTTACCATCTTCACGCTCATCAATTAACTTGATAGATACGCCAGAGTTCAAGAATGATAATTCACGTAGACGTTTAGCTAAAATTTCGTAATGAAATTCAATATTGTTAGTAAAGGTTTCTTCGCTTGGCCAGAAACGTAAACGGGTACCGGTTTTGTCAGTATCACCCACTTCAGCCAATGGTGCATCAGGTACACCATGGTGGTAAGTTTGCTGGTGAATATGACCTTTACGGTTAATGGTTAGCTCAACTTTTTCAGACAAGGCGTTTACAACAGAAACACCTACACCATGGAGGCCGCCAGACACTTTGTAAGAATTATCATCGAACTTACCACCAGCGTGGAGTACAGTCATGATAACTTCAGCGGCTGACACCCCTTCTTCTTCGTGAAGTTCAGTCGGAATACCACGACCGTCATCGCTTACAGAAACCGAACCATCTTCGTGAATCGTAACAATGATATCTTCACAGTGACCAGCAAGAGCTTCATCGATAGAGTTATCGACTACCTCAAAAACCATGTGGTGCAAGCCAGTACCATCATCAGTATCACCGATGTACATTCCTGGGCGCTTACGTACCGCATCGAGGCCTTTAAGCACCTTAATGCTTGATGAATCGTAATTGTTGGACATTGAGTTACTCTCGCTTTAATTATCCTGTGTTATCTTGCCGTGTTCGACCATGAACAACCTACCGTTTTCATCAAGCATATCAACCACTTGCTCGCGACTAATAGCACTAATGAACACTTGGGCGTTAGTTTCCTTTAATCGTTGCGCTAGCAACGCTCGCCTATGGCTATCCAATTCGGAAGCAAAATCATCAATTAGGTAAATACACTGTTTGCCGGTGGCCTCAGTAAGATGTAGACCTTGCGCTAAACGCAACGCACACACCATTAACTTTAGCTGACCGCGGGACAAAACGTCCTCAACCGGTGTTCCAGCAACTTTAATCCGTAAATCAGCCTTATGGGGCCCACTTACGGTATAGCCAAGCTGACAGTCACGTTCAAAATTACGTTGCAGCAGCTCAGCATACGGTGTTTCTTTTTCCCAGCCACGGTAAAAACCAAGCTGGATTTCAAATTCAGGTAGGAATACCTGACATATTTCAGCCGCTTTAATTTTTACGGCTGTAATGTATTCTTGACGCCACACACTGATTTGTTCAGCAAGTAACGCCAGCTCTTGATCCCAATAACTGAGTTCACGGTAGCTACGTGCCTGCTTTAATAATGCATTACGTTGTTTCGTCAATCGTTTTAAGCGGCTCCATGCATTATAGAACTTTGGTTCAACATGAAACACACCCCAATCAATAAAAGACCGTCGAAACTTAGGTCCGCCGATCAGTAAATCAAACCCTTCAGGGGTAATTAACTGTAATGGTAAAATCTGTGCTAGCTGCGCTAACTTTTGATTACCTTCACCACCAATCTTAACTTCGGTAGTACCATCACGTTGCTTGCTGATCCCTAAAGGTAAAGTGAGGTCGTTGTTATCAGTGACTCGACCATGAATAAACAATTGATGTTGTTCATGGCGAATAACACGGCTGGTTAAATGGCTACGAAACGAACGTCCATGTCCTAAATAATGAATCGCTTCAAGAACACTGGTTTTACCGCTGCCATTCGCGCCAACCAAAAAATTAAACCCGCTGGCTAACGTAATATCACACTGAGCAATATTACGAAAATCCTGCACTAATAACCGAGTAAGCGCCATAATTACAGTCTAATTGGCATTACTACATACATGGCTTCATCATTGGTTGCATCTTCAATTAATGACGGTGCATTCGCATCCGATAATGACAACCGTACTTGATCACACTTAAGGGTGTTTAATACATCAAGTACGTAGCTAACATTAAAACCAATTTCTAAGCTGTCACCCTCATAATCAACATCAAGAAACTCTTCCGCTTCTTCTTGTTCTGGGTTATTAGCCGTAATGCGCATTTCACCATTAGATAAACCGACTCTTACGCCACGAAATTTTTCATTGGATAAAATAGCCGCTCGCGCAAACGCTTTACGCATCTCATCACAACTAGCCTCAACAAACTTGGTGCTATTTTGTGGCATGACACGACGGTAATCAGGGAAACGTCCATCAACTAACTTAGTGGTAAACACAAAATTACCCACCGTCGCGCGTAAATTTGAATGACCAATTTGAATATTGACTAAGGCTTCTGGATTATCAAACAACCGCACTAATTCTAGTACCCCTTTACGCGGCACAATAATTTGTTTGGTTGGTAAATCATGGCCTGTATCAATCGCACAAACCGCCATACGGTGACCGTCGGTTGCAACTGAACGTAAATGTTGACCATCAGTTTCAAATAGCATTCCGTTAAGGTAGTAACGCACATCTTGGTTTGCCATTGAAAATTGAGTGCTATCAATCAGCTGACGCATACGCCCCTGTTCAATCGTGAACTCAACTTCACTTTGCCAATCTTCAATATTTGGAAAATCAGCCGCAGATAATGTCGTTAATGTGTAGCGACTACGACCAGAACGAATTAACACTCGATCACCTTCATAGATAACCGCGATGGTGGCACTATCAGGTAAGCCACGACAAATATCTAAAAATTTCCGCGACGGTACTGTCACAGCACCCGCTTCAAAATCGCCTTCTAGCGCAATTTTTGCAATGAGCTCAACTTCAAGATCGGTACCTGTCATTGACAAGCATCCATTCTCAACTTGCAGCAGAATATTGCCTAAAATAGGTAATGACGGACGACCACCTAGTGCACCAGTCACCTGTTGCAAAGGTTTTAATAAATGTTCACGTTCAACAGTAAATTTCATATTAAGACGACAACGTTCTAATTAGGTTTGAATAATCTTCTTTAATATCGTGGCTTTCTTCGCGTAACTGCTCAATCTTACGACAAGCATGAAGTACGGTCGTATGATCACGACCACCAAAGGCATCGCCAATCTCAGGAAGACTGTGGTTTGTCAGTTCTTTTGCTAACGCCATCGCCATTTGACGAGGACGAGCAACACTACGAGAGCGACGCTTAGACAGCATATCAGCCATCTTTATTTTATAATATTCTGCAACAGTCTTCTGAATATTATCAATCGTCACTAGCTTTTCTTGTAGCGCTAATAAATCACGCAGTGCTTCACGAACAAAATCAATCGTGATCGCGCGACCAGTAAAATTAGCATTGGCTATCACACGATTCAACGCACCCTCTAATTCACGCACATTGGAACGTAACCGCTTTGCAATAAAGAACGCCACTTCGTCAGCTAAACGAATGTTATGATCTTCAGCTTTCTTCATTAAAATAGCAACGCGGGTTTCAAGCTCGGGCGGCTCAATAGCAACAGTCAGTCCCCAACCAAAGCGTGATTTTAAACGGTCTTCAACCCCATTAATTTCACGAGGGTAACGATCTGATGTCAAAATAATTTGTTGATTACCTTCTAATAACGCATTAAAGGTATGAAAAAATTCTTCTTGAGAGCGTTCTTTATTGGCAAAAAATTGAATGTCATCAATCAAGAGAGCGTCAACACTACGGTAATAACGCTTAAATTCTTCAATGGCATTATTCTGCAGTGCTTTTACCATATCTTGCACAAAACGCTCAGAGTGCATGTAAACAACTTTAGCGTTGGGTTTACGATTAGCAATCGCATTACCCACCGCATGTAACAAGTGCGTTTTACCTAAACCAGTACCACCGTATAAAAATAACGGATTGTAGGCAGCTCCTGGGTTATCAGACACCTGACGACAAGCAGCAAGACCTAATTGGTTTGATTTACCTTCCACAAAATTATTGAAATTATGTTTAGGGTTTACATTTGAACGATAGCCACCAGGTGATTCCGTTTGTACAGGAGACGGTGCCGGTTCGTAATGCATTGGCTCAGGTTCAGTGCGAGGTCTTGATTGCGGTAAGGTAAAAACCGGCGGCGCAACAGGTTGAGGCGGCGCAACAACAGGTTTGCTACCAACTTCAAAACGCAGACTCGGAACATCAGCACCACAAAATTCATTAAGTAGTCGATTGATATTATTAAGATATTTATCACGCACCCAATCTAAGACAAACCGATTGGGAGCAAATAATGTCAATGTATGATCATTTAATTCAGCCTGAAGCGGACGCAGCCACATACTGAATTCTGTCGCAGGGAGTTCTTCCTGAAGGCGTTGAAGGCACTGCAACCATAGCGAAGATGACAAGGTAGACTCCACACTGAATAAACAAAACACAAAAAGGGAGATAATTTTATACTCGCTGAACAAGGATCGCCAGTAAAGAGATCCCAGATCCAGTGAATAAGATCTAACTTATGCACATAGATCTCACAATAAAATGTAAGATCAGTACAATTTAACCCACCTTTACCCACAGCTATATTAACACAAGTGCCACAAAGATAAGTCTTTCATTGCCCGTTTAATGCTGTTTTTACTCAATAATGACCATTATATCATCAGCTATTATCATCCACAGGGAAAACCTATCGCTGTGGGTAACCTTTTATAACAATCAGCGCCCTTTTATATACCGTAAAAAGCATAATATCAGACTGTAATATGTCAGTAGCCAAACAAATGGTTATTTCAAATAACTGTTAATTATTATCTTTATGATTAAATATCGAGGTAGGATGAATTCACCAAATAAAACCCTATAAAGGAAAGGAAAATACCGAATGAAAAACTGGATAAAAACGTTAGTGATCGCAAGTACCCTATTTGCTAGTACAACCACCAGTGTTATAGCTGCAACCACGGTTAAAGTAGGTATGTCTGGTCGTTATTTCCCTTTTACTTTTGTTAGTCAAGATAAGTTACAAGGATTTGAAGTTGATCTCTGGAATGAAATTGGTAAACGCAATGACTATAACGTCGAATTTGTTACCGCAAGTTTCTCTGGTTTGTTTGGACAACTAGATACAGGGCGTATTGATACTATTTCAAATCAAATTTCTATTACCCCTGCTCGCCAAACCAAATTTTTATTTAGTCAACCTTATGTAATTGATGGCGCACAATTAGTGGTAAGAAAAGGCAATGACAGCATTCACTCAACAGCAGATTTAAATGGTAAAACAGTTGGTGTTAATTTAGGTTCAAACTATGAGCAACTGCTACGTCATTTGCCTAATGCCAAAGACATTAATATCAAGACCTATGACAGTGGTATTGAACAAGATGTGGCCTTAGGTCGTACTGATGCCTTTGTGATGGATCGTTTATCATCCGTGGCTATCATCAGTAGTAAACCATTACCACTCCAACTAGCAGGAAAACCTTTTGCAGCCATTGAAAACGCATGGCCATTTTTAAATAACGCCAAGGGGAAGTTACTCCAACAACAAGTTAATCAAGCCTTAGCTTCTATGCGCAAAGATGGCACGCTTACTGCGATATCAAATAAGTGGTTCCATAGCGATATCACACAATAATTAACCGTTTCACCATTACGACTCATTGTAATGGTAAATCTATTTTACCTCGTTAATATAACTAGTACAGCGGATCACCATTATGGGTTTTGATTTTAATTATATGTTGTCGTTGATGCCTATTTTGTTGAAATACCTACCAACGACATTACTCATGGCCGCTATTGGTGCCATTTTCGCCTTGATACTTGGCCTAATTTTAGCGCTAATACGCATTTATAAACTACCGCTACTTAGCCCACTGACACAACTTTATATCAGTTTTTTTCGTGGTACTCCGTTATTAGTACAACTATTTTTACTGTATTACGGCTTACCACAAGTGCTGCCAAGTTTAGTTGGATTAAACGCATTCAATGCCGCCGTTATTGGCCTTAGCCTTCATTTTGCGGCATACATGGCTGAAAGTATTCGTGCAGCTATTATCGGGGTTGATCGCAGCCAACGTGAAGCTAGTTTAGCGATCGGCATGACAGAATGGCAAACCATGCGTCGTATTATATTGCCGCAAGCCACTCGCATCGCGTTACCATCATTGATGAATTACTTTATTGATATGATTAAATCAACCTCACTCGCCTTTACTTTAGGTGTGCCAGAAATCATGGCAAAAGCACAAATGGAAGCGTCATCTAGCTTTAAATTTTTTGAAGCTTTCCTTGCTGTTGCAATTATATACTGGGCTGTAGTAATAGTGCTTACTCGCTTACAGCAATTAGCTGAAACACGTTTAGATAGGGCTTACGTACGATGATTAATATAAACAAACTCACTAAACGTTTTGGCGAACAAACTATTTTTAGCGATCTTGATCTCACTATCAACAAAGGTGAAATCGTGGCTATCATTGGTCCATCAGGCACCGGAAAATCAACCTTTTTACGTTGCCTTAATTACCTTGAAAGTGCCAATAGTGGCACTATCACCATTAACGATGTGACCGTCGATGGCCAACAGCCTAAAAAAAGTGACATTTTAGCCCTACGACGCCAAACAGGATTTGTATTCCAAAACTATGCTTTGTTTAATCATCTCACAGCACAACAAAATATTAGTGAAGGTTTACGCGTCGTTAAAGGCCTTAGCAAACAACAGGCACAGCAACGTGCACTTGATATTTTGACGGACATTGGCTTAGCCGATAAAGCTGACACCTATCCAGCCGCCCTCTCTGGTGGCCAACAGCAACGGGTGGGTATTGGTCGTGCTATGGCGTTAGAAGCCGAATTATTATTACTTGATGAACCTACGTCAGCCCTCGATCCACTGTGGGTCAATGAAGTGCTTAACTTGATCAAACAATTGGCAAAACACCAACAAACAATGTTGATCGTCACTCATGAATTACAATTTGCGCGTGAAGTCGCCGATAGAGTGATCTTTATGGCCGACGGTCAATTTGTAGAGCAAGGACCACCAGAGCAGATCTTTAATTACCCTAACGATCCACAACTAAAGGCTTTTTTAACTCAAATAGGGATCCAATAAGGATCCTTGAACTTCGCGCTATAAAACGTATAATGCAGCGCCCATCATTAGATGTGGGTATAATTATTGACTCTTTGTTAGTCAGTGATTACAATTCCGCCTCTTTGTTGGTGGTAATTGTCCAATTATGGCCAATTACATCTAACAAACTTAAAAACTGATCAGTTAATTTAAGGTAAAACCATGAAACGCACATTCCAACCTTCTGTTCTTAAGCGTAAGCGTAGTCACGGCTTCCGTGCTCGTATGGCAACTAAGAACGGTCGTGCAACAATCAATGCACGTCGCGCTAAAGGCCGTAAGCGTCTTTCTAAGTAATCATCGACGATTATTTTGAATAAGTTCGCTTTTTCTCGGGAGTTACGTTTGTTAACTCCCGAACATTATAAAACTGTCTTCCAGCAAGCTCATCGTGCTGGCTCTCCCCACTTGACTATTCTTGCCCGTTCTAACGAACTCGACCACCCCCGTCTCGGTCTGGCTGTTCCAAAAAAACAGATTAAAACTGCTGTCGACAGAAACCGCTTCAAACGCGTTGTTCGCGAAAGTTTCCGTTTAAAACAACATCAGCTTCCAGCTTGCGACTTCGTAGTCATTGCCAAGAAATCAGCCAATGGGTTGAGTAACGAAGAACTATTTACGTTGTTAGATAAGTTATGGCATCGCCTGTCTCGCCCGTCGCGTGGCTAGTCGTAAGACTAGTCCGCTTTTACCAACTGGCAATCAGTCCTCTCCTTGGACCACGCTGTCGGTTCACCCCTACATGTTCTCAATATGCGATCGAAGCTGTAAAAACGCATGGAGCGCGAAAAGGTTGTTGGTTAGCGGCGAAACGTCTATTAAAATGTCACCCTTTAAATGACGGTGGTTACGACCCCGTTCCGCCAACCAAGCATAACGACAGAGAACATTAACCATGGGTTCCCAACGTAATATTCTGTTAATTGCCCTACTGTTTGTCTCATTCTTGCTATTTCAACAATGGCATGGCGACAAAAACCCGCAACCAACGAAGCCGGGTGTAGAGCAACAAGTCAATAACAATAGTGGTATTCCATCACATTCAAGTGATAATCAACCACTGGCTGACCAGAAAACTTCAACTAACTTAATTACCATTAAAACGGATGTACTGGAATTAACAGTCGACACGCTTGGTGGTGATGTTATCAATGCAAAACTACTAAAATACGACAACACCCTAGATTCTAAAGACCCATTTGTTCTGTTAAGTGATACTGACGGCCGCGATTACATTGCGCAATCAGGCTTAATCGGCACTAATGGTTCTGACTCACAAACACATGGTCGTGCACAATACGTGGTGACGGCAAAAAGCTTCGTCATGGCACCAGACCAAAACGAACTACGTGTACCAATGACATTCACTCGTGATGGCATTAGTTACATCAAAACATTCGTTTTCAAGCGTAACGATTATGCGGTTAATGTTGACTACACTGTCGACAACAAAACTGACAAGCCAGCAACAGTACAAATGTACGCACAGCTTCGTCACCGCCTAGAAAGCAAATCTAGCGGCGGCATTCAAGGCATGGCAATGCACACCTACAATGGTGCGGCATACTCAGCTAATGATACTAAGTACACAAAATACAGTTTTGATGACATCAAAGAGAAGAACCTTAACCAGTCAGCAAATGACGGCTGGGTTGCGATTATGGAGAACTACTTCGTATCAGCATGGATCCCTCGTGATGGCGCCGATCAGACTTCTCAAGTCTACAGCAGCGATAACAACGGTGTAGGTTACATCGGCGTACGTATGCCGTTAGAGACTGTTGCTCCTGGTCAAACAAAAGAAATTAAAGCAACACTATGGCTTGGTCCTAAGTTGCAAAAAGAAATGGCTGCAACAGCCGCTAACCTAAACCTAACGGTTGATTACGGTTGGCTATGGTTCATTGCTAGTCCATTGCATAAATTGCTTTCTTTCATTCACGGTATTGTAGGTAACTGGGGTGTTGCAATCATCATCCTAACGCTAATTGTTCGTGGTGCTATGTACCCACTAACAAAAGCACAGTACACCTCAATGGCGAAAATGCGTATGCTACAGCCAAAAATTCAGGCAATGCGTGAGCGTTTAGGTGATGACCGTCAACGTCAAAGCCAAGAAATGATGGAACTGTACAAAAAAGAGAAAGTAAACCCACTTGGTGGTTGTTTACCTATCATGCTACAGATGCCAATTTTCATCGCACTGTACTGGGCACTAATGGGATCAGTTGAATTGCGTCATGCGCCATTCTTCGGTTGGATTACGGATCTATCAGCACAAGACCCGTACTACATCCTACCTGTTCTTATGGGTGTATCAATGTTCCTTATTCAGAAGAACAGCCCATCAACAGTAACGGATCCAATGCAGCAGAAGATCATGACCTTTATGCCGGTTATGTTTACTTTCTTCTTCCTATGGTTCCCTTCTGGTCTAGTGCTTTACTGGCTAGTATCAAACATCGTTACCCTAATTCAACAAACCATTATTTTCCGTGCGTTGGAGAAAAAAGGTTTACACAGCAAAGCTAAATAAGCTGTCCCTGTGAATGAAAGGCGACCTTAGGGTCGCCTTTTTTTATGGGGCAGATTAGGCGTAAGCCCTCACAGTGGTTTACAATCATCAAGTCATTTTAAAGCAAAGCCAAGGTTATGAATCAACATATCGATACTATCGTTGCACAAGCAACACCACCGGGCCGTGGCGGCGTCGGCATCATTCGCGTTTCAGGTCCTAAAGCGAAAGAAGTAGCCCTTGCCGTTGCTGGCCGTGAGTTAAAAACCCGTTACGCTGAATATCTGCCATTTAAAAATGAAGATGGAACCGCGCTTGATCAAGGGATCGCGCTATTTTTTAAAGGCCCTAACTCGTTCACAGGTGAAGATGTATTAGAACTGCAAGGCCACGGTGGCCCAGTATTGATGGACATGATGATCCGCCGCATTCTTAGCATTGAAGGCATTCGTCCGGCACGCCCAGGTGAGTTCTCAGAACGTGCCTTTATGAACGACAAGCTTGATTTAGCCCAAGCTGAAGCCATTGCTGATTTAATTGATGCCAGCTCAGAAGAAGCGGCGAAAAGTGCCTTTAAATCACTGCAAGGTGTGTTCTCAAACAAAGTAAATGAATTGGTCGAAGCCTTAATTCATTTACGTATTTTCGTCGAAGCTGCGATTGATTTTCCTGAAGAAGAAATAGATTTTCTGTCTGACGGCAAAGTCAGTGGTGATCTCAATAACATAATGGATCGCTTGGCTGATGTGCGTAAACAAGCCAACCAAGGTGCAATCATGCGTGAAGGCATGAAGGTAGTGATTGCAGGTCGCCCTAATGCTGGTAAATCAAGCCTATTAAATGCCTTATCAGGAAAAGACAGCGCGATTGTGACCGATATCGCAGGTACAACCCGTGATGTATTACGTGAACATATTCACATTGACGGTATGCCATTACACATTATTGATACCGCAGGTTTACGTGAAGCAACCGATGAAGTAGAACGGATTGGTATTGAACGCGCATGGGCGGAAATTGAACATGCCGATCGGGTGTTATTCATGGTTGATAGCACCACCACCGATGCTACCGATCCTAAAGATATCTGGCCTGATTTTATTGAACGCTTACCGGCCAACATGGGCTTAACTGTAATTCGCAATAAAGCCGAACTTACCGGTGAAGTAACGGGCATTACAGAAGTTAATGACTCAACCTTAATTCGCCTCTCAGCACGCACAGGCGATGGTGTGGACGACTTACGCGAACATCTAAAGCAATGTATGGGATTTGCAGGCACGACGGAAGGCGGCTTTATGGCACGTCGTCGTCACTTAGATGCCCTTGAACGTGCAGCTGAACATTTAGTGATCGGTAAAGAGCAACTAGAAGGCTTTATGGCAGGTGAGATTCTGGCTGAAGAATTACGGTTAGCTCAACAGCACTTAAGTGAGATCACCGGTGAGTTTACATCGGATGATTTACTTGGACGTATCTTTACTTCTTTCTGTATTGGTAAGTAAATACTAACCTAATGCATCAGTAACAAAAAAAACGCCATATATAATTGATATATGGCGTTTTTTATTATTATTATTTAGCTTCGGGCGAAGGATAATTTATGCTGATATATTCAGGCTCTTCAATTCCAGCCTGCTGATTAAGCACTCGCGTTAATGCAAAAAAGTAATTCACCAACAAATTACTGAATCGAGGTAATGTTTCAGGCACCTTTTTACCCACCGCATCAACGTTAACTAATTGACGCACCACCTTCTTCGATAAACTCCGACATTGATGTAATTGCACCACCGCGCCTATCCCTCGCGGTAATACAAAGCGCTTATTGTTATCGGTTACTTGGGCGCGAAAATAATGATAATCCGCTTTCAACTTAATAATATCCACTTCAAAAATACCGCACTTACCTCGAATAGATCCATTGAGGTTAAAAATACGTGGTTGTAACCATGATAAAGATTGTCGCACTTCATCATCTTGCAGTTGTGAGATAGCTAATCCCACATATGTACATAATTCATCGGTGAGAATTTCAAAATCACATAACGGGGAATCTTCAAAAATAAAGGGATAAGCAAGTTCATCAATATCACCCGAAAATTTTAATACCATAACTGTGTTATTCCTTGCCAAATATGCGTAATTCTAACAGAAGACGACCATTGACAGCGCTCAAAAAATCACTAACTATGTCCGCAAAATTTGCTTACCAAGGATGAGGTAAGCTTACTATTAGTAGCATATGGAAAATTATGTATTCACGACTTAAAAATTTATTTTTTATAGGCTGCCTATGCACTAGCACAGCCTGTTTAAGTGCACAGACCTCATACCCAATCACCGTCACCGATGCCAGTCAGCACCCACTGACATTAACCACGATGCCGACACAAGTTGACTCTAAAAGCATGTTTAGTGATCAAGTATTAATGGCACTATTGCCCTTAAAAAACATCACCAGTTTAAGTCGTTTAAGTAAGGACCCGACTTATTCAATTATGGCCGATAAAATTCCAGAGACATTGCCGCTACGTGATCTAAACGTAGAACGAATAATTGCCGAACGTCCAGATTTAGTGCTGGTGGCCAGTTGGAGTGATGGGCCTAAAATTGCCCAATTACGTGCAGCAGGTATCAATGTTTTTGTCATTAAAACCGTTTATAGCCTCAAAAATATTGAACAAAACATTTTATTAGTTGGCAAGCTCGTCAATAAAAATGCAGCGGCGATGGCAGTGGTTGACAAGATGAACGCCAAACTTAAACAACAGGTTATTATTCCACAGCACAAGCTAACTGCTATTGAATACACCCCCTGGGGCGCATCCAGCAATCATAACTCCACTATCAATACCATTATTAGTCACGCCCAACTTAACAACGTGATTGCCAATACCAATGGCGATAAATTTGGCCAAGTTCCAATAGCGAAAGAACAACTATTAGCCCTAAACCCTGATGTAATTATTATTCCAGGTGAAAATAACAATGGCTTTAAACAACAGCTATTACACGATCCAGCCTTGCAAACATTAACCGCCATTCGTGAGCGCCGCGTTATTAGCTTGCCACATTCATTGCGTTCAACCGATAGCCAATATATTGCCGATGCTATCATCTACCTTAATCATAAGGTTTATCAGTCTCATGTTCACCCATCCATACATTAAACCCGTTCAAGGTCTATTAGCCGTTACCGCATTACTGGTGCTACTCATGCTTTATTTGAGCCTCGGATCAGTTGCCATTCCCATGCATGATATTATTGCCATGCTTGCCAGTTATATTCAGGGAGGGGAAACCTTAGCTCAGCAACAACATCCCCTCGCCTCAGCCATCATATTACAGATCCGTTTGCCCCGCGCTTGTGCCGCTATATTAGCCGGAAGTGCGTTAGCGTTAGCTGGAGCATGCAGCCAAGGTTTGTTTAGAAATCCCCTCGCTAGCCCCGATATCTTAGGTATCAGTGCAGGCAGTAGCTTTGCAGCAGTGGTGGCGATTGTCAGTGGCTTAACGGTCGTCAATCCTGCGTTATTACCCCTTGTTACAGCCATCGGCGCATTAATAACGGCAACAATCGTTTATTTAATTGCTCGTCAAACTCAACAACATGGTTTATTCATCATTTTAGCCGGGCTCGCCGTGTCGAGTTTATTAGGTGGATTAACCATGGGCGTATTGTTAACCGCTCAACAATATGAAGTGAGTGAGTTTGTCTTTTGGACCATGGGAGGATTAGACGCGCGTACATGGCAACAATTATTATGGCCAACCCCCATTATTATCATTACAGGATGGCTACTATTACGCCACGGTCAGACCTTAAATTTACTGGCTTTAGGTGAGCAAAATGCCCACGGCATGGGAATAAATGTTAACCACAGCCGCCGATTATTATTACTACTGACCACCTTACTCACCGCAATGGCCATTGCTGTAGCGGGCCCAATTGGTTTTATTGGCTTAATAGTGCCGCATTTAGCACGGTTACTAATAGGACCGAATAATCGTATTTTATTACCGTTTTCAGCATTATTTGGCGCAATGTTTTTATTAGCGTGTGATCTTATTGCCCGTACCGTTATTGCTCCCAATGAATTAAAGACGGGGATTATCACCGCGGTTATAGGCGGGATCTATTTTATTGCTCTACTCATACGCAGCCAATATAAAGGATTACCATCATGATCCCATCACTGAAAATAACCCAATTAAATTATTACCAAGGATCACAACCATTATTGCAGAATATCAATTTTGCGATTAATCCCGGTGAGTTAGTCGGAATTATCGGCCCTAATGGCGCAGGGAAAAGTACCTTATTAAAATGCCTGAGCGGTTTTGTGGCACCTAAAAGTGGCAATATTTCTCTATTTGAACGCCCTCTCAGCAGCTACAACCATCAACAACGGGCACAATATTTAAGTTATTTACCTCAGCACACCGAACCCGCATTTGGCTTTGTGGTTCAAGATATTATTCATTATGGCCATCACCAATCCTCGTCGATATCAGAACAAAAAATAACAAGCATTATTAATCAGTTAGAGATAAAACCATTATTAAAACGCCCAATCAACCAACTCTCTGGTGGTGAACAACAACGGGTACATTTTGCACGGTTACTGATTCAAAATGCCGCCATTATGCTACTTGATGAGCCCACAGCCAGCCTTGATATTGGCCATGAGTCGCTCTTACTTAATATTTTGAGCCACCATTGCCAACAAGGCAAAAGCGCACTAATTGCCATTCATAACCTTAATACGGCCATCACATTTTGCGATCGTTTATTATTGCTTGAACAAGGCCAACAAATTGCCTTTGATACACCTCAAAACGTATTAACATCCGCCCAAATTAATGCACTTTATCACCACCATGTCAGCGTTATCCCTCATCCAACCACCCAAAAACTGGTTATTTTACCTCGAAAAAACAAGATCATTTAATTATTGCGATCAGTATGATGATCGCAATAATTAAAGATCATAAGCTTGTGCAAACAATAAGGGGATCATGTGGGTAAGATCTTTTATTAAGACCAAATCCCTTTTATCTTCCATCGCCGTAATGATCATCTTAATTGCTATAAAACTTCATTTTTTTGTATAAATACCCACATTTTTTCCCCGTTTCATCCCCACTTGATGCTGGTGGATAAAAAAAATACCCTGTCAGTGAATAAAAATGGTCACTTATGCCATAAAGGCTATCTTTATAGGGTTTGATCTCAGTACAATCTCAAGCTGGTATTCATCATTTCATATCGATGATCCCATCTAACGCCAATTTGAGGACAATTATGTCAACTATTACGCTGATCACTGGCAGCACGCTTGGTGGTGCTGAATATGTCGCCGATCATGTAGCCGATTTACTTACCGCACAAGGTCATCAAACCGATATCACAAACCAACCTCAATTTGATCAATTAAACCAAGACACCATTTGGCTTATTATTTGTTCAACCCATGGGGCCGGTGATTATCCAGATAACTTTATCGCCTTTGCAAATGCTCTTGCTGATCAGAATCCCACTCTTGATCAGCTAAAATTTGCCGTTATTGGGCTTGGAGACAGTAATTACGATACTTTCTGTGCTGCAGGTAAAAATATTCAAGCACGCTTACTCTCATTAGGTGCAACACAGCTTGGTGAACGACTTGATATTGATGTTTCAATGACACCAGTACCTGAAGATGCCGCAGAAATATGGCTTGAAGAATGGCAAAATGTATTAAATGATTAAAAAGTGGTCAATAGTTACTCAATTTGAAATCCTATTTAATGCTTTTATCTGTGGATAACTATAGATCTAAACGGTGATCAACCCATAGTTATCCATTTAATAACTTATAGACCCCTCTGCCCCTGTGTATAAGTAGCTATTTTGATCCCAGCCTATCCTCTGGAAGATCCAAGCTACTCCACAACAAATGATCGTCTATAAATACATGATCATAAGGATCATTTAGCGGTTATCCACACGATCAGTGGATCCTAATAGTAGATCTAATAGAAGATCTCTTTAAAAAGATCTTATATATATTTAAGAGACGTAAATGGGCGATCAAATGATCTTGATGAAAGATTCTCTCTTGCCAAGAAACAGGATAGAATGTCCGCCCTTTGCTCTAGTTAACTCACTGGCTATTTAAATACCTGAGGAAGTTTCATGTTTTACCAGGAAAAATTTGATGTCATCGTTGTGGGTGGTGGTCATGCCGGTACCGAAGCGGCACTGGCAGCTGCCCGAATGGGACAAAAAACCTTACTATTGACCCATAATATCGATACGTTGGGCCAAATGTCGTGCAACCCAGCTATCGGCGGGATCGGGAAAGGACACCTGGTTAAAGAAGTTGACGCCCTTGGTGGCTTGATGGCACATGCTATCGATAAAGGCGGAATTCAATTCCGTACACTCAACTCTTCCAAAGGCCCTGCAGTTCGGGCAACACGTGCACAAGCAGACCGTGCACTTTACAAAGCAGCAGTACGTAACGTATTGGAAAATCAGCCTAATTTAATGATTTTCCAACAAGCTGTAACAGATTTAATTGTTGAAAACCATCGCACTACCGGTGTAGTGACTGAAATGGATTTAAAATTCCACGCAAAAGCTGTGGTATTAACCGTCGGTACATTCCTTGGCGGTAAAATTCATATTGGTCTAGAAAACTACAGTGGCGGTCGTACTGGTGATCCTGCATCAAATGCACTTGCGGATCGTCTTCGTGAATTACCGTTACGGGTTGATCGCTTAAAAACAGGTACTCCACCACGTATTGATGCACGCACTGTTGATTTAAGTATTCTTGAAACCCAACATGGTGATAATCCAACCCCAACATTTTCTTTCATGGGGAAACAATCGGATCATCCTCGTCAAATTCCATGTTTTATTACTTACACCAACGAGCGTACGCATGAGGTTATTCGTAATAACCTTGATCGTAGCCCAATGTATGCTGGTGTGATTGAAGGTATTGGCCCTCGCTACTGCCCTTCAATTGAAGATAAAGTGATGCGTTTTGCGGATAAAAATAGTCACCAAATCTTCATTGAGCCTGAAGGCTTAACCACCAATGAACTGTATCCAAATGGTATTTCTACAAGCTTACCGTTTGATGTTCAGATGCAAATTGTGCGCTCAATGAAAGGATTTGAGAACGCAACCATTATGCGTCCTGGTTATGCGATTGAGTATGATTTCTTTGACCCGCGCGATCTTAAACAAACCTTTGAAAATAAATACATTGATGGATTGTTCTTTGCGGGACAAATCAACGGTACGACCGGTTACGAAGAAGCGGCAGCTCAAGGCCTAATGGCAGGCATGAACGCTGCCCTTCAAACCCAAGACAAAGAAGGTTGGAGTCCACGTCGTGATCAAGCGTACATGGGCGTATTGATCGATGATTTATCAACGATTGGTACTAAAGAACCGTACCGTATGTTTACGTCACGTGCGGAATATCGCTTGTTGTTACGTGAAGATAATGCTGATTTACGTCTAACACCAATGGGACGTGAATTAGGTCTAGTTGATGATGAGCGCTGGGCGCGTTTCAATCAAAAATTAGAAAATATGGAACAAGAGCGTCAACGTTTGAAAGAGATTTGGGTTAATCCAAACTCGAATCATATTGAGAGTTTAAATAAGATCCTTAAGTCACCGATCGTTCGTGAAGCGAATGGTGAGGATCTTCTTCGTCGCCCTGAAGTTACTTACGAACAATTAACGACAATTGAAACGTTCGCGCCAGCACACGAAGACATTGAAGCGCGTGAGCAAGTTGAAATTCAGATTAAATACCAAGGTTATATTGATCGCCAACGTGATGAAGTTGAAAAATCATTACGCCATGAGACCACTAAACTACCTTTTGATCTTGATTACAGCTTAGTGAAAGGTTTATCAAACGAAGTCGTAATTAAGCTTAATGATGCGAAGCCTGAATCTGTAGGCATGGCATCACGTATTTCAGGTATTACACCAGCCGCTATTTCATTACTATTGGTTTATTTGAAAAAACACGGCTTGCTTAAAAAAGGCGAATAAGGGCTCGATAATGAAACAACGTTTAATACAACTTATCGCTCAAACTGACCTGCAGGTCACAGAACAACAACTCGATCAATTGATTGGTTATGTGCAACTGCTGCATAAGTGGAATAAAGCGTATAATTTGACTTCTGTGCGTGATCCTAATGAAATGTTAGTTAAACACATTATGGATAGCATTGTTGTTAGCCAATATTTAGATGGTGAGCGTTACATTGATGTGGGTACGGGGCCGGGTTTACCTGGAATTCCATTAGCAATTATGTGCCCGCATAAATCATTTACGCTGCTTGATAGCTTAGGTAAACGAATTCGATTTATTCGCCAAGTGATCCATGAGCTAAAAATTACCAATGTGACTGCAGTTCAAAGTCGAGTTGAAGAGTTTGATCCCGGTGAAGGTTTTGATGCGGTATTAAGTCGTGCCTTTGCTTCAATGTCAGACATGGTTAATTGGTGTCACCATTTGCCTAAGTCAGGCGGTCAGTTTTTCGCTCTTAAAGGCCAGTACCATCAGGATGAAGTCTCCGATTTACCTGAATGGTGTACTGTTGTTGAAGTTAAATCTTTGCAAGTACCTGAACTTGATGGTGAACGTCATTTAGTTGTTTTAACGGCAAAAGATTAATTGTTGAGGTTTTTTTGTGGGAAGAATCATAGCTGTTGCAAATCAGAAAGGTGGTGTTGGTAAAACAACATCGTGTGTCAATCTGGCTGCTTCATTGGCTGCGACACAGCGTAAAGTATTAGTGATCGATCTCGATCCTCAAGGTAACGCTACCATGGCTAGTGGGGTCGACAAATACCAAGTCGAATCTACCGCTTATGATCTTCTTGTTGAAGAAACCCCATTTAATCAGGTTGTTATTAACGAAACTACTGGTGGCTATCATTTGATAGCCGCTAATGGAGATGTAACCGCAGCTGAAATTAAATTGATGGAAGTGTTTGCTCGTGAGACGCGATTGCGTAATGCACTGGCACCTGTTCGCGACAATTACGATTATATTTTTATCGATTGTCCGCCATCTCTAAACTTATTAACAATCAATGCGATGACGGCGGCTGACTCAGTGTTAGTGCCGATGCAGTGTGAATATTTTGCCCTTGAAGGCTTAACCGCATTGATGGACACCATCAGTAAATTAACCGCTGTTGTTAATAGTGATCTGAAAATTGAAGGGTTATTGCGAACCATGTTTGATCCCCGTAACCGACTTTCAAATGAAGTGTCACAACAGCTTAAAAAACACTTTGGTGATAAAGTATATCGCACTGTTATTCCTCGTAATGTTCGTCTTGCTGAAGCACCAAGTCACGGTCGCCCAGCAATGTATTATGACAAATATTCTAGTGGTGCTAAGGCGTATTTAGCGTTAGCCGGTGAAATGATTCGCCGTGATGAATTAGCACTGCAAGCCCCCCAGGTTGAAGCGTAAGGTTTTCCATGAATTTCAATAAACGAGGCTTGGGCAAAGGCCTTGATGCCCTA
>NZ_CAMRAN010000042.1 GCF_947039875.1 uncultured Photobacterium sp.
GAACCGAGGTACACGGATTTGCAATCCGCTGCATAGCCACTCTGCCAACGCGCCATTTCGTAAAGAACCTAATCCTTACTCACCTTAGCAAGCCACCCTGCTGCGGTATGTGGTGTAATTTACTGATTTTACGGGCTGAGTCAACGAAAAATTATGACTTTTTATTTAAGTGGTCATTTTCCGTTACATCCACCTAAAAATCAGCCCATTGTTGATCAAATTCCACTCACCTAAAATTCAAAGGACGAAATTGAAATATTATCAACTTATTGATTAGCCATTTCTTTATATAGCAAGTACTGATATTTATCATTACGGCTTAAATTACAGATAACCTTATACAATCGTAATTACACCCGACTCTCTTTATTTTTTCTTTTAATATAACTAATTAACAAAGTGAATTTTAACTTCTAATTATCTGATTTTAAAACATACCTCTTTAGGGTTATTTAAAGTTTCATTTGATTTGCATCATATCCATTCTGATTAACTCTCAATAAGCTTGTGGTAATTCACGATGTTGTTAAGAGGATTTATGAGCAAAGTCAAAATAGCGATTATTGGTAACGGTATGGTTGGCCATCGCTATATCGAAGAACTAGTCGATAAAGCTGACATGGATAATTATGATGTTACAGTCTTTTGTGAAGAGCCACGTGTTGCTTATGATAGAGTACATCTCTCATCTTATTTTTCTCATCACACTGCAGAAGAATTATCTCTCGTTAAGCAAGGTTTTTATCAAAAACATGGTATTAACGTCTTCTTAGGTGAACGTGCCATCACGATTAACCGAGATCAAAAACTCATTTATTCTAGTAGTGGTCGTGAAGTTCATTACGATAAATTAATTATGGCTACAGGATCGTATCCTTGGGTGCCATCGATTAAAGGTAATGATTCAAAAGATTGTTTTGTCTACCGTACTATTGAAGATCTAAAAGCGATCGAAGCAACGGCTAAACATAGTAAGAGTGGTGTTGTCGTTGGTGGCGGATTATTAGGACTAGAAGCAGCTGGTGCTCTAAAAGCATTAGGTGTTGACACTCATGTTATTGAATTTGCGCCAGTATTAATGGCTGAACAACTAGACCCTCATGGCGGCGCGCAACTTCGTAAAAAAATCGAACAACTTGGTGTTATTGTTCATACAGGTAAAAATACCCAAGAAATCATCGCAAAGGGCCAACACGCTCGTAATACCCTTACCTTTGCTGATGGCACTTCACTCGAAGTTGACTTCATCGTATTCTCTACTGGTATTCGTCCACAAGATAAACTCGCTCACCATTGTAATTTAGAGCTAGGTAATCGTGGTGGTATTGCAATCAATAATTTCTGTCAAACATCTGATGATGATATTTATGCCATTGGTGAGTGTGCATCTTGGAACAATATGTTCTTTGGTCTCGTTGCCCCTGGTTATAAAATGGCACAAATTGCCGTCGGTCACTTACTGGGCGAGTCTCATACTTTTGACGGTGCTGATATGAGCGCCAAATTGAAATTATTAGGCGTAAAAGTTGGCAGTATTGGTGACGCGAATGGCCGTACCCCTAACTGTAAAAGTTATGTTTACCTTAACGAACAGCAAGATGTGTATAAACGTATTATTGTTTCTGAAGATGGTAAACAACTATTAGGTGCAGTATTAGTCGGCGACACCGCTGATTATGGTAATTTATTACAACTTAAATTAAACAATATTGAATTACCTGAGAACCCTGACAGTTTGATTCTACCGGCTCATGCTGGTGCAGAAAAACCGGCAATGGGCGCAGATTCATTACCTGACAGTGCAGTCATTTGTTCATGTTTTGACGTCACTAAAGGTAAAATAGCAGCCGCCGTTGCTGAAGGATATACAACACTTGGTGATATAAAAGCGTTAACAAAAGCAGGCACAGGCTGTGGTGGTTGTGTTCCATTAATCACTCAAGTCCTTAATAGTGAACTTGCAAAGGCTGGCGTTGAAGTTAAGAATCACCTTTGTGAGCATTTTGAATACTCTCGTCAAGAACTCTTCCACCTGATTCGCGTTGAAGAAATCACATCTTTTGATGCTTTACTTGCTAAATACGGTAAAGGTTACGGTTGTGAGGTGTGTAAACCTGCCATTGGCTCTATTCTGGCGTCATGCTGGAATGAATACGCTCTTAGCCCTAAAAATACACCGTTGCAGGATACCAATGATATTTTCCTTGGCAACATGCAAAAAGATGGTACCTACTCTGTTATCCCACGGATGGCAGGCGGTGAAGTAACACCTGCGGGATTATTAGCATTAGCTCAAATTGCAAGTGATTATAAACTTTATACCAAGGTAACAGGCGCTCAACGTATAGGCCTTTTTGGTGCTCATAAAGACGATTTACCACAAATTTGGCAACGTCTGATTGATGCCGGATTTGAAACAGGTCAAGCCTATGCCAAAGCATTACGCATGGCAAAAACATGTGTTGGTAGCACTTGGTGTCGTTTTGGTGTGCAAGACAGTGTCGGTTTAGGCGTCCAACTAGAAAACCGTTACAAAGGTATTCGTACTCCTCATAAAATGAAGTTCGGCGTGTCTGGTTGTACTCGGGAATGTGCTGAAGCTCAAGGTAAAGATTTAGGCATTATTGCAACAGATGCAGGTTGGAATATGTATGTCGGAGGTAATGGTGGCATGAAGCCCCGCCATGCTGATTTATTAGCCGCAGATCTTGATACTGCAACATTAATTAAATATATCGACCGCTACTTGATGTTTTATGTACGTACTGCCGACAAATTACAGCGTACTTCAACATGGCTAACCAGCTTAGACGGCGGTGTAGACTATCTAAAAGATGTCATCATCAATGATAAATTAGGCCTTAACCAACAACTTGAAGCTGATGCAGAACGGTTGATTGCGAGTTATCACTGTGAGTGGCAAGCCACACTAAACAATGAGCAGCAATTAAAACGTTTTTCTCATTTTATTAATAGCACAGAACGTGATAGCAATGTTGTTTTTGTACCCGAACGAGAACAGCACCGCCCTGCAGCTATTAGTGAAAAAACAATCAATAATGAACAAGATACAACCTTTATTATTTCATTGGAGGAAAAAGAATGAGTCAGTGGATCTCTGTATGTAATCTTGATGATTTGATCCCCGGCACAGGCGTGTGTGCCCTAGTTGGCGATCAGCAAGTAGCTATTTTCCGTCCAGACAATAGTGAGCAGCTATTTGCCCTCAATAATAAAGACCCCTTTGCACAATCAAATGTCCTCTCTCGTGGGATTATTTGCCAACATCAGAATCAACTATGGATCGCGAGTCCATTAAAGAAACAACGCTTTTCATTAGTTGATGGCCATTGTTTAGAACAACCTGATATCAAAATTGCTTGTTATCAGATTCAAGTTCATCAGGGTCAAGTACAGGTACGCTTGTAATTAGAGCAGTAATGAGTTTGGCAGAGAGTGCCAAACTCTTCTTTGCCATAAGTTAATACGACAACTTGTCTATTAGCTTATGACAAACAGTTTTAATTTCTACAGGGAAAATGTATGTACGCTGATACCATCAAAAAATGCTCCGTTAATGCGGCACGTATTGTTGAATTTGCACAAAAAGAGAAACTCGGATTTTGGCTAAGCTCTGCTATGGCTGGCGCTTACGTTGGTTTGGGCATTATTTTAATTTTCACACTTGGCAATATGGTCGATCCAAGTATTAGACCCCTTGTGATGGGATCGACATTTGGCATCGCTTTAACCTTAGTGATTATTGCTGGATCTGAACTTTACACTGGACACACTATGTTTTTAACTTTTGGTGTGAAAACAGGTCAAATCACCGTTGCTGACACATTACGTGTATTACCCCAAACATGGATGGGAAATCTATTAGGTTCGGTTGGTGTTGCCCTACTTTTCTTTTATGCCGGTGGTGGCAAGCTTTTAAATGATGGTAACAGCCTATTAAATAATGTTGCGATGGCGAAAACTGCAGCTCCAGCGTCGGTATTACTGTTTAAAGGCATGCTATGTAACTGGCTTGTTTGTTTAGCTATTTGGATGTGCCAACGCGTTGAAGGTTCAGCAAAATTCATTGCCATTTGGTGGTGTTTATTGGCCTTTATTGCTTCAGGATTTGAGCACTCAATCGCTAATATGACTATTTTTGCTCTATCTTGGTTTGGCGATCACAAAGACGCATTTACCCTCGTTGGTATTGGACATAACTTATTGTGGGTAACAATCGGTAATACGCTTTCTGGCGTAGTATTTATGGGCTTAGGCTATTGGTTTACAACACCAAAATCACAACGTCCAATGATTAAATCAGCAACAGCTGATACTCAAGTACAGTAATCAATATAATTATGCCGACCATAATGACACAGTTTTGGAGTAAACTTATGCACCCATCAGACACTTTATATGCGTTATCTACCCCAACTGAAATCGGTAAAGTGATTCTTGTTGGTGCAGGCCCAGGTGATCCTGATTTACTTACAGTCAAAGCACTACGCTTGATTCAACAGGCTGATGTCATTATTTATGATCGCTTAGTCTCACAAGAGATCGTTGATCTCTTTCCTCCTCGCTGCCAAGCCGTTTTTGTAGGCAAAGAAGCCGGTAATCATTGTGTGCCTCAACAGCAAATTAATCATCTGTTAGTTGAACATGCATTAGCTGGTAAACAAGTCGTACGTTTAAAAGGTGGCGATCCGTTTATTTTTGGCCGCGGGGGGGAGGAATTAGAAGCTTTACTGCCATTTAATATTCCTTTTGAAGTCGTACCGGGGATCACTGCAGCATCAGGATGTGCAGCATATGCAGGCATTCCATTGACACATCGCGATCACGCCCAAAGTGTGCAATTTATAACTGGGCATTTAAAACACGGTCAAGATCAAATAGATTGGCTCTCACTAGCGCGCGCTAAACATACGTTAGTATTTTATATGGGGTTAAATCAAAGTAGTGTTATTCGTCATAAGTTAAGTGCTTATGGTATGTCGCTAACAACACCTATAGCCATTATTGAGCGTGGTACAACGATCCACCAACGCGTATTAACAGGAGAACTCGCTCAAATAGAAACGCTTGCTCAACAAGCTGCTAGCCCTGCTTTAATTATTATCGGTAGCGTTACTCAGTTATCACAACAACTAAATTGGTTTAATAAACAACCAGACGCACTAACCAATATAGAACAAGAGAAGCAACGTTATGGTTAAGTTCGGCTGACTTACTAAGTTATAAACACAAAAAAGCGAGCCATTAGCTCGCTTTTTTATTTATTAACAAATAATTAAAATCTATTTAGTGATTGTCTGCGTTTAACAAATCACCTTTTGCCGCTTTAAGATACTGTACCATTGACCAGTAAGTTAACACCATTGCAACATAGAGTGATGCATAACCTAGCCATACAACGTATTGATGCGGATGCCATAGTAATAGTAATAAGGCAAACATTTGTGATGCTGTTTTTACTTTACCAACCCATGAAACGGCAACACTTGCACGTTTACCTAGTTCAGCCATCCACTCTCGTAATGCTGAAATAATAATTTCACGGCCAATCATAGTAATAGCAGGAACAGTTACCCATAAAGTATGATAATGCTCAACCACCAGCACCATTGCGGTTACGACCATTAATTTATCAGCGACGGGGTCAATAAACGCACCAAAACGTGTCGTTTGATTAAGCTTACGCGCAAGATAACCATCAAACCAATCTGTTACACCTGCTACCCAAAAGATTAACGCAGTAGCAAACGCCGACCATTCATAAGGTAAATAAAAGGCAATAACGAAAAATGGAATAAGAATGAGCCGGATAAAACTTAAAATATTTGGGATTGATAAACGCATAATTTTATTCTTATGTTCAAGATCTGGGCCTAACATACAATCTAGACTACTCTAAAAAAGTAAAAGAGTGTGCCTTTTATGTAAATTTAACCAATAAAGTACTGTAGCAATGATGTCCTTCAAAGCGACAGACTAACCATGTTGCAATGCATCGACTATTTTTTCCGCTAAAGCCAAACTGATACCAGGCACTTTAGCAATTTCTTCTTTACTCGCTTTTTTCAGCTCTTGCATTCCACCCATATATTTTAATAAAGCCTGACGTCGTTTAGGTCCAACTCCCTCGACATCTTCAAGAGTACTACGTTTTCTTACTTTTGCTCTCTGAGCACGGTGGCCACTGATTGCATGATCATGACTTTCATCACGAATGTGTTGTATTAAATGTAACGCTGGAGAATCACTTGGCATAGATAATTCTTCACCAGTGACGAAAATTAACGTCTCTAACCCAGGTTTTCGCGTCGTTCCCTTTGCAACCCCTACTAACATGGGACGTTTCGGCCAATCAGCAATATAAGATTTTACAACATCATACGCTCTTGAGAGTTGACCTCTACCCCCATCAATGAAAATTATGTCTGGAATTTTATCTAATTCCATGTTTTTACTATACCTACGCTCTAATACTTGCGCCATAGCTGCATAATCATCCCCCCCCGTTATACCCGTAATATTATAACGGCGATATTCTTGCTTTAACGGACCTTCATGATTAAAGACAACACAAGATGCCACGGTTTTTTCACCCATGGTATGACTAATATCAAAACATTCCATTCGAGAGATAGGTTTTAAGTTTAATGCTTGTTGCAATGCAAAGAAACGCTCTTGAATTGTCATTCGATGATTTAATTTACTGGTTAACGCGGTTTCTGCATTCGTTTGTGCTAATTGTAGGTATTTTGCTCGTGTTCCACGCGGATGATATTTAATCGTAATTTTACGACCTGCAAGTTCAGATAAGGCAGTTAAAATAGCATCACTACCATCCCCGAGTTCTTCACTTAATAAAATAAGGCTCGGTATGACACGACCTTCAGCTTGATTAAAATAAAACTGAGTAACAAAACTTGATAACACTTCGGTTAACGATGCATCAACGGGCATTTTAGGAAAATAACTGCGACTACCTAAAATCTTCCCCTGACGAATATACAAACCATGAATACATGCCATACCATTTTGGTGAGCAATCCCGATAACGTCTAAATCATCTTCGTTATCTTGACTCACAAATTGCTGTTCTTGAATACGGCGTAGAGCTTGAATTTGATCGCGATAGATGGCTGCACGTTCAAAATCAAGCGCCATACTCGCCTGCTCCATTTTTTCCACCATGGTATTGATCACTTGTCGATCTTTACCTTGGAGAAATAAACGCACCCACTGCACTTGTTGTTGATAATCATCATCAGAAACTAATCCAGCGACACAAGGGCCAGAGCAACGACCGATTTGATACATTAAACAAGGACGACTACGATTAGCGTAAACAGAATCTTCACATTGACGAATTGGAAATATTTTCTGCATCAAGTGCAAACTGTCGCGAACAGCAGAAACATCAGGATAGGGACCAAAATATTCACCTTTACGGCGTTTAACGCCGCGATGAATCGATAGCCGAGGGTGTTTACTGGTACTTAACAAAATATAAGGATAAGACTTATCATCACGTAATAAGACATTATATTTGGGTAAATACTGTTTGATATAATTGTGTTCGAGGATCAATGCTTCAGTTTCAGTGTGTGTCACTGTTACATCAATTTTACAAATATTTTTAACTAACGCACGGGTTTTTTCGCCCGCAACATTGGTTCGAAAATAACTTGATAAGCGTTTTTTAAGATCTTTCGCCTTACCAACATAGATTACTTCACCGCTGGCGTCATACATACGGTAGACGCCAGGTTGGTGAGTTACCGTTTTGAGAAAACTTTGAGCATCAAAAACGGTAGCATCGACATGATTAGACACTATAACGTCTCAGTATCAAGCATGCCGTGGCGAATCGCTAGATGTGTTAACTCAACATCACCACTAATATTTAACTTATTAAATAAACGATAACGGTAACTATTTACAGTTTTAGGACTTAAACTTAATTGCTCGGATATATCAGTAACTTTTTGTCCTTTAGTGATCATCATCATGATCTGCAATTCACGCTCTGACAGTTCTTTAAATGGATTTTCTGAATCTGGCGCGAACTGACTTAAAGCCATTTGTTGAGCAATTTCAGACGATATATATCGTTGACCACTATTAACCATACGGATAGCGTTAACCATATCATCAGGCCCTGCTCCCTTGGTTAAATAGCCAGAAGCACCGGCTTGCATAACTTTAGTCGGAAACGGATTTTCAGTATGTACGGTTAATACAATAATTTTAACATCGGGATTGAAGCGTAATATTTTACGAGTAGCTTCAAGACCACCAATACCTGGCATATTCATATCCATAAGAATAATATCGGCATGATTACTACGACACCATTTTACGGCATCCTCACCACTGACAGATTCCCCTACCACTTTAATACCACGGACATCT
This sequence comes from uncultured Photobacterium sp., assembly GCF_947039875.1. Classification (GTDB taxonomy): domain Bacteria; phylum Pseudomonadota; class Gammaproteobacteria; order Enterobacterales; family Vibrionaceae; genus Photobacterium. Next base: position 8,428 of record NZ_CAMRAN010000042.1, read on the forward strand.
TCAAGAAGACGTCGGATCCCTGTGCGAACCAGTTCGTGATCATCTACAAGGAATACATTAATCAAGCTGTATCTCCAATATGATTTGGCTCTGCACCCTGCCACTATGGCGGGACAGCTAACTCATTAATACTTAATAATTCTACCTCAACTTAAGCATGAACCTCATACTGATTCTGTGTGTCAGTGCAAAGTTTCACATAAAGTTAAGACTTGACAGTTTACGGTTATCTATTTTTTACGAGCTATAAAATAATGATCGTTGTTCGATTATTGTCTATTTTATAATAAAAATAAAGCCCCAAAAAATCCCCATCTCTAAATGTGACCAATACAATGATAAAAAATAACCAAATCAGTAAGATATAACAATCTATTAACCTTATTTTGATAAGGTTCATTAATGCTGATTAATCCTTAGCCGTCTAGATGTAAAGCGTTCCTTTCCGAGAAAGATTACGTTATCATAGCGCCGCTTTTGGTTTCACATTCTGTATATAGTACGTTTTCACATTAAAAAGACTTACCCCGCTCTTGCTTAATAATGGATTATTAATGCTGAGTTACCACCCATGATAGTAGTTACTATCACGGTACTCTGCTGATTGGCTTGGTCTATCTAATCTGTAATACGATGATTATAACCATTAGTATCTATTATCCAATTATTGTATTGCATCGATGACAGTGTGTCTCGATGACTGAGTTAACAAGGTTAAGTTATGAGTCTTTCTGCTAAAACAGTTGTTGTTATTGCAATTGGTGCAGCCCTATATGGTATTGGTGGTTTACCTATGTTTGGTATTCCTATCTTTGCTAACACCACGCTTAAACCTGCGATGGCTGTCCTAGCCTTATTCGCTGTTCTCTTTGGGCCTTTAGTTGGCTTTCTTGTCGGCATTATAGGCCACTGGGTGACAGACCTTTTTGCTGGCTGGGGTGTATGGTTCACATGGGAACTGGGCTCTGGTATTGTTGGCTTAATTATTGGTCTTTATCCGATACTTACCCATGATCGTTTAGAAATGGGGCGCTTTTCTAATCTAGATTTTAGTCTCTTTGTCATTCTAGCCTTTGTGGCCAACGTCGTTGGTTATGGGTGCTCCGCTTTTCTTGATGCTATTCTCTATGCCGAACCATTTACGAAAGTATTAGTGCAATTAGTCATTATTGCGCTTAGTAATACCGTTATTATTGCTGTCGTTGGCCATTTGATTTTAACGTCAGTGGCTAAACGTAAACAACAAAGCTTCAACTTAAAAGAGGCTTACTAATAATGAGTATCGTATTTAATAACTTTTCGTTTAAATATTGGGCACTTGAAAACCCGACCCTAAAAAATATTAACCTAACAATTAATAAAGGCGAAAAAATTGCCATTATTGGTCCAAGTGGTTGTGGTAAATCAACATTAGGCCAATGCCTTAATGGGCTCATTCCTCATGCGATCAAAGGTGACTGTAGTGGTGAGCTTTACATTAATGGTAAAGATACTCGTCAGTTAGATCTTGATCACTGCACCAGTATGGTCGGTACTGTACTGCAAGATACCGATGGTCAGTTTGTAGGATTAAGTGTGGGTGAAGACATTGCCTTTGCACTTGAAAATCAAATGATTCCGCAACAACAAATGCGTAAAATCGTACAAGCAACTGCTGACATGGTCGACTTAAACAGCATTTTATACCACTCCCCTTTTGATTTAAGTGGCGGCCAAAAACAGCGGGTTTCACTTGCTGGCGTGATGGTTGATGACGTTGATATTTTGTTATTTGATGAACCCTTAGCAAGCCTTGATCCTAAAACAGGCAAAGCCGCGATTGAAATCATTGATAACCTCCATAAAGATTCCAACAAAACGGTGATCATCATTGAACACCGTTTAGAAGATGTATTACATCGTCCAATTGATCGTATTATTATGATGGAGCGTGGTGAAATCATTGCTGATATGACACCCGATGAGCTATTAGCTAGCCCATTACTGCAACAACATGGTATTCGTGAACCGCTCTATATCTCTGCAATAAAAGCGGCTGGCTGTACAATCACAGCAGAAGATAAGCCCGCTTATTTTTCAACCATTAAACTTGATAAATTTAAGCCTCAAATTGAGTCGTGGTTTCATCAAGTTAAGCTCGCCCCAATAGAGCCAGAAAAAGATGTTCTATTGAGCATTAAAAACCTCAGTTACTCTTATGATGGTGTTCGCAATACGCTAGATGATGTTAGCTTTGATATCCACAAAGGCGAGTTTGTTGCCATTATGGGGAAAAATGGCTCTGGTAAATCGACTATCACTCGTTTAATCATGGGTGTATTAGAAGCAGATTGCGGTACTATTTCTCTCAATGGTAACGATTTAGCTAATCAATCTATTTTTGAGCGTAGCCAGCACATTGGTGTGGTGATGCAAAACCCTAATCATATGATCTCACACCATATGATTTTTGATGAAGTCGCATCAGGCCTACGTAACCGTGGCATGGATGAAGCGCAGATTAAAATCAAAGTAGAAGCAACCCTCAAATTATGTGGTCTTGGTCGCTATCATCACTGGCCTATTGATGCATTAAGCTTTGGCCAAAAAAAACGCGTTACTATTGCGACAATGTTAGTCCTTGAACCAGACTTGTTGATCTTAGATGAGCCAACAGCGGGGCAAGATTATCATCACTACGCGGCGATGATGGCGCTTATTCAAGAACTTAATCAAAAATTAGGACTCACTATTGTGATTATTTCGCATGATATGCACTTAGTCCTTGAATATACTCAACGCGCGATTGTTATTGCCGATAATCGCTTATTAGCTGACGATAACATTAATCATATTTTTAGCCAGCCAGCATTATTAGATCAAGCAAACTTAGCAGTTACTAGCCTATATTTACTGGCTCAAGCTGTTGGTATTGAACATATTGATCAATTTATTCGCTGTTTTATCGCTCACGAACTAAAAAATAAATAACCATGAAAAGCAAACATTTAAAATTTGGCATTAGTTATGTCAACACCCACTCTTGGTTACATGCCCTAAACGGTATTACCAAGTTTGTGTTATTTATGGCATGGGTAACAATGGTGCTAATCACCTTTGATCTACGCGTTATTTGCGGATTAATTATCGTAGGTTTATTGCTACTCAAAGCCACAAAGATTCCATTTGCTGTTTATAAACCATTATTAGTTGGTACTACTGTGGTGTTATTAATGAATGCATTGTTTATGTTTTTGATTGCCCCTCAACAAGGCACTGACTACATGCATTCAACAACCGTCCTAGTACACCTTTTTGGACACTACAATATTACTCTTGAAACTGTGTTCTATTTACTAACGGTTACGCTTAAATATTTCAGTATGTTTCCCATTGCGTTGGTATTTGTTTTTACGACCCATCCAACAGAGTTTTCTGCCAGTTTAAATAAACTAGGTGTACCTTATCGTATTGCTTACGCCGTCAGCCTCACTTTGCGTTATTTACCTGAAGTAATGAAAGATTTCACCAATATCATGCATGCTCAACAAGCACGTGGCGTGGATATTTCAAAAAAAGCACCAGTCATGACACGTATTCGTAATGTTGCCAAAATTCTTGGGCCACTGATTTTTTCAAGTTTAGATCGCGCTGATGTGATCTCCAATGCAATGACACTGCGTGGCTTCGGACGCAATAAAAAGCGTACTTGGTATAGCTTAAAACCAATGACAAAAAATGATGCTATTGCGTTAATAATTATTGCCCTTGTACTTGGATTTGGCATTCTGCATCGTTATCAATCTGCAACGTTATTTTGGTATCCTTTTCATTAAGACGGCTTCTAAAGCATAATGAAAAACCGTCATTTATTGGCGGTTTTTTCGTTTAACCCCCTGTAACTATTAACTTCATTTGATTATTCCCATCACTATTTTCATTTCATCTCTTCTTAGCAATATTACCCAATTTCTCAAATCATAAGAAAAGTAGTTTTTTACTTATTGTCAGTCCATTAATTAAACCGTACTTTAAATTAACAAAAAATAAACTTAACGTTGACTAGTTAAACAACCGGTTGCGTTTTTATAACTAAAAATTATTTAAAAACACAACAAACATACTCATAAATACAAAAAAAGTATAAATGCCATAGTGATAAAGAAAATAACAATTATCACTCTGTAATAATCATTAAAAGGATTTTAAAATGAAATTACTCACGATTATTTGTGCCTTGGGCGGAATACTTTGCTCAAGCTTTGCAACCGCAGCCGATAGCTTTATCTCTATCGGCACAGGGGGTCAAACGGGTGTTTATTACATTGCTGGACAATCTATTTGTCGATTTGTGAACCGCACTACAGATACTCACCATATCAAATGTAATGCCCCCACCAGTGGTGGGGGTGTGGCTAATGTAAATGGCTTACGTAGCCATGAATATAACTTTGGTATCATGCAGTCTGATCATCAATTTAAAGCACTTAATGGCTTATCTCCTTTTCAAGATCATGGCAAAATGACCGATATTCGTGCGGTTTTCTCTCTACAAAGTGAAGTATTTACCATTCTTGCTCGTGAAGATTCAGGGATTCACTCTTTTGAAGATTTAAAAAACAAACGGGTTAACCTAGGTAATCCCGGTTCAGGGCAACGAGATACATTTGAGCAGATTTTAACAGTTAAAAATTGGAATAATGATATTTTCAGTTTGGTTTCTGATCTCAAACCAGCCGAACAAGCGCCTGCAATGAGTGATAATAAAATAGATGCAATGAGCTACTTTGTTGGTCACCCAAATGGCGCGATTCAAGAAGCTTCTACCACAACAGATACACGTTTAATTGCGGTTACAGGCCCTGAGATTGATGCACTATTAAAAGAAAAGAGCTATTTCACAAAAGCGATTATTCCTGGTGGTATGTACCGTGGCAACCCAAATGATACTGTTTCAATTGGAGGTAAAGCGGTGTTATCAACCAATGCTGATACTGATCCTGAAATGGTATATCAATTAGTAAAGTCAGTCTTTACCAACATTGATCGCTTTAAACGCCTGCATCCTGCTTTTGCGGAACTCAAAGAAACCGACATGATAAAAGCAGGCTTAACCGCTCCACTCCACGATGGCGCTATTCGCTACTACAAAGAACGTGGCTGGATGTAATTTCACCACCAAGCGAGATAATTCTTCTATCTCGCTTACCCCTCTTTTATTAATGAAAATAGACAGCAAATTATCGTTTTAATTGTGCTCCCTGTTTTCATTAGTACCAACTTGTAAGTGAATACATATGGCTCAACATAATCTAATATCCGATAACCCACTTTCGACAGAAGATCTGATTGCGAAAGATGTCGGTGCACGTTTACCGACGGGCATTATGGCAAAAGTAATTACTTTGCTCGCAATTTCATGGTCACTGTTTCAATTGTGGATCGCATCCCCGCTGCCTTTTATTATTGGTATTGGGGTTTTTAATGACACCGAAACCCGTGCCATTCATTTAGCCTTTGCGCTTATTCTCGCTTTTTTAGTTTTTCCTGCACGTCAGTCTTCCGCGACCGATCGGGTTCCCTACAGTGATATCGCTTTAGGGATGATTGCGGCAGCCACTTCATTGTATTTGTTTGTCATGTACCATGAATTAGCCCAACGCCCAGGCAGCTTAACCCAACTTGATCTCGTAGTGGCTTGTATTGGTTTACCATTATTATTAGAAGCCGCTCGACGTGTGTTAGGTCCTGCATTACCCCTTATTGCACTAGGCTTTATTGGTTATTGCTTTGCTGGCCCTTGGATGCCGGGGTTACTTGCCCATCGTGGAGTACAATTTGCATCCCTTGCCAACCATCAATGGATCACTACCGAAGGTGTATTTGGAATCGCACTAGGGGTATCCACCAGCTTTGTTTTTTTGTTTGTGCTATTTGGCGCTTTACTTGAGCGTGCTGGCGCTGGGCATTATTTTATTCAATTAGCCTTTAGTTTATTAGGACACCTTCGAGGTGGACCTGCAAAAGCTGCCGTGGTCGCATCGGGGTTAACAGGCTTAATATCTGGCTCATCAATTGCTAACGTTGTCACAACTGGCACATTTACTATTCCAATGATGCGCAAAGTCGGGTTTAGCAAGGAAAAAGCGGGCGCAATAGAAGTAGCTTCGTCAGTAAATGGTCAGATTATGCCGCCAGTTATGGGCGCAGCCGCTTTCTTAATGGTGGAATATGTCGGCATTCCTTATATCGACATTATTAAGCATGCCTTTTTGCCTGCGGCTATTTCATACATTACTTTGCTTTATATTGTTCACTTAGAAGCCCTAAAACTGGGAATGATCGCCATTGATCCTAAACAGCATAAGTCATGGCTAGTACGCTTAACCAGCTTTAGCTTTGGTTGTTTGTTAATCAGTGGATTTTCGTTAGCAATCTATTATGGCTTAGGATGGATCAAACCATTATTAGGTAATTATGCAGCTTATGCCATTGGCGGTTTACTAATTACGGTTTATCTCTGTTTATTAAAAGTGGCAGCCACTCATCCACCATTACCCACAGATGATCCTGATGCGCCATTAGATGAATTACCAGAAACACGCAGCGTCTTATTAGCTGGGTTACATTTTATCTTACCGGTTGTGGTCTTAGTGTGGTGTTTAATGGTCGAGCGTTTATCTCCCGGGTTATCCGCTTTTTGGGGCTCGGTAATGTTGGTTGGTATTATCGTCACTCAACGCCCGTTACTGAGCTTATTACGTAAAGACGGTTATCATTATGGCAATTTCAATGACGGAAAAAATGATCTGATTGAAGCCTTAATTGCAGGCTCACGTAATATGATAGGAATAGGTATCGCCACTGCTACCGCGGGTATTATTGTGGGTGCGGTTTCTCAGACAGGCGTCGGATTAATTTTAGCTGATTTAGTTGAAATGTTATCGATGGGTAATCTAATGCTGATGTTAATTTTATCAGCACTATTAAGCCTTATTCTCGGCATGGGACTACCAACTACAGCTAACTATATTGTTGTCTCAAGCTTATTAGCGCCCGTTATTGTAACGCTAGGTCAGCAAAATGGCTTAATTGTACCGTTAATCGCTGTACATTTATTTGTGTTCTATTTTGGTATTATGGCTGATGTTACTCCTCCAGTTGGATTAGCCTCATTTGCCGCAGCAGCTGTATCAAAAGGCGATCCAATAAAAACCGGTATTACTGCGTTTTATTACAGCTTACGCACTGCAGCATTACCGTTTTTGTTTATCTTTAATACCGATTTATTATTGATCGATGTCACAGTGAGTCATGGCATTATTATCTTTATTATTGCGACCATTGCGATGCTTATTTTTGCAATGGCAACCCAAGGCTGGTTTATTACGCGTAATCGGTGGTATGAAAATATCGCATTATTATTGATCTCATTTACTCTATTTCGTCCCGGTTTTTGGCAAGACTTAATAGTGGATCCTTTTCAAAATATTGCGCCAACATACTTAGTAAAAACCCTTGATACTCTACCTACAGGTGATGTTATTCGAATGCGAATTGCAGGTGAAGATACGATTGGTAAACACCGAGAGTTTAGCGTGTTATTTACCGTTCCTAAAGGTAATACCGGCCAACAAAAACTGACAAATATTGGTATTGAAACCTATCAAAGCCAAGGCAAGACATTGATTGACATGGTAACTTTTGGCAGCCCTGCCGCTAAAGAACAATTACAATTTGATCAACAGATTCTCGACATTAGAGTCCCAGTAAAACGCTGGCGTAAAGAATGGTTGTGGCTACCAGCGATATTATTATTTGGGGTTATTATTCAAAATCAGCGTCGACGTTTGATGTCAGCGCCAATTGCAAAAACACCACAAAAATCTGCTATTATATAAACAAAAAAGCCGATCAGATGATCGGCTTTTTATTATCTCTTTATTAAAGCACTACATTAACTATTTTTAGTGTGTTGTAAACGACGTTCTCTTTGGCCTTTAATCACCAAATAGATACCCACTAAAATAAATGGAATACTTAATAACTGACCAGTATTAATCACCATATCGGTTGAGTAATCCGCTTGGTGTACTTTAATAAATTCTAGTAAAAATCGTACTGTCATCACCAAGACTAAGAACCACCCCAAGAGCAATCCTTTATACTTACCGATATCAGTTTTTCTATATAAAGAAAATAATAAGAAGAATATTGCTAGGTAAGAAAAGCCTTCATAAAGCATCACTGGATGGCGTGGTACTAAATCAATACGTTCAAACACAACCGCCCATGGCAAATTACTTGGGGTGCCTAAGATTTCCGAGTTAAAGAAATTACCAAAACGGACAAAGAAACCAAATAATGCCGTTGCTATTGCTAATCGGTCAAGGAGCCACATACGGTCAATAGCATACTTTTTACTGTAGTAGTAAACCGCAATAATTAAACCTAAGCCGCCACCATGACTGGCAAGTCCACCTTCCCATACAGCAAAAATTTTCGCTGGATGTGCCCAGTAGAAATCTGGATCATAGAACACGACATGAAATAATCGAGCGCCAACAATGATACCGACTACGGCATACATAAGTAATGAATCTAAGCTTTCAATTGGCTTATTTTCACGTTGATAAATTGACTTCATAACTTGGAAGCCAAACATAATAGCGAGCGCAAATAGCACGCCATACCAATGTATCTTTAAACCAAAGAATGACACTAGTATTGGATTAACATCCCAAACAAAATGATTCAAACAAGATTACCTTCAGAGTGAACAATAGCCAAAAATAATAGATGCTATCGAGAATGATTACAGATTAGCAAGAAAAACCAGCAGGGTGAATAAACCGCAGCTTAATTTCTCAAACTATTTATGATAAATAATTCAGCACTAAAAAACACTAAACAATATAGTTAGCATATTAACGCACTATTTTTGTGATTTTATGCGTTAAGTAAGGCACAACATAACAATTAATACTTGACCTAAAACTGTAATCATCGCATATAATAATAACTTAACGTTAATTAAAGGCTCAAGATGTACAGTAAACGTCTTCGCACAATTTGGATTACAAGCTTTACGCTTATAGCACTATTGCTATCAAGTGTTGCTTCCAGTGCGCCTTTAATGTCGATAAAAATGCTCAGCATGAATAATTCAATAACGGTAATGTCATCAACGATGGATTACTGTGATGATGAATCAATGGTCGATCATCAACACCACCAAGCACAACAATCGGCAGCACATTGCGATAAAATGGGTGGCGTTGATAATTGTTGCTCTATGGCATGTTTAAGTAATATCGCTTTTCTCCCGAGCCAATTTGAAAACTTATTCCAGCCATCAAATCTGACGCTCATCGCGATAGAAAAAACACCCCAACTAAATACTACCACGCCAACATTATATCGCCCTCCAATAGCATAAATCCGTTTAATCTATTTTTGCTCACGACATCATTATTGTTCGTGATAGATTAATTGCATCTTATGATCTGTGTTTCATTATTTTGCAGCAGATCTAAGATCACCATAAGCCTTATTTAATTCAATGACTGTTCTAGGCCGTTATTACTTAACTAACTGCGTAATAATAATTAGATCATCACTAATATTGTTTTATATTCGCTTATGGAAGACTGGATTACGTTATGAACGTTACAACCTCTATGCTAGTTCTGGCTATCAGTGCTAGCGCGATAACACCTGCAACCCTGTTTGCGTCACCATCAACAACTGCAGCGACAAAAACACAGCAATCGCAACAATTGACACAACTGATCACTAAAGCGATTAAAAACGATGCCAATATGGCGCAAATTAGTGCTCAGCAACATGCAATGCAGGAAACCAGCTTAGGTACCAACAGCTTACCTGATCCCAAGTTAAAACTGGGTATCGGTGGTTTACCTACGGATAGTTTTTCTCTAAACACGGATCCAATGACCACATTATCAATTGGTTTAATGCAGCAATTTGACCGTGGTAACACCCTTGATTTACAGCAACAAAAAGGCGAGATTCAAGCGCAAGCTATTGGTACACAACAAGCGGTTCGTGAACTTGATATTACCAATAAAATGACCCAATTATGGTTAGAATTAGGCTATCAACAATCTGTTTATCGTACCTTACAACGTAACCACCGCCTTATAACGGAATTAGCCAATTTCACCAAGACTAACTACGCTATCGGTAGCGGTGAAGTACAAGATTTACTGCAAGTTCAACTTCAAGTCGTCAAGATAGAAGACAAGTTACAAACAAACCTACAAACACAACATCGTATCATGGCACAACTGTCTGAATGGCTGGGCGCGGATTGGCTTACAACGCAAACCATAGTTCAAGCATCAAACCAGTTATCTTGGCAACGTCTTAACCAATTAATGCCGCGTTTAACCGCCACTAACCAACATTATTCATTACTGAAACAACATCCAATGGTGCTTATTGCCAATAGTGCTATTTCAGCTAATGAAACCCAAGTCGCCATTAGTCAACAAGCCTATAAACCTCAATTTGGTATTGAAGTTATGTATGCCTCTCGCCAAGCCAATGGTATGTCAGGCAAACCAGCCTCTGATCTAGTGAGTGCCTATCTCACCATGGATTTACCGCTATTTACTGATAACCGCCAAGATCACCATTATGCGGCTGCGCAATATCAAGTGGGAGCGGCAAAATCACAACGTGATCTATTGCTCAATCAAATGAACGCCAAGGTAAATGCCTTACTGGTTGAACGTGATAATTTAAGCCAGCGCTTATCGCGTTATACAACCACCCTACTTACTCAAGCCAAAGCACGTACGCAAGCTGTTGAGCGTGGTTATCAAAATAATACGGCACAATTTAATAATGTAATCACAGCAGCCACTGATGAACTCGCTTTAGTCATTGAACAAGCACGGGTTATTACCGACTTAAACATTACTAACAGCAATTTAGCCTCATTAGTCAATGGTTTTGATGTTCAACCACACTCGTTACAGCTTCAGCACTCAACAACCATCAATAATAACAATCAATAAGTAGGTAATATCATGACGTCACAAAATACCGTTAAAATTGCGGCTGTTGCCTTACTTATTGGTACAGCTATTGGAGTTAGTGCTACATATTATATGTCACATCATTCTGTATCGATGGACTCAAAAGCGACCACTTCAAACAGTGAACCCTTGTATTGGGTTGCTCCAATGGATCCCAATTACCAACGTGATAAACCGGGTAAATCACCAATGGGGATGGATCTCATTCCTGTTTATGCAGAAAAAGATGCTGCAAAAGAAAATGTTGCCGGTACGGTTATTATTGATGCTGCGGTTGAAAATAACTTAGGCGTAAAAACTGCGGCTGTTATTAAGCAAAAACTAACACCTAAGATCGACACTATTGGTTACGTTGATTTTGATGAAAGTCAGCTCTGGCAAACCAATATTCGAGTCAGTGGTTGGGTTCAAAAATTATACGTCAATGCTGTTGGTGAACAGGTACATAAAGGCGATGTGTTATTTACCCTTTATTCGCCTGAATTAGTTAAATCTCAGCAAGAATTACTTAATGCTTATCGCACAGGCCGTAGTGGTTTAATGCAAGGTGCCCGTGATCGTTTAGCCGCTCTTGGCGTCGACAAACAACAAATTAAACACATTATCAAAACGGGGAAAGCGACGAAGACCATTGAAGTCAAAGCTATCGCTGATGGTGTTATTGCAAGCTTAAATATTCGTGAAGGGGGCTATTTATCACCCGCACAAGCCGCTATTAGTGCAGGGCCTCTTAATGAAGTCTGGGTCAATGCTGAAATATTTGAGCGCCAAGCACATTGGATAACCACAGGCAGCAAAGCAAACATGACACTAGACGCTATTCCCGGCCAACAATGGCAAGGGAAAGTTGATTATGTTTACCCTATTTTAGATCCAAAAACGCGTACATTACGGATGCGGTTAAAGTTTGCTAATCATAATAAGCAATTAAAACCCAATATGTTCGCCAATATCACCCTCACCCCAAAAACAGAAACTGCTGTTCTCACTATTCCGACTCAAGCCGTGATTCGATCAGGTAATATGACCCGCGTTGTACTCGCTGAAGGTAATGGAAAATACCGATCAGTAAAGATCCGTATTGGTCGTGAAGCTGATAATCTCGTGGAAGTTATCACAGGATTAACCACGGCTGATCGTATTGTCACCTCTGCACAATTTATGCTTGATTCCGAATCCAGTAAAAGTGCCGATCTCTCACGTATTAATGGTGTCGACAGTGTCGATAAAGCCACCACCGTCACTTGGGCTCAAGGAGAGATCACTGCGATCAATGCTGATCAAACAATATTAACCATCAACCACCAGCCAGTCAGTGCTTGGAATTGGCCTGCGATGACAATGGATTTTAATATTGATAAAAATATAAAAATTAAAGACTTAGTCGTTGGTCAACAGATTAAATTTGAGCTACAAAAAACAGCCGATAATCAATATAACATCATTGATTATAAAAAGCAGAAGCACGATATTGCCAATAAAGTGTGGGTAAACGGTGAGATTTCAATGTTAATGGCCGCATTTAATATGATCACGGTTAACCACCAAGCAGTACCTGAATGGAAATGGCCTGCGGGTGAAATGAATTTTACTGTCGACGATAGTATTGCATTAACCGATCTTAAACAGGGGCAATCAATTCGATTCAAGCTGGTTAAGAATGGCAGTGATTATACTCTGCAAGATATTAAACCAATGGAGAATAAATAATGATCCCTGCTATTATTCGTTGGTCAATCAATAACCGTTTATTGGTATTAATTGCGGCCTTATTTTTAACCATTGCTGGCTTATACAGCGTTAAAAATACCCCCGTAGATGCCCTGCCAGATCTGTCTGATGTTCAAGTCATCATTAAAACCAGCTATCCCGGCCAAGCACCACAAGTGGTTGAAGATCAAGTCACTTACCCATTAACAACAGCCATGTTAGCCGTACCGGGCGCTGAAACGGTCCGTGGTTATTCTTTCTTTGGCGATTCCTATGTCTATATTATCTTTAATGATAAGACTGACATGTATTGGGCTCGCTCTCGTGTACTTGAATATTTAAGCCAAGTTGCACCTAAGTTACCCGCCAATGCAAAACCAACCTTAGGACCAGATGCGACTGGAGTTGGCTGGATTTATAGTTATGTATTACAAGATAAAACAGGTAAGCATGATTTAGCCGAATTACGTAGTTTACAAGATTGGTTTCTAAAGTATGAACTTCAAACTGTTGCAGGTGTTTCTGAAGTTGCAACCGTTGGTGGCATGGTCAAACAATACCAAGTTCAAATCGATCCTTCCAAACTACGGGCCTATAACCTCACATTACAGCAAGTGAATATGGCGATTCAAAACGGTAACCAAGAAACAGGTGCTTCCGTTATTGAAATGGCTGAAGCTGAACATATGGTACGTACTACAGGTTATTTGACCAATATCGAGGACATAAAATCACTGCCATTAAAGGTGACCGAAAATGGTACGCCGCTGTTACTCGGGGATATTGCAGATATTAACCTTGGTCCGCAAATGCGCCGGGGCATTTCTGAATTTAATGGTGAAGGTGAAGCCGTCGGTGGCGTTATTGTGATGCGCTTTGGCGAAAATGCCAGTGAAGTCATCGCCAACATCAAGACTAAACTGGCACAGTTACAACAAGGCTTACCAGCAGGTGTTGAGATTGTAGCCACCTATGATCGTTCAACATTAATTGACCATGCGGTGAAGAATCTATGGCAAAAACTCGCTGAAGAATTCCTTGTGGTTGCCATCGTCTGTGCGCTATTTCTATTCCACATTCGTTCTTCATTAGTGATCGCGATTAGCTTACCAATTGGTATTTTATCTGCTTTTATCATCATGCATTGGCAAGGTATTAATGCCAATATCATGTCATTAGGCGGTATCGCAATCGCTATTGGTGCAATGGTCGATGGTGCAATTGTAATGATAGAAAACGTGCATAAACACATTGAACGAACTCCCCTCACCGATGAAAACCGTTGGCAAGTGATAGGTAAAGCGGCAGAAGAAGTCGGTACGCCCCTGTTCTTCTCATTGCTGATCATTACCTTAAGTTTTGTGCCCGTGTTCGCGCTCGAAGGACAAGAAGGTAAGATGTTCTCGCCATTAGCATCAACTAAAACCTACGCTATGGCGGCAGCGGCAGGCTTAGCGATTACTCTAGTTCCCGTATTAATGGGCTATTTTGTTCGCGGTAAAATTTTACCTGAACATAAAAATCCCGTGAACCGTGCTGTAATTGCACTTTACCGTCCATTATTGAATGTAAGTCTTAAGTTTCCAAAAACAATCATCGTTATTGCGCTGTGTTTAATGGCTTCTTCGTACTACCCATTAACAAAACTGGGCAGTGAATTCATTCCACCGTTAGACGAAGGTGATTTGATGTATATGCCAACCACCTATCCGGGGATCTCTATCGGTAAGGCTCGTCAGTTATTACAACAAACCAATAAATTGATTAAAACAGTCCCAGAAGTCGCTACGGTTTGGGGTAAAGTGGGTCGAGCAGATACAGCAACCGATCCTGCACCATTAACCATGATAGAAACAGTGATCCAATTTAAGCCACGAGATCAATGGCGAGCAGGGGTTACCACTGAGTCTTTACGCAAACAATTAGATCAATTGATCCAATTTCCTGGTTTAACTAACGCATGGGTAATGCCGATCAAAACCCGTATTGATATGTTAGCGACAGGTATCAAAACACCTATTGGGATCAAAATCGCAGGCCCAGACCTAAAAGTTATCGAAAAGATCGGTGCAGAACTTGAGCCTATTTTAAATAATATCAAAGGTACTACCTCGGTTTATGCCGAGCGCGTTGCAGGAGGCCGCTATATCACGGTTGATATTAATCGCCGCCAAGCAGCACGGTATGGATTAGCTATTAAAGATATTCAACAGATAGTTTCGACCGCTGTTGGTGGAATGAACGTGGGTGAAACCATTGAAGGCTTAGAACGTTATCCTATTAATGTACGTTACCCACAATCTTACCGTGATTCAGCGGTTAAATTGCAAAATCTGCCGTTAATTACCCCCAATGGTGCCCGTATCGCATTGGCTGATGTTGCGGATATTCGTTACGAAGATGGACCACCAATGATCAAAACTGAAAATGCACGTCCAAATGGATGGGTTTTTGTCGATATTGATCAACGAGATTTAGGTTCTTACGTTACCGAAGCACAACAAGTAGTTACGAAACAATTAAAACTGCCCGCAGGTTATTCATTGGCATGGTCAGGACAATATGAATATATGGAACGCGCAAAAGCCCGTTTGAGTATTGTTACCCCAATTACTCTTGCCATTATTATGCTGCTGCTTTATTTCAGTTTCCGCCGCGTACAAGAGGTCTTCATTATTATGGCAACCCTGCCATTAGCGATGGTGGGAGGTTTATGGTTGATGCTCATACTTGGGTTTAATTTTTCAATTGCCGTTGGCGTGGGCTTTATTGCGCTCTCCGGTGTCGCGGTTGAAATTGGCGTGATTATGTTGGTGTACTTAAATCAGTCATGGGCCTTTAAAAAACAAGATGCTCAAGAACAACAACGTCCATTAACAGCGGATGATTTACAACAAGCGATCAGTGACGGTGCAGGGTTACGTGTTCGTCCTGTAATGATGACCGTACTGACCGTTATCATTGGTTTAATTCCAATAATGTATGGTTCAGGTACGGGCTCTGAAGTCATGCAACGTATTGCCGCACCAATGATTGGCGGAATGGCATCTGCACTGTTACTGACGTTATTAGTATTACCAGCCACCTTCAAGCTTTGGAAAAGCCGTGAACTTAGCACAACTGTAATTAATTCATCTTCAATCACAAAGGAATGAGTTATGAAAAAAACACTGCTTACTTTAATATTAGCTTTTACAACGCCAACGACTATGGCAGCTATGGATCACTCAACCATGGATCATAGTAAAATGGACCATCAGATGATGAATATGAAAAATATGTCTGATGTAGGTATGCCCGCTACAGGTTCAAAGCCCGATAAAGTGGCATACGTCATTCTCTCGGATGATATGAAAATCACCTTCAAACAGCCTGTCGATATCAAACCTAACGACGTAGTACAATTTGTGGTTATGAATACAGGGAAAATGGATCATAATTTCACTATTGGCTCAGCCAAAGAACAAGTAAAACATCGAAAAATGATGGTTAAAATGGATCACCGTGATCATGAACATAATCACGATGATGGCAGCAGCATCACCGTTGCACCAGGCAAAGCGAAACACATTTTATGGCATTTCCACGGTGATAAAAATGTTGAACTTTCTTGCAATATGCCGGGGCACCCTGAAGCTGGAATGACGAAAGCAATTACGTTGTAACGAAGAAGATAATCACAGCCAATAAAAAAGCAGCTTCAATAGAAGCTGCTTTTAATATTTATTTACAACGAAGACAATTACTTCTCGTCAGTCGTTTCTTCTAATGATTCAACACCACGAAGATTGATCTGTAGTGCTTGTAAAAAGTTACGCAATACTTGATCTTTACACTCACGGTAGTGTTTATGATCCACTTTACGGAAAAAAGCACTTAAT
Organism: uncultured Photobacterium sp.; assembly: GCF_947039875.1. GTDB lineage: Bacteria > Pseudomonadota > Gammaproteobacteria > Enterobacterales > Vibrionaceae > Photobacterium. Next base: position 25,064 of record NZ_CAMRAN010000042.1, read on the forward strand.
TCATGCTTGCTTAAACGAAAATCAACTAACTTCAATAAATCAAGCACTTCTTCTGCTTTTAGATTTAGTGCAATTTGTAATTTTTTAAAAATAATATTATTTGTGATTTTCTGCTCTGGTGCAGGCTGAACGCCTTCTTTTTTGCCGCGCTTTTGATTAATAAAACCATTTAAGAAAGTAGCAACTTGTTCATCAGAACAACTTTTATAACCTTCAGCATCGTCAGCTTTTAACCAGCTGCAAACTTGCTCACGCGTTACTTCACAATCAGCAGCAGCAAAAATAGCGATCATCTCGCTATCATTTAAATCAAAAGTATAGCGAACACGGCGCAAAACATCGTTATTAGTCACAATTTATCCAATTTAGTATGCTGTGGTTGTAATAATCACAGCGAAATTATTAGCGCAGAATAACAGATAATTCATTGCTATTCACCCGTATCTAGTGGCTTTTGTATATTAAGAGTAGCAATTAATACTTTATTGAGAGGTGTTTTCTCTGCTATTGGTTGAGTCCTTTTCGCTCTATTTTATAAATCACACCATCTTTGCGTATACTTGATCCTGACCAATACCACCCATAGATAAAATATCACCATGCTATCATTATATTTAATGATATAAAAAATAAGAATAAATCATATATAGACCTGATATAAATAAGCAATTTCTACCATTATCAACCATAATTAATATTAAACTTATTAATTCCGTTTACTTCGGTATGGCAGATAAATAATGATTAATATTCCACATTTAATGAAATATAAACATGGACTTGCTGCTTTATGTTTACTATTAGTAAGTTTTCATACTCATGCCGTTCAACTTGCCCCCCTCAGTGGTTCAGAATATGTTGGTGATTTAGCTGAATTGGAAAAAAAACGGGTATTGCGGGTATTGGTGGCAGCTGATCTTGGCTTTTTCTATATAGAGGATGGTATTACTAAAGGCATTATTGCGGATTTATTACAACATTTTGAGCAAGATATTCATAAAAAACACCCAAAGATACACTTACAAATTATTCCTGTACATCGAGATAAATTGTTACCTTATATCGTTAAAGGCTTAGGTGACTTAGCCATTGCCAATATTACAATAACAACTGAACGTAAAAAACAGGTCGCTTTTAGTCAACCTATACTGAGCGACATTTCAGAAGTACTTATTAATAATAATAAGCAATCTCCTTTTAACAAGGTAACAGATCTAAGTGGTAAAACAATCTGGGTAAGAAAAAGTTCGAGTTACTATCAAAGTTTGCTCAAAATTAATAGTAAATTACGCATGCAAAACTTACCGCCAGCATCAATATTATTTGTTGATGAAACACTACAAGACTATGAATTATTAGAGCTCATAAACTTAGATCTACTCAATACAACAGTCATTGATGATCATAAAATAAAAATATGGCAACCAATACTGAAAAATATCCGTGTTAATGATCATTTTGTTTTACGTAATAATGGTCAAATAGCTTGGGCAATGCGTAAAGACAGTCCTAAACTGATGGCTCTGGTTAATCACTATATTGATACAGTCAAAGAAGGAACATTAATTGGTAATCTTATCTACCGTAAATACCTTGAAAATCATCGCTGGCTTAATACGCTACTTGATTCTAATAATATCGATAAAATGGAAAGTTTATCGCATATTTTCTTTCGCTATTCAAAACAATATGATTTTGACTATTTAATGTTAATGGCACAAGGCTTCCAGGAGTCAGGACTTAATCAACATAAAGTATCAAACAAAGGTGCCGTCGGTATTATGCAGGTACTACCCAGCACTGCGCGTGATCCCAATGTAGATATTCCCAATATATATACATCAAAAAATAATATTCACGCAGGTGTAAAATATATGCGTTATCTACAAGATCAATATTTTAGTAGTGATGAAATAGATTATGATAATAAAATATATCTCTCTCTTGCCGCTTACAATGCAGGCCCTGGTAATATCAATAAAATGCGTCGTTATGCCAAAGAACAAGGTTATAACCCTAATGTTTGGTTTAATAATGTTGAACTTATTACCCGTAAACATATTGGATCACAACCAATTGTCTATGTGAATAACATCAATCGCTATTTCATTGTTTATAAGCAAATCATGAAACTACAACGTTTTCGTGATTCAGGTATTCGCCCATTTATTCCACCGTATCGATTTGATGCTCCGGTATTATTTAAATAGCTTACTCGCCGACATAACTATCAATAATCACCATGACTTTATGCATCGTGGTGATTTATGATTTTAAATTAGGTAATGATAAATGCTTAGTTCGACGATCATGCTTATGGAAATACCATAATTTACGATTTTTAGATGATTTTTTCATTACAGCACCTGTAACAAGATTAATAGAGTAAATATCATTCTATTATCTATTGATAATGTAAATTAATGCCAGTCGCAATCATTACTCATATTTCCAATATTACATTTTAATATTAATGCTATAAATTCATATTGATGCGCAAACACCAAAACAGAATATACTTAATTCCAACAAATATGTTTCATAATAGACCATACTAATTTAATAAATATAAACACTTCAATCAAATAACTTGAAATAAATCACAAAACATAGCGAATTCTATTACGCACATCCGTCATCATCATTATTTTTATCATCATATTCAAACAAATAGCAAGCGATTGCGCAAACGTGGAAAATTAGTTATTGTCAATCACAAAAAAAACTACTGGATTAAAAATGCGATATATATCACTTTATCGAAGAATGAAATCATTCAGCATACATACATAAACAGATGATAATCACACTGAGCGCAATCTAATATGGTCTATTTACACTTTATACTCGGGTTAGTCGTTATTGCAGCATTAGCTTTACTTGCCAGTAACAACCGAAAGAACATCAAATATCGCTATATTATTCAACTACTTATAATAGAATTGGCACTTGCTTACTTCCTTCTCAACTCATCTGCTGGTACAGGTATTGTGAAAGAATTTGCAGAGGCATTTAATGGCTTACTCTCATTTGCAAGTGATGGTACTAATTTTGTATTCGGTAATTTATCGAATAACAATGATTTTAACTTCTTCCTTAGTGTATTAATGCCGATTGTTTTCATCTCTGCATTAATTGGTATTCTACAACATATCAAAGTATTACCTTACATAATCAAAGCATTAGGCTTCTTATTATCTAAAGTCAATGGTATGGGAAAACTAGAATCATTCAATGCAATCAGTGCATTAATGGTTGGTCAGTCTGAAAACTTTATTACTTATAAAAATATTTTAGGCGGAATGTCTGAGCGTCGTATGTACACCCTTGCAGCGACGGCAATGTCAACGGTTTCTATGTCTATCGTTGGCTCATACATGAAGCTCATCGACCCAAAATATGTTGTTGCGGCATTGTTTTTAAACATGTTCAGCACCTTCATTATTCTATCTATTATCAATCCTTACGATCACGAAGCAGAGATGGATATTGATGAAATGATGGCAGAAGAAAGCGGTGAAACACTGACTTTCTTTGAAATGCTTGGCGAATATATTTTAATGGGCTTTAAAGTCGCAGTGATTGTAGCGGCAATGCTTATCGGTTTCATTGCTCTAATTTCAATGATTAACGCTGGCTTTAGTGCTGCATTTGGCATCAGTTTTCAAAACTTAATTGGTTACTTGTTCTACCCTGTTGCATGGTTAATGGGCGTTCCTGCTCATGAAGCATTACAAGCAGGCAGTATTATGGCAACCAAACTTGTGACGAATGAATTCGTTGCAATGATGGATCTTCAAAAACAAGTCGGTAGTTTATCTGCACACACTGTTGGTACCGTTTCAATCTTCCTCGTGTCATTCGCTAACTTCAGTTCTATTGGTATTATTGCTGGTGCAGTTAAAGGCGTGAATGAAGAAAAAGGTAATATGGTTGCCCGTTTTGGCTTACGCCTACTTTATGGTTCAACTTTAGTTAGTATTTTATCAGCATTAATTGCCAACATTATGTTGTAGCAATGGTGTTAATTGCAGGGCTACTTTTAGTGGCTCTGCAATTTTTAATTATAAAAATCAATCTCTTTAACCTCAAAAAAATCTACATTAATAACTACCTCTCCACTACTGTGCAATCAATTCAACTGCTATTAATTAAATAAGTAAAATTAACTTCCAATTTTAGCCTCTTTTATTTGTATGATAAATAATTTAGATTTTATGCTACTCATCACATTAAATTCCATTTAGCGAAAACATGTCCTGAGCCGATCAACAACTATAACCATGAGGCTTATATGTCAAATAAAACCATTTCTGGCGCAGAACTTGTCGTTGAAACCCTAAAGGCACATGACGTTCCCCATATTTTTGGTATTCCTGGTGCTAAAATCGATGCTGTATTTGATGCCGTATGTGATAACGGTCCTGAAATCATTATTTGTCACCACGAACAAAACGCAGCTTTCATGGCAGCCGCAACAGGTCGTTTAACAGGCAAAGCTGGTGTTTGTCTTGCAACCTCAGGTCCTGGCGCATCAAATCTCGTGACTGGTGTTGCTACGGCAAATAGTGAAGGTGATCCAGTTGTTGCACTTGCTGGTGCGGTTCCCCTTTCGATGTATTCCCATAATACGCACCAATCGATGGATACTCGTTCTCTGTTTAATCCTATTACTAAGTTTTCTGCTGAAGTAATGGACAGTGCTTCTGTACCTGATGTCGTGCATAAAGCATTTCGTATTTCAGAGCAACCAACTCAAGGGGCAAGTTTTGTTAGCCTTCCTCAGGATGTACTAACCAACCAAATCCCTTTTATTCCAGTACAACAACCAAAACCAATTTTATTTGGTGGTGCCCACCCACAAGCTATCCGTCAAGCGGCCGATCTTATTAACGCAGCTAAAAATCCAGTATTATTATTAGGAATGGATGCGAGTCAGCCTTTTGTTACAGGTGCTATTCGTCAATTACTTGAACAAACTAAAATTGCCGTGGTAAATACTTTTGCTGCTGCAGGTGTCATTTCACATAATTTATATGATTGTTTTCTTGGTCGTGTGGGTTTATTTAAAAACCAACCGGGTGATATTGCATTAAACAATGCTGATTTAATTATTACTATTGGTTATAGTCCAATTGAATACGATCCAATCTTATGGAATAAAGATGGTAAAACACCGATTATCCATGTGGGTTATCAACAAGCTGATTTAGAAGCTAGCTATAACCCTGTATCAGAAGTCGTTGGTGATCTTGCGGTCTCTGTTGCTTCTATTGCTGCTGAATTAGATCAACGTGAATCACTTGAAAATAATCAAAAGTTTCAAGATTTACGTCAAGACCTACAACAGATTATGCGCATGGGTGTTAATAAAACATCATCAATAGGTGTCCATCCATTACGTTTTGTTCATGACTTACGCCAGTTTGTAAGTGACGATACTACAGTATGTTGTGATGTAGGCTCTATCTATATTTGGATGGCGCGTTACTTCCACTCTTTTGAACCACGCCGCTTGTTGTTCAGCAACGGTCAACAAACATTAGGTGTTGCTTTACCTTGGGCTATAGCGGCATCACTACTGACACCAAATGAAAAAGTTATTTCAATGTCTGGTGATGGTGGCTTCTTATTTTCATCGATGGAATTGGCAACTGCAGTTCGTCATAAATGTAATATTGTTCACTTTGTTTGGACAGATCACAGCTATGACATGGTTAAAATTCAACAACTTAAAAAATATGGTCGTGAAAGTGCCGTTAGCTTTATGGGTCCAGATATTGTCAAATATGCAGAAAGTTTTGGTGCGTATGGTTTAGCAATAAATACCGCTGATGATATTGAACCCGTACTACGTAAAGCAATGGCATTAAGTGGTCCTGTATTAGTTAACGTTAATGTTGATTACCGCGATAACAGCCGTCTACTTGATCAACTACACCCTTGCCAACAAGATTAATAGGAAAGCATCATGAGCCACCAACATAGCGAAAAAACGTTTTACCAAACTTCAATGATGAGTGCCTTAATTGCCGGTTTATATCAAGGTGATTTTACAATTGGTCAACTACTTAATCATGGCAACTTTGGTATTGGTACTTTCAATGACCTTGACGGTGAGATGGTCGTACTAGGTGATGACGTATACCAACTAACTAGCGCGGGTGAAGTGCACTTAGTTAATCATGATATTACGACGCCTTTTGCATCAGTTGTTAACTTTGAACCAACTGAAAAAATAAGTCTAATTGAGCTAACTAAAGCAGAATTTGAAGCATGCCTAGAAAGCGACGTTGTTGCTAACAATGCTATTAATGCGATCCGTTTAACAGGAAAGTTTTCATACGTTAAAACGCGTACAGTACCAGCACAGCACCGTCCTTACCCACCAATGGTGGAAGTCGTAAAACATCAACCTATCGCAGAAATGACCCATGTTTCCGGTGTAATGATTGGTTTTAAAATTCCTGAATACATGATCGGTATTAATGTTCCGGGATTCCACTTCCATTTCATTAGCGATGATCGTACTCAAGGTGGTCATGTGAGTGACTTCATTTTGACAGAAGGTACAGCTGAAATTGAAATCTTCAAAGATTTCCATTTACGTATGCCTGCATCTCAAGAATTTGATCGTGCAGATTTAAATCCTGATGATCTAAAAGCAGCCATTCATACCACAGAGAAATAACCTCTAATACATATTCCTTAAAGCTTTATTATTTGATGCTAATAAAGCTTTTTTTATCTATTTAAAAAACATGATTGACAATACCTAAGACTCTCTTTATTATCCGCACCAAATAAAGCAATCGATTACATTTGGTTGATTTTACATAAAAAAACATACAACAACTGCACAGCTGATCCTCATCAGTTGTCTTTCTATTTTTATAAATATGAGAGACTTTGATTATGGGATTGATTATGCAAACTAACACATTAACGACTAATACCTCCCCTCCCCACGCTAATTGGCAAAACAAAGCGATTTTAAGCGTTGCTTTTTTAATGGCAACAACTTCTGTCGGACCTGGATTTTTAACGCAAACCGCGGTATTTACCAATATCTATAATATTGACATGGCTTTCCCTGTTTTTGCTTCCATGTTTATTACCTTTGGTATAGTAATGAATCTATGGCGTATCGTTGGTGTTTCAGGTTTACGTATTCAAGATATTGCCAATAAAGTTGCACCAGGTATGGGATACATCATTGGTATTCTGTTAGCACTTGGCGCCGTTGCCTTCAACTTTGGAAACGTTAGTGGTTCAGCATTAGGCATGAATGTTCTAATGGGACTAGACACTACGTGGGGCGCTATTTTTACGGGTATTATAGGTAGCCTGCTATTTATTATCCATAATGCATCAAAACGAATGGATCAAATGGCGCGTTACTTAGGGCTATTAATGATTGTACTCATTGCCTATGTTGCTCTTACTAACTTACCCCCTTTTACACCAACAGTCTTAGCAGCAGTCGCTCCCTCTGATTTTTCTAATTTATTGTTACCAACATTAACCATCGTTGGTGGTGCTGTTGGCGGTTATTATACCGGTGCTCAACGTTTAATTGATGTTAAATTACAAGGTATAGAAAATACGAAAATCGTTACTAAAGCTGCATGGGCTGGGATATCAATTGCCGTAATTATTCGTATTTTATTATTTTGTGCGGTGTTAGGTATCATCACAACGGGTGTAACATTAGATCCAGCCAACCCTGCAGCAGATGCATTCCGCCACGGAGCAGGTGATATTGGCTACTTTATCTTTGGACTTGTATTATTTGTTGCCTCAATTACCTCGGTGGTAGGTAATTCATACATGGCAATATCACTTATAAAAACTCTTTTTCCTATTGTTGCTCGTAATGAAAAAGCATGGTGTGTTGGATTTATAATCTTCACAACGTTAGGAACTGTACTGATGAATATGCCAATTTTATTACTGATGTTAGCAGGTCTTGTTAACAGCGTTATTCTACCAATAGTACTCGCCACTATGCTGGCAGCTACGCGACAGAAAAAAATTGTTGGTGATTACAAACACCCATTTTATCTGAGCGCAATTGGCGTCACTATTGTGATTATTATGGGCCTAGCTAGCTTATCGAACATTAGTGGCTTTATTACTAAATTCATAAGTTAATTTCTTGTTAGTATACAAGTATATTTTTAATCCTATAAATTAATTTATAGTTGTTATTATATAGGTTTTAGTTATATTAAAGGCATATCCTTGTAGTCATTCTTATGTAGTTCGATAAGGAATAACCTACATCCATAATAATAAATTAAGATAAATCACTAAATAATGAATATAAAGATTGAAACTCTTAGCTCATTTATAGCTGCTGCTGAATATGGTTCGTTTAGTGCTGCAGCACGACAGCTGAATAAAACTCAAGCGGCAGTTAGCCTTACTATCCAAAATTTTGAAGCTGACTTAGGATTTCAAGTATTTGACCGTTCAAGTAAATGCCCTCGCCTCACTGAAAAAGGAGAGCATGTACTCAAGAATGCAAAAATAATGATGGCACAATATCAAACGTTTCTTGAGCGTTCTTTATCTATACATCATATGAATGATGTAAAAATAAAGGTCGGTATCGATCCACTGGTTTGCAATGACAAAATTCTATCAATAATCAAAAGATTATCATCTGATCTACCTAATATTGAATTGTTTATTATGCAACAAAATAGTAAGCGTTTAGCAGAAGAGATCAAAGCTAAAAACCTTGATATTGCACTGGGTATCTTTGAGCACGAAAATAAAATTAACCTAGAATACACCCAAGCATTCAATATCAATATCAGTTGGGTTGCTACTCAATCTTACCTTGATAAATTTAATGACGGAGCAACAGTATTAAGTTATCAAGACTTCTGTCAACAGCGTCTATTAATCCCTGCCTCTTTAGATTCATTACCATTTGAAGAAGCAAAAGCGGCATTACAATTATGGCATGTCGAAGATATCCACACGATTTTATCCTTATGCCGTGAAGACATTGGTATCTGCTGCTTACCTGATTTTGTATTACAACACGATCTTAAAAATGAACTAGTGAAAAAACTTAATCTTTCATTTAGTAAAATCACCAGTAATGTATGGTCAGCGTCTCTTATTTACCCTATTGGTTCCCAATTAAGCCCTGCAATCCACTGGCTTCAAGGTCAATTCACTAGCATTGAATCATTTTAAGTTATTACCATTTAGCATGAGTTTCTCTGCTCATGCTATTTTCCTAACATCCCTTTATTCTTATAATGTAAGAATAACGACCTTTATCAAATCAGCCATACTTCCCCCTTACCTACCCTCTTAAATGTATAGTTATGCATATAAATTGCAGATGTAAATCGCTTTATTTTATGAGTGATTTACCTCCACCATGCTTTCCAACAATCTCTTATTACAACAAATTATTACCAAATGGTAAAAGTTATTTGTTTTAATCGGCATTGCCATTAAATAAGCACACAATATAATGGTCACTATTGGCACAAGAGAGATACTTTAAAAATAAATACCCGTATTTAGTTCACACAACTTGAATTTTGACTAATTTAATTGTCTTATATCAAAGAAATTTATTGCGCATAAGATATCAGGTAGCCGCCCTGTGTGTTGTGGCTAATAAAAAGTCATTTTGTAGCAACGGATCAGCTCATAACTTTAATGATGGGAAGACCATCCCCTGAGAATGATATCTAGGGTTCACTTTTTGAGGTATTCGTTATGTCACGAATCGTTATTGTAGGTGGCGGTGCTGCCGGTATAGAACTATCTACATTGTTAGCCAAAGCTAATCGTAAAGAACATGAAATCATTTTGGTTGAACCAGAAACAGATCACTATTGGAAACCACGTTTACATGAAATTGCCGCAGGTACTTTTGATCGTGAGCTAGATGCAGTTTGCTATTTCACTCACGGTGCAAACAACGGCTACCAACATTATCAAGCAGCAATGACTGATATAGATCGTGAAAATAAAATGCTTGCTGTTCGTCGTAATAATGGTGCAGAAGCAATGGTAAAATACGATTACCTTGTTGTTGCTATTGGTGCTGTAAGTAATGATTTTAATACGACAGGCGCTCGTGATAACTGTATTTTCCTTGACTCTGCGAGCCAAGCACGTCATGCATGGCACAAAATCAGTCAATTGTTACGTGAAGGTAATGAGCGTACTGTAAATATTGTAGGAGCAGGTGCGACAGGCGTTGAACTTGCAGCAGAGCTTGCACGAGTAAGTAATAAGCTACAACGCTACAACGCAGCAAAACTGACCATTAACTTAATTGAAGCTGCAGATCGTGTGCTACCAAATAGCCCACTAAAAATGTCAGAAAAAGTATTAAAAGAACTAAAACGTACCAATATTAATGTACTGCTTAATACTCGTATCAGTGAAGTTTCTGATCATGGTATGGTTACTGCTGACAATCAAGCATTAGACGCTGATATTCAATTTTGGGCTGCGGGTGTAAAAGCACCAGATTGGTTAAACGGTATTGGTGGTTTAGAATATAATCGCATGAACCAGATTTTGGTTAATCCGAACCTAACCACAACGATTGATAGCTGTATATTCTCTTTAGGCGATTGCGCATCAATTCCACAAGCTGACGGTAGTTTTGTACCACCGAAAGCCCAAGCAGCAAACCGCGCAGCAGTCCACTTAGCGAAAAGCTTAACCAATTTATTACGCGGTAAAGAACTGACTGATTTTGAATTCAAAGATGGTGGTATGGTTGTCGCTGTTGGCCACCACTTTGCAGTTGGTTCATTTGCCCCACAATCAAAAATGGCAAATAAGTTAGTCTTTAAAGGTCGTATTATTCGTCGTCTCTACGATACCATTTTCCGTCTTCACCAACGTACTGTTGAAGGCTTATTTACTGTATCACGTTTAATTATTACCAAACGCTTAAAGGCATTGTTCCAGCCTAGTGGTATGCTATAAACCAGCATAATAAATATTCGGCTAATCATTATTAGCCGGATATAATACCTAATACCTAATACCTAATACCTAATACCTAATACCTAATACCTAATACCTAATAC
>NZ_CAMRAN010000043.1 GCF_947039875.1 uncultured Photobacterium sp.
TGTCACGCCGGGGGTCGCGGGTTCGAGTCCCGTCCACTCCGCCATTTATTTAAGACACAGTTAAGTCTTTAAAATAACTACAGGGGTGTAGCTCCAACTGGCAGAGCAGCGGATTCCAAATCCGCGTGTTGGGAGTTCGAATCTCTCCACCCCTGCCATCTTCAAGAAAGCCTCAACAGTAATGTCGGGGCTTTTTTACGTTTGTATTATTATGATCGAGTGTGTGGAATGTTAACTGGCAGAGCAGCGGATTCGCCATTCCGAAAATCAGCGCGTGTTGGGCGTTCGAGTATCGTAACCCCTGCCATCTTAAAGAAGGCTCATATCGAAAGGTATGAGCCTTTTTGCTATCTGTAATTTATGAATATAGTTCTTACTGACAGATCAGCGGATTCGCCATTCTGAAAATCAGCGCGTGTTGGGAGTTCGAATATCGTAATCCCTAGCCATATTAAAGAAATATGACGGTGATGCTGATTAATAATTTAAAGCATCTTGAGCAATAACGTCAGCAGCTTTCTCGCTCAGCATATAAATCGCAATAGCAGGGAAGAATCCGGGTATTTTGGGGAAAACACTCGCATCCACAACCCGAAGAGCCTCTGTTCCATGTACCTTGAAATTGCTATCCAAGACCGCCATAGGATCATTGATAGTCCCAATTTTTGCCGTACAAGAAGCATGATGCCCCCATGATTCATTCATAATAAAGTTCTGAATCTCTCTATCAGTATTGATATGTTTCCCCGGCCATACTTCTTTATGGAATACTTTATTAAAGGTTATTTTTGTTGAGTTATGTGCTGTTTTTCTGATTAATTTAACGCCTTTCATTATAGCTTCAAGATCATCGTAATGCTCATTGCTCGGCATAACTCCTGCTTGAGGATCACCAAAATATTTAAAGTTTATTATTGGTGTATCAAGTGGATCAGCACTTCGTAGCGATACGATACCTCTATTGTTACTATGACCTTTTAATAATAACCATGTGTATTGATTATCGGGATCAAAAGTATCTTCGCTGTAACCGGGGTAATAACCTTTGAATGTTCCACCGATGGCAAACATGTATAAATCAGGATCTAATTGATTGATGGCATGATTTATCGCTTTAGTATTACCTCGACGGTCATAGCGTTGAGATTTTGTCACCATACTGATTAAGGCGCCTGGTTGGGTGTAAACGCCTTTTTGATTGTACTCCCAATCATGATGACAATTATCTTTATGGTATGGATTAAAGTTACAGTCAGTTAATGCAGGGAAGTTTTTAGGTCCAAAATCAAAAATCCAAAAGCGACGTCTTTTTTCAAACACTAAGGGGATTTCATAACGATCTTGTAGATTTTTTCCCACTCCAGGTAGATTTACTTTTACGGTAATACCGTGTTTTTGTAATTCATGTTGGTCGCCAATACCGGATAGCATGAGAAGTTGTGGGGTATTAAATGCACCAGCGGATAAAATAACTTCTTTGTTAGCTCGATAGTAGGTTGGATCTGGCGCAATTGTTCTTGTGGAGTGTCTATCAGCTCTATATAAATTAGTGCCGTGTAAAACTTCTACACCTTCTGCTTTTTGAAGCGTGTTGTTTGTATTAACCATGATGACTTTTGTTGCTAATGTTTTTGTTTTTAGCGTTAACGGGTACCCAGCTTCAATGGTGGAAAGAATACGACCCGCAACCCCAGATCTCCGTCCACGCTCATCAACGGCAACAGGAATTTGATATAAACCTTCCGGTTCATTGTCGTTACGAAGTCTATTTATATCTTTAAATGGAAATAAAAAACTTGGATGATCGGCTTTTCCTTTATCTGCTTGTTTGGCTGCACCCGCAAAAATATCTAAATAGCTCGATTTAACCGCAGGAGATAAAGGAGAATGTAATTGTCCGTTTTGATTTGGTGTTAATAGCGCATTATGGCTGATCGGTAACCAACCTTGACGACCATGACCACTGTACTCATTTTTACCGTAAAGGTTACGTTCAACTTTGGTGAGGTAGTGGTGCATATTGTTTGCTGACCAAGAATCATCACCCGTAATTGTGGCTATGTTATCCCAATCACTGTTGTGTGGAATGACGGATATCATGGCATTGACTGCAGTTGATCCCCCAATTGTGGATCCTCTAGGGTAAAAAATCCCGTTTGAGCCGTTAGGGCAACCTGATTTTTGTGGACAATGTTTGCTGTCTGATTTATTTCGGTTGGGATCACTGTAATGATTGATGAAATATTGCCAAGATAATCTTGGATGTTCACTCGCTTTAACATGTAAGGCGGGAACATCCATAAAGTCTTTGTCTTCTGCTCTGAGTTCACCCGCTTCAATGAGTAAGACAGTGTATCCGCGTTCGGCTAGACTTGAGGCTAATGGACCACCGCCAGCCCCTGCACCAACGACAATATAATCATAACTTTCTTTATAATTTTCAGCATTAGCGATAACTGAAAATGGTAGTAATAGTCCAATTAATAATCCTTTATTGACTAGCATTATTGATTTTTTGATAAGTAATCGTAAAGTCGTAGTTGTTAACATATTGAAATACCCAAATTATTTTAACAGTTAAAAAAACAGGTTATATGTGTAGCATATGAGTAGTAGAGTTCTAAATATAGTTACTAATATGTGCTATATCAATAATAAGAGTTATAGCTAAAGATAGATGCAATGATTGCGAAGAATAAAAAGTCGAGATCGGATGATATTAAGTGGTAATGTAGTAGAGTAAATAGTCAATTTTTGGGAGTTTTTATGCCACATCTTCGTTTTCGTGCGATTGCATTTGATACCGTAAAGCTGCTATCAACAGCGTTAGTTGATGATTTACAGCCATTAATGGAATGCCCTCGTGAAGATTTTACATTAGAACATATTCCCGCTTCATTTATCTTTGATGGTGAAGTGTCTGATGCTTACCCGTTTATTGAAGTGTTTTGGTTTGATCGTGGTCAAGAGGCTCAAGATAATGTTGCTGCAGTGATTACTGCTGCTATAAGGACTACGGTTGAGGATAATAATCAAGATGTAGCCGTTATTTTTACAGCGCTGACACCTTCAGCATATTACGATAATGGTAAGCATTATTAAGCCATAATTATTCCTGTCTCTGATTTATTCTTTTTAATTTTATGATGACATTAGCCCATTAATCTAATGGGCTAAGTTGTCTATGTAGGCGCTATTATGGCACGCAGAACAAAAACAAAAGTGGTTGCTGGTTTAGGTGTCGTGGCTGGCGCGTTGGGGTTAGGGGCATTTAATTCATCGTTTGATGTAACAATGCAACCTGAAGTGACCAATGAAGTTTTTGCCCCACATTTCACTTATCGTTGTATTGAAAGTGAAATTGCGCCACCGCTCGATAATAATGGCGTACTGACCGTTGCTGTATGGAATATCTATAAGCAACAACGTCCTAATTGGCGTCAAGCATTAGAAGGGTTTACTCAGAAAAGTGATTTGGTGTTATTGCAAGAAGCGAGTTTAAACACTGATCTGAAAAATTATTTAGATGCTAATCATTGGCAAGTGAGAATGGCTAATGCATTTCGCTTTCTTGATACACCAGCGGGTGTGATGAATTTATCGCGGGTATCTTCACGTCAAACATGTGCTTATTTGGCAATGGAACCATGGTTACGCTTGCCTAAATCTGCGTTATTATCGCAATTTACACTATCTGATGGTCAAACTCTTGCGGTGGTTAACCTTCATGGGGTTAATTTTGCCATTGGCTTAAATGAATATCAGCAGCAATTAGAGAGTTTAAAAACGGTATTAGAACAACACCAAGGGCCAATTATATTAGCGGGCGATTTTAATACATGGCGTAAAGCACGAATTAAAGTGGTACGAGCTTTTGCGCATTCATTGGGTCTAAAAGAGGTGCGGTACCACAATGATCAGCGAGTTCGAGTGCTAGGTAAGCCGCTGGATCACCTTTATTATCGTGATTTGCAGTTGGTGAAATCAGAAGCACCAAAAACAGATGCTTCTGATCATAATCCATTGTTAGCGACGTTTAAATTAACTCACTCAGTAATGCACTAAGCTGAAATAATCAGTAAAGGCCATACAATCAGTGTTAACACCCAAGGCAGCACTGCGACAATAATGGCTTTTGCACGATCAATATCTGTCCATGCACTGACTGCAGTGTAAGTTAAAGCGATATACCATGGTGCTAATAACGGCATGGTAGTCGCTAGTGCAGCCCAGCGATTGTTTAATGGCAATTTTAAAAGGCCATTAATACTGTTTAGGTCAGCAGCATTTGGCAGTATATTATTAGTGTTAAACACAATATTAATATAGCTCGCAATATCACCGATAAACGACGGCAACATAATAAAACACGCCGCTGCAAGCCATTTTCCATAGCTATGTTGGTGGCGGCTGCTTTTAGTGGCTAATTTTAACCATAACGCCAGTACAAAAATTACTGCTGTTCGGCCTGTAATATCACTAAACACTTCACCGGCAAGTAATACTTCTCGGGTTAACCAAGCTTGTGGCGTATTACTACCAAGGTCGCCGAGTTGCGCTTGTATTGTTTGTTGTAGCCATGGCATATCGACATGGTTAAAGTAACGGCCCCACAAAATGAATGAACCAAGAATAATCATTAAATAGGGCAAAATTGCCCATTTCGGTCGTTCATAGATGGCTGCAAAACATTCTATTGGGGAACGAAAAAGATCGATAACAGCGACAATTGGATTTTTAGATGGCGTCATGCTTTTACCTTACGACGATCAATCATTAACTTGAGTTGTTGACCTTGCTTAATATATTTATTGTTAGCTAGATTATTCCATTTTTTAATCTCAGCAACAGAAACATCATAACGTTGAGCGATAACACTTAAACTATCCCCATTTCGTACTTTGTAATGAATAGTTTTATGGTTAGCTATGGTTTTCTTTGGTGCTGTTATTGCTGATACTTTTAAGCGTTGTCCCTTATGTAACACTGCATTGTTACTTAGGCTGTTATGTTGCTTAAGTTTTGCTACGCTAGTTTTGTGCTTACGAGCAATGTTCCATAAACTATCACCTGACTGTACTACATAATGCTGCGCTTCCACATGGACTGCGGCAAGGTGCTGACGATTGACCAATGAAATTGGCGATGCTGGAATAGTCAGTGATTGGCCAATACGAATATTGGTAGTTTTAAGCTTATTCACTTTTTGAATGGCTTTAATGCTGCTGTGATAGCGCTTTGCAATTAATCCTAGGCTTTCACCTGATTTTACACGGTGATGATGCGTAATCATACTAGCATTACGATTCTGTGCTAATTCACGCTTAAAACGACTAACCGTGTTGATCGGTAATAACAGATGATTAAGTCCATTCGGTACAGTAACACCACGACGGTAGGCTGGGTTAAGATCTTTTAATTCACTGGTGCTGATACCTGCAAATTTTGCCGCAATAGTAAGATCCATTTGTACGCCAGGTTTTACGATAGCGATAACGGGCTTATTACGGATGGGTTCGATGTGGAAACCGTATTTTTTAGGGTGCATGATAATATCAGCAACCGCATACAGTTTAGGGACATAACTGCTGGTTTCATTGGGTAAATCAAGCGCCCAATAATCGGTTGGTTTACCTGCGGCTTTATTTTTACGAATCGCATTAAATACGCGGCCTTCTCCGGTGTTATAAGCTGCAAGTGCTTGCTGCCAATTACCATTAAATTTTTTGTTTAGGTATTCTAGTAAATTGAGTGCAGCGGTGGTGGATTTAACCACATCACGACGGCCGTCATACCAACTATTTTGTTTTAAGCCAAAACGGCGACCGGTGTCGGGAATAATTTGCCATAGGCCTGCTGCTGCCATGCTTGAGTATGCATGAGGATCAAAAGAGCTCTCTACAATAGGTAAAAGAGCCAGCTCTAGTGGCATACCTCGTTTTTCAACTTGTTCCGTGATGTAGTACAGGAAAGGTTGAGCACGTTGAGCAATAATTTCAAGATTACGAGGGTTTTTTAAATACCAATTACGGTAATATTGAACATGTTTGTTGTTAGGGATTTTAGTGGTGATCTGCATCGCAATGCGATTCCATACATCTTGCTGTTGTTGAGGTGTTAGTTGCGCCACAACAGGTTGTGTTTCTTTGATGACAGGAATAATCGGTACGACAGTTTTAACTGAAGTATTAGTTGGTTGCTCAACGACAGTTTTTGATTGGTTAGTATCGGCCTGTGTTGTCTCTTTTGTTGTCTGACAACCTGCGATAACAAGCACACTTGCTAAAAGAATTTTGAATTTCATGACAGTCGTTTGTAGCCAAAATGGTTGGTGATAATACTTGCCCAACCACCTTGGTTACAAGGGAATAAATCTTAAAACTCGTCTTTCCAGCGTCGAAGTGCTGCAAATGTTTCAATATCCGAGCTATCGTACGCTTTATCAGCAACGGAGCGTTTAATACTTGGCTGATCACAACGTAAAAATGGGTTAATAAGTTTTTCATTACTAAGGGTAGTTGGTAAGGTACTTTGGCCATTGGCGCGCAGACGATTCACTTGGTCACGGTAGCGTTGCAAGTGAGCATTATCTTGTTCTGCGACCAAAGCAAAAGCAAGATTGCCTGCGGTGTATTCGTGAGCACAATAGATGTTAGTTTCATCGGGTAATGAGGCTATCTTTTGTAATGAATTAAACATTTGTGCTGGTGTGCCTTCAAAAATACGACCACAGCCAGCTGAGAATAATGTATCGCCACAAAATAGTTTTTCATCACCGACATAAGCAACATGACCTAAAGTATGTCCAGGGACACTTAGCACCATAAAACGCTCACCAAAGATATCAACTTGATCGCCATCCTCTACTGGGCGAGTGATTCCAGGAATGGGTTCATCATTGGGACCAACGACTTTGGTGGCTGGGAAGCGACGTTTTAGTTCACTGATGCCACCGACATGATCATGATGATGGTGAGTGATCAGGATTGCATCTAGAATTAAATTGTCTTTTTCTATTGCCTCAAGAATCGGCGTGGCATCCCCAGGGTCAACAACGACGCAATGATTGTCTGGGCTTTGGATCAGCCAGATGTAATTGTCTTTAAATGCGGGTATGCTTTTAACAGTTAACATTAATTTTGTCTCCAGCCCTATCAAGTGTTGAGCAGTATCTTATGAAGCCAGCGCGTACAGTAACACACATTGAAGTTCCTTATACATGGTCGAATGTGATCAATGGTGAATGGGTAGCAGAATTATTACAGACACGACTTGATGAGTGGTGTCCTAAATTGTTCGGTTACCATATGTTAAAGCTTGGCGGCCTCAGTGCAGAGCTGACCAGTAGCCATTGTAATATTCACCATCAAATTTGTGTTGATAAATTCAGCCCTCAACGCACAATTGTGGCAGATGCTTTAGAATTACCCTTCATTGAAAAATCATTTGATGCGTGTTTATTAATGCATCAATTAGATTATACGGCAGATCCTCATGGCTTATTACGTGAAATCGATCGCGTGATGGTTGATGATGGGTACTTGGTATTAAGTGGTAATAATCCTCTTAGCCTATTAGGTTTACGAGGACTCTTGCCCTGGAATCGTAACCACGCACCGTGGACAGGAAAAATGTATCTACCGTTTCGAATCAATGATTGGTTACGATTACTAAATTATGAAGTGGTGTATCAAGAAACGTTTGCGATAGTCCCAGCCATTCGGCATCTTGCGTGTGCTGCATGGCTTGAACATGTTTTATCTGAACCGTTATCTGCGGTGGGTAGTTTATATTTTATTGTGGCACGTAAACGGACTTGTCCATTAAAGCTGATTAAACCAACGTGGAAATTACGTCGACAGTTGGCACCGCTGCGTATTAATTGTCGTACTCAGGCTGAAAAAATAAGCACCAAAACCTCTTCGCGTTCGTAAGCTTAGTTTAATTTGGCTGATAACCGTTATCAGCTTGCGTTGGATTTTCTGCACCCGTACGCGCTAAAACATCACAACGTTCATTTTCTGGATGTCCGGCATGACCTTTAACCCAATGCCATTGAACTTGATGGCGCTGGGTTTCTTTATCAAGCTGTTGCCAAAGATCGGCATTTTTAACTGGCTTTTTATCTGCTGTTTTCCAACCTCTTTTTTTCCAATTATGTATCCATTGCGTAATTCCCTGACGCACATATTGACTGTCAGTGGTAAGATCAACATGACATGGTTGTTTTAAACTGGCGAGCCCCATAATGGCGGCAAGCAACTCCATGCGATTATTTGTGGTCATTAAATATCCACCACTTAGCTCTTTTTCGTGTTGTTTGTATCTTAATACTGTGCCATAACCGCCAGGACCTGGATTACCTAAACACGATCCATCGGTGAAAATTTCTACCTGCTTTATCATTGTGGGTAGTTTTGCCTTAGATAAAAACTTAAGTCTGACACATTAACTACTATGAAAGCCACTAACCAACGCATAATTGTATTTGATACAGAAACAACGGGTATGAACATGACCGGCCCTCATTATGAAGGCCACGGAATTGTCGAAATTGGTGCGGTAGAGATCATTAACCGTAAATTAACCGGTAATACATTCCATGTTTATATCAAGCCTGATCGAAAAATTGATCCAGAAGCGATCGCTGTCCACGGTATTACCGATGAATTTTTACGTGATAAACCTGTGTATGCAGATATTCACCAAGAATTTATTGATTTTATTGATGGCGCTGAGCTTGTCGCACATAACGCATCGTTTGATACCGGTTTTATGGATTATGAATTCCATAAGATGGGCGCATCAATTGCAAAAATAGAAGATATTTGTCAAGTAACCGATACCCTAGAAATGGCAAAAAGGCTATTTCCGGGTAAACGAAATAACCTTGATATTTTATGTTCACGTTATGGTATTGATAACTCACATCGTACGATGCACGGCGCATTACTCGATGCCGAGATTTTAGCTGACGTTTATTTGATGATGACCGGTGGTCAAACATCATTACGTTTAAGCAGTGGGAACGATGATTCGACAACGGAAACCAATATTCGACGTTTAGTGAGTGGGCGAAAAGAGTTAAAGGTTATCCATGCAACGGCCGATGAACTAACAGCACATCAAGATAGGCTTGATTTGATAGGTAAGAAGACTGACGTTATTTGGCGGCTTTAGAGGCATTATGTTGCGGCGATTATGGTTACTTATTTTCTACGTTCTGCTCTGTGCTTGGATATTAATACCAAGTGCTTGGGCACAAACAGAAGCGAGATTAACGTGGCTTGATAATCGCTTTCGCGTGGATCCTGAGATAAAGCAGATAACGTTTGTTGTAACGCGTGAGCAACCGAGCCAGTCAGTAGTATTAGTCGCCCCTGATGGACGTAAATATTATGCTGATCGCCACGCAAAAACGATGTTATGGTATACCGATAAAGGGATGGATATTATTTCGATTACCCATCCTATGGCGGGGCCATGGCAAGCTTTAGGGAAAGTGTCGGCAAATAATGGCATTAGATTCATTTCAAATGTTCAATTACAGGCTGAACCGTTACCCGCACAGTTGTATCAAACAGAAGTATTAAAATTTAGTGCGCAGTTGACCCAAAATAAACAGCCATTATTGTTACGTGATTTTTTAGATCGTGTGCAATTGACGGTGGTTTTTTATCCGCTGACGTCCATATTATCGAATGAGTCGGCACCAATTGAGGTGGGGCAATTTGCAGATGATGGGCAAGAGTATGATGAAGTTGCGGGTGATGGTATTTTTACTGTAGCACTGAATGTGGATGTTGAACCGGGTAAATACCGTGTTGAAATTGCATCAACTAATGGGGTATTTAAACGTGCAGTTGAGCAAACTGTGCTTGTTTATCCAGCGCCTATCACGACCTCATTTGTACAAAGCCATCAACTATTAACCTCGCATAGCGTTAATATTGAGGCTAAAGCCGATCAAACGCTTGCGGGATCATTGGCTGCTTATCTGGTGGTTAAACAACCCCAGCAAAAGCCGAGAATTATTCAACGAAGCTCCCACCGTCAACAATCACATTTAGTTCTTACATGGCCTAATGATGCTCAAATAGGTAAAGCATGGTGGCGAGGTTGGGCGTATGTGACTGACTTATTGACTCAGCGAGAGTTAGTATTTCGTTTATCCCAACAAAACTATGCCCAAGTCGCTGCTGATTTTAGTGCTTCTTTAGCGCAGCAACAGGCAAAACAGCGGCTAATTATTCAGAATGAACAGCAACAACGGTTATTGTGGGTTGTTGTTACTAATATTGTCATCATTATAAGTGTGCTGGTGGTATTATTGATATGGCGACGTAAACGTGCCGCTCAGAGTGATTTAATTGTACCTAAATAAGCATGTGATGCTCAGAGGATTTTTCCTTTGAGCATCACAATGATGCGCTTATTTAAGCTGCACTATTAATCTATGGGGTGGCTTGAAGCGGGTTAATCGCTAATTGTGTTGGATTAAAGTCATCAACATTGATGGTGTCTAACCGTCCAGCTTCTGCTCGATGGAGTAGTTGCGCTTCTTCTGTGGTGATCACGCCGAGTTCTAATCCTATTGCTGCAACCTTATCTAATTGCATGAACGGTAACGGTGTCTTCGCGGCTTGACAAACACGATCATAAATTGGTTCAGCTGCGAGAATATCAACGAGAGCAACTTCCATCATTCCTGCCGCATTATTTGCTGTTGCTTCTAAAAATTGACCACGACCAATACGATCTCGTGTGGCTGATGGTGTTTGAATTATGCGTGCTAGTTGGTGATCTAACTCATCACTGGGTTGGCGACGACGTAATCCTGTCGGTAGCATAATAAACTGTAATCCTTGCGCAATGACTTTATTGGGAAAGTTAGCTAAGAAATGATCAATGGCGACTTCTGCTTGATAAAGTGCATCTTGTAACCCCCAATGTACTAACGCAATGTCTTCCGCTTGTCGGCCTTCGTCGCTATAGCGTTTTAGTGTGGCGGAGGCTAAGTATAATTGACTTAAGACATCTCCAAGACGGGCCGATAAACGCTCTTTACGTTTAAGTGATCCACCCAGTGTTGCCATTGATATATCGGCTAATAATGCAAGGTTTGCACTATAGCGATTCATTTGTTGATAATAACGTTGAGTTGCATCTTTATGTGGTGTTGATGAACCTCGGCCATCGGTTAAACCTAACCAAAAACTACGGGCGATATTGCTAAAAACAAACCCAATATGGCTAAATACTGCGCTATCAAAACGATCAAGTGCACGCTCTGGATCGTCGGCATAAGCGGCATTAATTTCATTGAGTACATAAGGGTGACAACGAATAGCGCCTTGACCAAAAATGATCATTGAACGGGTTAATATATTCGCGCCTTCAACGGTGACAGCAATAGGAGCACCTTGATAACTTCGTGCAAGGAAATTACAAGGCCCCATGCAAATACCTTTACCGCCAACAATATCCATTGCATCAATAATGCTTCGTTGACTACGGTGAGTGCAATGGTATTTTACAATGGCAGAAATAACTGAAGGTTTTTCACCTAAATCTATACCAGCAACAGTTAATGTTGTTGCTGCATCAAGTACATAAGCATTACCGACGATTCGCGCTAATGGTTCTTCAATGCCTTCCATTTTACCGATGGGTAATTTAAATTGACGACGAATACGCGCATAAGCTCCGGTTGCCATTGCGGCTGTTTTTAAACCGCCAGTGGTGTTTGACGGTAAGGTAATACCTCGTCCAACAGACAAGCATTCAACTAACATTTTCCACCCTTGGCCTGCCATGGTTTGGCCGCCAATAATAAAGTCAATTGGAACGAAGATTTTATCGCCTTGGGTTGGACCATTTTGAAAGGGAATATTTAGTGGAAAATGTCGACGGCCAATTTTAATACCATCAATATTGGTTGGAATTAAGGCACAGGTGATACCAATATCTTTTTTATCGCCAAGTAGATGGTCGGGATCGAATAATTTAAAGGCTAAGCCTAATAC
Source organism: uncultured Photobacterium sp. (assembly GCF_947039875.1). Classification (GTDB taxonomy): domain Bacteria; phylum Pseudomonadota; class Gammaproteobacteria; order Enterobacterales; family Vibrionaceae; genus Photobacterium. The sequence continues at coordinate 12,027 of NZ_CAMRAN010000043.1, forward strand.
GGTGGCGACTGGGGCTAAGGTGATATAGCGCTTATTCCATGTCAGTTCCATACCCAGTATTTCTTCACCTTGCCATATCCCTTTTTTGACGATACCAAAATCAGGAATAGAACCAGCGTCTGATCCTGCTTCTGGGCTAGTGAGGGCAAAACAAGGTATTTCATCACCCGCGGCTAGACGTGGTAAATAATAATCTTTTTGTGCTTCAGTACCATAGTGCTGTAATAACTCACCGGGGCCTAAAGAGTTTGGTACTCCAACCGTTGAAGATAAGACCGATGAGACGCCGGTTAACTTTTGTAATACCAGTGATTGCGCATAAGCTGAGAACTCTAACCCGCCATATTGCTTTTTAATGATCATTGCAAAAAATTTATGCTGTTTAAGTTGCTGCCATACTTCAGGTGGCAGATCAGCAAGATCATGAGTGATATGGAAATCATTCACCATACGGCAAATATCATTCACTGGGCCATCTAAAAAGGCTTGTTCTGCTGAGGTTAGGGTTGGAGGCTGAATGGCATGAAGTTTGTTCCAATCGGGGTTGCCACTAAAAAGATCCGCTTCCCACCATACCGTACCAGCATCAATCGCTTCTTTTTCAGTCTGTGACATTTGAGGCATAACATTTTTAAAATATTGAAGTGCTGATTGAGTGATGAATTTTTTACGTAAGATGGCGATATTTAAGGGAAGGGCAATTATGGTAAACGCTAACCAGCTAATAATTCCTGTAACATTTATTAGGCTTCCTAACACTAACAATGCGGCAATGATAGCGGTAAAAATAGGACGAGATATACGGTGATAGGCGAGGATGCCAAGCACACAGATAAAGCTAATTAAGTATATAAATGTCAGCATAGCGATTCTCCGTAATTATATAGCAGCACAGTGTATTGCATTTAGAAAAGGCCCGTTATTGAGTCATTTTTTAGTGCAATATTGCGTAATAGTTTTTTAGAGTATGGCAGTCTTAAATATCAAGGTAAGAGGTCTAACCACTTGGTGTTGATTGTAAGTTATTTTTTAAATAAATGTAAAACATTTAATTCAACAATTAATTAACAATGAGATTGTAAAAACCGTGATACTGCGGTTTTACTCGCATTGATCGAGATCATTGGGGGGGGGGGATTTTCACTTGCGAATTATTAGTGAGGCGTTAACATATAGCACTATTGTGATACTGCTCACGTTATTGCAGCTGTGTGTTTTTTATACAAGTAATAAGTGAGTGGTATTTCCATTTGTTGCCTTTCCCGATTTCCGACTGACAGTTGCCTGCCGGACCCTCTTTTCGGGTTGACATCAATACCTATTTTTTTATGTGCAATAAGCACAGGGGTTTTGTTGTGTTGATTTTTCAAGCTCTCTCTCAAACGTGGAAACAGGGATATTCCCTTTCCAAGCTTCGTGCCGATTTAGTATCAGGTATTACTGTTGGTATCGTGGCTATTCCGTTAGGTATGGCATTAGCAATCGCAGTTGGTGTTCCTCCCCAGCATGGTTTGTATACTGTTATCGTGGCTGGTTTTTTGGCTGCGTTATTAGGCGGTTCGCGTTTTAATATTACCGGCCCTACTGCGGCGTTTGTGGTTATCTTATTGCCAATAACACAGAAATACGGATTATCAGGCTTAATGCTTGCGACAATGATGTCTGGGGTTATTTTGTTACTGATGGGTATTTTTCGGTTAGGACAATTAGTGGCGTATGTCCCTTACCCCGTGACAACCGGTTTTACCGCAGGTATTGGCTTTGTTATTGCGTTTTTACAGCTGAAAGATCTTTTGGGTTTACATGTTTTAGGTAGCCCAATTCATTTTCCTGAAAAAGTAATGGCTTATTCACATGCTATTTCTACCATTAATTATGCCGATGCATTGGTCGGTATTATTACCATTATGACCTTTATTGGTTGGGCTAAACTGAAAACCCGAATTCCACCTCATTTAGTTTCTTTATTTGTGGGTACAGTTTTAGCGCTGGCTTTAAATCACTTTAGCCTTGAGCATGTTACATTGCTTGGTGAGAAATTTAGTTACACCATTGGTAATATTATTGGTCATGGTATTCCTCAAGAAGCACCACAATTTTTACCGTTATGGCAATCAGATACTTTTAACTGGGCAACAGTTATTGAGTTGATGCCATCAGCATTAACGATTGCAATGTTAGGTTGTATTGAATCGTTATTGTGTGCTGTTGTTGCTGACGGTATGACCAGTACTAAACACAACCCTAATGCAGAATTGGTTGGTCAAGGTATTGCAAACATGATCGTGCCTTTTTTTGGTGGTATTCCTGCTACGGCGGCAATCGCACGTACGGCAACCAATATTCGTTCAGGTGCTTTCTCGCCAATTTCAGGCATTATTCATGCTCTGTTTGTATTAGCTGCAATGATAGTCTTAGCGCCTGCGTTATCTTACGTACCTATGAGTGCTTTAGCGGGTTTGCTTATCATGGTCGCGTGGAACATGTCAGAAGCTCCACACTTTGTGCATACTTTAAAAGTGGCACCACGTCGTGATGTTGCTGTTTTAATGACTTGTTTTATTCTAACCGTTGCATTTGATATGGTGGTGGCGGTAATTGTTGGCTTATTATTAGCTGGCGTGCTGTTTATTCAACGTATTGCGAGCTTAACAACCGTTACTATTACCCATGATAAACATCCGCACCTTAAGTTTGGTGATGATGTGGTGGTGTATGACATTAATGGGCCGTTATTCTTTGCTGCGAGTGAAAAAGCCTTCTCTGTGATTGAACATGCAACAATGGAAACACGTGCTGTTGTGCTTGATTTTAGTGATGTATCAACCATTGATATTACCGCGATTCATGCATTTGAATTAGCACTAGATCGGTTATCCGCTTTACCTGTATATTTACTTGGGGTATTACCGCATGTTGAACGTAAATTGGAGCATGCAGGAGTATTTGAACTAACAAATCTTCATTTAGTACATTCAATTACGCAATTACAGCAAACTTTAGTGGTTAATTCTGACAAAGCATCAGATCAAGAGTCGACACTGTAAGTTATTTGTATGTAAACTGCGATTAACGATGTATTACAGCATCAAGCGAGCATATTGCTCGCTTGATTTGTATTTAATGGAAAACATTGAGAGAGCAGCTTATGTATAAAGATCTGATCCGCAGCGAATTGACTGATGCCGCTGACGTCCTTAACCGTTTTTTAAATGACGACAAAAACTTGGCTGATATTGAAGCAGCGGCTAAATTGTTAGCTGATTCATTTAAGCAAGGTGGTAAAGTATTGTCATGCGGTAATGGTGGTTCTCATTGTGATGCGATGCATTTTGCAGAAGAATTAACCGGTCGCTACCGAGACGATCGTCCAGGTTATCCTGGGATTGCAATCTCCGATCCGAGCCACCTATCTTGTGTCAGCAATGATTTTGGTTATGAATATGTATTTTCTCGCTATTTAGAAGCGGTTGGCGCTAAAGGCGATGTGTTATTTGGGTTATCAACGTCAGGTAACTCTGCCAATATTCTAAAAGCAATTGCAGCAGCGCAAGCTAAGGGAATGAAAACTATCGCCTTAACTGGTAAAGATGGTGGTAAAATGGCAGGACTTGCTGATGTTGAAATTCGAGTGCCACATTTTGGCTATGCCGATCGTATTCAAGAAATTCATATTAAAATTATTCATATTTTAATTATGTTAGTTGAAAAAGAAATGGAAAAATAATCGGCGATAGGATGTTAATAAACCAAACTACAATTAACGATTATTGATTTTTAAATGAGCATAATTCAGCGTAAAGAGCAGAAATAAAGATGTGTGAATTATTAGGCATGAGTGCCAATGTACCAACAGATATTTGTTTTAGCTTTACTGGCTTAATGCAGCGTGGTGGTAATACTGGACCGCACCGTGATGGGTGGGGGATCACCTTTTATGAAGGGAAAGGTTTTCGAACCTTTAAAGATCCTAATCCAAGCTGTAAATCACGTATTGCTGAGTTGGTACAACAATATCCAATAAAAAGTCGTGCTGTTGTGAGCCATATTCGACAAGCTAACCGTGGCGGGGTAAGTCTAGAAAATACACATCCTTTTACACGTGAAGTTTGGGGGAATTATTGGACTTTTGCTCATAACGGCCAATTGACTGGTTATGAACAATTAGTAACAGGTCGTAATCAAGCTGTGGGTGATACTGACAGTGAAATTGCTTTCTGTTGGCTAATGAACCAATTAGAAATGCGTTTTCCGGTATTACCGGAAGATATGACCCCTGTATTTGGTTATTTTGCAGAGTGCTGCGATACATTGCGTAAATTGGGTGTGTATAACATGCTGTTGAGTAATGGCGAGTATGTGCTTAGCTATTGTACCAATAACTTACATTGGATCACTCGTCGCGCTCCGTTTGGTAAAGCATCATTAATTGATGAAGATGTAACAATTGATTTTCAACGTGAAACAACGGCGAATGATGTAGTGACAGTGATTGCAACTCAGCCTCTAACGAACGATGAAAGCTGGCAGAAGATGGTACGAGGTGAATTTCGCGTATTCCATTTTGGCGAGACGGTTTACTATACTATCGCAGTAGACGCTAATGCGTGCTAAACCCAATTGATCTGATTTATCAGTGATAATAAAGAGGCGATCTTAATAAGATCGCCTTTTTTGTGAGCATCAAATGATGATTATTGTGCAGCGTAACCTTGTGGTGGTAGTTGATTACCATCTAACACCGCAGACCCATTTTGCATTGATAATCGTTGGCTTAGCAGCCATTGAATAACTAATGGGTAGATATCATGTTCTTGTCGTTGTACACGCTCAATAACATCATCGACACTGTCTGTTGTAAAAATAGGGACTTTTGCCTGTAAAATAACGGGGCCACCATCAAGCTCTTCGGTAACGAAATGGACACTGGTGCCATGTTCGTGATCCCCCGCATCTATGGCGCGCTGGTGGGTGTTTAATCCCGCGTATTTAGGTAACAAGGAAGGATGAATATTGAGCATTCTTCCTTGATAGTAGTTGACGAAACTCGCAGATAAAATCCGCATAAATCCCGCTAACACAATCACATCTGGCTGATAAGTATCAATTTTTTCAATTAAAGCTTGATCATAATCTTGACGATTGGCGTAATTCGTTACCGCGATAGAGGCGGTTTCTATGCTAGCAAGTTGGGCTCGCTTAAGGCCATAAGCATCGGCTTTATTTGAGATCACAGCAGCAATACGGCCATTTTTGATGATGCCATTAGTGCAACTATCAATAATCGCTTGTAAATTACTGCCATTTCCTGAGATTAAGACAACGATATTATGCATAGCTTTAGTTAATCTCTACTTGCTCTTCACCTGCGGCTGCCGTAGCAATATTACCTAGTAGCCATGCGATTTCGCCTTCTGCTTGTAAAATTTCAATAGCAAGTGCAGCTTGTGCTTGTGGTAATGCAATCACTAAACCGACACCACAGTTGAAAGTACGGTACATTTCATAGGTATCGACATTACCCGCTTGCTGTAGCCAGTTAAAAATAGTCGGCCATTGCCAGCTATTACCATCAATAACGGCTTTGGTTCCTTGTGGTAATACACGAGGAATATTTTCCCAGAAACCACCACCAGTGATATGAGAAATAGCGTGGATATCGCAATTTTCAATCATCTTTAATGCTGATTTTACATAAATTTTAGTTGGAGTTAATAAGTGCTCAGACAGTGTTTTACCGTCAAGTTCTTGATTAAGATTGGCTTGAGATACTTCTAGAATCTTACGTACTAGTGAATAACCGTTTGAGTGAGGACCACTTGATCCAACCGCAATCAGTGCATCGCCCGCGCTGACTTTTGAGCCATCAATGATATCTGATTTTTCAACGACACCGACACAGAAACCCGCTACGTCATAATCTTCGCCGTGATACATGCCCGGCATTTCAGCGGTTTCACCACCAATAAGCGCACAGCCTGATTGGATACATCCTTCACCGATACCCGCAACAACACTTGCTGCGGTATCAATATCAAGTTTACCTGTGGCGTAATAATCTAGAAAAAATAGTGGCTCAGCGCCTTGTACAATAAGATCGTTAACACACATAGCAACTAAATCAATGCCGATGGTATCGTGTTGTTTTAAATCCATAGCAAGGCGCAATTTTGTGCCGACGCCATCGGTTCCGGAAACTAAAACAGGTTCTTTGTATTTAGTAGGAAGTGCACATAAAGCACCAAAACCACCAATGCCCCCCATGACTTCAGGACGGTGAGTGCGTTTAACTACGCCTTTAATACGGTCAACTAACGCATTACCAGCATCGATATCAACACCAGCATCTTTGTAACTAAGAGAAGAGTTTTTGTTGCTCACAGATGATCCCTCAAACGTATTAAAGTAAAAAACCAGCATATAATACCAGCAGTTATTACAGCAAGGCAAACGTTTGCGTTAATTTGTTGTAGCAATTAAATTTTAATCAATTACGCATTTGAGACTATCGGCAATCGATTGGCTTGGTATATAATGCTGCGATTTTTTTATTTTTTATAATTTAGTTCCCAGGAGTCGAGATGAAAGTCGTTGAGGTGAAACACCCACTGGTTAAACATAAGATTGGTCTTATGCGTGAAGGTGATATTAGCACTAAGCGTTTTCGTGAATTGGCCACCGAAGTTGGCAGCCTACTAACGTATGAAGCGACTTCAGACTTCGAAACAGAAAAAGTGATGATTGAAGGCTGGAATGGCCCAGTAGAAATCGATCAACTAAAAGGTAAAAAAGTGACTGTAGTGCCAATTCTTCGTGCGGGTTTAGGCATGATGGACGGTGTATTAGAGCATATGCCAAGTGCACGTATTAGTGTTGTTGGTATCTACCGTGATGAAGAAACACTAGAGCCTGTACCTTACTTTAATAAATTAGCCTCAAACATTGATGAGCGTATTGCACTTGTTGTTGATCCAATGCTAGCGACTGGCGGTTCAATGATTGCAACGCTTGATCTATTAAAAGAACATGGCTGTACTCAATTTAAGGTATTGGTACTTGTTGCGGCACCTGAAGGTATTGCAGCACTAGAAAAAGCGCACCCAGATGTAGAGCTATATACAGCAGCTATTGATGAGAAGCTAAATGACAAGGGCTATATTGTCCCTGGTCTTGGCGATGCTGGTGATAAAATCTTTGGTACTAAATAATTTTAGTATTGATTATCGCAGGTATAAAAAACCGGACTGATATGTCCGGTTTTTTTATTTAGGGCAATCGATTATAAATAATAACGACAGTCATTACAGATGCTCAGTATCTTCAACTTGCATACTGGTTGCATCTTCACCTAAATCATGCGGTAAAATTAGGTTTAATAAAATAGCGACTATGCCACAAAGGCTAATGCCTTGAAGACTAAATTCACCAATACCAAATGCCATGCCACCAATCCCAAATACAAGTGTAACAGCAACAATAACTAAGTTTCTTGGCTTATGCAGATTAACTTGATGGGTAATTAAAGTATTAAGGCCAACTGTTGCGATTGAGCCAAATAATAAAATCATAATACCGCCCATCACAGGCACTGGAATGGTTTGTAATATAGCGCCCAATTTTCCAACAAACGCTAATACAATAGCCGTAACTGCTGCCCATGTCATAATCACGGGATTAAAGGCTTTAGTCAGCATCACGGCACCTGTGACTTCTGAATATGTCGTATTTGGCGGTGCGCCGATTAAGGATGCTGCAATAGTTGCAATACCATCCCCCGCCATTGTACGGTGAAGCCCTGGCTTTTTAAGATAATCTTTACCTGTTACGTTAGATATTGCGAGCATATCACCGACATGTTCTACCGCCGGTGCAATCGCTACGGGAATCATAAACAGCACGGCATTAAGATTAAATTCTGGAAAAGTGAAATTTGGCATTGCCAGCCAACTTGCTTGAATAACTGGAGTGAAATCAACAACGCCAAAGCCAAGGCTAGTAATGTAACCGGCGGTGATACCACCGACAATTGGCACTAATTTTAATATTCCTTTGGCAAACACACTTAAGCTTATAGTAACGATCAGTGAAATGGCTGAAATCCATAATGCGATATCATGAGCGACAAGCTGTACGTCACCGCCACCCGTTTTACCAACGGCCATATTCACTGCTGCAGGAGCTAAGCCGAGACCTATCACCATGATCACCGGCCCGACAACAACGGGGGGTAATAAACTGTGAATAAAGCCGACACCGCGTACTTTTATGATGATGCCCATAATTATATAGACAACACCAGCCATCATTAATCCACCCATAGTGCTTGCAGCGCCCCATGTTTGAATGCCGTACATCATTGGAGCAATAAAGGCGAAAGATGAGGCTAAAAAAATGGGAACAGAACGTTTAGTGACGATCTGAAATAATAGTGTGCCAGCACCTGCGCCAAATAAGGCAACATTAGGATCAAGTCCGGTCAGTAACGGAACTAGAACTAATGCTCCAAATGCCACAAATAACATTTGTGCACCTTGAAGAACCTGCATCATGATATTCATCTCTAAGTAAAAAAATCGCGTGATCCTAGCATGGAAGCAAACGATAACCTAGATGAATGAAAGACAAAAAATACTTATAATTGCGCGAATTTAGAACAGGTGGCGTTTTATTTGCATTGGAATAGTCGTTACGCTGTTTAAAATGTGAGTTATCGAATTTGTCGAGTGAATTATTCATGCTCTGCGCTATGATACGGCACCAATGGTGAAACCTGTTGTCTGCTTTAATAGGTCTATTTTTTTGAGTTAATCATGAGTCTTACTATGTTGCGATTTGCATTATTATTTTTAGCCGTATTGGTCTTGCCAGTACAAGCTGCGACGGTGAATGATCTTTATCAAACCCAAGTTACTTTGATTGGGAATGATCAACAAGCAGATCAGGCTGCACGCGAACAAGGATTAGCGAATGTGTTGGTGAAAATATCAGGTAATACTGATGTTCTTGATAACGCTGCAATTAAAACTGCGATTACTAACAGTGGCTACTATATTAGTCAGTTTGGTTATAGCCAAGTAAATGGTCAACATGTCATTGATTTAAGTTTTGATAAAAACCAAATTAAGCAATTACTGATCAAATCAAAAGCCAGTATTTGGAAAGATCAACGTCCAAATATTTTAGTGTGGATGGTTGATAGTGATGGTCAACAACGTAATATTTTGTGGGATCAATCAGCCAATGGGTTGGTTAACGACACCAAACAAGCCGCTGATAGTCGAGGCTTACCATTGACGTTCCCTGTCGGAGATATGACGGATGCAACGGCGGTCAATGTATCAGATATATGGGGTGGTTTTATTGATCCTATCGCATCTGCTAGCGCGCATTACCATGCTGATGGATTATTATTGGTTAAAGCACAACAGCAACCTGACGGAAATGTTAGCTTAAATTGGCAGTTTTACCCACAACAGCCAAGCAAAATAGCAACGACAGAAACACACCCTATTACAGGAACAACGTCAGGTACATTAGCGCAGACATCAACTAACATGATTAATCAAGTGACTGATTATCTAGCAAATAAATATGCCGTTGTTTTAGGCAGTGCCGCAGGGGGGAATATTAATATTGAAGTTGATAATATCCACTCTACCGAAAACTTTTTTGCATTAGAAAAAATGCTTAATGGTTTAACGTCCGTGCATAGCGCAAATGCCATGAGAATTAAAGGCAGCAGTGTTATTTTCCAATTGGATTTACAAGGTTCTGAACAGGCATTCCGTCAAGAAATCAGTAATGATAGCCAAGTACGTCAAACTCAATCTGGCGTAGCTTTTGCAGCAGATCCTGCGGCATCAACATTGATAACAGAAGGTACAACGGCGATGGCTGCGACTACACCGCCTTCTGTGCCTGCAGTGAACGTATTAACAGTAACGCCACAAAATATTTATTATTGGAATAGCTAATAGCGTCGCATTATTGCAATAGCGTGATCGTTCAATGTAAGCCTCGGTAGTTGAAGTGATACCGAGGCTTTTTGGGATGTGTTTAACGGTGACGGCAGTTAATTAATCGTTGTAACGGATGCGTTCTTCACGCTCAACTTGTGATAATCGTTTTAATTTAATGCCAAGCTCTTTAGCGCGTAAACGTGCAAATAGAATGTTACTAACAAAGCAAAGACTAACAATAATCAACTCGATGATAGCTAATCCTTGTTCTCCATCATTGAGGGTGATAAGCGTAACAGCATGCAGAACATAAAACAGTAAAATAAAATTTGCCCATGCATGGGTATAAGGTTTTGCTGCAAGCATTCCGAGTAAGGGGAATAATAAGGGGATGACCCATAATGCGGTAATGATGAGGGCTGATAATTGAGGGTGAGGCGACAGCAGTAATTGCCATAGGCCAATAAAAATAATCAAACTGCAATGACTGAATAATGCAGTTTGACGACAGAAATAGGTCAATCGTTGCATTTTTGGCATGAAGATTCCTTTTCTTAGCCGTTTAATTTACATGCTGTGGTTGCTAAGCGCCGTCCAATGGCTTGAGCAAGTGCTATTTCATCTGGGTGTAATTGTTTATTTGTGCCGTTATTAACATGCGATGCGCCATAAGGTGTACCGCCATGGTGCGTTGTATGTAATAACGGTTCAGAGTAGGGAATACCAACAATTAGCATTCCATGATGTAACAACGGTAGCATCATAGATTGTAGCGTTGTTTCTTGTCCCCCGTGTAATGATGACGATGAGGTAAACACACTGGCTGGCTTACCAATTAATGTACCTGATAGCCATTCAGCACTGGTACTGTCTAAAAAGTGCTTGAGTGGCGCTGCCATATTGCCAAATCTAACCGGACTTCCCATCGCCATGGCTGCACACTGCTTGAGATCATCATGACTGACAATGGGGTCGGATGCTGTTGCTCGCTGTGATGTGGCTGTCGTCGTTAGCGTTGAAATATCAGCCACGGTTCTTAGCACTGCTTCACAATCTGTTATTTGTTCAATACCACGGCCAATATGACGTGCTAATTGACGTGTATTGCCATGAAGACTGTAATAGAGCACTAAGATTTTAATCATTATAAAATACTCAATACATGCTCAGGTGGGCGGCCCACTGCCGCTTTATCATTGTCACTGTTAACCACAATAGGGCGTTCAAGTAATTTAGGGCATGACACTATTGCTTCAAATAAAGCGTGATCCGTTAGTGTTTCCGCATCGAGTTGTTGTTCTTTATATTGTTGTTCTTTAGTACGCATCATTTCACGGACATTGCAATAACCTAGTTGGCGGTAAAGCTGTTGAAGTTGCTCAATTGTCGGTGATGTATCTAAGTAATGAATTATTGTGGGAGTAATTCCTTGCTCTGTCAGTAAGGCTAAGGTTTCGCGGCTTTTTGAACAACGCGGATTGTGATAAATCGAAATAGTCATCGTTAATTCCTGATAAATAAAAAAGTCACTAAAAAGAAGAACGTAAAGCTTCAAATTTAGCTTGTTGAAGGCGAAGTTGATCCAATCGTGCATCATAACGTGCTTGATCAAGTGAGCCTAGTTTTGCTCGTTGCGCCGCTTGAGTGTAGTTGCTAATTGCTAGCCCCCATTGAGCACGTAATGCTGCTAATTCTCCCATCGCTGCTAATTCGCCACCACGCTGATTTTGTTTAGCATAATTTTGCGCTAATAATGCCCAGCCATTAATATCATCTGGGTGTTGATAGCTATAACGATTCAATATTTGAATGCTTTGTTGGTAACGTTGAGCTTCAAATAAGGCATTAGCTAAATTTAACTGTAATACGCTACTTTCTGGTTGATATTGTAAGGCACTTTCTAAGCGGTTGATCGCTTTGTCATAGTGTTTTTGATAGAGATTTAAATCTGTGGCGGCATCTATGTAAAAGGCATTATTTGGCTCAGCAGCAAGGAGTGGTAATAATAATTGCTGGGCTTTAGCGTATTGACCGTTATCAAGATAAACCAATCCTTTACCATAGTTCAGTTCTTTACGTTGATTGGCTGGCGTCTTTTTAAGTTCAGCGTTAAACCAGTTTAAGGCTGATGTTTGGCTAAAACCAACATAGCGAGCAACCATCCGTGATTTTGCCAATAGATAGCGTTCAGAAGGCGGTAATCTCACCACTGAATAATTATTAGCACGTAAGCGACTGTCTGTAATACGTGATTCAGGTAATGGGTGGCTGAGTAACATTGCCGGTAGTTTAGTGGTATAGCGGTATTGTTCAGCTAAACGTTCAAAAAAATGTGGCATCGCCTGTGGATTAAAACCAGCCTTAGCTAATGTAGATATTCCAATTCGATCCGCTTCTTTTTCATTACTACGGGTGTGATTTAGCATCCCTTGCATTGAGATAGCGGTAGTTGCATGGAGTGCTGCTATTCCCGCTTCTGGTGCCGCGATCGTTAATAGTAGTGAGCCGAGCATTGCCGCCATTGTTGCTGGATTTTTTTTCGCTTGATCTTCTAATGAACGTGCAAGGTGGCGTTGGGTGACGTGGGCAATTTCATGCGCAATAACCGAGGCGAGTTCACTTTCAGTTTTGGCATGTAAAAATAATCCTGAGTGAATACCAATATTGCCGCCAAAGAGTGCAAATGCGTTGATCTCATGATTTTTAATTAAGAAAAAATCAAAAGGGGTTTTAACACCGTCAGCATTGACCGCTAATTTATGCCCAAGGTCTTGAATATACTCTGATAATACGGGGTCATTTATAATGGGGCGACTGGCTCGCATCATACGCATATACATCTCACCATATTCAATTTCTTTATCAATGGTTAGAGTTGATGCTGCTGTTGTGCCGATATCTGGTAAAGATGCATTATTCGCTATAGCTGGCAAGCTTGTCATGAACAAGGTTGATAGTAAGAGATAAGTTGGTGCTTTAGCAAATTGGAACATATAAGTAATACAACCACCCTGTCGATTAATATGAGATAACGGAGTCATTATTGATAACCTTCTGCGTTGTTATGACTGCGAATTTTAACTTAGGTTCACTATTGTCATATTTCGCGTTGTGGTTATCTCGCTTATTCCTTGCGGTTAAGGGTACAATACGATAATGGATAATCACTGTCACGCAATTGGAATGGAAATCCTAACACTTAATCTCATTGCGCACCGTTGTCCGTTAGCATTATTGATGGTAAAGCGAGAATGTCGCGATTTATTGTTGACTCAGAAACTTGAAATTAAGGTTTTAGCCGACGGCACTCAAATGGATATTATTCGTTATTTAAAAAACAATGGATTTATTCTTGATATACAGGCTGAAAATACTTATCAGCTGGTTATTACTGTGAAAAAAGGACTGTAATTTTCATGCTGCATATGTTTAAAAGTTGGTATCAGCGCCGATTCTCTGATCCTCATGCTGTGAGTTTAATGATCATTTTAGCAGGTGCTTTTTTAACCTTGTATTTCTTAGGGGGGTTAATTACACCATTGTTGGTTGCGATTGTGTTGGCGTATTTGCTTGAATCACCTGTTGCCCGCTTTACCCAATGGGGCTTACCGCGAACAATATCTGTAGCGATTGTGTTGATTATTTTTGCTGGGCTAATGGTATTGGCTTTATTTGGCTTAGTACCCACTATTTGGCATCAAATTACTAATTTAAGTGCTGATGTGCCGAAAATGTTTAATGATTTGCAGGTTTATGTCTCAAGTTTACCTGAACGTTATCCTGACTTTGTGCAACCACACCAAGTGACAGTATTAACCGACACTTTACGTGAAAAAGTATTAGCCGTTGGCGGTAGTGTCGTTAAAGGGTCATTTTCTTCATTAGTGAGCTTAGCCGCTCTTGGAGTGTATCTAATTTTAGTACCGCTATTAATTTTCTTTTTATTAAAAGATAAAGACACTATTTTACGTTCATTTATTGACGTTTTACCAAGTAACCGTCGTCTAGCGAGTAAAGTGAGTGCTGAGATGAATCAGCAAATCTCTAATTATATTCGCGGCAAAGTGATCGAGATTTTTATTGTAGGTATCACCAGTTATCTTGTGTTTGTGGTGATGGGGCTTCAATATGCTGCCTTACTTGGTGTGTTAGTTGGTTTATCCGTTTTAATCCCTTATATCGGCGCTGCTGCGGTTACGGTACCTGTTGCGATGGTTGGTTTATTCCAATGGGGATGGACGCCTGAATTTTGGTGGTTACTTGCGGCTTACGGTATTGTACAAGCATTAGATGGCAATGTTTTAGTACCAGTGCTGTTTTCAGAGGCGGTTAACTTACACCCGGTGGCAATTATTGTTGCAGTGTTGGTGTTTGGTGGCCTGTGGGGATTCTGGGGCGTATTCTTTGCGATTCCATTAGCAACCTTAGTCAAAGCTGTCTGGGGCGCATTAGTAATGAAAGAAACTGTTCCGCCCGTGAGTTACTAAAACGGTTTGATACAAATAATCATCAATAAAAAGGCCTCGATTGGCCTTTTTTATTTAAGGGGCGTTATAACAATATTACTGATTAAGGTAATCCAACACCACCTCATGATGATCTTTGGTTTTAAATTTATCAAACACATGTTCAATCTTGCCATGTTCATCAATTAAGAAACTGATGCGGTGCAAACCATCATAAATTCTACCCATGAATTTTTTCTCGCCCCACACGCCAAATTGATCAGCCACTGCATGATCTTCATCTGATAATAAGGTGAAGTTAAGATTGTCTCGTTCAATAAATTTAGGTAACCGCTTAACAGGATCAATACTGATACCTAAAACCACCACGTTATGCGCATCGAGTTCGGCTTTGCTATCACGTAAGCCACAAGCTTGAACCGTACAACCTGGTGTCATTGCTTTAGGGTAGAAATAAGCCAATACTTTTTTACCCGCAAAGTCACGTAAACTGATGGGCTGGTTATCTTGGTTAAGTAATGTAAAAGCGGGGGCGAGCATTCCCGGTGTTAATGTATTCATGCAGCGGTCCTTATTAATCAGTTATAAACACAAATTTAAATGTGTTGTTATGGTGGACAGTTGAAAGAGAATAATATCAGTGATGACCTATAAAGTTGACTGTTCCGTGAGCATTGAGCTGCTTACAGAGTGCTTCATATTCTTCTTGTAGACTTATTAAATTACAATCTTCAGGTAAATTGGTATTGATTTGAAGGACTAATTTATTGTCGATATCATCATGGCCATTTTCAATCGTATTGGCACTCAGGGTTGAAATATCAATCTTGCGACTGGCGATAAAATGGGTGAAATGCTTAATCAACCCAGGGCTATCTTTTGCTTCAATATGAAAATCAGCTGTGTATGGAAAGAAGCGAGAAATATGTTTATTGGTGCGTTTCATTACTGTGATTAAGTCGTGTTCTTGGCCTTTAAGGGGCAATGTAGATTCAATTCTCGAGATCGCATTGCTATTGCCTGAAAGTAACATAATCAGGGTGAATTCTGAGCCAAAAAGAGCAATTCGACTATCAATGATATTACAGCCACTGTTTGCGACAAGATGGGTGATCTCATCGGTGATACCTGGGCGGTCAGTACCTACAGCTGTTATTACGAGGTAATGTTCCATAATTTAGCGCCATATTTTCGTGATCATTACTAGCATGTTAGCACAGACTCATTATTCCAAAGAGTGTAAATCACCATCAATAATCACAAAATTTTTTATTATAATTGTAGGGTTAACAATAATAATTATTCAAAAAAAACATTTTTGGGGATTAAGAAACGTAAAACATTACTGATGGGTTTAACATGAATACGATAAAGCGCCTCAGTTAACGGTTTTCAGTCACCCTTTGCTTGAGTTTATAGCCATGCAAAAGTACCATGACTTATTAACTAGCTATATACCGTAACCATTTTTAATGATTGGTTGTTAATGTTGTTAGTTTAGAATTGTTACGATATATAAAACAGGGGAGACGGACATGTTTTCAGGAAGCATGGTAGCACTATTAACACCATTTGATCCTTCAGGCGAAGTTGATTATATCGGTCTTAAGAAATTGGTCGATTACCACATTGCAGCAGGTACAACTGCAATTATTGCTGTGGGAACAACAGGTGAATCAACAACACTAACGGTTGATGAACACATTAAAGTTGTTTTAAAAACATTAGAGTATGTTGATGGGCGTATTCCTGTTATTGCTGGTACGGGGGCAAATGCGACCCATGAGGCAATAACCATTACTAAACTGTTTTCTGGTACGGGAATTGCTGCCTGTTTAAGTGTGACACCATACTATAATAAACCAACACAAGAAGGTTTATACCAGCACTATAAAGCGATTGCTGAATCGACTGATATACCACAAATATTATATAATGTGCCGGGTCGTACTGCGGTTGATTTATTGCCTGAAACTGTTGCTCGTTTAGCAAAACTTGACAACATTATTGGTATTAAAGACGCAACAGGTGATATTACTCGTGTTAAAAAAACACGGGAACTTTGTGGCGCAGATTTTATCCAACTAAGCGGTGATGATGCAACTGCGGTTGATTTTGTTGCTGAAGGTGGCCATGGCGTTATTTCTGTTACTGCAAATATTGTTGCTGCAGAAATGGCGATAATGTTTAACCTTGCTTTAGAAGGTAACATTGATGCAGCTCAAGAGATTAACCAACGCTTAATGCCGTTACATACCAAACTGTTTGTTGAAGCTAACCCGATTCCAGTTAAGTGGGCTGCTTACCAAATAGGTTTAATTGAACACGATAACTTACGACTTCCGCTTACTGTTTTAAGCGAATCACAGCAGCCTATTGTTAAACAAGCACTTATTGATGCGAACGTATTATAATACGTGGTTATTTATTAGCGGCTGTAACAATTTAGGAGCGCAGGAGCATAAATGAATTATAAATACCGGCTAGCATTAGCCGCCGTCGTAGTGACAACGATCACCGCATGTTCTAGTGGTACGGATAGTCGTCGACAGGCAGCGCAAGATTTTAATTATCTTAATACGCCATCACTTGAGAGTTGGACGTTGCCGGCAGGAGCTCAACCTTTTAGTAGTACTAACTATGCGATCTCGCAACAGGTTTATAAAGGCGAAGTTGGCACTAAGGTTGATATTCGTCCACCACTACAGGTGTTAGAATTGATTCCAGGAGTCACTTCTGCGATTGATCAGCAAGGCGTAACTTTGTTTATGCCATCGCCAAATGATCTGATGAAGATCTGGCGTGTGACACAAAAGCTGATCACAGATAATAACGTTGGTATTATAAAACAAAGCGCTGATCGTATTGATACTGATTGGGTTTCTTGGACTAATGATGATGAAGATACCAAGATCAGTAGCCGTTACACGATTGAAAAAACGCCTAATATTAATAGCTACCGTATTACGCTAACTGATTGGCGTGAAAATGGTGATGTAAAACCAGTTAGTGCGAATAATAAGCGTCGCTACAGTATTTTAATGACTAATTTAGTGATGTCTAAGTATGACAATATGGCTCGTGAGCAAGCGCGTTTAGCTGCTGCTGAGCAATTGAAAAACATTCCAGTGGTAATGGGAACCGATCGTAGTGGTTTACCGATTATTATTGCGCGTGCGTCGTATGAAGATATGTGGGGACGCTTGCCTGTAATGTTACAAAAGTTAGGCTTTACTATTGAAGATCGCAATCGTTCACAAGGCCTAATTGAAGTTAAATACCGTCAACCTGATGATGCGTTTTGGACTCAGTTAGGTACGAAGCCGATGAATTTAACCAATGATAAATACCGAATTTTGGTTGGTGATTTAGGTAATCGTACGTCATTGAACATTACTGATAGCGAAGGTAAGCCGGTAACAGTTTCTGTATTAGATTCTATTGCTCCTGCATTTGGCGCTGCTTTTGGTAAATAAATAACCCTTTATCTTGGTTATTAAAAAACCGCTTTAGTTGATTACTAAAGCGGTTTTTTTATGGCAATTAATGACTAGTCAATTATTAACTAATTATTTAATTTCAACACCTTGAGCTTGTAAATCTGCATGGTAAGACGAACGTACAAATGGACCACAAGCCGCGTGTGTAAAACCAAGATCAAGTGCAATTTGTTTTAGCTCGTCAAACTCTTCAGGTGGTACGTAACGTTCAACTGGTAAGTGGTGACGACTTGGCGCAAGGTATTGGCCAAGGGTTAGCATGGTAACGCCATGTGCTCGCAAATCTTTTAGAACTTGAATGATTTCTTCTTTTGTTTCACCTAGTCCCATCATAACACCTGATTTTGTTGGCACTGTTGGGTGAATCTCTTTAAATTTCTTTAATAGATCCAACGACCATTGATAGTTAGCTCCCGGGCGTGCTTTACGGTATAAGCGTGGTGCGGTTTCTAGATTATGGTTAAATACATCTGGCGCTGTATCTTGGAAAATATCCAGCGCGCGATCCATACGGCCACGGAAATCAGGTACTAGGGTTTCAATATGAATTTGTGGGCTTTTAGCACGAATTTCATTAATACAATCAACAAAATGTTGTGCACCACCATCACGAAGATCATCACGATCGACAGATGTTACAACCACATAGCGTAACTTCATATCCGCAATAGTTTGTGCTAAATGACTTGGCTCTTCAGTATTGGGCGCTAATGGACGACCATGGGCAACATCACAAAATGGACAGCGGCGTGTACAAATAGCACCTAAAATCATAAAGGTAGCAGTACCATGATTAAAACACTCAGCCAAATTTGGGCATGATGCTTCTTCACAAACAGAATGAAGGTTGTTTTTGCGTAGGGCTGATTTTATTTCTTGAATGCGTTTACTGTCAGATGGCAGTTTTATTTTCATCCATGAAGGCTTACGTAACACGTCTTTAGGGGCTTCTTCTTGGGCAACATTACGTACCGGAATTAATGCCATTTTGTCAGCATCACGGTATTTAACGCCTTGTTCAATTTTAATTGGTTTGCTCATAGTTGATTGTTTTCCGTCATCCACTCGACCTGTGAGTAGTCGAGTAATTTTGTTAATTCTTCAATGAGTACCGGCTGAACTTCCATCAGTTCACTCGGGCCATTTAATGATGCTGTTTGCGTCATTTCCATTCCAGCATAGCCACAAGGGTTGATACGTTGGAACGGGGCCAAATCCATATTTATATTAAGTGCCAGACCATGAAAAGAGCAACCGCGTCTGATCCGTAATCCTAATGAACATATCTTGCGATTGTTGACATAGACACCAGGTGCGTCAGGGCGCGCATTAGATGTAATCCCAAATTGAGATAGTGTATTTATAATTGTGTTTTCGATGTGGCTGACTAGGTCACGAACACTGAGTTTTTTTCTGCGTAAGTTAATCAATATATAAGCAACTTGCTGACCTGGACCATGATACGTTACCTGACCACCACGATCACTTTGGACAATGGGAATATCACCAGTGTTGAGCAGGTGTTCTACCTTACCAGCTTGACCTTGAGTAAAGACTGGATGATGTTCAACTAACCATACTTCATCGATTGATTTATCAGTACGGTCATTTGTAAACTGATGCATGGCATCAAAGGTGGTTTGATAATCACAACGGCCCATATTTCTAATAATAAGAGTTTTTTGCAAATTTGTGCCTATTTATTGATATAACGCAAAGCGCCATTTACTGGCTGTGAACCAAGGCATTATACCTATAACTGTTAAAAGATGCATGATTAACCCATTATTTAAGGCTTATTAATAGTTTTAAGCGTTATGTGGTGAAGTGAAAATAGAGGAAAAATAGCAAGAAATGAGTAAAAAGAAGGGGGGAATAAAAAAGAATGGCGACTTATAAGAAGCCGCCATCTGACTTGCTATTATAGAACAACACGCACGATATCGATCGCGCCAAGTTCTTTATATAGCGTTTCAATTTGTTCAATATTAGTTGCATTAACCGTTACAGAGACTGCGGTATAAGTCCCTTTACTGCTTGGCTTTGTTGTTGGTGTATAATCGCCAGGGATCGTTTTCTGAATAACTTCAATAACACGATCTGCTAGTTCTGGTTTATTCTCACCCATGACTTTGAAAGCAAAGCTACAAGGAAATTCCAATAGGTCTTTTAGTTTTGGCTGCTCTTTATTTAAATCTTGCATAATAGAACTCCAAGGTTCAGGTTTTTCAGGTTTTACACCGTGGTATGGCTCATAAATCACGGTAAGATGCAGGCATCTTAATGCGTCAGTAACTGGAAAACAAGGTTGTGATTATCTTGGTTATTGGAAAATGTGTATGCAAGCTTGTAAACCCAAAGAAGCTGCCAATTGGCAGCTTCTTTATTTAGGCTAGTGGATGTTATTACAACGGCTTAAAACCAGCTTTGAATAAGCATTTCAACATAATCAACCAAACGGCTAAAGAAGCCGCCTTGCTTTACTTCTGTCAATGCAACTAATGGGTATTGTGCAATATCTTTATCGCCTAAGCGGTAATAGAGCGTCCCCATAACTTCACCTTTTTTAATTGGTGCTTTTAGCTCTTTAGTTAACACAAAGCTTGCTTTCAAATCTTTAGCTTGGCTACGAGGGATCGTAACGTAAGTGTTTTCATTTATACCAAGATCGACCTTATCGGTATCACCCATCCAGACTTTTTCTGTCACAAATGTTTGATCTTTCTTATATGGAGTTAAGGTAGTAAAGAAACGGAAACCATAGGTCAATAGCTTCTTACTTTCAGAGAGGCGAGCATTCTTACTTGCTGTACCCATGACAACGGCAATAAGACGCATGTTGTCTTCAGTGGCTGTACTTACCAAACTGTAACCTGCGTTATTGGTATGGCCTGTTTTTAAGCCGTCAACATGCATGCTTTGATCCCACAATAAACCATTACGGTTGTATTGCGTGATGCCGTTATAAGTAAATGATTTTTCATCGTAGATCTTAAATTCATTCGGAAGATCATGAATAAGTGCACGCGCAAGAACAGAAAGATCATAAGGGGTAGTGTATAAATCTGGATTATCTAAACCGTGTACATTAGTAAAGTGGGTCGATTTCATGCCCAGATTTTTTGCCCAGTTATTCATTAGTTCAACGAATGCTTGCTGTGAACCTGCAACATGCTCAGCCATTGCTACGCAGGCATCATTACCTGAGTCAATAATAATACCGCGGTTAAGATCGGAAACTTTTACTGTTTTTCCTACTTCTAAGAACATCTTTGATGAACCAGGGAAGTTTTTAGCCCATGCATTTTTACTGATAACGACATTATCATTTGGAGCGATATTGCCATTTTTAATTTCTTGACCAATAACATAACTGGTCATCATTTTTGTTAGGCTTGCAGGCGCTAATTTTTCATTTTGGTTATGACCAGCAATGATTTTGCCTGAGTTGTAGTCAATAAGAACATAACCTTTAGCCGCAATTTGTGGAGCTTCAGGTACTACTGCTGGTGATGCAGCAACAGTAGCTGAAGCCAGCAGGGTGGCGGAGATGGCTACAGAACGGAAAAGCACAGCTGTTTTCTTCATAATATATTTAACTTTAATTAATCTGTGGCTAAAAAGTGGGCTTACTATAACAGATAACCCATTGGCAATCAGTGTCAGAACATAAGTTTCCCAAGTTCTGACATTTGGTGGTTGAGAGCAATATGGCCGTTATTGTTATAGAGGCACCATAAAAAGCCTATAGTCTTATGATTTTAATAACAAACTATAGGCAGTAAGTATGATTGAGAAATAACAATAAGGTTCAATTATCGTTTTTCAGTGATCATGAATGCTTGTGGATAATGTTTATTCTTCACTTGAGCGAGTAGTAAATCAGCATCTTTATGATCTAAAAATGGCCCTAATCTAATGCGGAAAACAGCTCGGTTTGCAATTTTTTCAATATCGACGCTAGTGCTGTAGCGTTTTTTTACTTCTCGTTGCATCTGATCCGCTTTTTGCTGAGTATTCACCGCAGCTAATTGAATAAAATATTGAATTGGAATTGGCGATTTCTTAATTTCAGCTGTGGTTGATGGCTTAGGTACGGTGAGTACTTCAATTTTTACTGGCGCAGTACCATAGCTAATCACACCTAATTTAGATGCGGCAGCCATACTTAAATCAATAATACGGCCATCATGGAATGGACCGCGATCGTTAACGCGAACAATCACTGATTTATGATTTAAGGTATTTGTGACACGGACAAAGCTTGGTAATGGTAAAGTTTTGTGTGCGGCTGTCATCGCAAACATATTATATACTTCACCATTGGCTGTTTTATGGCCATGAAATTTTTCGCCATACCATGAAGCAAATCCTGTTTCGGTATAACCTTTAGGATTTTTAATTATATGGTAGCGTTTACCGCGTAAGGTGTAATCTTTATTACCGCCTCGGCTATAAGCTTCGTAATGGGGAGTGATTAATTTTACTTTTGAAAAATCAGGTATGACTGTAGGAGCACGATCATCTTTTAGAGAATAGCGTCCTGCATTAGGATCATCAGTGTTCGGTTTGGTTATTTTAACGATTTTAACCACTTTAACAGGGGGAGCTGTTGTATTCGGTTTGGTTTGTGGCTGTTCTGGCGAAGAACTACACCCAGCAAGAATTAGGAAAAAAATTACAAATAGTGAACGCATTTATTAGGTCGCCTTAGACAACATTTTTCGATGAGTG
>NZ_CAMRAN010000044.1 GCF_947039875.1 uncultured Photobacterium sp.
ATGGATCACCAATAAAGTATTTTAAGCGTTCACTGCCGCACAGGCAGCTTAGAAAATGAATGACAGTTTTTATTGCACCATCACCGTGTTCACTGCCGCACAGGCAGCTTAGAAATAGTAAACTCATTTCAATGTGTACGGTATTCAAGTTCACTGCCGCACAGGCAGCTTAGAAACGTGGTGGGGAATGAATCAACCAACTAAAGCCGTTCACTGCCGCACAGGCAGCTTAGAAAAGATCCTGACGACTATGTGAACACAGATGATTGTTCACTGCCGCACAGGCAGCTTAGAAAAAACTACCTCGCCATAATCAAGATTATCTCTTGTTCACTGCCGCACAGGCAGCTTAGAAATTATGCCACGCAAAGAATAAATACTTAAATGAGTTCACTGCCGCACAGGCAGCTTAGAAATGACACTCCAAACAAGGGTGTTGCTGAAATAATGTTCACTGCCGCACAGGCAGCTTAGAAATGAATTCACTATGAGGGTTCCAAATAAGTTTCGTTCACTGCCGCACAGGCAGCTTAGAAATTGCCTAATTTGCCGCCTTTCTTCCCACCATCGTTCACTGCCGCACAGGCAGCTTAGAAATATGTATCGCTGCTCACCATTAACAACAACACGTTCACTGCCGCACAGGCAGCTTAGAAATAATTAACAAGGTCATCAGTAATGATGGCCTTGTTCACTGCCGCACAGGCAGCTTAGAAAAATAAAACCAAGCCACATTGACAGAGATAGCAGTTCACTGCCGCACAGGCAGCTTAGAAAAGAAAATCGCACGAACAAATCAAGAAGCGTTAGTTCACTGCCGCACAGGCAGCTTAGAAAAAACGGAACTACAATATCTTTATCAGTAATCTGTTCACTGCCGCACAGGCAGCTTAGAAATGAGAATATTGCTGCTACTTTCCCTAATGGTGGTTCACTGCCGCACAGGCAGCTTAGAAAAATAAAACGAATAAAATAAGGAGCTAATGCACGTTCACTGCCGCACAGGCAGCTTAGAAAAGCATCAATGGCCTTTTGATTAATTACTGCAAGTTCACTGCCGCACAGGCAGCTTAGAAAACGCGATTGATTGAACATGCTTGAAGGATTGCGTTCACTGCCGCACAGGCAGCTTAGAAACTAATGCGAGCTTTTGGATAACTAAACAAGGTGTTCACTGCCGCACAGGCAGCTTAGAAATGAAAATGAAGCCGCAATCCAAAGTGAAATTATGTTCACTGCCGCACAGGCAGCTTAGAAATATAGTATCGCCACCAAATTGACCAAGGCCCTGTTCACTGCCGCACAGGCAGCTTAGAAAACGTGAAACTCCAAAGCATAAAAAAATGATCGGTTCACTGCCGCACAGGCAGCTTAGAAAAGTTGCTCAGGTGTTGGTGGTCTTGATAAGTCGTTCACTGCCGCACAGGCAGCTTAGAAAGTGGGATTATTGATAATATTAACAATTTCGCGGTTCACTGCCGCACAGGCAGCTTAGAAATCGATTTTTCCGCTTTCGATTTTACTCGGCAAGTTCACTGCCGCACAGGCAGCTTAGAAACATAAGAAACAGTTGAGCAAGCAGAAGATGAGTTCACTGCCGTATAGGCAGTTTTAATTACTTGCTGCTGCCATCGCTTCTTTGATTTCATCTGAGCTATAGCCCTTTGATGACAAATACGCATAGGCTTTACTTTTGTCTTTAAAATTCGACAAATCAAACCGCTTTTTCGCTAACACTAATTGGCAGTTTTCATAAAAATCGACCTCACCCGCTTCCTCTAAATCATAGAAGACTTGCTCAATATTAGTAATATCAACATGCTTCATTTTAAGCTCTTGCTTGATGACTGTTTTGCCTTTGAGCTTTCTCACCAATTTCAATACTTCTGTTTCAAGATCAGCATTCATGCCTTTAATTTTAGCTTTGCTCAATAGCGTATCGGCGGCATCATGCTCAGAAATTGCTCTTGAAATATCTTGAAAGCTGTACCCTCGCTTAGTGAGATCGTTGGTTATTTTCTCTTTGGTGGTTTGACTAAAATCATCATAACTATCTAAACGACTTTTGATCATATCAAGTTCAGACACTTGTTTTTTCTCCATAATATCAATTAATGCTTCTTCAATGATTGTTGCAGGAATACCTTTACCTTTTAATTTCTGTTTAATGTACTGTTGTCCATGTTCATTAGAAAAAGCCATCTCACTAAAGTGCAGTGCAAATTGAAGATCTTCTTTTACATAACCGAAATCTTTCATTTGTTGCAATACAGTCTCAATCCAATCTTGTTGCTCTGTTTTAGCTTCTAATTTTTTTCGTAGTTCATACTCGGTATGATCACGTAAATTAAGATGATAAATCGCACTGTTAATCACATTTTGGATGGTTTTTGCTGGATACGGTTTTTTCATATGATTAACCCTTATTGATAATAAAAATTCGAATGAAAATGTTATTTAAACACAGCTGATCGTCGAATCGTTGCTCGAACTGTAATCGCGGTTAAGCCAATATAGTAAATAGCAATGATTACAGCGGGTAACGCATCACGATCAAATACTGAATGAACAGCAAAAATGCAGTAACTGATAATAATGGCAGGAATAATAAATACACTATTATTACGAGGATAAAGATTTAAAATCAAAAATAGCTGATGAACACCCGCCAACACCAGCGGTAACGTTACCATTAAAAACCATAACATAGTCAATTCCTTTAAGGTAAAAGTACCTTCAGTTCGCCATTGTATACTGATAATGAAAAAAGCTATCTATTATATGCTTAGTTCTTTTTTGATTAAAATAGCAGACATTAAGCCCCCACTTTTAGACAATATTCAACTTCAACCGTAAATTAAAGACACTAACCGTTAAAAATCACCAAGACTTTAACAGCTTACACTCGAAAAATTCAAATCATGAACTAAGATAATGAAGTAACGCACTACGTTATTTAAATAAAACATATACCACATAGGAATAGATGTGCGAAATAATCACTTTAATATATCAGTTGCGTACATCCTTATGCGTTATGTGACTAATATCCCAGATATTTAGTCGATATAACGTAACTATAAACGACTAAGTAATTAAGGAGTTACTATGAATAACATCGCTAATCTTATTTATGACACTTTGGTCGATCTATCAAACAATGCACCAGAACAACATGCAAAAATCCGTCAAAATTTATACGACCAATTAGATCTACCATTAAACAAGCAACGCGACTTATATTCAAATGCACTTGGACCTGCAAGCTCAGGAATGCTAGAAAATAATGCTGATTTTAACAACACAGTCAATATTGCAATTAAAGCGCTTGAGACACCTGAAAAATAAATTAATGAACATTAATCAAATATAAAATAAGTGTTCTGTATTTATCAGGGGATAACAAAGCGCTTAAATCAACTTTATATAACTATATGATGTTGATCTAACATGTCGAATATATACGGAAACGCCCAAGGTTATTAGCCTTGGGCCCATCTATCTTTACTTTGGACAGCCATATCTTTTACCATGAAAATATAGCCTCTAAAAAAACAAACTATTCCACCAACAACAACCTCTTTCGCTATTAGAATGACAACTTAGTATCTTAATACTTCACTAAATCTGTTCTATTCCCATATTTTAGGATCAACTAACCCCACAATATTGACAGTTATTGCGGTATTTTCATCTGATTATAAGAAGCAGTGTCTAACTAGGATGTAACTGGTGACTCGCTAACTTTCCTTTACACCAATGCCCACCAACGTGCTGTTTGAAGGCACACATTCGAGACCATTTTCCACTCACATTAGCATAACGCTCCATAAATTGTTCACTGTGCTCAAGCCAAGCGTCTGATGTTATTCCCATTTGCTGTAAAATCTTTGGTTGATTAGATGCAATAAAGCCTTTTTTATCATTTCGAATACATCGACCAGTCCAATCAATAAGTTCGAGATAATCGGCAAAAGCAAAATTTATCCCAGCTTTTTTCGCCTGATGTTCAGCACCAACAAAGGGTAATAATTGAAAATGAGAGTTACTTGATGATGATGGTTTAGTGGATGTTTTCGTTTGATTATATTCACGAATACGTTGTTGAATAGAGGTAAAATCAGACTGTTCTAATGACGGTGTAATTCCGACTCTAATAGGATTTAAATCAACGTACATCATGCACGATAATAACGCTTGTTCATCCAGCAGAGCTTGAGACTTAAAACGTCCTTCCCAAAATGCACCTTTACATTGATCTTCTTTATTGGCTTTGCGGGCTATCTCTTCATTAAGGCAGCGCATAAACCAGCTAATACTACCTAATCGTTGTTGCCATTCAGCCACTAAATTTGATAGCGCTTGTTGTTTATCTGCGGCTATTTGACCCTCTTTTAAAAAATCAACCGCAATAGGATGACCACTAAATAACTGTAGCCAACGCGATATCACCTCTTCTGGAGTCAGCTTTTGTTGTTGCTCAGTATCTATTTTTAGCACTAAATGATAATGGTTACTCATCACCGCATAAGCACATACATTGATACAAAACACAGACGCTAACTGTCTAATTTTATTTACTATCCAACCTCTTCGGTGTTGATAGTTTTTACCGTTATACGGATCATCTCCACACAAATAGGCACGACGTACACAGCGATTAATTACATGATAAAAAGGGGTGATTTGAGGCTCTATCAATTTACGTCTTGAGATTGTCATTCGCTTCACCATAAGCAACTTGAAGCTTAAGTGTAGCTACTCATGGTTGATGTGCAAGGATATGGCTGTCCTTTTTCCTCTGTGCAAGTGTGCAAGTGTGCAAAGATATGGCTGTCCCTTTTCTTTTCTTTTTACTTTCCTTTATTCATTACTGGTAACAACAATTGAATTATCAATCCATGAGGTTGGCGATTTTCAGCATTAACTGTGCCGTTCATTACCGTCATTACTTCTTTAACAATCGCTAATCCAAGGCCATAACCACCCGATTGTTTATCTCTTGCACCTTCGATACGCGTAAAGGGATCAAATATCCGTTTTAAATGCTGAGGTCCAATGCCAAAACCATCATCTTCTACGCTTAATTGTACAAATGGTTGTCCTTCGACATCCACCAGCTCTGAAGTAAGAGTAATATGAGCATTATCTCCTGCATATTTAATCGCATTCCCAAGTAAATTAGTTATAGCGCGAACGATTAATCGACTATCACCTCGTACTAATGGCATTTTATTATCAATATCAAACGTAAATGTTTGTTGTACACCCAATAATGCCTCAATATTAGGAATAGCTGTTAAGCATAAACTCTCTACATCAATGGGAATTAAATTAGCATTTTCAGCGGTATTTTGAAGCTGATTAAATTCTAAAATTTCATTAACCAATTGATTCATTTCTTCAGATTCACACTCTAGTCGATCAACTAGGTGTTGGTGCTCAGACGCAACCCGCTTTCTTATTAAATGTAATGATAAATTATGTCGAGCTAATGGAGTACGCAGCTCATGTGATACATCACGAATTAAGCGTCGTTGCCGTTTAGACAACATTTGAATTTTTTCCGCCATGTCATCGAAGTCAGTCGCAAGCGATGTAAATTCAATGCTGCTATCACTTACAGCATTTGCCACTCTTACTGAGAAATCACCACTAGCAAGACTGCGGCTTGCCGCTCGTAAGGTATTTAATGGTCGTTGTAAATAACGCGCAATAAGAAATGAAAACATCAGTAAAATTAATGCTGCAATCACGACTTGAATTAAGCCAAAATAAAATGAGAAATATTTGGCAGGATGTAATTGATACGGCAATTGCACCATCAATTGATTGCCCTCTTTTAACGGGATAGCAAAAATAGGTTGGTTAACACGAGAATCTAAAATTGAATTAATACCACGCGCATAATTCAATTTGAATGCAAAATGAGGGTGCATTTTCCTATCCCCCATCTCGTGTTGATCTTTATCTAGGACAAATAAATAATAAGGCTGTTGCTTTTCCCATTGACCAAGTTGCTGTTTATTGCCCGTGTCAATTAACGTCTGGGCTTGCTCTGCCATTACAAGCATTTTTTGCTGGACTTTCTTTGGTACGTGCAACATCGTTTTAACTAATGCAATTTCAGCTAAATTTTGCAGTAATAATATTAATAATAGACTGACGCTAAAATACGAAAAAAGTCGTACAACCAAACCATGTTGTTGATGAGGTTTATACCACACTTTACGCTGGGAAAGGCTTTCCACAACAGATCCTTTAATTAGTGATTGACGCTTTCGGAATAACTATAACCTCTGCCACGCACAGTTTTAATATGTAACTTAGACATACCAGCCAATACAATTTTACGACGTATATTACTGATATGCATATCAAGATTACGATCAAATGGGCTTAATTCTTTTTTAAGTACTTGTTTTTGTAATTCAGCCTTTGATACCACAATCCCGTCATGCTTGATTAAATATTCTAATAATTCAGCTTCAGTGCTAGTTAATGGCAAACGTGACATTTCTGCTGCCATATTTTCTTCACCAGAACGGATAGTATGACGCTGACGTTCAAGCCCAACACGGCGCAAAATAGCACTAATACGTGTCAATAGTTCAGGTACTTTAAACGGTTTAGTAATGAAATGATCTGCACCTGCTTGTAAACCATCAAGCATAGTCGCTTCATCACCCAATGCCGTTAACATTAAAATAGGGGTCGCAAATCGCTGACAAATACGACGCGCAACTTGCATTCCATCAAGGTTAGGCAGCATCACATCCAGCAACACTAAATCAACACCTTTATTTTGCAGATACTCAATCGCTGACTCACCACAATGAACACAACCGACATCATGACCTTCATCTTCTAACACTTCAGTCAGTAATTCACACAACTGTATATCATCATCAACAACTAATATTTTTGACACAATAAATCATCCACAAAAAAACCATCAGCATAGTAATATGCTTAACCTATGTATATCAACCATGCATCAACAATCACGTCCTTATCTACACAATTAGCCTATTCAAATAAGTGATTGTTGACTCAATTAAGCCCCCCTAACTACAATGTATTATTAGTGGCTATCGAACATTGTGAATCTAAGGTACAACTGCTACATCTTGTCATCATTTAAAAGCTTAGAGCATACTATTTTTCTTTTAAATTCATCTATAAAACAAAACGCTATAAGGAAATACTCACCTTCCTGTCCTAGAAAAAAATTCAACATTCCACTCAGAATAATTTCCTTAGTTTTGGCTTTAACTATTAAACTTTATTTGAATACCGAATAGATAAAACAAGCTTTCTGTTTGATCATTGAACTAAATCAATAAATTTATAGTTATTAACAAACTTCAACCAACTATCTATTGACTTTGCCAGAGGCTGCACCAAATCTAGCTTTAACGAATTTCCCACAGAGTTATGCACAGCTTCTGTGGATAAATATATTTCAGGGAATAGAATAATAAAACATTATATTATTAATCATAAATATATTATCAGAAACAAAGACCATACGTAACACCATGATATTAAATATAAATCACAAAAAATCATGGTGTTGATACAATTAACAGCTAAATCCTTTAAGCTTATTTTTATTCTATTTATTATTTAAGAAGATCAACTTGTTAAATATATGTAAGTTATACATGCATTTTTTATGAAATTTTCAAACTTATAATAATATTGGAAGTGGCGTTATACTGTTTGATAAAATGGGACATTGAACTATAGATATTTAACATTAAAAAAAATAATCTCTTGTTTTACTTATAAAAAAAATGGAAAGCAGCTAAAAAACCACTTTCCATCTCAATAATGTATTCACCTATAATTATAATCACTTCAACATTCAGTTGACAGCCTTACAACCCCCGCTTTAGTTTCTTGAACGTCTAAAAAACATACCATAACAAAGGAATAATAAGCCGATAAAACCAAAACTACCGCCACCATCACTATCTTTACCTATATTACAATTATTCGCTGAAATACTGTCATTACACCCATCACCATCTTGATCATCATATTTATCAGCAAGGAAATCTGGTGGAGTAATAGGGTGAGCCGGTACTTTATTACTGTTCTCAATGATCCAATCTGTGTAATAACCTACTCGCGCGTAAAAACCAGGACGTGTCATTGAGCCACATGCAGGGTCACCAACAGTACCACCACTGACAATACCCACTTGTAACCATTCATCTTTATTATTTTGAGCAAAAATAGGGCCACCACTGTCCCCAAAACAAGCATCTGCCCCGTACGGAGTATTGCCGATATAACCAGAAATTTTAGGAGGCAATGCGCATAATTTAGTAACATTTGCAGCATTATCAATAATTAAACCTGGATTATCATTAGATTCGAGACGCTCGTAACACAAATCTATCGGAAATGAACTTAGTACCGCATGCTGTAAAATATTAGGCGCAGCAGAACTAGTTCCAGAGGGTTCTGTTGCTCCCCAACCAAAAACTTTAATATTAATCGGTCTATCTGATGGTTGAGGATCATTAGCTAATATCCATTCTTCAGCTAATCGTTTTTCAATTTCTCTAGTTGCTGATAATGTTGGTAATGATACTTTACCAAGATTGATAAACTTACGACCTACGCGTATTAATGCAACATCATTATCTAATGCGGTACTTATTATCTCTGTTTTCTCTGAACCTTTTTTTACTACAGCGACAGGACTAAACTCAGGGTGAACAACCACATGTGTTGCTGAAAATAAATGTGATTTTTCTGGGTAGCTATTATCAATTAATCCCGCAGTAATTGTAATATCTGAAGGAGCCATCACTATTGCGTTTTCATCGTTCCCCCTTACTACGCAATGAGCTGCCGTTAATACCCACTGCTCATTGATAATCGTCGCACCACAAAAAGGGGTTTCTCCATCTTTATTATTGCGTAGTGATGCCATAAAATTTTCACTAGCTGGAGTATTGCTATCAACATCATTTCCCGCAATAACATACGGTGAGACTGTTGTATCTGATGATGCACATACTGGCATGCTTATACTTGCAACAATTGCTAACATCAAAACACTGTATTTATACTGGAGCATCCTTTTCCCTTTTCACTTAATAGTTATCGCTATAGCTTACCCTTAAGACCCATTAAGCGCAGATCGAAACCAACACACTGCGATAAACTTCATTTTTTCATGTAACTGTAAAGTACGTTACCTCATATATTATATAAGTCGCTGGCACTATCTAACGAATCCCCCTGTATCTATATTGTTAAATATGAAACAACAACCCACCAATTCGGTTAATAAAACAAAGCCGACTGGATATTAAACAGTCTGTTGTACTATAAATTTCGTGATCAGAGGCATGTTTGCTTTTCTTCTGTACAATAGAACGGCATAATATTGGCACAATAAATCAATGGACAATTCCCATGACTATCGAACAAGCATTAAAAACGCGTAGTGAATCAAAATGTGAGCTATGTTCTTCTGAAAACAATCTAGCGGTATACGCTGTTCCTGCTTCTGAAGACAAGAGTGCAGGTTGTTGTGTACTTCTTTGTGATACTTGCCGTGGTCAGCTTGAAAATCCAGAAACTACTGACGAAAACCACTGGCGTTGTCTGAACGACACCATGTGGAGCCAAGTTCCTGCTGTTCAAGTTATGGTATATCGCCAGCTTAAGCGTCTTTCAACTAAAACTGATTGGGCAATGGATCTCGTTGACATGATGTACTTAGAAGATGACGTTAAAGAATGGGCTGAAAAAGGTCTTGTTGAGGAAGAACAAGCTTCAATCCCTACTCGTGATGCGAACGGTGCAATCCTTCAAGCTGGTGATAGCGTTACTATCATTAAAGATCTACCAGTTAAAGGTTCAAGCATGGTTATCAAGCGTGGTACACCAGTACGTAACATCAGCTTGACTGATAACCCACTTCACATCCAAGGTCGTGCTGACGGTGTGCAAATGGTGATCATCTCAGCTTACACTAAGAAGTAATTCTTACTGTATTGAGAATAAAGAAAGCCCCTGTTGATATTATCAGCAGGGGCTTTCTTGTATGACATCGGTGGTTTTATTATAGTGATTTAATCACAACAGTATTGGCTAATTTATCATGCCAACCCTGCTTCCTTTTATCCCAGCCAGCCCACATTAAGCCAAGTCCAAAAGGAATGGTTGAGACAAAATAGCCTAAATAACGTATCACCGATTGTTTCACACTGGGGTTGTTACCAGTATTAGCATCAACTATCTGCGCTTTAATGACCATTTTCCCGGGCGTGGCTGATTTATAAATCCAAAATAAAATCACACCAAGAAACGGTAATAAGTAATTGATCATTATATCCATCGGCCCAACAGCAAAACTATCAATTGATGGGTACATTTCCCCATACCAGAGATACATAAGTGGCGCTGTAATCAAAGCGACAATTGCAGTATCAATTAAACTGGCTAACACTCGTAACCAAAATCCCACGTATATCGGTGTTATTTCTCTATTCATACCGAGAGAACTTCCTGTTTATAATAAAGTTAATCAACCGTTTACCGATTTTTCCATAAGGTGCATAAAAGTATTTTGTTGTACTTAATGTCGCTTGATATGTAACGGGACGTAATTTAGAAAGTCGCTCAAAACCATCTCGCCCATGATAATACCCCATTCCACTATGCCCAATACCACCAAACGGTAAGTCATCTTGAGCAACGTGCAACATAACATCATTGATAGTAACTCCACCTGAACGTGTTTGGTTTATTACCTGTTGGTGAACGGTTTTATCATTACTAAATATATACAGTGCTAACGGGCGCTCTCTGGCATTAATATAATCCATTGCTTGTTGTATGTTTTTATAGGTTATTATTGGTAATAACGGTCCAAAAATTTCACGTTGCATAACGGCCATTGCATCTGTTGGTTGACAAATAAGTTGTAATGGAAATTTCTTCTGTTGTGGATCAGGGGCTGATTTAGGAACTAAATTAATTACCTTTGCCCCCTGTTCAACAGCATTTTCAACGGCATCACATAAACGACTAAAAGAAACGTCATCAATAATCGAGGTATAGTCAGGATGCTGAATATCCGTAAACCGTTGCGCCATGATTACTTGAGATTGGCGAATAACTTCACTTTCTAATGCTTGTGGAACCAATAGATAATCAGGAGCAACGCACGTTTGACCACTGTTATACATTTTACCGCCTAAGATGCGCGATAAAGCTAAATGTACATC
Source organism: uncultured Photobacterium sp. (assembly GCF_947039875.1). Taxonomy (GTDB): domain Bacteria; phylum Pseudomonadota; class Gammaproteobacteria; order Enterobacterales; family Vibrionaceae; genus Photobacterium. The sequence goes on from NZ_CAMRAN010000044.1 coordinate 11,259, forward strand.
ATAATCATCGGCTAAGATAACCGGTGATTTACCGCCAAGTTCTAACGTCACAGGCACTAAATGGGTTGCAGCAGCAGCCATAACAGCCTTACCTGTTGTCGTTGACCCCGTAAAAATAAGATGATCGAATTTTAATTGTGAGAAAGCAATCCCTGTTTGCCCTTCTTCTGCAACAATGCAAATATGATCATCACTAAAATCAGCCACAAACAATTGTTGTAATAGCTGACATAAATGTTGAGATTTTTCTGACATTTTAACCATCACACGATTACCAGCAGCAAGCGCAGCAACCATCGGTGCAATAGTCAAAAAAAGTGGATAGTTCCACGGTACAATAATGCCCACAACCCCTAATGGCTGTGGAATAACACTGTTTTTTGCAGGTTTGAACCATAAAGAAGTATGTCGACGCTGAGGCTTCATCCACGCATTAACATGTTTAATCGCATCATTTATCGATTCTAAAGACGTAAATATTTCTAATAATGCGGTTTCACTTGCAGAGCGACAACTAAAATCAGCCGCAATCGCTTCGCAAATCTGAGCTTGATGCCGAATGATTAATTGTTTTACTTTTTTTAGGGTAGCGATACGATCTTCTACCATCGGCATCGGTTGCTGCATAAAAGCGTCATATTGACGTTGACGATATTGCTCAAGTGCGCTTGCTATCAATAAATCACTCATAATATTCCTCTATAATATTCGCTACATGATATATCTAGCGGTAGTGAATAATGAAAATAAGCATGTGCAAATAGTAGTATAACTATCTCTAATAACAATACAGTTGAATACACTAAATTTATCAATTATCAGGATTTGCACTAAACTTATCCTATTAAGGACGGAATTTTTCGGAGGGATAAAATGACGCGACCAATACTGTACACGCTACGTCAATGCCCCTATGCCATTCGAGCACGTTTAGGCCTGCAGCTTGCCGAGCAAGAAATAGACATACGTGATATTTCACTCACAGATAAACCCGCTGAAATGCTTAGTATTACACCAAAAGGGACCGTTCCGCTATTAGTCTTAAGTAATGGTGATTATATTGATGAAAGCTTATCAATTATGGTGTGGGCTTTAAATCAGCACGATCCACACAATTTATTATTAGCCGATAGTACGCATTTATTCACTGATATGATCAATCTCATTGCACGTAATGATTGTAAATACATTGCAGCATTAGAGCACTATAAAGCCGATGTTCGATATCATAATTCAGATAGTATGATCTACCGTAATTTATGTCAGTCGTTTCTTGATGATCTTGAATTGAGATTAAATAAACACCGCTTTTTTATGTGTAATCATCCAAGTTTAGCCGATTACGCTATTTTACCCTTTATTCGTCAATTCTCTCATGTTGAACGGCAATGGTTTCGCCAGGCGTCCTACCCCAAATTAAAAGCTTGGCTAGAACAACATTACCAAGATCCAATTTTTTCACGGGTAATGAAAAAGAAACCATTATGGCAACCAGAAGCTTCAACGCCATCATCTCGTTACGAAACGGTATAATATTAACAACATGAACAATGTAATATAAACCACCCAGACAGTGTTGCACTATCTGGGTGAAAACAATTATTTATTACGACTCGCAAGATATTCATCTTGAAGCATGTACATACGTTTTACATCAGTGTAGTGACCATCAATAAAGATTTCTTTTACTAAATGACCTTCTTCAATAAAACCACATTCTTCATATAAATAAATGGCTTTTTCATTTACTGTTGCTACATGCAAATAGACTTTATGTAAATTTAAGATAGTGAAAGCATAATTTAACGCACGATTAATTAATGCACGCGCATAACCACATCCTTGAAAATCAGGTGCAATGATGATCTGAAATTCTGCGCTGCGATGAATGCTATTAATTTCAACTAATTCAACCAGTCCAATTGATTCTTTATTATTATTTTCAGCAATAAAACGCCGCTCAGTACTATCGTGAATATGCTTACGATACAGCTCTTCCAACTCATAAAATGATTCATACGGTTCTTCAAACCAATATGACATGATGGCACGATTATTGTTTAGTTGATGAATAAAGCGTAAATCAGTTTGTTCTAAAGCGCGAAGACGAATTTCATTATTCATTATGGTTATCCATTTCCTAAAAATCACTGTTCTAAAATAATATATAGATGAACTTATTAAGAGCTAGAAAATATCACTAAAACATAAAAATAAAAGGCAAAAAATGTAAAAGTTTACGTCTAAAGACTTAAGCTACAATTACTTGCTCATTCTATGTTCTAATAACTCAATGAATCGTCTTACCTTTGCTGATAAATGTTTTCGGCTTGGGTAAACAACGTACACATTCACCAATGTCTTATCAAATTCAGGAAACAATATTGTTAACTCACCACGTTGTAATTGTGGCTCAATATAAAACGCAGGCACGTGACAAATACCCATATCATCAACAGCCATAGCAACAGTCATCGACGTATTGTTGCATCGTAGCTTTTGTTGAACATCAACATTAAAAACTTTATTTTCCGCATCTGTATATTGCCAACGATCTGCATGTTTTAAATTACTGTAGCAAAGACAGTGATGTTGTTGTAATTCAGAGGGGTGTTTTGGAAAGCCATACTGTCGTAAATATTCAGGTGATGCCACTGTATGAATTTTACAACTAAAGAGGCGTTTACAAATTAAACTCGATTCCGCTAACATCGCTGAAGCACGAATAGCAAGATCATACCCGTCAGCAACAACATCTACTGTTTTATCACTTAAATCAATATCTAACTGCATTTCTGGGTATAGCGTTAAAAACTCACTAAATACCTGCTGTAAATATTGAGAGCCCAACCATACCGGACAACTTATTTTAAGTGTACCTTTAGGGCTTACGCTATTTTGTGACATCAAACCTAGCGCTTGTTCAGCATCCATGATCAATTGTGAACACTCTTGATAATAGACCTCTCCTTCAGGCGTTAGCGCGACAGATCGCGTCGTGCGATTCAGTAACCGCACTCCTAAACGAGCCTCAAGTTTATTAATTTCTTTACTTATATAGGAATTGGAATGTCCTAAAGCCTCTGCGGCAGCTGCAAAACCCCCACTTTTTATGACCTGAACAAAGACGACAATACCATCAAACAATTTATTGTTAGTCATATGGAAATAGTTAAAACACTTGTATGCTATTAATTATATTTGACTATCAATATACACTTAATCCACACAATAGGATATTTATTATCTAACCTTATTAATTATAACAACGTAATGTGTGTTACAAGGAACTCAAATGAAATTATTAACCTTAGCAGCAAGTAACAGTCGTCAATCAATCAACAAACATCTCGCAACATATGCCGCATCATTAGTTACTGGTGCAGATGTGGATATTTTAGATATTAATGATTTTGAAATGCCGCTTTATAGTATTGATCGTGAAACCGAAACAGGTATTCCAGCACTAGCACAAGACTTCTTAAATCGAATCGCTGATGCCGACGCTATCATCATCTCTTTTGCAGAACATAATGGTTCATACACTGCCGCATATAAAAACCTGTTTGATTGGGCATCACGCATCGAGCCTAAAGTTTACCAAAATAAGCCTATGCTATTATTAGCAACATCACCGGGTCCTGGGGGCGCTAAAACCGTATTAACAGCAGCCGTTAATTCAACCCCCTATTTTGCTGGTAATGTAAAAGCATCGCTCTCTATTCCAAGTTTTTATGATAATTTTGATCTTACTGTAAACAAAATCACTAACGCTGAACTAGACGCAGCATTAACAACCGCAGCGCATAGCTTAACCAATCATAAATAACGATTTGATCTTAGTTCCAGAATTATTAATTACCTTATTCCATGGGCGCATTAATTGTAAAGAAGTACTATATCGATCACTATTATTAATAGAATCATCAGTATACTACACGCTCTCCTATGAACCGCGTGTTGCTAAATTACTGAGATTATTTATGAAATTAATTAAACGTCTTGCTGCGGTAGCCATTACTTCAGCATTATTAACAGGGTGTAATAGTCATAATACCAATGACATTACACCTGCTGCTAATAATGTCACTATCGCAACTTTTAATCTTTCGTTTGATCGTAATAGTTTTGAACAACTGGTTGATGAAATGCAAACATCACCAGCAGAGCAACAACTATTAATCGACGGTTTTAACGCTAAGACGCTAACGAGTGCCCAAACAGACACAGCACTTAAAATTATTCAAATCCGTAATGTCGCGGCAATTATTCAAACAAAACGTCCGAATGTTATTTTATTAGCTGAATTTAATAATGATGGAACGGGTGAAAATACAGCGGCATTGACTGGCTTCCAAAATAATTATTTATCCATTGGACAAAGTCCTAACAGTATTACTGGTGGCGATACATTAAAACCCATTAAATATCCTTTCTTTGAAAGTTATGCCACTAATACCGGTTTAATGAGTGGCTTAGACATTAATAATGATGGCAAAGTAAATTCAGGCCCTAATGATGCATGGGGATTTGGTGTCTATCACGGCCAATACGGCTTCTCATTGATGTCTCAATATAAAATTGATACAGCAAAGACACGTACATTCCAAACCTTTAAATGGAAAGATCTTCCGTTAGCTGAAAATCCTGTTATCACAAATTGTAATGATGCCAAAAACCCAATTCCAGACGGTATGGCATGTGGCGATAAATGGTACACCGCTGATGAATGGCAGCAACTACGCTTATCATCAAAAAATCATGTCGATGCACCCATCATTATTCCAACAGCAAATGGCGAACAAACTATTCATATTCTGATGTCACACCCAACACCCCCAGTATTTGATACTGTGACTCAAAATAATAAAATGAAGAACCGTGATGAAATCCAATTTTGGAATAACTACATCACTAATGGCGACTTTATTTATGACGATAACGGCACAACCGGTGGCCTTGCGGAAGATGAAAAATTTGTGATTGTTGGTGATTTAAATGCTGATCCTTATGCTGGTGACGGCTATCGCCAAACCATTGAAAACTTATTAATGCATCATCGTGTTAACCAACAGGCAAGTGATGGCGCATTAACGCCAACGAGTTTAGGGGCTGAAAGTTGCTACAGTGATAAAGAATGTCGTCAAGATAACCCTTATCCTAACCGCTTAACCAGCAACTTTGGTTTACAAGTCGATCATGCTATTCCATCTCACAATATGACTATCGTTGACTCTGGCGTATATTGGCCAGCACATGACGAACAAGGTCGCTTACTTGTGAATGATGACCGAATTGGTAAAACAGGCAAAGGTAAAGATGTTTCTTCTGATCACCGTATGGTATGGATAAAAGCAACACTATAAGCCAACTAATACTGATACCTTAAATAGTGTACTAAAAACGCTTAATCATCATGATTAAGCGTTTTTTATTTAAAACAAGCATTGTTGAGAATGATGATCGACTGTGAGTAACTCAAGAGAAGTTACTCCTTCAAAATGAACAATCCATGCCATATTGCTACGTGGAAATTCTTTTACAATCGACTTTTTAAGTTGCTTAAGTAAACCTACGCTATTAAGTGTGAGTGTTTGATTATCAAAACCAAATTGATTAAATACAAAATGATCCGTATCTTGTTTTAGAACCACAATACCGCGATCTTTTTTAAATGTTCTTGCTTCTATCGCCTCACCAGCAACCATAATAGGCAACTCACGTCGAAAGGTATGGAATAATTGAGATATATGCACTTTAGCCATACTTAATACCATCTAAACTAACAATATCCTCCTATCATAGGATGTTACTGTCACCCCCCCTATTCAATTATAATTAATGCTGATGTAAATAAATTTGATTATAACTGTCATCTCTCTCCCTTCTTATTGTAAGGGCTATCCTCCTGTATTACAGTTGTCATCATAGATCAGCAAAGATATAATTTATGCAATATTTCCTTATGAGACTTATCGACTATGTCACGCTTTAGCCAATTTTTGCACTCGCATTGGAAACTCATCAGCGTTCTTATCCTTGCTTTAATTACTGTCTTATCTTTAACACCACAAACAGAATTACCCACTGTTTCAGGAACAGATAAAACCCACCACTTTATCGCTTATACTGCGTTAATGTTTACGGTGGCTTTTGTTAAGCCTAAACAATGGCAATGGATTGCTGTATTTTTCTTTTGTTGGAGTGGTGCAATTGAATTAATTCAGCCTTACGTTAATCGCTATGGTGAATGGCTTGACCTTGCAGCAAATACTGGAGGGCTGATCTGTGGTTTTATTATCGCAAGAATCTTCGCGTACATTTGTAAAAAAACAAGTTAGTCATTTATATTTAAAAACATTTTTATACTCTAACTAACCGTTTGCATGATAATGATTATTTACGTTTATTTTAATTTAAAAGAAACATAGAGCTAATAAAGTTCCTCTTTGTAACGATTATCAAAAACAAAAGACTGTATTATATAGGCTGATAATTCAGCATATATTGTGTAACTCTCATATTTAGAGCTAAATATAAGATTACTATTTTCAATACTTAGATTAAGCATAATTCACACGAACAATAAAAAAAGCATTTTAATCAAGTGGTTATACACTACCTGTTGTTTTCATAAAATAAACCATAAACAATGTTCATGATTCACTAACTTGAATTACCTAAAAAATGCGAGCAATATCCGAAAAATTATACCTAACTGGAATTTGATGTTTCTATGTATATCGTCATAACACAAAATGACATAACGACAAGGACGCTCAGATAGCATAGTAATGGCTAATTTGTTAACTTAATGTTTTTACAATCAACAACAAAACAAATAAAGCATTACACTAAAGTAATGTGGGGGAAAAAAATGAATCCTGAAGACAAGCAGTTTGCTGTTATTGGCCTTGGCCGCTTTGGTATGTCTCTGTGTGCAGAGCTTAGCGAACGTGGAGCACAAGTATTAGCTATTGATATTAATGAAACATGTGTTCGCCAAGCAGCTGATATTGCGACACAAGCTGTCGTTGCTGACTGTTCAAATGAAGCCACCATTGCAGAACTAAAACTTGATGATTATGACTTAGTGATGGTTGCTATTGGAGATGATATCAATGCCAATATATTAACTACCCTATTGCTAAAAGATGCAGGTGTAAAAACAGTCTGGGTCAAAGCCAAAGATACTCCACATTGTAAAATCCTTTCAAAAATTGGCGCAGATAAAATCATAAGACCTGAACTGGATATGGGTATTCGTATAGCGCGTAACATGCTAGATAAACGTATATTTGAATTTTCAGAACTCGGTAGCGGTATTTCATTAGCTGAAGTTGTTGTTACAGCACGAAATATGGGTAAACCTATATCTAAACATCCTTGTGCCGGTAGTGATGCTACACAAGTATTAGCACTTAAACGTGGCCCTCAAGTACGTAAGGCACCTGATATGGATATGGAAATGCAAGTTGGTGATATCCTTATTATTACAGGCCCTGAAGATGTACTATCAGAAACATTAAGAAAGTTATGAGTTTTATCCCTAATCGGACAATGTATGTCCCAATAAAAAAAAATAAGCGCGATAAACGGTGGTCTGAACCAAAAATTATCATCTTTAGTTTTTTAGCTATTTTGATCCCTGGCGCAATTTTATTAACATTACCCGTTTTTTCTGTATCAGGACTCAGTTTTGTTGATGCTCTGTTCACCGCAACATCTGCTATTAGTGTTACAGGGTTGGGCGTTGTTGACACTGGTACTCACTTTTCCACCAGCGGTAAAGTATTATTGATGATCTTAATGCAGATTGGTGGCCTTGGGCAGATGACCTTATCTGCTGTTTTGTTATATATGTTTGGCTTACGCGTTAGTCTACGCCAACAATCGCTAACAAAAGAGCAACTCGGGCAAGAAAAATTCATCAATATTCGTTTACTCGTCAAACACATTATTATCTTTGTTATTGTATGTGAATTAATTGGTACATTTTTTCTATCATTACGTTGGGTACCAATGATGGGATGGGATAAGGGGCTTTTTACTGCCCTTTTCCATGCCATTTCCGCATTTAATAACGCTGGTTTCTCACTGTTTTCAGATAATTTAACCCAATATGTTGACGATCCATTAGTGATCATCACTGTTGCGATGTTATTTATATTAGGTGGCTTAGGCTTTACCGTTATTTCAGATTTACAGCGTAATTTACACCGTGGCTTTCATTTTTTATCACTGCATTCTAAAATAATGATTATTGCAACACCTATATTATTATTCGCTGGCACAATAATGATTTGGCTACTTGAGCACGATAATATGCAAACGCTTGGAAGCTTAGATATATCTGGGCAATGGTTGGCTGCATTCTTTCAATCGGCAACCGTTCGTACTGCTGGCTTTAATAGTGTCAATATTGGTGCGTTTACGGAACCTGGTTTATTAGTACTGATGCTATTGATGCTAATTGGTGCAGGCCCAACATCAACCGGTGGTGGTATCAAAGTTTCTACCTTTGTTGTGGCTATTTTGGCTACATGGTCATTTTTAAAACAGCGTGATCGAGTGGTACTTTTTAAGCGTACAATCTCAAATCAAACGGTAACAAAATCATTAGCCATCATTGTAGTCAGTGGCATTGTATTATTGATTGCGATGTTTGCTTTAATGCTGACAGAAAAAGCGCCGTTCTATGAGGTAATGTTTGAAACTATTTCAGCCTTTGCAACGGTGGGTGTAACTGCGGGTTTAACAGCAACACTGTCTGAACCTGGTAAATATATTATTATTATTGTAATGATTATTGGTCGTTTAGGTCCACTAACACTGGCTTATATGTTGGCTCGTCCAAAACCAACACTATTACGTTATCCTGAAGATAATGTTGCTACTGGTTAATACCAATATAAGTCAGTAACTGTAATATCTACAGCTGTACTCGATAAAAAGGCGTGTTTCCTAACCAAAGAAACACGCCTTTTTATTTACCTATGAGATCACTAACGAGGAATATTTGTAGCTAAATGATCATCAAAGCCAACGGCAACTAAATTCTCATAAGCTTGCCATACCACTGCTGGAATATCTTGCTCTGTTGAAAAACCCAATTCAGGATAATAACGGATTCGTTGTAAATCCCCGACCATCACATTAATCATATCACCGTAGCTAATCACATCATTTGCATACTCATCAAATGTTAATCGCGGTGATGTTACTTGTGCTGATTTATTTGGCCATAATTTTTCAAATGTTGCTAGTGTTCGACGTTCCATAAATGGTTTTTGAACTAAGATAAATCGCTGAGGGGCAAGATTTTTCGCCATGAGTAATTCACGGGTTTTTATTATATTATCACCCGTATTCGTTGCTAGAGGCTCAATATAAATACATTCATTTGGCACCCCAATTTCACGAGCGATATTGGCAAAATGCTCCGCTTCAGAACATGGAAATAACCCTTGAGTGATCTCACCAACATTACCAGAAAATACAATATAAGGTGCATAGCCCTTTAGAAAGAGTTGAGCTGCATATTCCGCAACTCTAATATCATTGCTACACAATACAAACAAGCAATCACTTTTTACTAATGCTTGCTGCAATAAATGATAATCCCAAATAATTTTAGCTGAACGATAAATTCCTGCGGACATAATCAATCCCTTTGTATCAATAGACTACATTTAAAACATAGGCGATTAAAATAACTAGCCTTGATAATAAAATATAACGTTAAATTCCGTCTTTCAATAACGGAAAATTAAATAATAATTTGCGAATGGCTAATATGCAAAATATTAATCTCATAATAAGTCGTATTTTAATATCCTAAACACCAATATATGTTATATCAACAATCATGGTATTTATACCATCATACAAATACCATAAGACTATCGTAGCATAAAAAAAGTGGAGCAAGTTTACACTTACTCCACACAATTAATTATTACTTCATATATAGCTGAAGTAATTAACGTTGCCACCATTCTGGAAGAATCGCAATGCTGGTTCCATGTTGGTCACTTAACCACGCTTGCTCACTCTCAATAGTTAATTGCAGTTGCATTGAACGCTCAACCAACGTTTCCAAGCATTTTAGTTCTTCATCACGTATAAAGACCACAGAGACATTGTTCAATGCATTAATCTTAGCTTTATTCGCTTGCCACCAGACAGGTGCGGCATGATCACCATAAGCATAAACAATCACTCTCTTGGCACGGTGTGACGCCTTGCGAATACGTTTTTCGTCAGGTAAACCCAACTCTACCCACAATTCAATTTCATCAACTAAATTTTTAGTCCATAAATCAGGCTCTTCTGCAGAACTTACACCTTTAGTAAATTGTAATTCTGGATCTGCATTTAATCCCCAAGCAAGCACTCGCAGCATGAAGCGTTGTAATGTTTCAGATGGATGGCAAGCAATAGTATGTTGACCATCAAGGTAAACATGGCGATCCATGTCTGCTACGTTCATGTTTACTTTATATATAGTGGCACTGATCGCCATGGGTAACCCTTTAAATTATTACTAAATAACAAGTGCAAACATCTGCATACATGCTTATTGTCTACACAAAAAATATGAATATCGTCTTAATCTGAAAACAAAGTATATAACGATATATCTTGTTGAATGAGATCTTCTTTTTGTGCTTTTGTTAATCGTTTTTTAATATGATATTCAAACTGCATCGCATCACGTTTACAGTTCACTTGCTGTGACCATATCAATGTTAAAGGCCCTTTTCCCTTCAGGTATTTGGCCCCTTTTTTACTGTGTTGATGCTCTTCAAAACGACGACAAACATCAACAGTAACGCCACAATAAAGCATACCTTTGTGGGTCCGAATAAGATAAACAAACCAAGGAGTGGTTGACATAATAACAGGCTCAAAAATAAACAGGCCCAACATACAATGTTGAGCCTATATAAACGTTCAAAACTACAGCAAAACTAGCGAGACAATCTACCAGTATTCTTAAATAATAGAAACTACTCTGTTAATGATTCTAACATTGATTGTAATTCAACGAGTTGTTGCTTTAATTGTTCAACGTCTAATTCTAATGCGCTAATTCGTTCTTCATTAATAGCACTACCCGCTACTACCGATTTAGCTGGCGTGTAATTGTCAATATCAATATCACCACTGAGTAAATGCATATAACGGCAATCACGTTTTCCTGATTCTTTAGGTAACTTAACAACATAAGGTCCCTTATCTGCCGATGCTAATAACTCTAATACCGCTTCCGCTTCTTGTGTGTCAGCAAAATCACATAGCCGGTTAGTTCGAGTACGAATTTCACCAGCACTTTGAGGGCCACGTAATAGCAGTACAATCATGGCTGCTAGTTCTTGTTTAGTAAACTGTAATGAGCCAAATTCAGTATTGCAAAAACGATGCTGAAATTTAGAAACACGACTACCAAAACTAGATACGTCGCTCACCATCCGTTTTTCTTTCAGTTCTTCAATCGTATCAAGTACTGTTGCTTCATCGAGCGCCATTACAGGCTCACGGCTTGATTTTTGATTACATGCTGTCGTCAACGTATTAAGCGTTAATGGGTATTGATCTGGAGTAGTAATTTCTTTCTCAAGTAAGCAACCAATCACTCGAGCCTGTTGTTCTGTTAATTGCATATCCATGATCATCCTATTCATCTCACCCAATGGCTTTATTCATAAACGTAAGATTTCGACACTTATTACTGAAAAGCCATTGCTACAATACAGTGTCAAAATACACCTAGAGAGAGTAGCACATTTATCTTTACCAGCAAGTAGTTAGGCTCTCAAAATTATGACTTTTGATCACAGCAAAGTAAAAGTTAGTTTTCATTATGACTCACTAAAGAATATGGATATTCCGCAGTAACAAATTGATCTCTGCCATTTTCTTTAGCTTGATACAATAAAGTATCAACCGCTTGATATAAATTTTCAACTAATTCTAACCCCGTAGGCACCCACGAAATCGCCCCTTGACTTACAGTTAGTTGGTCACTAATTAACGAGTGACTATGTGGTATCGCCAACTTTTTTATTGCATCCTTTAAACGCTGACATTCTTTAATAGCTTGTTTTTCATTACAATTACAAATCAATATAATAAATTCTTCACCACCATAGCGACCGCAAATCTCACCAGCTCTATTGAATGTTTTTTTCAAATTTGATGACAATAATTTAAGGCAGTGGTCACCTTCAATATGTCCTTGGTAATCATTAAATAGCTTAAAAAAATCAACATCGAGTAGAATAATAGTCAGCGGTAAATTATTACGACCATGCAATGAAATAAATTCGTTTAATTTGTGATCAAGATAACGACGATTGGCGAGTTTCGTTAATGGATCTTTATTGGCTTGTTCTAACAATAATTTATTTACTTTTTGTAACTGTGCCGTTGTATGCTCTAATCGTTGCCGCATCACGGCTATACGACTCATTGCCTGCATTTTAGCTGCTAATATCATTGGATTTATTGGCTTAACTAAATAATCGTCCCCACCAACATCAATGGCTTTTGCAATAATATGAGGGTCATTAAGACCACTTAAAAAAATAACCGGCACCCACTCAGGATACTGATGCCGAATGGTATAGACTAATTCAATACCGTTTTGTTCTGGCATCTCAATATCAATTAATAACAGGTCAGGCTGAAATACTGAGTAACACTTCAATAACTCCGCGGCTGATGATACTGACTTAACATGATGACCAAGGTTTGTTAGACATGCCGCTAAATATAGCCGCTCACTGGCGACATCATCGGCAATTAAAATCCGCATCACTCCCATATTAAATCCTTTACGATTACAAGTGTACAATATAAAACATATAGCACTATTCATGCCATATATTCTTTTTATAAAAAAACTTAACAATGTGATTACACCATGACTATTCACTAAAATAAATTTTATTCTTACTTTTATAATCATATATTGACATTTATCAGTAGGAATATAGGATTCCTCCTCTCAAAACACAATGCGTTAGGAAAAGCTATGTCTGAAATTAATAACAACGAAGAGCAAATCATCGATGAAACAGTTTATACATTAGATGACTGTTCTCCAGAACTTCGCCAAGTCGTGACATTTGAAGAAGTACCAGCAGAGTTGATTGATATGCTTGTAAACGTTTATAAGGTATCAGAACCTACATCACGTGAAGCATGGAATGCATTACCAGCAAGCGCACAAAATGTTTTGGATAATTTTGAGCAATTCCACTCACTAGTTGCATTAAGTCAAAGCTACTCTGGCGTTGATTTTCTTGGTGAGATGCAAGACACCAAATTCCCAGAAGATATGGGCGCAGAAGAACAAGCTGAATACAAAGCATCAATGCTTGATAAAGTATTAGTTAACTGTGTGAAAGATATGTGTAAGCAATTGAAAAAAGCACGTCGTAATCCACCAATGAAACGTGAATTTACTGAAATTTTTCAAAAATAATCACTATTACTACGGTAATTAATATGAAAAGAAAGGGTGCTTCACTCTTTCTTTACTTTTATCGTTCTTATCAATTATATTTGAACACTCATAATTAAGATTAGCAATTATCAAAACCATGCGTATAATTTCAATCATTGATAAAAAATAACACCTAGAAATATACCAATTTTTATTTAGAATATGACTATTCCTTTATAGGTTTATATCCATAATGAATAGAAATACTGAGAAAATAATATTTCAAATAAAGAAGTTTTTATGAAAAACTTAGATTATCATCAAAAAATATCACGAAATGATCACATTTTTCATCATCCCAATTGCGTATATTTAGACATTAAAATAATAATACTTAAATAATGATGAAAAAAAATACAACATCGCTCCTTATTGGATACTTATTTTGTTTACATTCTACTTTTTTGTTTGCTAGTAACTTAGCCACCCCCCAACGTATTGTATCTACAACTGATTTATCTACATATACCACTAAACGCCAAGTTGTCGATCAGCTACTTACTGATGCACTTATTGCTTTTCAATCCCCTACTCGCATTTCTCATGCGGGGTTCACTGCAAAAATGCCCAGTAATCTTGAAATTGTAACGTCACGATTGTTAGAAGCCTACCAACTCGAACCTTATCGTACTGATTTACTCATTTCAGCGGCAAATGCTCAAATATATAACGGCAATGTTGATCGAGCAATTACACTATTTAAACAAGCACAAACCACTGCCCCTGATGATATTGATATTCTTTCATATCTTGCGGTATGGCAAAATTTTAAAGGCAATAATGCCGACTCGATAAAACAGATGGTTAAACTTGCATCTCTTAATCCTGGCCGTCAGGCTGATATAGAACACATTATAAATACTGTCGATCACGTTATTGCAACCCCGTTAAAAACTACGGCTATCAAATCCTACAGCGGCAATACTGCCATTATTACTTTAGGTTATGCATTAAATCCAAATGGAACAATGAATGATATTCTTATTCAACGACTGAAACTCACATTAACTCTAGCAAAACAATCACCTAACTCCCTTATTATTGTTACTGGTGGTGTGCCTCAGAATCATAAAACTGAGGGCAAACTTATGGCTGACTGGTTAATTAAACATGGCATATCTCCACAGCGTATTATTGAAGATAATTACGCACGTAGCACAGTTGAAAATGCGCTGTATGTCAGTTATGCCTTAGCGCGACACAAGATTGATCATGCAACAATTATAAGTTCAGCCAGCCATGTTAGACGGGGACAAACTTTATTTGATATTGCCAGCTGGCAAACAGGGCCTCATAGTATTAACTTTGATAGTATCAGTGTTGAAGATAAACCATTGGCAGAATTAACGACCCCCTCAAATAAAGAACTGCTCGGTATCTATCGTGATGCATTACGCGTTTATGGCTTATGGAGCTACCGTTCATATCCGCTAGAGCAACGCTAAACATCAACAAATACAGATACGCTCAATGCCATTGCGCTTAGCGTATTTGTATCTATTTAGTCTCCTTTTCATCATTACACAGCTGTTAACACTCAATTTCGCTATTCAAGCTATCTGTAAATATTCACATGTTATACATCACGAATGTGATAGCGTATAACCCGTATAAGCAACAAGTGTGATAGCATATTATTTGCTCAAAATATAAACAAATAAAATTTATTTTATATCAATTAATTAACTATTACTTCAGTCTCTGTAAATAACATAACACCTGAATGTAATATTAAATAAACAGAGGAATTGTACGCATGCCATTAGATCTCATTACTAACTTACTCTCCAGCCCACAATTATACTTACTCATATTTATTGTTGTTACGCTAAAATTAAGCATTATATTTGTACCACAAAATGAAGCATGGCTGATTGAACGTTTTGGTAAATACCGAGCAACTAAAGAAGCAGGTTTAAATTTTATTATTCCATTTATTGACAGTATTGGTGCCAAACGAAGCCTTAAGGAAATGGCTGTCGATGTGCCTTCACAATCTGCGATCACAAAAGACAATATCAGCCTTATTGTTGATGGTGTGCTGTATTTTCGAGTCTTAGAACCTTACAAAGCCACTTATGGTGTTGATGACTATAAATTTGCTGTCACTCAGCTAGCACAAACAACGATGCGCTCTGAATTAGGTAAAATGGAGTTAGATAAAACATTTGAAGAGCGTGATCTGCTAAATGCAAACATTGTTGCTGCCATCAATACTGCTTCTGAGCCTTGGGGTGTACAAGTACTCCGTTACGAAATTAAAGATATTGTACCACCAAGCTCGGTTATGGAAGCAATGGAAGCACAAATGAAAGCTGAGCGTGAGAAAAGAGCACAGATCCTTGAATCTGAAGGAGATCGTCAATCAGCTATCAACGTCGCTGAAGGTAAAAAACAAGCTCAAGTGTTAGCGGCAGAAGCAGATAAACAAGAACAAATCCTTAGAGCCGAAGGTGAAGCCGCAGCTATTTTAGCGGTTGCAGATGCACAAGCTCACGCATTACGTAAAGTTGGTGAAGCGGCAGATACTGAACAAGGCCAAAAAGCAATTCAACTTGAATTAGCAACTAAAGCCATTGAGGCAAAAAGAGCCATTGCAAAAGAATCTTCGGTTGTTCTATTACCTGAAGATGCAACTAACGCAAGTTCAATGGTTGCTCAAGGTTTATCTATAATAAATTCAATAAACAAAGCTCAAAAAAGTAACGCTTAGAGCTAAGGGGCGATATGTTTAGCAATATCCCACAAACATTAGTGATATTGGGATTACTCACTCTTATCATTGAAGTATTAATACTGGGCTGTAGTACTTTTGTACTGCTCTTTTTCGGCATTGCAATGCTGATCACCAGTGGCTTAATTTACATTGGTATACTAGAGGAAAATTGGATAACAACAATTTTTACCTTAGCCATTATAACCCTTGTGTTAGCCATTGCACTTTGGAAGCCATTGAAAAAGTTACAAAACAAACCCAGTAAAACGGATATAAAGAGTGACTTTGCTGTTATAACATTTGAACTAGAAAAAGATTTATTACCATCAGAACGCTATACCTTTAATTATTCTGGAATTCAATGGCAAATTAAATCAGAAACACAAATAGACAAAGGTGTCATGGTTGAGGTCATAAAAAAAGAAGTAGGTATTTTATGGGTAAAACCAATCGATAGCTCAGTGAAGTAACTATTTTATTACGCTGTCTAATTATAAATAAGCCGCTAACTTTATTAAGCGGCTTATTTTTTAATATTATTATATATTAATCAACAATTTCCGTTTTTTCTAATAATTTACAAAACTGATGTTTTATTATTATCTGACTAATATAAATAACATTAATAGTATTATTGAAATATGTATAGGCTAATCGAAACACAGCATCTTTAGCTGCACTAATTTTATATTCATATATTTTTAAACCACCACAACGTAATTGTCTTGCTGTTTTTATCTTTGCAGATTGACTCAAGATTAAATGAGGTAATCGTTCCCTTACATCCTGATAAATAATAGCCTGATATTGAGTATGTAAGTGGAAAAATTTACGCAAATGCCTATTTTCGCTGTAAGTAATATTCATAATAAATACATCTTTTTATTTTTATAATAGTATATGCCTGCACTAAAAAATATTACAGTTGAAGTATATTAAAGACCCAGTCAAGAAAAATGAACATTATTCACAATATCTATAATAAAACTGTGCATAAATCAATAACCTGTACCACAATTAAACTGTACCTGCGATAAAAGGAATGCGCTAATGAGTACAAGATTGAATAATACGATAAGTATTGAACTTCAGATTCAGGCAGCCGTTAGAGAGATCGCAACATTTACTGAATTAACGGCTCAATCAGCATCAATAAATGATCGTATCCATGAAGCTATATTTCAAGGAAAGATTTTTTTTACGCTGTATTTAATGGTGCAATCACTCCACTGTGAGGCTAAAAACACCACAGCTCAAATGTTGTCACAACAAAACATTATTATCCCTGACGTTAATTTCGAAGCAGTGATCCAGCAGAGCTTTAATATGTTTTACATATCAAATCATGACATTGCAATAGAGAAAGCAAACACTTGTAATCAAATAATAACAGTAACATCAAATGATATTTTGCAATGGCAACAATCCCCTATTTCTGAAAACCTTGAGAATATGATAGCAGCGCTGGCCACCAAACACGTCAAATATCTTTCTTCATTATTCTCACAGGCCAAAGATATAGATAATGAACTCTTATCTGTTTTTAGCCATGCCATGACAAACAACACTCTAGATCTAGGCGTCAAGTTATCATCTAAAGCGGGAACAATTTTACTAGAACAAGTTATCCACTCAAGAACAGGAACGGTGTGCCTTATCTTTTTAAATATGACAAAAAATAGCGAAGAAAAACACGCCATCAGTCAGTATTTAGCCGATATCGATAATTTTTATACCACCTTAACCTCTAATGGTTTACGCCAAGGCTTACTTTTTTTAGATAAACTATCAAAATAACAATTAGTCCCTATAACTTTAATCTGTATAATCTACATCCTACTGATGAATTTCTTGATTGCATAAAAAGTCATGCTGCATAACAATAGCTACATTCTATGATTCTTAATATAAGAACCTAATTATGACTATTGACCCAACCACATTGCTGGCCATTGCAATGATCTTTGTCGGATCTTTTGTACAAACAGCCATAGGTTTTGGACTTGCTATAGTTTCAGCCCCAATTCTTATTATCATTGCACCTCAGTATGTCCCTGCCCCTATCTGTTTAGTTGCCCTCTTTATTTCATTACTTAACAGTCTAAAGCACCGTAATAGCATTGAATTAGGTGGTTTGAAAATGGCAATCTTGGGCCGAATACCAGGATCCATCACTGGTGCAATATTACTTATTTTTATATCAACCCAAACCTTATCCCTTTGGGTCGGTCTATTAGTACTTCTCGCAGTATTTATTAGTGTAATGCCGTTTAGAATTGAACCAACACCGAAAAGAATGGTAATTGCGGGATTTTTCTCAGGATTATTTGGTACCAGCTCTGCCATTGGCGGTCCACCAATGGCTATTCTTTTGCAACACCAAGAAGCGAATCAGCTACGCGGTAATTTATCGGCTTTTTTTGTGTTTAGTTCGATTATTTCATTAATAACATTAATACCTGTCGGCTTTTTGAATATCGAAAAACTATGGCTAACTCTCCCCTTACTGCCTGCTGCTTGGGCGGGATATTGGTTGGCGCTCAAAACCACACAATCATTGCCTAAACAAACCATTCGCTATGGTGCATTAACGTTATGCCTGACCTGCGGTATTATTGCGGTATACAAAAGTGTAATGTAAATAATTAACTAATCATGCTCTCATAAAGCATTTAGCTACGTTATTACAGAATGATTAAAGGAATAAAAATGTCACTAGCGACTCAACTATTATTATTTGCCGATGTGGTCAATCAAGGTTCATTTTCAAAAGCTGCGACGTTGCATGAAATGGATAATTCATCACTATCCAAAAAAATAAAAAAACTAGAAACAGAATTAGGTGTTCAACTATTAAATCGTTCAACTCGATCATTTTCATTAACATCGGCTGGTGAGGACATTCTCAAACAAACAACCAAGCTCAGCGATGTGTTAAATGACATTCAATTGATAGCGAATTCATATCAATCGCAACCCAAAGGCATTTTACGTATCACTTCGCCTATTTATTTTGGTCAAAACTACTTGCAACCCATAATTGCACGTTTTATTGAACAATATCCTAATATACAAATTGTACATTCACTGGATGATAGAAAATCTGACATCATTTCAGAACAATTTGATATTGCATTTAGGCTTGGGAAATTAACTGAATCAAATTTAATTGCCAAGAAAATCGCAGATACTCATTTTATTTTAATTGCATCAAATGACTTTATTGAGCGTCATGGTTTACCAACAACACCACAACAACTTTCTGAACTTCCAGCGATTGTATACAGTAATGTCGACTTAACAATTGACCAATTACGAATCAAAAACGCCCATACAAATGAGCGTTTTTGTCACTATAAAATGCAAACAAAATATAAAGTCAGTGATGTCAAAACCATGATAAATGCAGCAAAAGATGGAATTGGCTACGCACTTATTGATTTATCTAATTTAGAAGGTTCATTAGAGCAGCAAGGATTAGTACAATTATTACCAAACATGATTATTTCACGTGTAGATACCGCTATTTATGCCATATACCCACATCGGAAACACACCATGTTAGTTAAAGAATTTATTCAAGCAGTACAAGATCATATCGGTACACCACCACGTTGGAAAATGTACCTTCCGCATCAACAGAGTCTATGATACTTGCTTTTCAATACGTTACAGTACAGTAATAATATCTTCTGCCGCTAAACGTGCTTTGGGTAAGCCATAATTATAATCTTGTCCCTCTAGATGATAACCCATTGCTAATGCTAACTCACAAACATAACCATCTAATTCAACATTAAAAAGAGAACCAATAAGCTCAGAATCTACCCCTTCCATTGACGTTGATGCAATATTTAATCGCGCAAGAACATGCAGAGTATTACCTAACGCAATGTAGGTTTGCGCTTTAGTCCAATGACCATTAAAGCCATTTTCATCAGTGTTTGATTCAGCAAACCCATAAGCACCATTTAACATGTTGTCATAGTTTTCTGCGGCTAAATGACCAGATGACACTTCAGCATCCACCACTTTACGATAATCATCTTTAGTATAAAAAGGATTATGTGCAAATAAAACAATGTGTGACGCTTCAGTTGCATGTCGCTGATTCATTTGATATTTGTTAGCAAATGTTTCATGGAAGCGTAATTTTGCCTCATCACTTTCTAATACAACAAACTTCCATGGTTGTGAATTAATCGATGATGCAGATAAACGAATTGCTTCTTTGATCACATCCATATCTGCTGCGCTAATTTTTTTAGTTTTATCATATTGTTTAGCTGTATAGCGGTTATGAAGATCAGTAATAATTTGATGTTGCATAATAATATCTCTCTTAACTCATTGATGGAGCAATAATAGAGAGAAATTAAGAGACAATAAATAGCATTAATTTCCAATTATTATGGCTATTTTGTCCATAATCAGACAGATTAATTCACCACTTAGTCATCAATTTTATCGTGTTTTCTTATTAATATTCGTTATGATACTGGCTAAAAATACCAACAAGCGATAAATTAGAGTCTCATCTATATATTCTTAACTATCGTGCCAACCATGATTCAATCAAATATTTTGCTTCGTTACCCGTCATTACGAACCTTTTTCAATTTAAGAACCAATATTGCAGCTCTCAGTTTTGTCAGTTGCTCTATTCCATTGTTTCTAATGGGACATGTCACCATGGGTATTGCTTTCTCACTTGGTAGCATTAGTTGTGGATTTGCTGATACGTCTAGTGTGACCAAATACCGTATCTATGACTTTCTGATAGCCTTACCCCTCTTTTTCCTTATCAGTTTAGGCATCGAAGTTGTCTTTCCACATTCATTACTCTTTGTTGGCTCGTTAGCCATTGTTAGCTTTGCACTATTTATGCTCGCGGTATTAACACCTCGATTAGGTGCTATTGGATTTGCAGCTATTCTGTTAGCTATTTATGCGATGTTATTACACCTAGACGGTCGTTCTGTGTGGCTGGTTCCTCTTTGGCTGACAGGAGGTGCGATGTGGTATATTTTCTGGCAAGTATTAGCGATATTTTTTCTGCCAAATCAGGAATCAAAAGATATTTTATCGGACCTTTATCAAGTATTAGCAAAGAAACTTATGCTTCACGATCAAGGGTTTGTACTTGCAACAGATAAAAACCAACTTTTTATTAAATCAGCCCAATTCCGCTCTCAAATAGCAACCTTGTCACATACGCTTGAATATCGCATTCATCAGCAATTTTGTTGTGGTGAAGACAGCGCTAAACTACAAGATATTTATCGTTTTTTAAAAATTGCAGAACGTATTAACGAACAAACACGTTTAATGTATTTCACCTCAACGCCATTATTAAAACAATACAACCCACAATGGCTAGAGAATATTCATCATGCTAACCAACAAATTAGTCAATATTTAGCGCAAGTCAGTGTTAATAACGTACACCATTTAACGCTGCCTGAGATCGATTTCAAAACTCTGCGTCAATATCAGGTAGCCGAAGAAGCGCAAGACGAAGCAATTACAGCACATTCGTTCATTAATAAATTAGATATCATTTATCTTTTATTGCAAGAACTTAAGAATAAAGCAACCACAGTTGCAATAACCCCTCAAATCATATCTAAACCAATTGTTCTAACATGGAAATGGCAAGATATTGTGTCAAAACTCGTTAGCCAAATGACACTGAAATCAAGTTACTTCCGTCACGCACTGCGAGGAACATTAAGCCTTACCACGGGTCTTATCGTTGTACGTTCGTTGAATCTCGATTTTGGATTTTGGACATTAATGACTAGCTTATTGATATTACGCCCAAATTTATCCATGACATGGACACGATTGTTACAGCGTCTTACAGGTACCGTTTGTGGGTTAATCATGGTCGGTGGTTTACTGCACTTTCAAGTATCAACTGATATTTTACCCTTTGTGTTTTGTATTGCAGCAGTCCTCTTTTTTCATACTTCCGCGCGTCATTACGGGTTTGCAGTCTTCTTCGTTACTTTATTCGTATTTGCTGGTTTCTCGCTCAATGGTCAGGGAGACAACATCATGCTACCGCGGTTAGACAACACCGTATTAGGGGTATTTATTCCTCTTATTTTTGTGTTTATTCTCACTCCAG
>NZ_CAMRAN010000045.1 GCF_947039875.1 uncultured Photobacterium sp.
AAATCCGTGTACCTC
Source organism: uncultured Photobacterium sp. (assembly GCF_947039875.1). Lineage (GTDB taxonomy): Bacteria > Pseudomonadota > Gammaproteobacteria > Enterobacterales > Vibrionaceae > Photobacterium. The sequence continues at coordinate 16 of NZ_CAMRAN010000045.1, forward strand.
GGTTCGACTCCGGGACGCGCCTCCATTCTCTTTGAGAATAAAAGCCCGAGTGGTGAAATTGGTATACACGACGGATTCAAAATCCGTTTCCTTCGGGAGTGACGGTTCAAGTCCGTCCTCGGGCACCAATTAAAATAACAAAGCCTCAGCTTACGCTGGGGCTTTGTTGTATCTAGCCTAATCAAAAATTTATCCCTACCTTTTTCTGGTCAACGTCTATTCTATATCTTTAATCTTATTATCGACATCATAAATCAAATCCTCGCATCTTCTCTATAATCAACGCATAAGCCCGCTGAAAGACAGGTCCCTTAACTCCTTTCTGATTGGTTAACATTACACAAGGCCATAAAACTTCTTGTGCTGAAAACCCACTGTCTTTTAATTTCACTACCTTATCACCAGTAAAAGGTTTGGCTAGGTGATCGGGAATGATAGCCCAAGCATGAGGTGTTTCATTCAAGCATTTGACCATCAAATCAACCTCAGTAAAAAGACGATAGAAAGGGCTTAAGATAGTGAGTTTGTCTAATTCTGCGGCAATAAAACTTTCTAGAATAAATTGAGGTTTTACTTGAAGGTAAGAGCGTGTATAGGACAAATTATTATCCATGGTTTTTTTATTAACATAAAGTGAGCAAGCGACTTGGCCTAAAGTCAGTGCTTCAAGTCCATCTTGTGGTTTAGCTCGATGAGATAAAGCCTGTAAAGTAATATCAATGGTTTGATTATCTAATGCATTAATAGCTGTTGTTTTGTTTTGGCATAACCAGTGAATTTGTGATGATGGGAATTCTGATGAGAGCTGATATCAACAATAACCTGGTGGGGGATTACTACGTCATAACTGATGGTGAGACTATTTTCTATGCCATGAAAAAGATTATCAGCCAGACTTTGAATCTCTTTGTGTTGTTCCAACAGTAATTTACTGTAGTTATAAATATTTTTAGCTTCAGGTCTTAATCTCGGAAGTTTCTTTTCACGGTTAAATAGTTCAATACCTAATTCTATTTCTAAATAACTTACTAGTTGATGAATTGATGATTTATCTTTTCGTAACAGACGAGCCGCCGCGCTAAATGAACCAGCCTCAACAACCGCAACAAATGCATCCACCTGCTCAAAAGTAAATTTTCTCATGTCTGACTCGGTGTTTATGTTTGGATAATCCCAACATAACAGAGATTACTTGAGAGGAAAAGTGGGCAACAATACTTTCAAATCGAAGAAAATAACAATATGAAGAGTAATGTAAAATATGAAGGATAAGTAGCAATGGAGAATACATCAAAATTAGCTCCTATAGATAAAGCAAAAACGGGAATGGCAAAATGGTTTAGCTTAGTTATTTTGCTTATGGCACAGATGGGCACTATGGGGGATAACTCTGGGCTTTCTGTTTCAACGGCATCTTTAATTAACGAACTTGGCGCATCGGTTTCTGATATTGCTTTTGCCAATGCCATGTATCCGTTGATTGCTGGTGCATGTATGATTGCAGGGGGAATGTTAGGGCTGATCTGGGGCTGGAAACGTCTTTTCTAAGTTGGAGCTTTATTGCTATGTTTAGCCGAAATTATTGCCGCTTATACCGATAATATTCAAATATTTATTTTTTTAGCTCGAAGCTTATCCGGTTTTGGTGCCAGCTTTTTAATTCCGGCAGTGTTAGGTTTAATTGTTGGTATTTATACGGATACCAAAGATCGCGCTATTGCTTTTGGTGCAGTTGCCGCAGCCGTTGGTGTTGCAAATACAGCAGCACCTTTAGTCTTTGGCTTTCTCATTGATAAGTTTGACTATCGTGTTGCCTTTGAAGCTCTTGCTATTTACTTTGGTATGATATTTATATTAGGTTTTGCATTAGAAAAAATTGAAAAGCCAACAGTAAAAATTAAGTTTGATTTTATTGGCACTATATTAGTTTCGATTGGATTACTCTCAGTAATTGTTGGCTTACTTAAAATATCAGAATGGGGTCTTATTACGCCATTATCACCAAGCTTCCATATTCTAGGTATTAGTCCAACTTTACCATTAGTTTTATTTGGTATTGCTATTCTTATTGTTTTTATTAAATGGGAGCATCAATTTGAATTAAAAAATGGTGCATGCTTAATGCCTCAATCATTTATTAAAACACCTCAACTACGAGATGGTTTATATATGTGTGGCATGGTCTTTTTTGTCTTAGGTGCTTATATCTTAATTGGTATTACTTATTGTCAATTGGTTGCAGGATACAGTGCAACAGATACAGCTGTATTATTAATGGTTTTCTCTATGGGGATGCTAATAACATCACTGGCGACGCCAACTAAATTTGCTCATGTATCTTGTCGAAAGTTATGCATGGTTGGTATTGGATTCTGTGTTCTAGCTTCTTTATCTGGTGCTTTGGGAACTGAAATTGATTCAATTAACAAAGCCTTCTTTGCTTCAGCACTTTTTACTGGTCTTGGTTGTGGAATTATTGCTTCACAAGCATCATTAATCGTAACTGCTGCAGTTAATCAACGTGATGCAACTCAATCTGGTGGCGTTCAAGCAACATCAAGAAATATCGGTCAAACTATAGGTATTGCAGTATTGGGTAGTGTTTTGATGTTCTCTTTGACAAATATGGTCAAATCAGATGCGGCAAATAGTGACTTAATTAGTACTCAAACCAAGCAACAAGTTGAACAAATATCATCAATTCCATTTTTAAGTGATAAAGATTTCACTCAACTCGTTGAAAATAATATTACAGAGAAAAAAGACTATCCAGTACTTGTCGATATTAATAGTGAAGCTCGTAAATCATCAGCACAATTATCGTGGTTAGTATTAGCTGCAATGTGTTTTATGAGTATATTTACTTTAACGAAGAATATTCCAAATTATTCACTTATCAATAAATCGTAATAGAGGTATTTATTATGTGTACTCAAATTTCAATTAAAACATTACAAAATGATATTATTACCGGTCGTACTAATGAGTTTGGCCAGTATTACCGTAATAATGTAAGTTTCTTTCCTCGTCAATATGATGTGCCAAATTTTGCAATAGGTAAAAGCACGCATTTAAGAAAAGCGAAGTATGCAGTTATTGGTTGTAATATTGGTGAATTATTTGGTGATGCAGCATCTAGTCTTGAATTTTTAAGTGATGGCTTTAATGAAGAAGGGTTATCTATGGGTGTGTTGTACTACCCAAAGATGGCAACCTATGAGGTAGCAATAAAAGCAACAGATGAGATGATTGATGTTTTAGCAACGCCTTACTTGGTCTTATCTCAATGTAAAACTGTTGCGGAAGCGCGTGAATATATTGAAGCGCATCAAGGCAAATTTGTTGTATTAGCCGGAGCAGAACAGCCAGGGCATTTCTTGTTTATTGATAGAACGGGTGATGCAGCAGTATTTGAACCGGATCAAAAAGGTCGCATTGAAATTAAGCCATCAAATGGCATTATGACCAATAGCCCTCAGTATGAATGGCACCTAAAGAATCTAGGTGTGTACTCAAATATCCAACAGTTTGATACCACAGATTCTGTTCTTCGCAACCTTGATGGTAGTTCGGCGCATTCTCATGGTACATGCGGTGCATTTGGATTGCCTGGCGATACATCACCAACATCTCGTTTTGTAAAAGCAAATTATTTAGCAAATGCGAGTACAAAATCAAATGTCGTTACTGCACAAGATGGCGTATTACGTCTACTTCGTATCTTTAATAATTTCGATATTATTCCGGGTATGGCGCTAAAACGTATTCCTGCAATGGCAAGTGATGAAACTGCAGTAAGTGGGGAAGTACCAACGACAATGGTTGATAATGCTGTTGAGACAGACTTTGAGAATACGGTAGCTGCTCATACTGACCATACGATTGTAAAGGATCTAACAAATCTTAAGTTCTACTATAAAGATTGGACTAATCAGTCAATTCGTTATGTTGCTTTTGAAGATTATGATCTTAATGGAAGTGATGTCGTGACTGTGAAGATGGTAGAGGATAATGCGCTTAAAGCTCAGCGAATTGTTATGAAATAGATGTTGAATAAAGAGGCTTAACGTCATTCAATTCTAATGTGGCATGTAGAGGTGCCACATTAGAAGTAAAATTTATTGTTAATATTGTATTCTTGTTCGATACGGAGTATCGTTAATCGACGATTAGCGAAGTGGGGTGATAAAATAATGACCAAATGTCCTGATTCTTGCCAAATATCTTTTACGGCAACAGATCAACAACTAAAGACAGAACAAACATTAGCAGCGCAAGCTAAAGCATTATCACATCCTGCGCGTTTGCGTATTCTTCACATTCTTCACACCTTAGATGCGATGGATAGCTGTTTAAACAGTGATCTAGTGTCTGAGTTAGGATTAGCGCAATCAACAGTTTCTGAGCATCTACGGATACTAAAACAAGCTAATTTTATTAAAGCTGAACCAAACCCACCTAAAGTGTGTTACCGCATTAACCGTGAAGCACTAAATACATTTAATGCTAAATTTTCAGATTTCTTGTCTTAATATTTTATTAAGTGCTTTATAGACAAGATTGGATTTCTTCATAACAATCAATCGTTATTCGACGATTAACGATTGGTTGTTGTAAATAATAAAAATTGGAAGGTTACTATGACAACAAAGGTTTTAAATAGCCCAAATAATAAAATGCAGTTTCTTGATCGTTACTTAACGGTATGGATTTTTGCTGCAATGATCATTGGGGTGGGGATCGGCGCTGTTTTTCCTGAAGTATCTCAGTGGAATCAAGCGATGTCGGTTGGAACAACCAATGTTCCGTTGGCGATTGGTTTGATTTTAATGATGTATCCTCCTCTTGCAAAAGTAAATTATGGGTTAATGGGAAAAGTAACCAAAGATAAACAAGCCCTTACGTTATCTTTGGTCATGAATTGGATTGTTGGTCCTATTTTAATGTTTGTTTTAGCACTAACCTTCCTTGGTGATCACCCGGGATATATGGTGGGGATTATTCTTATCGGCTTGGCTCGTTGTATTGCGATGGTATTAGTCTGGAATGATATTGGAGGTGGTAATAAAGAGTATGGCGCTACATTAGTTGCATTAAACAGCGCATTTCAAATTCTGACTTACAGTGTTATGGCATGGTTGTTTATTACTGTATTACCACCATTATTTGGCTATCAGGGTTTTGCAATTGATATATCTATTTTTGATATTGCGGAAAGTGTGTTGATTTATCTTGGTATTCCTTTTCTTGCCGGTTTTATTAGTCGTAAATGGTTGGTCGCTAAAAAAGGAGAGCAATGGTACAACGAGGTGTTTATTCCTCGTATTTCGCCTATTACGTTAATTGCATTACTCGCTACGATTGTGCTTATGTTTAGTCTTAAAGGCGATATGATTTTAGCTTTACCAATGGATGTTTTTCGTGTTGCAGTGCCACTGGTTATTTACTTTGTTTTAATGTTTTTTATTAGCTTTTTTGTTGGTAAGAAAATGGGTATTCCTTATGACAAGAATGCTTCTATTGCTTTTACAGCCACAGGCAACAATTTTGAATTAGCGATTGCAGTGTCTATCTCAGTATTTGGATTGAGTTCAGACCAAGCATTTGCGGGAGTAATTGGTCCTTTAGTTGAAGTTCCAGTATTAATTGCCTTGGTTAATGTTGCGCTTAGAATGAAACAAAAATACTATCCGTAATTCTATTAAATCAAGGTGTATATTGAAACAATGAATAGAGAAGAATTAGAGTGTTTATTATAGGGGTCTATAATTTGTGTTGCGGATAAAATGTAATCCCGTATAACCCTATCTTCTCTCTTAATTTATTTATATTACACTAAACATTAGGATTACAAGCATGCTGAATCATGTCGTAACAACCTACACCCGATCTATATTTGATGATGATATTGAAGAGGGATCTATTGATGATTTTTCAGATGAGTCAGCATTAGTCATCAATGTATCTTCTGATCGAGCAGACATGTTATCGATGTTGATTGAAAAAGGAATAGCGCTGGCTGATGGGTGCTATCATTTGATCGATGATGAAAATCGAATAGGGTATCGTGCAACCATGGATTCGAAAGATGCCAATATTATACGCTTTAATTTAGTGTACATTACAGATCAAGACTCACGTCATTTAAATGCCTATGATATTGAAGTGATCGCTACTGCTGATGATAAGAAAGTGTATATTTCAACAATGCCTTATATGCCCTTTTTTACCACTATTCTTGATATGTATAATGGTAATGAAGCGCAAAAGATAGATGCATCGATACAGCAAGCCATTGAAGATTTATCGTTAGGTTGGTTATGTCATCATTTAGTGGATAATAACGTCAATTAATTATTATCGGTTATAGTGATTATCGAGGTTGAGTTAATTTCTTTCATATAGAATTTCAACAGCGATTCTTTTAAAAAAGCTTCATTCAAAGAGTGAGGCTTTTTTGCTTATGGGCCGGATGGTAGCGCTAACGTTGGTTACTTCTTTCTGGAAAGTTACTATTTTAGTATAATGACATCTTTATTTATATTTGTTGTTAATCTAAACAATAAGGTATTCCTGAGATGAAAGATGCATCAGTAATCATTGGATTAAGTAATCCTAAAAGTCCAACCAATATCGGTGCTGTACTCAGAGCTGCAGGTTGCTATAAAGCAGATGCTGTTATTTATACGGGAACCCGTTACGATAAAGCCGCAAAATTTCAGACAGATACTAAGAAAATGGCACAGACAATTCCCTTATCTGGTGTTGAATCTATGCTTGATAATTTGCCAAAAGATATGAAGATTGTTTGTGTTGATTTTGCTGAGGGAGCAACATTATTGCCTCATTTTCAGCACCCAGATAAAGCGATTTATATTTTTGGTCCTGAGGATGGTTCTATTTCACAAGATGTAGCAGACAGAGCCGACCATGTTGTTTATGTACCCACGGTTGGTTGTATGAATTTAGCAGCGTCCGTTAATGTTGTTTTATATGATCGTCTGGCTAAACAAGAAAATATTATCCAGAGTGATGACCATATTCGCCAAAATCGTGATAATAAAAATAACTTACGTGTAAGTGCTAAATAAATTTTTAATAAAACATCGCTAGATTATCGCCGTTGTAAATACGAACGGCGATAAATTCCATATGTTATATGATATTATGCCGACTGTTTAACATCCCAAATTGTATAAAGTCCTAATGTGATTAATATTATTGCGCCTCCTAATATATCATTCAGAGATGGTTGCTCGCCAATAACTAAAAAGACATACAGTGGGCCTAATAAAATTTCCATTAATAAAATTAGACTTGTTTGCGCGGCAGGAATATAGGCTGCTGATTTTGAAATACACAAATAAGATCCTGGTACAACAATACCACCTAATATTAATAAATATAGCATTTGAATATGTGATAATGAAAAAGGTTGTGCCCCTTTAATATAAGCAAATACGGCAATCATAAAGCCAGCGATAATAAGAATATTAGCGGCTTGTTCCCCTTTCGTTTTGCGCATAGCAACGAGGTAAATAGCAGTGGCTAATGCAGTGATTAATGCCAGTACATTACCTATCCATTGGCCGCCCGCAGGGGCAAAAGCAAAGATGATCCAAATGCCACTGGTTGCAACACCAATAGCCAACAGTGTCGGCCACTTCAATTTTTCTTTTAATATTAGAAAACCTAAAATTGCAGTAAAGAAAGGGGCGGTATTGATGATTACGAGCGTGCTTGCAACTTGGGTATAATGTAACGATTCAATAAAGCAAACGGTAGAGGCGGCAAAAATAGCGCCTAGTCCGAGTAATGATAATGATGGACGAGATATTTCAGTTGTAAATTGCTTTCGATTATAAAGTAATTGAAAAATAACTAACGCAATACACTGAAATGCACCACGCCAAAAAAGGACATTCCATGCAGTAGAATTAGATAGTTTAACGAATAAACTATCAAAGCTTAATATCATTATGCCAATAAAAGCCAATAATAATCCGCGATTTTTATCGCTCATAATAATAGTTTCCTATAAATCTAGTTCAGTGAATTAATCTTTTTACCAATATTAGATGCTGAATACGTGATGAGTATCTAATAAATATTATACCTATAATGTATTAGTTACTATCTTTTAGGATTAATCAATCACTGAATCTAATATTACCTATGATTAGGGGCTATTTAAGCAGAAAATTTCATAGTTATGATGATTTTTGCGATTTGTCGTAAAGTATATCTGCCTTTGATAACGTTTTTTCTTTTAGATTGGAACGATTATGAATAGCAATAAACTGATTGATGCTTTATTTACCCAAGGGTGGTTTGTCTGGGATAATTTTTTGACGCCACATGAAGTCAGTGAATTGAAAGTATGTATTCCAACAGATTGGAGCCAAGCTGGCATTGGCCGTAATGATGAATATATGACTAAAAAAGCAATTCGAAGCGATAAAATTCAGTGGCTACAATCTGATATGGGGCCGCCAGTGAGTGATTTTCTACAGTGAATGAACGACGTTCGCCTTGAAGTAAATCGCCATTTATTCTTAGGCTTATTTGAGTATGAAGCATATTTCGCTAAATATGAACAAGGTGATTTCTATCAAAAGCATGGTGGTCGTCTGAAGATGTATGATCTTGATGATAATGAATTGGCAACGTTGGATCCCAAAGCGGGTCGGCTAGTCGTATTTTTATCTGGACTGTTTCTTCATGAAGTACTTCCTGTAACACAACAACGATTTAGTATTGCTGGCTGGTTTTGAACCAATGGTGTTAGTGAAAATCAACTCGATATTGCTCGCTAATAGATAATGATAACTATCGTAGCTATGTAAGCTTTATTTTTAATTATTTGAGCTTGTTATATATGCTTTATCGTATATTCTAATGTTTTTAATGATAGTTATAAGGTTTTTACTGTGAAACGTATTTTGTTTCTTTGTACGGGAAATTCTGCACGGTCGCAAATTGCAGAAGCATTAATGCGCCATATGTGTAGAGACAGTGAAACTACCATCGATCAATTTGAAATTATGAGTGCGGGGATGGCACCTGAAACTGTTGATCCCCGTGTCTATAAAGTTCTTAATTATCATGATATTAATTCCGATAATTTAACCAGTGTATTAGCGTCGAGCTTACAAAATCAACATTTTGATGTTGTGATAACCTTATGTGATAAAGCCAGTAAAGAATGTGCGCTTTTCCCTGATTCTGATGCACTAATACATTGGGATTTTAAAGATCCTAAACCGCAAGCTGGCTCTCAAGGATTTTACGATGTATTTGATGGTCTAAAAGCAAAGATAGCATTATTTTTGATGCTTAATGGTGATAATCAATCAGATACGATTGGTGCCGTTGAATTATTTAAAATCATGAGTGATCCATTACGATTACGTATTTTAATGCTGATTCATGATGAAGTTGCTTTATCTGTCGGGGATTTAACCAAAGCATTGCAGGTTAGTCAGCCCAAGGTTTCTCGCCATTTAGCATTGTTACGAGATAGCGGTGTATTGCAGGATCAACGAGAAGGCATATGGATTTTTTATCGTTTTCCGCCTGATTTACCACAGTGGATTCGACACACCTTTGATACCGTGCGTAATGGCCAACCAGCATTGATTAATCAAGAAAAAATACGTCTAAGTGCAATTGAAAATAGGAAAAAACCACAATTAATGAGTAAGATAACAAAGTAGGAGTTATTATTTTTATGGATAATTTACATCCCGTTTGGACATTACCGCTAAATGAAGCTATGCCTTTAAAAGGTGGCTTATTATTAACGCCATGCCCTGGTACGAAAGGCGTTGACGCAATCACAAGTTTACGTCAGTTAAAAGCGGCGGGAGCAACTGTGATATTAACTGCGTTAGAAGAAAATGAACTTCCGGACCAAGGCGTTCAATTATTAGCAGAAGCGTGTAAGTTATTAGGTATGCAATGGTTTCATGTACCTATCGAGGATGATTGTGCACCAACTGCTGATTTTGAGAAAAAATGGCAACGTGCGAATGATGCAGCACAAATAGCATTGAATAATGGTGAATTTGTAGTCGCTCATTGTAAAGGTGGCTCTGGTCGTACTGGAATACTAGCCGCACGCCTTCTACTTGCTCGTGGTATGCCTTTTAATGCAATAATTGCGTCTATTCAAGCACAACGTCCTGGCGCTTTTACTCGCCAATCACATATTGATTATATTAAGCAATGGAATAATGATACTAAGCATTAATTTCGCTTCATAAATACTGACTATTAAACCTCGCTGATGCGGGGTTTTTTGTTTTTTGTAGCTGTTAAAAATATTTCGTACAAAAAAAGTTTATTTTATTTTTCGTGGCTGATATATTTGATCTTACGTATATATGGTTATTCATATATTTACTGTTGGCAAGCGGAGGAAGGATTATGACAATTAAAGTAGGAATCAATGGGTTTGGGCGTATTGGCCGTTTAGCATTGCGCGCAGCATTTGATTGGCCTGAGGTTGAGTTTGTATTAATTAACGATGTTGCAGGTGATGTTAATGCTTTGTCCCACTTACTTGAATTTGACTCGATTCAAGGGCGTTGGGAACATGCGGTGACTGTTGATGGTGGTCAAATGATGATTAATGGCCAAGCAATTCGTTATTGTCAACAGCAACATATTGCAGACGTTGATTGGGCTGGTTGTGATGTCGTGCTAGAAGCAACAGGTGTTCACCGTGACACTCAATATCTTAATCAATATTTAGAGCAAGGCGTTAAGCGCGTTGTGGTTTCTGCGCCCGTAAAAGAAGAGGGTGTATTAAATATCGTGGTTGGTGTTAACGATCATTTATTTGATCCAGAAAAACATCGGATAGTGACCGCGGCATCTTGCACTACCAACTGTATCGCCCCTGTTGTAAAAGTGATCCACGAACACCTTGGTATAAAGCAAGCATCATTTACCACTATTCACAATTTAACCAATACACAAACTATCTTAGATGCCCCACATAAAGATCTACGTCGAGCTCGAGCATGTGGTATGAGCTTAATTCCAACGACAACGGGTTCAGCTAAAGCGATTGTGGAAATATTTCCAGAGTTAGCCGGAAAAATTGATGGTCATGCAGTGCGTGTACCACTCGCAAATGCCTCACTGACTGATATTATTTTTGATGTTGAGCGTGATACCTCTATTGATGAGGTTAATCAATTATTAAAAACAGCATCAGAAACAGATCTAAACGGTATTCTAGGCTTTGAAGCGCGGCCTTTAGTATCGATTGATTATCGCGGCGATCAACGTTCAACCATTATTGATGCATTATCTACAATGGTTGTTAATCAACGAATGGTTAAAATATATGCTTGGTATGACAATGAAATGGGTTATGCAACACGAACTGCAGAATTAATACGTAAAGTCGGATGTTAGTTATTAAGTCTTAATTGTATTGAAATGTAGTGAGTATTCTATGTTAGCAAAGCTGAGCCAGTTACCCAATGATGTACGCCAATATATGTTGGTGACATTTAATTATTGGAATTTTACTCTTACTGATGGTGCATTACGAATGTTGGTGGTTTTACACTTCCATCAGCTTGGTTATAGCCCGTTAGAGATAGCCTCATTATTTCTATTTTATGAGTTTTTTGGCGTGGTCACGAATTTAGTTGGTGGCTGGCTTGGTGCGCGATTAGGTTTAAATCGAACCATGAATATTGGTTTGTTTATGCAGGTTGTTGCGTTGTTAATGCTTGCTGTACCTTCAGTAAACCTTACTGTTATATGGGTAATGTTCGCTCAAGCACTGTCAGGTATTGCTAAAGATCTGAATAAAATGAGCGCAAAAAGTGCGATTAAAACGTTAGTGCCTAATGAAAAACAAGGTGCACTGTATAAATGGATTGCACTACTAACGGGATCAAAAAATGCACTAAAAGGTGTTGGCTTTTTCCTAGGGGGAGCATTACTGGTATTGATTGGTTTTCAAGGCGCGGTCATTGCGATGGCTGGTGTACTTGCGGTTGTCTTTATATGTAGCCTGCTGTGGCTTGATAAAGATCTTGGTAAAGCAAAGAGCAAGGTGAAATTTAGTCAGATTTTCTCAAAAAGTAGAAGTATAAATATACTCTCAGCTGCGAGAATGTTCCTTTTTGGCGCACGTGATGTTTGGTTTGTTATTGCGTTACCACTATATTTGGGACAAGTTTTTGGTTGGGACCATTTACTGGTAGGTGGCTTTTTGGCTCTGTGGGTCATTGGTTATGGTTTTGTTCAAAGTATCGCGCCAAGAATTACAGGAAAAGCAGAGGGTATCGTACCTGATGGGCGAGTTGCATTTGAATGGGCAATGATACTTGCGGTGGTTACAGGAGTGATAGCCATTGCATTACAATTTAATTGGTACCCACAGTTAATTATTATTATTGGTCTAATGATCTTTGGTGCAGTTTTTGCTGTTAACTCCTCATTACATTCTTATTTAATAGTAAGTTATGCCAAAGGTGATGGTGTAAGTTTGGATGTTGGTTTTTATTATATGGCTAACGCAATGGGACGTTTAATCGGAACATTACTTTCAGGTATGGTATATCAATTATATGGCTTGGCTATGTGTTTATGGATAGCGTTTATTTTTATAATGATAACAACAATTATATCATTATGGTTACCACGTCGTAGTATAACTGCGGTGTCTATTTAACCTAATTGCGTTATTGTTTTTAGCTATAAAGTGATATTTATCGGAAAGATTTTAAATAAAGATTATATTTGAGGTTTTACTATAGCCCTGCGGTAGCGATTGATGATGCTATTACGTTACTTAAAGTGCGTAATAGTGCTCGTGGTGTGCAATGAACAGCGAGCTGTTATTTGTAAAATTAGGGTGTTATAAAAGCAGTTCTTTTATTCATAGAAATTATCGTTTGGTAAATAATGCAAACTCTTTTTTTTGATTTTGATGGCACATTAGTTGATTCGGAAACGTTTCACGCTAACAATTGGAGTGCCTATTTAGCGACATACGGTGTTACGTTAACGGCAGAAGATTTTATTGAATATTATGCAGGGGTTACGTGGCCAAAGATAGCGAAGCATTTTATTGATAGCTATCAACTTAATGTAGATATCATTACTATTACGACTGAAATGGAAGCACTGACTGATGCTAAAATTCGTCAGCAAGGGATCCCCGCATTACCTGGCGTTGATGCTGTGCTTCATGCTTTTTCAGGTAAAGTACCTATGGCAGTTGTGACGGGAGCTCCACGAGATTACGTTGAAGGTGTCTTAAAATTACATGGTTGGCTAGATTTATTTGATCAGATATTCAGCGGCTATGAAGTTGAAAATAATAAACCGTCTCCTGATGTTTACTTACATGCTTGTCAAGCAATGAAGGTTCAACCTTATCAAGTGGTTGCGATAGAAGATAGCCGAACTGGATTACAGTCAGCAAAAAGTGCTGATATTTGTTGCTTATTGATTAATGCTCATCAGTCATTAACCGCCACTAATGCTGACCATACATTTTTCTCAATGGTTGAAGCTAAGCCATTATTAACGTCGTTATTTAAAGATAAGTTATTGTTTGAGACTGTATGAAGTAAGCAATTATTTTGCAGTAACAATGCGCTATGTTAGATTATGCACGACTGAAATAACTCAAATAGGTTTATGATGGAAAACGAAGAAATCATGACGGGTGATATGCTAGTTGAAACGGTTGAAAATCAACTGGCTGACGGCAATCCATTAGTGGTTAAAGAAACATTAATGCGTTTAATGATGACAGGTACAGCACGTGATGAAGCGGTACAGATGATTGCTTGTGTATTATCTATCGAAGTCTTTGATGTAATGAAAAATGACGGTAAATTTGATTTAAAACGTTACCGTGAAAATTTAGTTGCTTTGCCTGATATGCCTTGGGAAGATGATATCTAATCCATATCTGTAATGAGTGATTTCAAGAACCGTGATTTTTATCGCGGTTTTTTATGCCTGTTTTTTGTGAATTATTATTTTATATTTCTATCAATAACTAGTGATAATCATTGATATAGGATTGAAAAACAGTGAGAAATATCTATTATTGTTGACTATTGTCTATATATGACTAGTGCATATAGGCAGGAAATAATAATGAAAATTGGAATTCCTAAAGAAATTAAAGTTCATGAATATCGTGTTGGTATGGTGCCAGCCTCGGTAAAAGAAGCGGTATTACATGGACATACTGTTTATGTTGAAACGCTTGCTGGTGTGGGTATTGGATGCAGTGACGAGGATTATATAGCGGCAGGTGCACAAATTGTAAATTCAGCACAAGCGGTGTTTGAACAAGCCGACATGATCGTTAAGGTCAAAGAACCACAGCCATCAGAGCGGATGTGTTACGTAAAGGGCAAATATTATTTACGTATCTTCATTTGGCACCAGATAAAGAACAGACACAAGACTTAATCAATAGTGGAGCAATATGCATTGCCTATGAAACAGTAACTGATGATAATGGTCAATTACCGTTATTAGCGCCAATGTCAGAAGTGGCAGGCAGAATGTCATTACAAGCAGGTGCCTTTGCGCTTGAAAAATCACGAGGTGGTCGAGGTATTTTATTAGCTGGCGTACCTGGTGTTACTCCTGCAAATGTAGTGATCCTTGGGGGAGGTGTTGTTGGAATGAATGCAGCACAGATGGCTGTTGGTTGCCGTGCTAATGTGGTTATTATTGATCGAAATATCGAAGTATTACGTCAGCTTGATCGTCTTTTTTCTGGTGCAGTAACTTGTATTTATTCAACCAATGACGCTATTGAAAAACATGTTCTTGCCGCAGATCTTGTGATTGGGTGTGTGCTTGTTGCGGGAGCACAAGCACCAAAATTAGTTACAAAAGATATGATACGCCGCATGAAAGCTGGATCTGCAATTGTTGATGTTGCGATAGATCAAGGCGGATGTATTGAAACATCTTATCCAACCACTCATGATAATCCTACTTATATTGTTGATGATGTTGTGCACTATTGTGTTGCTAATATGCCCGGCGCTGTAGCAAGAACATCAACATTTGCCCTTAATAATGCGACCTTACCTTATATTTTACAATTGGCTGATTTGGGTTATAAAACAGCACTGGCAACAAATAAACATTTACTCAATGGCTTAAATATTTATCAGGGGCAAGTAACTAACTATAGTGTAGCTCAAGCGTTAGGTTATCCTTACATATCAAGTGTTTTTGCTTGATGTAACGTGGCAATTCTTGACAGCATAGCCAAAGAGCGTTGATGTTCTTGTTCTGTCGCTGACGTACATGCATCGCTAATTATATGGGCACAATAATCACGATCATGGGCATCTCTGACGGCAGATTGAATTGCCCAACAAGTGCTGACACCACAAAAGTAAACATCAGTGATCACATTAGCCCGCAAGACGCTATCAAGAGCCGTGTTATAGAAAGGGTTGACTCTTGATTTTGTGATCACCATATCGTGTTCAGTTACCAGAAGATCTGGGTGAAACTCTGTTCCCCATTGCCCCAATTCTAATGCATGATATTGTTGGGCTTTACCAAACATCGGAGATTGATGGGGTAATTCAAGGTAGCTAGATTGAAAGCCGACTTTGACAAAGATACAAGGCAGGTTATTTTTTCTTGCCCATTGAATGGCAATATTTGCATTATTAATGACATGATTGGCACTAACTTGTGCAGCACAGCTGGGGATTTTACCATTCTTATCAACGATGTCATTAATGAAGTCAATGATAACTAATGCTTTGTTCATACTGGTTCCTTTGGCGCAATATTTTATAGAGTCGTATTAATAAGCATACGATTAAATGCCGAAATTAAATGTGGTGAAATCTTAGATATAAAAAAAGCCTCTAGTCTTGCAACTAAAAGCTTTTTGTTCAAATCGAGGCATTAAATTATTTAGCGTATGCGAAAATCACACTACCACCTTTAATGGTATCAATAATTTTTTTGCTCAAATATGTTGGTATAGCAGGGCAGCCCCAGCTACGGCCAAGATAACCGTTACGTCTTATAAATGATTCAGAAACATACTTAGCACCGTGAATAACAATATAGCGTTTTAATGCATTATCATTTTCACCACGGGTTAATCCATTTAGCTTTAAGGAATAACCATTACCGCCTTGGTAAGTCCCTTCAGTTAGAAAGGTACCTAGTGATGTTTTATGTGAATCAACACGGTTAGAAAAATTGTCAGCCATTAAACGTCCACTGTTTTCACCGTGTGAGACATAAGTACGGTAAAGCAATTTATTCGATTTTAAATCAATGACATAAAATCTTTTTTGGGTAGAAGGCTTACTGTAATCAATAATGGTTAATAATGATTTCTTTTTTCCACGAGTTTTATTATAAGCAATAAATGCTTTTTTAAACACGTTGTAATCAATTTTGCCTCTTAAATTAGCTTTTTGGTAGACATAATTAGCGACAATATCTGCATTCTTACGCTCAGTATGAAGAACGCGCGCAGACGCATTTAATGGTAATAGACATACCATTAATAGAAATAGGTAAATAACTTTTTTCATTTAATTCGTTCTATTCTTAAACAAGTTGCAAAGTTACAAAGTTGGTTAGCAATTAAGCGAGCAGATACTTTATCATAAATAAGAATTAAAAAAGAAGATTTAAATGGTAGGGTAAAGAAAGATTTTAATGTTTAAACTATGATAGTTGTTAAGATGGTTAGTTGTTTATTTATTGATAACAATGGCTTACTGATATGAACATCATTTAATTAAGCAAAGGAAGTTAGATTAATCTAAAGCTAAAAAAAGCTTGTTTCCATGATGCGCATTAAATGTAAGCTTATGATTATATTGGTTATTTTTTCTTCTGTTTCTTGGTTGTAAATATTTAAAATATATTATAAATAATAATGTTAGCGATGTATTAATCAACATTATTTAGCCAATAAATAAAATGGAAACAAATAAACATGAACATAAGATGAAGAAAAAGAAATAATATCTATTTATATTGTCCAATATAAAGAACAGCACCGATACTGTTAATAATATCGGTGCTGTTTTATAGATTAAATATTACAAACTTTACTCCAACTACCATCACTTCCAGGTATTGATGAGGTATACCAGTTCGCTTTATAGATCACGTTGTTGTAAATGATTTGATCGCCTGAACCTGCGTGGCTAGGATTGCCTTGCCAGTCAGTTTGCGGCCAATTAGGGTAGGTATTGATACCATTAGTCGAACAATCACCACCTTCGCCACCGCCACCGCCCGTATTTAAATCACCAAGAGGTAGGTTAGGTTGCTCAAATTTAAAGGCATATTCTTTGCTATTAATAATGACAGCATAATTAGCTGGACCTGTAATTGGTAGATAGTACACCATGTCTAGTTCATACTCGCCACCAGCAGGAAGTGCTTTCCATGCCGGTAGTGAGAAAGCGACGCGGTGCATAACACCATCTAAACCACCGATATTATCGCTACGGCTATGGCCCGATGAAATGACTTTTAAGCCACCACCGGATTGATCTTTTGCGTTGTCAGGTGCAGATACTGGTATATCAAACTGGAATTCAGTGCCTCCGGGAATATCAATGCCAGTATTGTTAGTGAACGTGATTTTCGGATTAATGGGGTAATTTTGATCACCAACCTTAAAGCCAGAAATTGCTACGCTGATATCAACGGCTTCTGTTGGAATTGCCGCGACAGCAATAGTATTACCATAAGGTGCTGCTGATTTAAATTTATCGTAAATGGCTTTGGTCATGGTGTTACCCATGTGGTATTCACCGTTGCCTGTTTGACAGGACTGTTCTGATACATCGATACCGGCGCGATTACCATTAGCATCAAATTGATAGCAGTTGTAATCTCCTGCTAATTCCCAGAACATGACGCCGCCAATTTCTTTATCTATAATGTAGTCGGCTTTAATATTGATAGATTCTTTATCTTCAGTAGATAAGAAGACTTTTTTATCCGCATTCCATAGCCAAGGTGAAACTGCGATGTTATCAAAGTGACGCTGATAGCTTCCCACAAATTTATCTTGTGGGTCATTAATCGGATCAAGACCATATGCCGCAGTATATGAACCATAGATACCATTGGCTAAGTTCATCGCATGCCACATTGGGTTTGAGCCCGCGCCCATCTCTTGACCTAATGCGTTTTTATCATGCCACATGTTATCGATACCGACAGCACCGTTACCACAGTTGTTTTTCTCTCCTTCGCCAGTACCCGCAGCACATTCAGATTGGTTAGGCAGGGCCGCTTTACCCCATAAACCATTTTCACCTCCGGTTACCCCTTGCCAACCACGCGTATAATAAGGCACACCAATATTAATACGTCCTGCTGGCATTGAACCACGGAAGTAATGGTAAGCCCAATCGGTGTTAAGATACCCTATGCCACCATAAGCTTCTGTACCATATACATTCCATGCTGCAAGTTCTGAATCTTTACCTGTGTCATACAGTGCTGCGTTATGTCCAACATGATCATTCCATGCACCATGTAGGTCATAAGACATTATGTTGACATAATCGAGGTATTGAGTAATAGCCATCGTTTCCATACCACGTAATAGATATGCAGATGATGGTGCTGCGATGGTTAACATATAATGCACGCCATCAGCAGCACTTGCCGCATCGACTTTAGCGCGCAATACACGCATCAATTCATGATAAGAACGCATGAGGTATGGGCGACGTGATTCAGAAAAGGCTTTATCGTCTGGATTACCGGCACCTGCCATTGAGGTTGGGTATTCATAGTCAATATCAAGTCCGTCAAACTTGTATTTCTTCATCATGTCTACTGCTGAGTTTGCAAATTTTTCAATGGCGTCATGATTGATACTGCCATCTGCATTAGTGGTCATGGTATAGAAACCACCATCAGCGACACGTTTACCTTCAGTATCGAAGTGACCCCCCGTTTCAGCCCAACCACCAATGGAAATTAATGTTTTAACATCATATTTTTCTTTAGCTGTTGCAAGTGCACCAAAATGTCCTTTGAAACCTAAGGCTGGATCAACCTCTACATCTGGCCATTGCTGACCTACCGCTGGGTTATTTGGGTCGTTAACATCACCAATATTGACTTTGCCATCAGCACCAATACTGACAAAAGCGTAGTTAATATGCGTTAATTGCTCCCATGGAATATCATTGACGAGATAGCTACTTTGCGGATCATCACCTGCACGCCAACTTGTGAAGTAGCCAATAACACGACGGGGATGATCGACGCCCATTTTTTCACGGCCATCTTGATCATAAATTGTGCAGTACGGGACAGTAATACCTTCAGTTTGGTAGAGCCCATCAGGACGACAGTTTTTCGCCGTATCACCACCATTAACTGTAATCGCTGTGGCAGTAGAATTGGTTGTTTTACCTAAATCATCAGTTGCACGAGCATAAAGACGGGTTGTACCAGCTTGGGTTGTGGTATAAGCAAAACTGTAAGGAGCGGTAGCTGTGGTGCCAACTAATGTACCATTAGCAAAGAAATCAACTTTATCAACTTGACCATCACTGTCGATGGCATCTGCTGTGATTGTAATCACATCACCGAGCTCAACGGTGGTGGCTGATGTTGTGATACTGATTGTCGGAGCTTGGTTTTCAGGATTACTATCGTTAACGGTGATAATAACCATGGCCTTATTACTAATAGCATCGTCATTATCATAAGCAATGGCGGTTAATGTATGCTCGCCTGCGGTAGCTTTCCAAGTCAAACTATAAGGTGCTTGGGTGTCAGTACCAATAATTTTACCATCAACACTGAATTCAATTTTGGTTATTGTGCCGTCATTATCATCGGCATTAACACTGATAGTAATCTCATCACCTGTTGTAATTTCTGTGGCTGCAGTTGGTGAGGTAATGTCAGCGGTTGGGGCAATATTATCGATTGGAGGTGGAGTACCAAGGCAGGTATCAAGCGTTAACCAATTACTGTATTGGCCGCTGTGAGTTGCAGGGCTGTTATTTTGTGTCCAATAATTAGCCTTATAAGCGGTTTTATTTTGCTGTACTTTATCCCCTCCGTTATAAACTTTACTGCTTTCCCATTCCGCTATATTCGTACAATCAATGGCTGCTTGGGCATTAAATGCGAATAAGCAGGACAAGCTAAGGGTACTTAGCGTAAAAAGTCCTTTTCTTGCTATTCCATGTTTCCCACGGTTCATATGTAATCCTTTTGTTTAATTATTGAAATAACACTAGTAATAAATCTGTGTTTATTTACTTTTTACGTGTCATAAAAAAACTATAAGTGCAGTCTGGTTATTTGCATCAATAAATGTCGGTATCTTCATACGAAGTCGCGAAAAAATGTTATCACTATGTAAAGGTTTATTTGTTTGTTGAATTAAGCGCACTTTATTGAGCAGTACATTAATGCTAATAAGGCTATGTTGATGTACTGAGCATTAAATGAAAGGGAGTAAAGGTGGAAAATAAAATGAGGGATGTATCTTAATAAGAAACCTTTATATTCACTTCCCTTATTTTTGACCATAGAGATGAAAAATAAGGGAAGGAAAAGATAAATAATTAATCTTTACTGAGTAAGAAAAGACTGATTATTAAGTAGCAAAATGTTACTTATTAATGCTTGTTTTGAAACTTTGTTTAGTTGTAGAGTCTGCTTTATTATACCAGTAATTCAACATCTTAGTGACATATTCTTGATCGATCTTAGCGTCTTTTGTTGCAGGGGCGACAGGTTGCATTCGCTGTATTTCAGTTGCGGTAACAACCGATGCTAATGCTGCTGGACCTTTACTTAAATTATATTTTGCAATTTCTTGTGGGAAGTCGCGGCTAATTTGAAAGCCATTTTTAATTAATACATCGTGTTTAAATGGAATGTCGCTTCCATCAGCAGAAAGCAAAGACATTGTTGGTTGATTATTGAATTTCTGTGCTTGGTAAGCACTTGAAATATTGGGTAGTTGCAATGTATATGCTGCGTCATTACCAGAGAATGTCATTACCACGACTTCTGAACGAAATAAGTGGGTATCGCCGTTTTCACGGTAATTTTTATCATAGCGAAAAGCGATTTGATTACTACCATTATTTAATGTTTGAGGTGCATTGCCTTCCGCATTAACACCATTGACGAGAACCAGTTGAGCCGATTGAGGTAGGTTAAGTGTAACATCTGCAAATGATGAAAAGCTGATGCTACACGCAGCTAAAGAGAGGAGGGCTGTACGTAGTTTCATGTCGATTCCTTTTGAGTACGAATAATGAATAATATGAATTAGGTAAAGTGCCGTTATTGTATTCTGATCTTTACGATGTTGACAAATAACCGTCGAAATTAATATTTAATAATGATTTTGTTGGCATAAAAAAACCCAGTGTCGACTGGGTTTATGGTATCTCTATGCTAAATTGTGCATTATTTTACGTAACATGCAAAACCTTTAAGGTAGAAACCTTCAGGGTAGGCACTGTCTAGAGGGTGATCAGCCGCTTGGCTGAAACGTTCAATAAATTGTACGTCACGATGCGCATCAAGTGCTGCATCTGCAATGATTTTTTGGAATAAACCATTATCCATTAAACCAGAGCAAGAGTAAGTTAATAGCATACCGCCTGGTTTTAGGATTTGCATTGCTAACATATTGATGTCTTTGTAACCACGACAAGCACCAACTAGCTGAGATTTAGACTCGGCAAATTTAGGTGGGTCCATAATAACAACATCAAACAGCTCGCCACGTTCACGGTACTCACGTAGTAATTTAAATACATCAGCATTCACAAACTGTGCATTTTCAACGGGGTAACCGTTAACTTCTACATTAAGTAGCGCAGTATCAAGTGCTGGTTGAGAAACATCAACGTTAACTACTTCACTTGCGCCGCCTTTTAGTGCGTACAAGCCAAAACCGCCAGTATAGCAGAAGCAGTTTAATACGCGCTTACCGTTAACGTATTTAACAGATGCTTCGCGACTATCACGTTGATCAAGGTAGAAGCCTGTTTTGTGGCCACCAACGATATCAACGTTAATTTTAACGCCATTTTCTTCGATAGTGACAAATTTAGGTGGCTCTTCACCATGCAGAACGCCAGTGCGTTGTTTTAAGCCTTCTTTTTTACGAACAGAAACATCTGAACGTTCGTAAATATTACAGCTTGGGTAACATTGCTTTAACGCTTCAATAAGTACTTCACGTTGTGCTTCTGCACCTGCACTCAATAGTTGGCACACTAAGTAATCTTGGTAGCGGTCGATAGTGATACCAGGAAGGCCATCAGATTCAGCGGCAATTAAACGGTAGCCTGTAAGGCCATCGCGAGCGGCTAAGACATCACGTAGACTTTGTGCTGCATTTAGGCGGTTAACAAAGAAGTTAACGTCAATGGCTTCATTTTTGTTGAATGTCCATACGCGAATGCGAATTTGTGACTGCGGAGAATACGCACCACGTGCTAGCCATTCGCCTTTATTATCGTAAACATCAACGGTTTCGCCTAATTCTGGTTTTCCTTCAATGCGATCAATACCGCGAGAAAAAACCCAAGGGTGGCGACGGCGTAGTGATTTTTCACGGCCTTTTACCAAATAAATAGAAGCAGTCATGACATGCCCAGTATGGAATTCGAGTGGGGGCGTATTATGTTGTGCTGGCTAAGTAAAATCAAATGAAAAAGCCTAAGTTGGTATATAAACCTGCGATTGCATACTAAATAAACCTTGTAACATCATTGTTTTTTGCTTAGCAACCATCAAAATCTTGTAATAATACCGCTAAAATAGAATTAAGATCAGTATAAAAGAAGAGTAATTGTTATGACGCGGTGTTGTATAAAAACGCAGGTTATAGGGCATGTACAAGGGGTTGGTTTTCGATTTCATACTGCTCACCAAGGTTTGATGCTTGATTTAACGGGATATGCAAGAAATTTGGCCGATGGTAGTGTTGAAGTTTTAGCCTGTGGTGAACAAGAGAATATTGATAAACTTATTCAATGGCTACAGCATGGTCCTAAAACAGCAACGGTTGAGTGGCTTACAACAGAGACTTTAGTGTGGCAGCACTTAGATGGATTTAAGATGAATTAGAGGTAATTATTATAATAACCAAACCAAACATATAGGAAAATATCGCCAGTTATGTTTGGTTTGCTGTATTGTTATTTAGATACATTTAACAGGTTTAGGTAACCCTGCTAATTTTGTTGCTTGCTTTGCTGGTCCTTTAGGAAATAAGCGATAGAGGTAACGCGAGCTACCCTTTTCTTCACCATATTGTTTAGACATGGCTTTTACCAGCATACGAACAGCGGGTGAGGTATTAAATTCAAGGTAAAACTCACGAACAAAGCGAATCACTTCCCAATGGGCTTCTGATAATTCAATATCTTCTTCTGCGGCAAGTTGTGCGACAAGATCTTCCGACCAATCATCCACATTTTTTAGATAACCTTGGGCATCGGTATCGATTTGTACACCATTAAATTCAAGCATAGTAGACCTCTCTATTTCTAACGCAGCAAGAATAGTGATTCACTTGTCTGCCTGCAAGTAAAAAACAAAAAGCCCGCATTAAATGCAGGCTTTTTTTAGTTCGTTATTCGTTACGATAAGTGGATTATCGTAAGTTCATCACTGTGATTAATTATCGCTGCTATTTACTACACCTAGAATCTGAAGCAAGCTTAAGAATAGGTTGTAGATAGAAACGTATAATGTAACCGTTGCTGAGATATAGTTTGTTTCGCCACCACGCACGATTGACTGTGTAGTCAATAGAATCGCCGCTGATGAGAACAATACAAACATACCGCTAATTGCGAGTGATAGCATTGGCATCTTTAAGAAGATGTTTGCTACAACAGCAACGATAATCGCAATGAAACCCGCCATTAGCATACCGTTAAGGAATGATAAATCACGTTTCGTTGTTAATGCGTAAGCTGAACAAGCAAAGAATGTCAGTGCGGTACCACCGAGCGCAGTCATAACAACATGCCCCATACCTGCACCCACATACATATTTAAAATTGGGCCAAGGGTATAGCCCATAAAACCTGTCAATGCGAATACAAATACTAGACCAAGGCTGCTATCACGGTTACGTTCAGTTAAGAAAATTAAGCCGTAGAAACCAACAAGAAGAATGATCCAATGTACAGGTGGAACATTCATAACCATTGCTATGCCAGCTACAACAGCAGAGAACAATAACGTCAGCGATAGTAAGAAATAAGTGTTACGTAAAACCTTATTGGTTGACAGCACGCCTTCGTAACCATTGTCACGATTGACCATACGTTCGTTCATAAGTGTTCCCCTTAGGGTAGTTATGTTAATTCTATTAAAGCTATATATGAGGCTAAACAATACGAATTGCAAGCGTAAACTCAAGCTTTATATTGATTTGTCTGCCATCAAGCATATTATAAGTGATTGAACATTAAAATACTTTGTTCATTAATTTTCATGTATCGTTAAGTTGTAACTAAGTGTTACCTCAATAAGGCTTACTTTAATGGTGGCAGTTTCAGCCATTAGTGCAATATTTGCTGCAAAAAAAGTTGAGTTCGATCGGATTTTGGATTATTAAAAAAGTCATGGGGATTGTTTTCTTCAATGATTTCACCTTGATCCATAAAGATAACCCGATCAGCGACTTGGCGCGCAAACCCCATCTCATGAGTAACGCATAGCATTGTCATGCCTTCATTCGCCAGTTCAACCATAACATCCAATACTTCCCGTACCATTTCTGGATCAAGCGCAGACGTTGGTTCATCAAATAACATGACTTGTGGATTCATACATAACGAACGGGCGATAGCGACGCGTTGTTGTTGTCCTCCTGATAGTTGACCGGGATATTTATGGGCTTGATCTGGAATTTTAACGCGCTCTAAATATTGCATAGCCAATGCATTAGCTTCTTTCTTTGGCATTTTTTTTACCCAAATAGGGGCTAAGGTGCAGTTTTCTAGTACGGTTAGATGTGGGAATAAATTAAAATGCTGAAAACACATGCCGACTTCTTTACGAATTAACTCAATATTTTTCAAATCTCCAGTAATGTCTTGCCCTGCAACAGAAATTTTACCTTGCTGATGTTCTTCTAAATAATTAATGCATCGGATCATGGTTGATTTCCCTGATCCTGAAGGGCCACAAATGACGATCTTTTCTCCTTTACGGACTTTTAAATTAATATTTTTAAGTACATGAAATTGACCATACCATTTATTTACATCCGTAAGTTCGATAACCCACTGCGTATTACCTGATGTGATTGAGGTGTTATTGGTCTTTGTCATTATGCAATCCTTGCTAATGTTGATGCCCAGTATGTAATTTATTTTCTAGATAGATACTGTATCTAGACATACTAAAACAAAAAATCCAGAAGACGAAAGCGACAAAAACGTAGCTTTCAGTAGCAAAACCTAACCATTCAGGATCGCTGGTGGCGGCTTGTCCTATCCCTAATACATCAAACATACCAATAATAAGTACCAAACTGGTGTCTTTAAATAAGCCAATAAAGGTATTTACAATTGATGGAATAGTGATTTTTAAAGCTTGGGGTAACACAATAAGATACGTTTTACGCCAGTAACTTAACCCTAACGCATCTGCCGCTTCATATTGACCTTTAGGTATCGCTTGCAAACCGCCTCGAATTACTTCTGCCATATAAGCCGCACTGAACATGACTACGCCAATTAAAGCTCTAATTAGTTTATTGGTTTCTAATTCTGAACTTAAAAACAATGGCAACATCACTGATGCCATAAATAATACTGTGATTAATGGTACGCCACGCCAAATTTCAATATAGACGGTACAAATACTTCGAATGATCGGCATTTCTGAACGTCGCCCAAGCGCTAATACAATACCGATGGGTAACGATACCACAATGCCAACAATGGCAATAACTAAGGTGATTAGTAAGCCACCCCATAAGTGCGTTTCAATGATGGGTAGCCCCGCAACCCCACCATATAAAAGAAAACCGACAATAAAGGGATAGATATTAACGAAGAAAAGCCAAATCCAACCGCGATAGGGGGTCTTTTCATAGGCTAATAAGGTAATGAAAACAGCCAATGTGACATAAAATAATTTAGGTCGCCATAATTCAGTACTGGGGTAGAAGCCAAACATGAATTGATCAAATCGTACTTTAATAAAAGTCCAACATGCGCCGGTAAGGGTACAA
Source organism: uncultured Photobacterium sp. (assembly GCF_947039875.1). Taxonomy (GTDB): domain Bacteria; phylum Pseudomonadota; class Gammaproteobacteria; order Enterobacterales; family Vibrionaceae; genus Photobacterium. The sequence continues at coordinate 26,288 of NZ_CAMRAN010000045.1, forward strand.
GCATCACGTGAGTCGCCTTGCCAATTGGCATTAATTAATGCCCAATCAATGATCCCCCATAAACCAATAATGGCAAAATAGCCTAAAAGTAAAGTGATTATTGTATTGAAGGCAGAAGAGAATAGATGTTGCCGTAACCATCCAATAATACCCACTGTATTTGTTGGTGGGGGTAAATTGGGTAGAAATTGATGTTTATTCATACTTACCTCTCAACCAAAGCCATTTTCTTGTTATAGATATTCATTAGCAGTGATGTAATTAAACTCAAGCTTAAATAAACCGCCATTGTCATTGCGATGATTTCAATCGCTTGTCCTGTTTGATTTAAGGTGGTACCAGCAAAGACCGAGACCAGATCGGGATAACCAATTGCCATCGCCAGCGAGGAGTTTTTAGTTAGGTTTAAATATTGACTAGTAAGGGGCGGAATAATAATCCGCATCGCTTGTGGAATCACAATTAAACGCAGGGTTCTATTACGGGTTAAACCTAAGGCTTCAGCAGCTTCTGTTTGGCCATGGTTAACCGCATTAATCCCTGATCGTACAATTTCAGCAATGAAAGCAGCGGTATAAATACTCAGTGCCAGTAAAAGTGCGGCAAGTTCGGGTAACACGGTAATTCCGCCACTGAAATTAAATCCTTTGAGAGCGGGATAATCGATACTAATCGGTTTACCACTTATAAAGAACGTTAATAATGGCAATAAAATAATAACCGTGAAATTAACGAGAAGTACGGGGGATTGTTTACCTGTATCTTGTTGTTTTTTCTTAGCGTAATAGTGATAACTCATCGCGATGAGTAGAGCAATAAAGAAAACGATAAAAATAATACCAGAGCCTTGTTCGAAAATAGGGCTAGGGACAGATAACCCACGTACATTAAGGAAAATACTCTCGCCAAATTGTAGACTTTGTCTTGGGGATGGCAGAACTTGTAAAACAGCAAAGTACCAAAAGAAGATTTGTAGTAATAATGGAATATTACGAAAAATTTCGATATAAAAAGCTGCAAAATGACGGACTAACCAATTAGGTGATAAGCGTGCGATGCCTATGATAAATCCTAATATCGTGGCTAATATAATCCCGAGAACCGCAATTAATGCGGTGTTGAGTAGACCGACAAAAAAAGTACGACCATAACTGAAGGTTTCATCATAATCGATAAGAGTCAGCCCAATTCCAAATCCTGCTTCTTGATCAAGAAAATCAAAGCCAGTGGCAATTCCTCGAGTTTCAAGGTTGGTTAAGGCGTTATTGACGACACTATAAAAGAAAAAAATCAGTGCAATGATAGCGATGACTTGAAAGATAATAGCGCGAAAAGTCGGGTTATAAATTAAATTTTTAGTGCGAGATTTCGTTTGCGACTTATTAGTATGCGTTAGAAATGCCATACAATATCCTCATATCCATTGAGATGGACAGAGGGAGCCATAACGACTCCCTTTTTCATATACGAACTTAAAAGAGACGGTTATTAACGGATAGGCGGTGCATATTGGATACCACCATTGCTCCACAATGCATTTAATCCACGTTTAATTTTAAGTGGTGATCCTAAACCGACAGTACGTTGGAAGCTTTCATCATAGTTGCCTACTTGTTTAATGATCTGGAAACCCCAATCATCATTTAACCCCAAACCTTTACCTTTCGGGCCATCAAGACCAATTAGACGACGAATGTTAGGATCTTTTGAGTCTTTTTTCAGTTGGTCAACGTTGGCAGAAGTAACATCAAATTCTTCAGCATTGATCATAGTAAATAATGTCCAACGCACAATATTGAACCATTGGTCATCACCTTGACGAACAACTGGGCCAAGGGGCTCTTTTGAAATTATTTCAGGTAGAATGATGGCTGATGTTGGATCTTTAAGGTTTAAGCGTAGGGCATATAAGCCAGATTGGTCGGTGGTAAGTACATCACAACGTCCAGAGTCAAAACCTTTTGATGTTTGAGGGGCGGTGTCAAAAACAACAGGTTTATATTTCATGCCATTTACACGGAAGTAATCAGCTAAATTAAGCTCGGTAGTGGTACCTGACTGCACACAAACCGCAGCACCATCAAGTTCTTTCGCACTCTTTATGCCCATGTCCTTTTTGACCATGAAACCTTGGCCATCGTAGTAGTTGACGCCAGTAAAGTTAAGCCCAAGAGAGGTATCACGGTGCAGTGTCCAGGTTGTATTACGCGACAAAATATCAATTTCACCTGATTGTAAGGCGGTAAAACGTTCTTTAGCGGTTAACGGTATATATTTAACTTTGGTTTTATCGCCTAGTGTGGCTGCGGCAACAGCTTGACAGAACTCAACATCAAGACCTTCCCATTGACCTTTAGCATTCGGGTTTGAAAATCCGGGTAGGCCAGCACTAACACCACATTGGACATAACCTTGTTTTTTTACTTTATCAAGAGTGCTGTCGGCGGCGTTTACATTAACTGCGAAGAGAGTAGCAGATACAGTAAGTACCGCTAATACGCCGGTTATTTTTTTAGCCATTAGTACCTTCCTTAGTTTGGTCAATAGTTAAATCAACATGTCGTAGTAACTTAATTATTGATAAATCATTAACAATACACCAACAATTACAAGTATAGGAAAATATGTACAAAGGGCTAGTTTTGCGGGTAATTGGTTTGAAATAAAAACGACAAAGCCCAGCATAAGGCTGGGCTTTACCTTCAAATTACATATTGACTTATGCTGTTGTGAGTTTTTTCTCTAGCGCTTTGGCATCGACTTTTTTAGTGATAACTGACAATATAACGGCAACAGCAATCATGGCTGAACATACAGTGTAAGCCAATGTATAAGTACCAGTGGTATCGACAGCAAATGCTGCAACAACAGGACCGATAAAGCCACTCACGCCCCATGCAGTATAAAGCACGCCATAGTTAGCACCATAGTTTTTCAGACCGTAGAAATCAGCAATAATCGATGGGAATACTGCCAGTAATGTGCCGTAACCAACCCCCGCGACTGCCGCACCAATAATTAGCGTAAACTCAGAGTTAAATGTAGCGAACATCACCATATTGATGCCCTGCATAACAAAAGCGATCATCAGTGTTTTTACGCCACCAATTTTATCTGACAAGATACCTGCAGCGACACGACCGCCTGAGTTAAAGATAGCAAGGATCACCACTAAATAAGCGGCATCCGTGATGTTTGCTTGCGTGGCAGCAATAGATGTAATATTTCCAATAATCATTAAACCAGCAGCAGACGCAAATGCATACATTACCCATAACGAATAAAACTGTGGCGTTTTTAACATACCGCGCCAATTAATATCAACAGGCTTTGCTGATTTTGCTTTATAACCCGCAGGGACTTCGGGTACATAATCGGCTGGTGGATTATTGATGGTAAACGCGAGTGGTACTGCGATAACTAATACCGCGATACCTAAGACAAGGAAGCTAGTGTTGATACCATACTTTGCAATAAGTGTAGATGTTAGTGGGGCTAGATAAACTGCAGCCAGACCAAAACCTGCTGCAATAAGGCCATTAACTAAGCCCTTTTTCGATGGATGGAACCATTTCATTGCTGATGGGCTTAAGCAAGCGTAACCAAATCCAATACCACTGCCTGTCATCACACCAAACGTAAGTACTAGCATCATTGGGGTCGTTGCAAAACTTGAGATGATCATGCCTAAACCGACCATTATTGTACCTAGAATCAATACACGGCGAGGGCCCATGCGATCTTGAAGGATGCCAGCAACTAATAGCGATAAAGCAAAAGTAATAATAGCAATAGTATAAGGTAGTGATGCATCCGCATTCGACCAGCCTAAATCAACCACGAGCGCTTTTTTAAAAACACTCCAAGCATAAAGGATACCCATACATAAGTTGATACAAAAGCCTGCTACCAATATTTGCATAGCGCGATCAAATTTTTTCATAGAAAGCTCATTAATTGACGTTTAGCGTTGCTGTAAAATAGGGTTCTACATAACAATAGACGAGTGATTTAATATGACGATGAAAGTCAAATTTTAGAAAGAGCGCGGAGTGTAACAACATAAAAAAAATATGATATTACTTAGACATTCCTTGTTACAAAACAGCAATACGGACATGATGAAAATGGTGGGGTAGGTATAGATAAGTAAATGGAATAGAACAAAAAAAGAGAAGATAAACAATATCTTCTCTTTTTTTTAATGATGAACAATGCTATTTAGTGACCAAGGAAACTGATGTAACCTTGAAGAACAATAAGGTTAGTGATATCGATAAAGAAAGCACCAACAATTGGCACAACCATAAAAGCTTGTGGCGATGGACCATTACGAGAAACTAACGAACCCATATTCATTACAGCAGTAGGGGTTGCACCCATACCGAAGCCACAGTGACCACCTGCAATAACCGCTGCATCATAGTTACTGCCCATTACACGGAAAGTAACAAAATAGGTAAATAAACCTAGTACTACCGTTTGGACTGCCAGAATAATCAACATAGGCATTGCCAGATCCATCAGCTCCCACAAGTGCAAGCTCATCAGTGCCATCGCTAAGAACAGTGACAATGATATGGTACCAAGGGCATCGACTGTTTCTTTATTGATTTTATAGCACTTAGTGCCTTCACATATATTGGTAATAAACACACCAATAAATAGCGCATAAACAAATTCAGGAATGCGCAATGCACTGATTCCAAAGCTATCTATAAAGTCTTTAAAGTGGGAAGCACCAGCAACACAAACCAATAAAATAAATAAAACTTCGATAGTGTTTTTAGAGGTAATACGGTCTTCTTCACGATCACTATAAGTAATCAGATCTGGGTGCTCAATATGGTGATTACCACTTTCACCAAAATCAGATTTTAACTTATGTTTATTGATCAAGCGTTGTGCAATTGGGCCACCAATAATACCACCCATAATTAAACCAAACGTTGCCGCGGCCATTGATAGCTCTAGTGTATTTAAACCATAATCAGTAGCAAAAGTTTGAGACCAAGCAGCGCCAGTACCGTGACCACCAGAAAGAGTGATAGAGCCAACGATAAGACCAAGTAATGGATCTAAGCCTAAAGCTTTACTCATACCGACGCCAACAGCATCTTGAATGATGATAAATATTGTTGCGACACCTAAGAATAGGAATACACGTGAACCACCTTTTATTAGCAGTTTATAGCTAGCGGCAAGTCCAACGGTTGCAAAGAACATTTGCATTAACGTGTCTTGCATACTTAATTTGAAATTAATGTCATAACCTTGAAAATGGAAAAATGTAATAATAAAGGCAATGACAAGCCCGCCGACGATCGGCTCTGGAATATTATATTGTCTTAAAATCTTGACTTTCGTATTAATAAAGTAGCCAAGAAAAAGTACGATTATTGCAATAAGCAAGGATTCGAGCTCATTAACATGAATTGGTGTTGTCATTTAAAATCTTCTTTTTTACTTCTTTAGTGCTAATTTTAACCCCAAAAAGACATTCTTACCATATTGCTATTGTTATAACACTATGTTAGCTAGTGCCTATTTTGAGTGCTTGGGTATTTATATATTATTGAGTAGTCGTTTTTTTATATGGTTTATTGTTAGAGTATTGCGTTTTATTGTTAAAAGTTAGAGCTTATTGTGTTTTGTTATTTATTGTTTTCATCAATGCGCTTTGGGTGGCGTTTTTTTGCTTTGTAGATGTGGTTAATTTTTCAGAATCAACGTGTTATATTTTATTATTGTGACTTTTAAACTATAGGGTATAGCATTCTTTTTATTTAATAGCTGTAATACAAAGGTTAAATTGAAAATTTAGTTGTTGGTAATGTGATTAAAAAAAAAGGGAGAATTCTCATAACCTGAGAAATATACAAAGTTGGCTAAAGTTCTATTATTTGGCCTTTGAAAAAAAAGCATAAAAACTAGAAAAAAACTTATGAAACATCGTTCAAAATAATAAAGAGAGGCTGTTTTGGCCTTCATGGGTTATTAAATATAACTAATTTCGTTCTTATTAATGAATATTTTCCTTATTTATAGATAGCTAACGAAATAATTTATGCATTAGATAACCTATTGCTTATATAGTCTTATCTCACAATATGAGAATAATAGTCGTATCTTATTTTTATGCGTAATCTTGCGCCAGGAAGAAGAAAAAAAGTAGTTTATGATACTAGCGAGAGTAGGATATTAATGGTAACGACGCGAATATATCGCTACCACTAAATTGTAGTGATGAGATATGAAAATATAGATTTGATTGGCTTTTAGCAAAAACCTACTCAGCGCTGTATTTTTTTAACTTTAGATCTTTTTTCAGTTGTTGAATGTACGCAATGCGATCAGGATCGGCTGGGCGAGTATCATTTTGACGCTCTTGTTGGGCTTCACTTGGAAGCACACAGCGCCCACGAATACGTTGGTGATATTGTTTCGTTTCTTGTTCTGCACGTAATGTGGCTTGTTCTTGCTCTTTTGCCATCGCTTCACGTGCTTTGCTCTGATCGGTAGCATCTGCTACAACATAAGCATGGCGTTTTTGTATTCTATTTGGTTGTTGACCAAATTGTTCCCGTTGCTTAATAAAGTTATCTAAGTGATCACTAAAACTCATTGTGACGTCCTAC
>NZ_CAMRAN010000046.1 GCF_947039875.1 uncultured Photobacterium sp.
GCATCACGCCATAATGCAGCAACTTTAGTAGCACAATCAGCATATAAGCAATTGTATCCAGCTTGCTTTAAGCAATCGAGTAAACCATCAGCAAGGTTCCGGTCATCTTCAACCAGTAGCAGAGTTTGATTCACACGGAATCTCCAAAATAAACGTTGTAGGTGGGCCAATAAGTTTCATTCGTCCCCCCATTCTATTAATCATCGATTCAACAATTGTTAAACCCAGACCTAAACCTTGGGAGCTAACAAATGGTTTTCTTAAACGAGACCAATCTTTTGCACTAAGTTGTCCTTCATCTTGAATAACCAGTCTCAAAGTCCCATTTTTATACGATGACGATAAACTAACAGGCATTACACCATACTTATGAGCATTAGATAACACGTTATCAAGACAAGTGCCTAGCCAATAAATATTAACAAGGATACTTCTATCCTCTGATAAATTCAATGTAACATCATATGTTTCAGTAAGATAGCCTAACCATTCATTCAATGACTCAACATTCTGAACACTTAATTGTTGCTGATTGGCTTGAAGATAGTCTTTACTTGCTTCCGCTAATTGACGCAACCGACGAGAATCTTCAGTTAAACGACGGAATTCGTCATATAAACCTTCAGGTAATTCATCAAAATGGCGTCTAAAGCCTTCTACCGTCATTGCTAAACTCGCAATCGGCGTACGTAATTCATGTGTTAATATTTGCAACACTAACATACGCTCTTCCATCGTTCGACGACGGATGCGGAATCGATAAATCACCCAACTCAGTAGCAAACAAGCATTCATTGTAAGCAAACCTATTAATAAATAGTAGGTTACATGTGGCTTATTATCTTCACGCCAACAAATATTGCCATTTTTCGCAAGGCAAAAATCATTTTTATCTAAGCGTTTAAAATGTAGTTGGTAGTGATTAAGCATTTTTGTCCATGTTACTTGGCCAAAAATACGGTATTCATTATCATTACGAACCCAAAGCTCGCCATTTGATATAAAAAAGTGCGCACCAGAAATAAATGCATGTATTTCATCACTATTCATTCGCTGCAACCGTCCTAGAATCGTTGTTGCAGCCGCTATTGGACGTTCTTTTATATGCAAATACTTACTGTATTTTATCGCCATATTCGGATGTTGTTGAATGTAACGATAAGCATAACTACCACCACCTGGATGAATGTACCCTACACGTGAAAACCAACTCGACGGTAATTTTGTTTTAAAACAAATTGCACGAGTAAATACAACCGGTTGAGTAACCAATGGTGATAATGGCCATGGTCCCTTACAGTTTAACGAATTATGATATAACTGACGTAATGCCTTCAGTGGATACTCATTCGTTTGTGGTAATAGTGTTTCAGGTACTAACAACGGCCCTGGGTATAAGCTCTGAAATTTACGAAAATCGTATGTTGCTAAAGGCTTATGTTTCAATAGATCAGAACGGGCTGCATTTAGCCGCTCTGGAAATGTTTGGTCTTCCGCAAATGATGCAGAAGAAAAAAATAAAGAAAAGACTAATACGTACGTTTTCATACCCGCAGTTTACATTGTAGAACCGTGTTTTGTCAAAAAAATGTCAGAGCAACAATTACTTAAAACAATAGCCTTTGCCTATAACATTTAAATTATATTCTATTATTTATTGTAAAAAAAAAGCCACTCAACCCTGAGTGACTTTAATTATAGTACGGATATTTTTATAAATGTTCAAGAATAGATAAACATGACGCTTTTGCATCACCAAACAACATTTGGCTATTTTCTTTAAAGAACAATGGGTTTTGAACGCCAGCATAACCCGTGTTCATAGAACGTTTGAATACAATTACATTACTTGCATTCCACACTTCAAGAACAGGCATGCCAGCAATTGGACTGTTTGGATCTTCCATTGCAGCAGGGTTTACGGTGTCGTTGGCACCAATAACTAATACCACATCAGTTTTAGGGAAATCGTCATTAATTTCATCCATTTCTAATACGATATCATACGGTACTTTTGCTTCCGCAAGTAATACGTTCATGTGACCAGGTAAACGTCCTGCTACAGGATGAATACCAAATCGAACTTCAATGCCTTGCGCACGCAGTTTATCCGTGATCTCATGCACTGGGTATTGAGCTTGTGCAACCGCCATGCCGTATCCAGGAGTGATAATAACTGACTTAGCATCTTTTAGTAACTCAGCCACTTCTTCTGCCGTTGTTTCACGGTGTTCACCATACTCTTCATCTGATGCAGGGGCTGTACCATCAGAGCCAAATCCTCCGGCAATAACACTCACAAAAGAGCGGTTCATCGCTTTACACATAATGTAAGATAGGATGGCGCCCGAAGAACCAACTAAAGCACCCGTTACAATAAGAAGATCGTTTGCAAGCATGAAACCTGCAGCTGCTGCAGCCCAACCTGAGTATGAGTTAAGCATTGACACTACCACTGGCATATCTGCACCACCAATAGATGCAACCAAGTGGTAACCAAATGCAAATGCAATCAGTGTTACTAGAATCAATGCTGCCATTGAGCCTTCAGCTTTCACAAACCACACTAGCAATGCAGCAGAAACAAGTAGCGCTACAAGGTTAAGTTTATGTCGATGCGGCAACTGAAGTGCAGATGATGACACTAAGCCACGTAACTTAGCAAAAGCGACCAATGAGCCGGTAAAGGTAACGGCGCCAATGAAGACACCAAGGAAAACTTCCACTAAGTGAATATTTAACAATGCACCTTCTAACGGTTGATGATGTAAGAAAGTATTAAAACCAACCAGTACCGCCGCCATACCTACGAAGCTGTGAAGCATTGCAACGAGCTCTGGCATTTCGGTCATTTCTACTTTTTTAGCGTAGAAAATACCAATTGCACCACCAATAATCATTGCCAGAATGATCCAAACTGTTGCTTGTGAATCTGGTCCAAAAATAGTGGCTACCAATGCAATCGCCATACCCGCAATACCGAAGTAATTACCTTTTCGTGCGGTTTCTTGCTTGGATAGTCCAGCAAGTGACATGATAAACAATACGGCAGCAACAATGTATGCCGCTTGTACGATTCCTGCAGACATGTATTACTCCTTATTTATCTTTACGGAACATTTCTAGCATACGTTTAGTGACGGTAAAGCCACCAAAAATATTGATACTAGCAATGAGAACAGCAACAAAAGCCAACACGGAGACGATTCCGGAGCCTTGTCCTATTTGGAGTAATGCACCTACAATGATGATGCCTGAAATTGCGTTTGTTACTGACATAAGTGGTGTATGTAAAGAGTGGCTAACGTTCCATACAACGTAATAACCAACCACACATGACAATACAAATACAGTGAAGTGAGCAAGGAACTCAGGGGGCGAGTAATGACCAATCCATGCAAATAATGCAATACCAGCCGCCATCATGCCGTATTTCTTTATCGGCGACATAGGTTCAGCTTTTTTAAGCTGTACCTTTTCTACTGTTTTTGGTTGTTGAGGAACTGCAGAAACTTTAATTGGTGGCGCTGGCCATGTGACCTCACCCGCTTTAATAACAGTTAAGCCACGTAAGACTTCATCATCAAAGTTAATATCAATCGTGCCGTCTTTTTCTTTACACAGTAGTTTTAATAAATTAACTAAGTTCGTGCCATAAAGTTGCGATGCTTGTGTCGGTAAACGACCAACCATATCGGTGTAACCAATAATTTTAACGCCATTTGCAGTCGTAATAACTTTATCAGCTTCAGTGTAAGCACAGTTACCACCATTTGCTGCAGCTAAATCAACAATCACACTGCCAGACTTCATAGAGTCGACCATTTCTTTGGTGATCAATTTAGGTGCAGGACGACCAGGAATCAGTGCTGTTGTGATGATAATATCAACATCTTTCGCTTGCTCTGCATATAAACGCTCAGCCGCTTGGTTGAATTCATCAGACATTTCTTTAGCGTAGCCATCACCCGTCGAAGTATCTTCTTTAAAATCGACTTCGAGGAATTCTGCGCCCATTGATTCAACTTGCTCTTTCACCTCAGGGCGAACATCAAACGAGCGAACAATCGCACCTAAACTTCCAGCAGCACCAATAGCAGCAAGACCGGCAACACCAGCACCAGCAACTAACACTTTTGCAGGAGGCACTTTACCTGCGGCAGTAATTTGACCTGTAAAGAAACGACCAAATTCATGGGCGGCTTCAACAACAGCACGATAACCTGCAATATTCGCCATTGAGCTTAATGCATCTAAGGCTTGCGCACGTGAAATACGTGGCACTGAATCCATCGCCATGACATTAATGTCTTTAGTGGCTAGCTTTTCTAATAATTCAGCGTTTTGCGCCGGCCAAATAAAGCTAACTAGGCTCGCACCCTCTTTTATTAAATCAAACTCATCAATGCCTGTAGCTGGATTCACCTGTGGAGCATTCACTTTTAAAATAAGATCAGCTTGCCATACGGCTTCAGTTGTTGCTAATTCAGCACCAGCAGCTTCAAAAGCAGCATCATCAAAGCTCGCTAATGCACCCGCTCCATGTTCAACAACAACGCTGAACCCCATTTTTAATAACTGCTCAACCGTTTTCGGTGTGGCAGCAACTCGCGTTTCATTCGCGAGGACCTCTTTTGGTACACCAATCTGCATTATTATTCCCTGAACATTGGCTATAGATAAATATTTTGTATCGAACCTTAAAAGCAATAGCAAGCTTTTTACAGTTAAAAACAAAAAATTCCACAAATTTCATTAATAAATAACATTATTGTCATTTTTTCATGAAATATAAGCACCTTTTCATCCATGACAAAGAGGTTAAAAAATATGTATTACATAATGTTAGTCATATTAACTAAGTCAAAAAAACAACTCAGCAAATATATCTATTAATCTTGCTTTAAACGTATTAAAAACAAAATATATTTAACAAAATAGCAACACTTAGCTACTTATTTTTAGTGCTAAAAATAAGATACCCAGCAACAAGCACGATTGCAATGAAATATGTTGTATATGTGGATTTATTTAAACATTCGCTCACCCGTTTGATCGATAAACATTTGTGCTTTTTTTAACATAAATGTTTCAGCATCAACACGTGACGGTAAAATATCAGAACGTATAAAGTAGTGTGTCTGTATTGTGTCATTGATTTGTTTACAAATACGCCCAGCAATACGAAACTGCCCACCTTCCTTTTGAGGCTCGGGATAAATCAAATAACCATTATATTCAATGGGTTCAATTGTTGTTTCAGTTGTGGCCTTTTTACCAAATAACCAAGAAAATAATCCCATTACTACCTCATGTTAATTTATCAATCGTCGCTTTATTAATCTAAGGCTATGTTTTATCCATGATACCTCTAGCCTCAAACACACTAACTTCTATTTTCACTTATCAATATAAACTATTTTTATATCATAAAATCAATACTATATGCTTTTATCTTTATCGAACATTAGTTTCTAAATCAAGATATTATGACACCATTATTACAGGCACAAAAAAACCAGCACATTAGCTGGTTTCTTATTTTCTCTATTCGTAAGCAAAGCAATCAAACTGCTTACCTACTTATACCATTAACCATAAAAAGTAATTAACGGTAAAGACCAATATCTTTTTGAATATGTAATGGTAAGTCAGAAACATTACCTAATGTTGGCGTTGAAACTGAACGGCTAAATAGAATATCACAAGCGTGGACGAGCAGGCCTCTCAACGTCAATGAATACGTTTTTTGATCATTCATTACTGCTGTTGGAATAGAGTCGAAATCAAATACCTGTGCCATACTACCTCTTCGGATTAGCCGTTATCAATGGGATTGGCAGCATAATAACGTAATGCTAGAGCGCTTTAACAATGACATTATTTAGCAATTAGGATTAGATAATCTAATCTAAAACACTAAAAACAAATGGATACCACCAGTACAGAATATCTCACTAAAAAAGCTAAAACACTCCATATTAACAGCGATTAATACGTTTTTTTAACTCATAAAATAATAACTAATAAGGATCAATTTTCACGGTTATCGCATGGAATAAATACCGTTAAATTTTCACTTGGTTTATCAAATGTGCACTGCTGTTTTGCAAAGGCTTCAAATGCATCAGCCATTGTTACATTAAGGGCTTGAGGATCTGTTACATAATCAAGCAAGGGAGCATATCCTTCTTTTCCTGCTGCGGTATACCCAGATGATACAGAGGTATAAATAGCATCATCATCAACCGCCAACCATTGCCCATTAGTGTAATATTCTAAGCTTTCAATCCGTTGACCGCTTGGCGCACCACAACGATACACATAACGTAAATCTGCCACATAAGGAAAACTACCGTCACCCGTTCCTTCAATATCATTATTAGTCGCATTATCAATCGCGCCTTCAAGCGCTTGACGAATACGTAACCCACGTACGCTATACAGCATAATCCCAATCGCAAAGGGTAATAATCGCCCAGCAATATCCGCTGGTGTTATCTCTCCAGGATTAAATGAGCACCTTACGCCACCAGCATTATGAATACCAAAATCGACATGATGACCAAGCTCTCTCGCTTGCCAAACAAAACTTTTTACCACCCAAGGCGCAATATCACTCGGTCCTTTTGCATCCGGAACTCTAATATGACGAAGAGGTTCATTAATAGACGCGATTTTATCCGTTTGTAATGCGCGTACAGCAGGACGGTAATGTTGATTTAGAATATTTTCTATACGTGGATCTTTTACCACAAACCGAATATTGGGCTGATTTAATAAATAATCACGAACTTTATTATGGTTATCATGATCTAAATGTTGAGTCCGCCCTGCATCAATCGTAAATTTACGTCCAAGTAGAAGTTGATTACACCCGGTCGCACTTTCTACACTACCATCAGCATTAAATGCAATTGTTAACTGACCAAGAGCTAACGCATTGCAACCAGCTTGAACCACACAAGTATTATTAACCATGAAGGCATAAGTATCTGTTTTACCATATCCAACATTAGTAAAATCGCCTTGCATGGTATGAGAATGGCCGCCGATAATGGCACCAATACCCTCAACCTCTTGGGCTAATGATAAATCACGGTCGTAGCCTAAATGACTTAACACAATAATTTTATTAATGCCTTTTTCTTTAAGCAATGCAATTGTATTTTTAGTCACCGTTGCTACATTACGAAAAGATGTATCAGGATCAGGATTCGCTATTCCCGCCATATTTTCAATCGCTAAACCAAAAATAGCCACGGGCTCACCATGCACATTCTTTATCAAATAATGCGCTGATTGTGTCGCATTATCATAAGCATAAACATTGTCTTTATTACGCAGAGGATTACGCTTTGTTTGATCTTCTTGCGATAAATCCCAATTGCCAGCTAATAATGGAAACGCCGTATGATCAAGAAAATCAGCAACAATGTCATTGCCCATATCAAGTTCATGATTACCTAATGCCATTGCCTCAACACCAATAGCATTGAGCAAAACTGCATTAGCCATACCTTTATAAAGCGAAAAATACAATGTGCCTTGAAAACAATCACCCGCATGTAAGAACATAAATTCACGTTGATGAAGTAATGCTTCACGCTTAATTTCAGTCACCGCAGAACAAAGACGTGAAAAACCGCCACAACTGGCATAAACCGATGTCTCTGAATTTAATACATCAGGTGAAAGTGATAAGGAAATCGCAGAAGGCTCAAAATTAGAGTGTGTATCATTAATATGAGCAAAAGTGATTGTTGCTGCGTGATTAACAGTCATAATAATTTCAGTTCCTCCAGAACCATCGGTATTACCTAACGACTGATTTATAACGCTCACAGCATTACAAAAATAAAGTTCGTCACTAAATAAGAAACCAAATTACATACAATGACATAAATATGAGATCTTTATCAAAATATACCATCTTTTCAGGAAAAACACTGAGTGAATAGCCTCTTAACACAATAGCGCTCATTTTTATTCACTCAATGAAGATAACATTCTTAATTATTACAGGTAGCGACCATGGCGTTGTAGAAATTCAATTTTGTAACCGTCAGGATCTTGAACAAAGAAAAATTTAGCCAATAAAACACCATCTCGAAAAAATTCTTTAATTTCTGCAGGATTGTAAGCTAATGCCACCAAGTTTTGATGCTCAGCTTCAAGATCATCCACAGCAACGGCAATGTGACCATAACCTGTACCATGTGTATAAGGTTCCGTTGTGCCCTCATTCCATGTCAATTCAAGTTCCATGTCATTTTCATCATTGCGTAAGTACACCAAACTAAAACCATCAAAATCTAGTCGTTGTGCAATATCTAAGTTTAATGCTTTTTTATAAAACTCTAATGATGCATTAAGATCAACAACACGAATCATTGAGTGAATAATTTTAGCCATCTGATCGCCCTTTATAATTGTTTTCGTTAAAAATTCATACGGACTATAGTATCTTTTTTAATTTGAACATTGTATCAATAATGTGAGCAAAACGATCCCTTTCTAATAATCTCTGCGCTATGTTGTAAAGAAAGAATAAGGAAAAATCATGCATTTAGAGCGTATTGAAATAGCAGGTTTTCGAGGTATCAAACGATTATCACTGTCGTTTGATGAATTAACCGTTCTTATCGGAGAAAATGCATGGGGGAAATCATCACTGCTGGATGCGTTAAGTTTGGCCTTATGCCCAAGTGCTGAATTTTACGAAATGAAGTTCTCTGACTTCCATGTTGATCATGCAATGGGTCATGAACGAGCATCTTCCCTACAGATAGTCCTTCGTTGGCATGAAGATTACCAAGGTGAATACCGCGCTCGACGTTATCGTGCTTTTGACCCTTTCTGGAGTGAACAGCATCATTTAAAACATCTTTATGTTCAGATCGATAGTCACATCAAAAACGATAAAATTATCACTCGCCGTCATTTTTTACATGCTGATGGTCATATTATTCAACATCCAGATACCGATAAGTTTTTACGTCAATTAATGGTCTTGCATCCAATCGTAAGAATTCGTGACGCGCGCCAATTAGAATATGGTAATACCTCTACAATTCCTACACATAATGCTACCACTGCGCCACCAACAAAAAATCGAGAATCCGAACGTATTCAACGCCGGCTTGATAATACATGCCGCCGTTTAATGACACAGCCTGGGCATGTGAGCGCGGCTGAAATCAAAAGTAGTATTAATACATTACGTTCATTAGTTGATCACTACTTTGCCTTTGCGCCACATACCCGTACAAAAGCAGAGCCTCATACTTACTATCCATTAGAAAATCAATATGACGATCAATGTCTCAATCCGTTTGATCAACTCGTACAACCTAGAATGACCAAACAAGCGAAATTGATTTTAATGGGACTACTTAACGCTTATATTCGTGCTCGCGGTCCCGTTGATCTAAAACGCATATCGCGTCCAATCATGATCTTAGAAGATCCTGAAGGACGATTACACCCTATCATGCTCCATCAAGCGTGGGCATTTATACAAAATATGCCGATGCAAAAAGTGTTAACAACCAATAGCCCTGAACTATTAAGTGTCGTTCCACTAACAGCCATTAAACGTCTACAGCGAACGCCACAAAAAACGGTGGTGCATGGCGTAAATAGTGGTGAACTTAATAAAGATGATATTCGTAAAGTCACCTTTCATGTCCGTATGCATCGCCCGAATGCGTTTTATGCACGCGTCTGGCTTCTTGTTGAAGGAGAGACGGAAGTATGGCTCTTTAATGAAATGGCACACCTTACCGGACATAACCTTGTCGCTGAAGGTATTCATGTGATTGAGTTTGCTCAAAGCGGGCTCAAACCACTGATTAAGCTTGCTCGTTTATTAGGGATTGAATGGCATCTTGTCGCTGATGGCGATCCTGCTGGACGAAAATATGCCGATAAAGTGAGATCATTATTGAATAATGACAGCGAACGCGAGCGTTTAACCGTACTTCCCGCGAAAGACATTGAACATTTCCTCTTTAAAAAAGGTTACGAGCCCTTATTTCGCCAACTTGCTAATATTTCAGATAATGACCAAATGCCCATTCGAAAAATCATTTATCGCGCCTTAAAAAAACACGCTAAGCCCGATGTCGCTTTAGCTATCGTACAATATACTCGTGAGTCAGATTCAGACAAAATGCCATTATTAATACGGTGGGTGTTAAAAAGAATCATTATAATGGCTAGAGGTATAATCTAAATAATGCAAATAGATAATATACCTAGGTACAACAACCGCTCTCTATATACATTTATTTATACTAGTTAGACGTTACTTTTGAAAAAACAATGTTACAGAGCCGACAGTGATCCCCCATTTTTTCATTTTAGCCACATTAAATAGCTGATTATTATCTTGGTAGAACATCCAATCTTCAAAGTTAATATGGTATGTCGTGCCGTCAATATCCATCGCTAATACATATTGCCAATGTAAAGCATTCCCTTTCTCATAACCGACGGCTTCACCGACAACATCATCAGCAGTACCAATATAGTGACCATTGGCTTGTTTCGTAATCGTCCATACCCGTTGTTGGATTTTTTTATCATCAAAAACAAAGTCCTCAGTAAGCACCAGTTTATTGCCAGTAATCACACCATTGAGTTCAACACTAAATCGGCGCACTTGCTGACCTTTATAATCTTGCACCATTCCCCAGGCTTGACTTCGTCCTTCAAAGAACTGAAATAAATTAAACTTAGGTTCAGCGTGTTCGTAATCTTCAATCGAGGCTGTACACCCATTGAGTAACAATACTAATACGCATCCAAGTAACCACTGTAAGGTGATGTATGAGGTTTGATAAATAGAATGAGAAGCCATAATCTGTTCCTCTTAACTTGCTATAGTCAATAATCAGCGTATATAACCTAGGCTTACTGACCAATGAGCTGCAAGCGTAACTTAGGGTATGCGGTGTCAGTTGATAACCAAATTCCAATAAAAGCGTTACTTAATGCCGTAGACAGTGGTTTACCTAACGGTTTGCCTGCTTGATAAAAACAGCCCTCGGTCGCATTTTTTACAAACACTAACCTATCGCCCTGTTTTACGTTCGGCCATTGTTGCGCTAACTGATTAAGCCATTGCTGTCGTTGTTGTGACGAAATACCTAAATGTTGCCATTGCTTGTCGGTTGCAATAAGAAGATCTTCTTTATCAATATCGCGTAAATAACGAATAATCAGTGCCAAATTTGGATCACTTGCAACATATTTACCCGATGGAGTTTTAAGTTGGGCGATATATATCTGCCACCAGCCCCATTTGAGTGTTGATTCCCCCACCGTCGGCCATGTATACCATGCTGAAGCTTGTACTGATGAGCAGAAAAAAGTCGTCATCAACAGTAATACCATTAAATAACTTTTCATACTGATCCTCTTTTGCTCATTCGCCGTAATAACCACAGTAAATAACCACTATAGATGCTCCAGACAAGTGCAATACCGATAAACGTAACAAGTTCACCATAAGGCCATATCACCGCACCTAATGTTAATCCCGTCCAATAACTGACAGCGCCACCAAGACTACCGCCAATAATCACGCCCCATAGTGGTAACCGTTGAACTTGCTCACGCATAATCCACACCATTGAGGTAAACCCTAGCCATAATAAGATTAGCCATAACGGTATAAAATAGCCAAAAGGTGCAAACAACGGATCAGTAGGCAAAGGAAATTGCATCACTCCTAATTGAAACAGAATGTAATCGCCACCAATACCAATAACACTTGCCAATAACGCGTAAGGAAAACAGCGACGATAGAATAACCAACAACCAATAAGCAGTGACATCAATAGCGTTACATACTGGTATTGCCCCCATACAGCAAGCAACCAAAACAGATTAAACCCAAGGCCTATCGCAAGATATTTCATTATTCACGCCACTGAGGACGACTAGCAACTAACTGAATGGTACTGATACTGCGTTCCAGAAATCCTCCTTCGCAATAACAGAAATAGTAGCGCCACATACGCATAAACCGTTCGTCATAACCGTAGTGGTGTAAGACTTCACTGTTTTTATTAAACATGACATGCCAATCAGCTAATGTTTTCGCGTAATCTAAACCAATATCTTTAATATCACGTGTTACAAAATCACTGTGTGATGTTAATTGTGACTGTAATACACTAATTGATGGCAGGAACCCACCGGGGAAGATATGTTTTTGAATAAAATCAACATCTTTGCTATAGCTTTTATAACGTTGATCGGCAATAGTTATGGCTTGAATAGCAAACAAACCATTCGGTTTAAGTAATGATTGGCATTTCTTAATATACGTGGATAAATACTGCTTACCGACGGCTTCAATCATTTCAATTGACACTAATTTGTCATATTGACCCGTTAAATCACGGTAGTCTTCCAGTAATAAAGTGATCTTATGCTCAAGACCTGCTTGTTTAACTTTCTCTTGCGCCCATTGGTATTGTTCCTTAGAAATGGTCGTAGTAGTGACATGGCAACCATAATGCTGCGCCGCATAAATTGCCATTCCCCCCCAACCCGTGCCTATCTCTAAGAGATGATCATGCTCTGTCAGCCGTAGTTGATCACATAATCTTGCCATTTTATTAATTTGAGACTGAGCAAGCGTATCTGATGCAGTTAAATACACCCCCGCGGAATATAGCATTCTGTCATCAAGAAAATGTCGATATAAATCATTACCTAAATCGTAGTGCGCCGAAATGTTATCTTTCGCATTATCTTGACTGTTTCTGCGTGAAAAATGGTGAAATTGTTTAATTAACCGAGTTATCCAACCAACTTTAGCTTCTATTTTATCTAGCGTCGTCATATTGCGAGCCAGAATGCGCACTACATTAGTTAAGTCTGGGCTATCCCACCAGCCATCAATATACGCTTCACCGGCACCAATACTGCCATCAGTTAATAAACGTTTATAAAAATCAAGATTAGTAACAGTAATCGTTGCTTGTAAACTGGCTTGCTTATCGCCAAAGAAATGGGTATCTCCGCCTTGTTCTGACAATGTTAACCCGACATCTGATAGCTGACGTAATATCGTAAAAATTAATCGACGTGACCGATCATGACTAAATACACCTGTTGATGTTGCCGGCTCTAACTCACTTCTAAGCATAGTTTATTCCCTTACTATTCATTGTCATGATGAGGATGATCATAAATTTGTGCCCCTTTACGCCACAATTTAAAGGCTTGCCAATAGATCCCTACCACGACTTTAATCGTCATTATCGGTGTAACGAACAAATGCCGTAGTAAAATTGCAGTCGTAAATGGCTGCTTTTGCATCGCTAATGTGGCATCAAAGACTTTTGCTGGAACCTCAAGATTATGATTGCTATTTTCATCAAACCTTTTTTCACTCTCTCGATGAAAGCTATCTTTTTTAGAGTGTACCTCCAAGTGAATCTTGACAATGCTATCAGGGATAGACAACTGCCAAACATAATCTTGATCCATAGGATTAAACGGGGAGACATGAAACGCTTTGTCATCAATAAAATGCTTTTGTTGCCAATATTGCTTGGCGGGGATCGCATAATAATGACGTTGATTCCAAGGTGTATTACTCACTTCAGCGAGAACATATTGCCAACATCCTTGTTGATCAAAAACGTAATACATATTCAATGGACTAAAATACAATCCACCATAACGTAGATGACATAACATGCTGACCTTGCCACTGATACGTTCACCCGTCAGTTCAAAAATTTTATTCTCAACTGACAAGTTAATATTTTCAGCACCACCAATATAGTCTTGACGACGAAAGCGAGCAAAATGAAACCATGACCGCCCAAAACACGTTACCCTGTCACATAATGTATCAATTTCATCAACGTCGAGATACACCATAAACATTGAATAGCGGAAACGGTGCAATACGGGCGTAAAGCGTCGATGCCTAACATGGCCACTATAAATGCCACTATTGATAATAGGCACAACCTTACTCATACGCATTTACACCATCAGCATGTGCTATTGCCTCAATAACATCTAACGCACTTTTAACGCCATCTTCATGAAATCCGTTATACCAATAAGCACCACAGAACCATGTATTATCTAGACCATTAATCAAATGCCGTTGTTGTTGCGCTTTAATACTACTGAGATTAAACACCGGATGAGCATAAGTAAATTGGCGTAATATCTTACTGGGATCGATAGCTTGCGTTTGATTTAACGTGACACAAAATGTTTCAGGAGCATCAATACCTTGTAGAATATTCATATTATAAGTTAAGGCAGGAAGCTGGTGGAGTGACCCATTATCCGTTAATGGTAAATGATAATTCCATGAAGCCCATGCAGCTTTCGCATCAGGTAAAATGCTGGCATCTGTGTGTAAGACAACATCATTATCTTGATACGCCATGGCAGACAATACCTGCTGTTCATTTACGGTACTATCGGCTAGTAGCGTTAAGGCTTGATCGCTATGACATGCAAAAATAACATGGTCAAAAACGTCCACACTGTCGTTAACGGTGATATGAATTTGATCATTAATACGGCTCACTTGTTGTACGGAAGAATTGAGCCTGATAAGTGGTTCTATTTCTACTAGCATACGCTTTACATATTCACGTGAGCCACCAGGAATGACATACCACTGTGGACGATTAACAATATCAAGTAAGCCATGATTTAAGAAAAAACGCAGAAAAAAGCCTAATGGTATATTGCGCATATCGGCCAATGATGATGACCAAATTGCAGCGCCCATTGGTAAAATATAATTCTCAGTAAAATAATCACTCAAACCATGCTGTTGTAAAAAATCACCTAACGTTTGCTGTTGCTCAATATCTTCATAAGCCGTTTGTTTTGCCAAGCGATTAAATTTAGTGATTTCATATAAGAAGTGAAAAAACTGTGGTTTAAATAGATTCTTTTTCTGAGCAAACAGTGAACTCAACCCATGACCATTATATTCCAAGCCATTATTTTCATTATGAACACTAAAACTCATTTCACTGGCTTGTCTTTCAATATCAAGCTCTGTTAATAACTGTTCAAAATTAGGGTATGTACGATCGTTAAAAACAATAAACCCAGTATCGATGGCATATCGACCACTCGCAACCTCAACATCTACTGTTGCTGTATGCCCACCAGCATAATCATTGGCTTCAAATAGCGTAATACTATGTTGATGGCGTAAATACCATGCTGAAGTTAACCCTGAAATCCCGGATCCTATAATTGCTATTTTCATGACGCATTCCTTGTCATCCGTTGAATAATAATCCGCTGTAAAGCAACAGGAAATAAAGCAATCGCTTTCAGTAATAAGGTGAATTTTATCGGAAAATGTATTTCTGCTTGTTGCTTCTCAATACCTTGACGTATCTTAAGGGATGCATATTCACAGCTAACAATCATCGGCATTGGAAAGTCATTTTTATTGGTGAGCGGTGTTGCAACAAATCCTGGGTTAACCAAAGTAACCGTCTTAACCTTGTCTTTTAAATCTATCGCTAATCCATTAGCTAAGTAAGATAGAGCTGCTTTTGAAGCGCCATAAGCTTCAGCACGGGGTAAAGCGGTATAAGCGGCTGATGAGCTAATAAAGACCAAATGTGTTGTAGCGGTAAATCGAGATTGCATTGCATCTAAACAGTGAATAATGCCAAAAAAATTGACCTCAAATACACGCTTAAATACATCACTCTCAATCACACCATTATCGATATATTCACAAGTGCCAGCATTTAAAATAATGTAATCAGGTAATGTTTCAATTTCGGCTAAAACTTGCCTTGTTTGCTCAAGATTGGTGACATCAAAGACTAACGGGGTTATTTTTCCTATCGAGGTTGCATCAAGGTTAGTGACTAATTGTTCAAGTCGTCGTTGATTTTGACCACAAGCATAAACATGCCAACCACTATTCGCATAATCTGTTGCTAACTGCAGACCAATGCCTGAGCTTGCACCGGTAATAAGTACCTGTTTCATTGGCCCAACCTCGTTTTAATAGACGTAATGACATAACCAATAACAGGTAGCCCTTCATATAGCATCGCCCCTAAATCAAAAAAATCACGATGATAAATGATCTGTTGCTGTTTAATGGTTAGCTGAGTACAACCGTCTAAGGTGCGTTGCTTCCCTTGCTGTAACTTTGGATGAGAAAAAATCATTGTCCATTGTAAAAACGCACAATCGCCATCAACAACCGCTTGATTTATAGTAAAATTACAATAATTAATGTTACTATACAGCGCAGTAAAATAATGCTGTAGCGCGTCAATACCAACAACATGATGGGCAGGATCTTCAAATACAATCTCTGAGTGATAGACATCATTGAGCAGTAATAAATTGTCTTTATTAAGCTGACAATAAACCTCAATAAACCTATTAATTACTGTGTTATTGGTTGTAACCATAATAATATCCTTATTATTATTCTATTTATGCCTCACGCTGGTTGTCATACTCTGTTTTAGCTTGCTTATAACTCTCAATCGCTAACAACCGCATTTGTTTATGATCAACAATCGGCAACGGATAATTCACACTACCAAAACCAGGCCATAATGATGGTGCATGGATATATTTATCAGGAACGGATTCAAGTTCGGGGATCCATTGGCGAATAAACTCCCCTTTGGGATCAAACCGTTCACTTTGCGTAGTGGGATTAAAGACTCGAAAATACGGTTGAGCATCAGTTCCCGTTGATGCAGCCCATTGCCAGCCGCCATTATTTGAGGCTAATTCACCATCAATCAGCTGCTGCATAAACCACTGTTCGCCAATACGCCAATCACACAACATGTCCTTGGTTAAAAAACTCGCAGTGATCATCCGTAATCTATTATGCATCCAACCGGTTATTGCCAGTTGTCGCATTGCCGCATCCACCAGCGGAAATCCGGTTTGTCCTTGTTGCCAAGCATGAATATGATCGCTATTTTCTAACCATTGCACATTATCTGTATATAACTGAAAAGGTTGGTTTTTACTTAAACGTTCATCACTATCAAGCAAATGATTGTAAAACTCACGCCACACCACTTCGCTTAACCAGACAAAAGCACCGTTATCTTTATTTATTTCAACACATTGCGGCAAAGTTTGTAATAAAGCAGCTAAACACTGACGGGCAGACAAAGCACCAATGGCCAAATAAGGAGATAAACAACTGGTACCATCAATGGCAGGAAAGTCACGTTGTTGCTGATAATATTCAGCTTTAGTTTCACAAAACATCTGTAATCGTTGTTGAATAGTCCCTTCATCAACCGGCCATAAGACACTGTCTTGTTTGAGGTAATTAAAGGTTTGAAGATTACAGTTAGCATCAATATTGCCCGCAAGAAGATCAGCACATTGCGCACTAGGAGTTACGGTGTCACTATTAGTAACGGGCTGATAATTATGCCTTAAAAACTGTGCTAGCCATGAATTTCGGTATGGTGTGAACACTTTATACATCTGTTGTTGTTTGGTGACCACGCTACCTGGAGGTAATACACAAAAATCATCACTACAATGCCACTGCTTATTATGTATCAATAAAGCCTGTTCCACCGCCCGATCTCGTTGTTTTTCATTCCAACCATACTGACGATTACAATACACTGCATTAATTTGGTATTGCTGACACAAATTAAGAATAATGTCAGTTACCGTAGAAAAATCATCCCCTTCAAGGATTAATAATGGAATATTGATATCATGAAGCTGCTGTTTAATAACGTGTAATCGGCGTTCAATTAAATCAATTTGCCGTCCTGAAACATAATGTTGATACCACTGCATTGGGGTTGCAATATAAACGGCAATAATAGGTAAACCAGACGCTATGGCCCGATTTAAAGCGGTGTTATCCGTAACTCGTAAATCAGCCCGCAGCCATACTAATGCATGACCCGTTATTGTTGATAATTGAGGCTCAGTATTCATTCTATTACCCCTATGGCATGTGCTATTACAGTCCGTGAATTATTTTTATACTGCCAACAAAATACAGCTTCACGTCTGTTTCTTGTTGCACCATGTCAATATCAGCCAGTTGACGTCGACTGAGTTTAGTCTCGCCCACGACCACAAGATTAACGATATTACGTTCACGTATACACGCAGAGAGACCCGTTAATCGTCCTGATAAGTTTGGCATAATAGTGACACCGTCACCTTTGTAGCACCATGCTAGTCCTTGCTGCCAAATCTTATGACTGTTGCATTTATCAAAACTAATCAATAAGCACGTTAGTTTCTTTTCATTGTTTATTTTGGTAATAACATTAATAAAACAGACAGTTAAAACAGATATCCACAAACTTTTTTGTATTGAATATAAAGGATTATCTTGATGCTCAATAACAGCACTCACCTCGGGTAATAAGCGCTGTTGAATCACCTCATAGGGATAAATTTTTAACGCTTCATTAATTAAACGTTCTAATTTAAACCCATTTAATGCTTGTACTGCGGCAATAATATCGTCCGTAATGTCTAATACTTGCTGTCGCTCTAATATTGGATCAGCATCGCCAGCTAACAAGGGTTTCACTTTTCCAATAGAAACCCCTTTTGCAAGCCAGTTCAGGATCAATGTAATTTTATTTATGTCGCCTTCAGTGTATAAACGGTGACCTTGAGAGGTACGTTGAGGGACCAAAAGACCATAACGACGTTGCCATGCTCTTAATGTTACAGCGTTAACCCCTGTAACATCAGAAACCTCACTGATTGTAAATAATTTAGTATCTTCAGTAAGATCGCCCATAAAACCTCTTAAAAATAATTACAACTATCACTAATACCTACTGATTTTACAATGCATAACGTAACTTCAAACTTTCAGGATAAAGATCTAAATATGCTTGATCAGCGAGATAACTATCAGGATAAACCGTTAGGTGGTGGTTAATCAGAGTTAATGGTGCAATTAAAGGCAAAAGCCCTTCTCGATAACGCATAATGACATCACGCAATTCGGCTTTTTGAGGTTTATCAAGATCACGCTTAAAGTACCCCTGAATATGCATTAATACATTGGTGTTATTTTTACGGCTAGCTCTATTTTTTAATGCATCCATTAAGCGTTGGCGGTATTCAACAAAGAAAGCATTCAAGTCATCCCATTTATGAATATCAGAAACAAAAGGCCCTAATGCACGGTAAGATTGTGGATCATGCGCCATTAAGCACAATTTATAGCGAGAATGAAATTTAATAATATTATCGCGAGTTATTCCCCCCGCAATAGAACGGTATAAATCATCAAGCGCATAAATACGAAAGATGAAATTTTCGCGTAATACAGGGTCTTGTAAGCGACCATCTTCTTCAATCGGCAGCCACGGCATTTTATCCATCAACCGCTGCGTAAAAATACCGACAGCTCCTCCCGGGATTGAATTACCGTTATCTAGATATAATTTCACTCGCTCCATGCCACAGGTTGGTGATTTAGCACAAACAATATAACCGCGTAAATCGTTAAAGCTGGGGATTTGATTATCGGCAAAAGTAACCATTTCATCGGTATAATCAAGGCTATGATCTTTAGTGCCAACCAAAGCAATACGATCACCGTTATCTTGTAAACGAATCGTAGGCCGTGGAACGGTCATTCCAATACCAACCTCTGGACACACTGGTTTAAAGTCAAAATATTCACTCAATTCTTCGTCAGCAAAACGGTTACGCTTATGCCCACCATCGAACCGTACTTTTTGTCCCAATACACAAGCACTAATACCAACAGGAATTCCCATATTTCCTCCAAACCAGCACAACTAAGTTGTACAAATGTTAAAATCTGTACAATAAATGTAGCCAAATTAAATTGGTTGTACAACTTTTTTTTTTGTACAACTAAATGATAAAAGTATTAGTAAACAATAACTCTAAATTACAGCCATAAAAAAGCGACCATCAGGTCGCTTTCATAATATTTTATTGATTTGCTTATTAATTAAAGACGAATGCCTTCAACGTTTAACTCTAATTCAACTATCGTAGACGCGGGACCTAAATCTGTTTCAATATTATAATCTTTCAACGCAATCATTGTTGTACCAACAAAACCTCGGCGATAGCCGCCCCATGGATCATTGCCTGCACCAATATTCTTAACATCAATCGTGACAGGTTTTGTCACTCCATTTAAGGTTAAATCTCCTATCATAGTAGCTTTACCATTACCGAGATCTTTAAAAGAGCGACTGACAAAATTCGCCTGAGGAAACTTATCAACATTTAAAAAATCTTTGCTACGCAGATGCTTATCACGCTCTGCATGGTTTGAATCCACACTTGCTGTTTCAATATTGACTGTCACTTTTGATGCTTCAGGTTGATTTTCATCATAACTAAACTGGCCATCAAATGTATTAAAGCGCCCCACTAGCCAGCTGTATCCTAGGTGCTGGATTCGAAATTGAATAGAAGCGTGAGAGCCAGAAGTATCAATTTTATAGTCGTCAGCTAAAGCGACAGAAGAGACACATGCCGCGGCCAATAATGTTGCAGAAATCAACGTGGTTAAAAAGCATTTTTTCATCATAATCTCCATTTATGTAGTGATATGTCTAATCAAATAAATCCATTCTTGTTAAGCTTTACCTAGCATGCGCTTTAATGTGTCATCTTTATCTAAAAAATGATGTTTTATCGCACCAATAGCATGCAATAGTGTTAAACCAATCAAAATACAAGCGCCATACCAATGAATAACACCTGCGATATCTTCTTGATTTTTAATGTTTGTTAACGTTGCAGGCATATCAAACAAACCAAAAACACTAATAGCACGTCCATCTGCGGTTGAAATCAGATACCCACTAAGCATCACGATAATTAACACGCCATACAGTGCCCAATGTGCGTATTTTGCAAGCCATTTCTCCCATTTTGCATGGGTTGAAATAGCCACTGGTGAAGCTGTAAATATTCTGAATATCAGCTTAATCCCCACAAAAAATAGTAAAATCAAACCAATACTCTTATGCGTGTCTGGTGCTGCTTTATACCAAGCATGATAATAATTTAATTCGACCATCCACCAACCAAGCGCAAATAGCCCCATCACGGTTAATGCAACGAGCCAATGCAACCATATAATAGCGGGATGCCAATTCTTATTCGGTCCATTTTTCACGGCTACCTACCCTATTCAAAGAAAACTTATAATTATGGCGATCAAATCCTTGATTAAATAATAACCAAATTAAACCGTTTTATGCGTTTTTTATCGTTATTTTTGTTTGGGCATAAAAAAAGCGACCATCAAGGTCGCTTATTATCAATACGAGAATGTATTACTGAAATATTATGCCCAGCGTTCTGCTTGCCACTCTGCTTGTTGTTCTTCATTTAAGAACGTCCATGCAACAACACGAGAGATTTTCTGACCTTGTGACATTTCAATGGTTTTCACTTGGAATGCGCTTACTTTTTCAAGTTGCTTATAAATTACGCCAAGGTTTTCTTTCTTAGAAACCAGTGTTGTAAACCAGAAACATTGTGTCGTTTTGGTGGCACTTTGGTTGATCATCTTTTTAATAAAACCAACTTCACCGCCCGTACACCATAATTCTGCTTTTTGACCACCAAAGTTAAGCACTGGCGTTGTTGACTCAGATTTCGTATTAAATGCCGAAAGCTTATTACTACGACCATGGGCTTGACTCTTTTTATTTGAGTTAGTCGCAAGGTTACGTACTTTACGTTCAGATCCAGCCATCGCTTCCGCTTCTGAACCATGGAACGGTGGGTTACACATTGTAAAATCAAACACTTCTTCATCGTTGATCATATCAGTAAAGATATTATCAACATTATCTTGAAGACGGATCTGAATAGCGCCCTTTAAGCTCTTATTATTTGCAGCAATAAATTTAGCTGACTTAACGGCTAACTTATCAATCTCAGAACCAACAAACAGCCAGCCATACACACGGTGGCCAATAATAGGATAAACACAGTTTGCGCCGATACCAATATCTAAACCGCGAACACCTTTACCTTGTGGTACAGCACCGCCATTAGATTGTGCCAATAAATCTGCAATGTAATGAATATAATCAGCACGACCAGGGATGGGGGGGCACAAAAAGCCCGCGGGAATATCCCAGTAGTCCACATGATAGAAATGTTTTAATAATGCTTTATTCAATGTTTTTACTGCGAGCGGATCAGAAAAATTTACAGAAAGATCACCATAAGCATTTTCACTAACATATTGCGCTAGCTCTGGCGTTGCTTGAGTTAATGTCGCAAAGTCATAACGCGCACGGTGTGGGTTACGTGGATGTAGGCCTTGTTTAGGCTGTGCGGCTTTCTTTTGGGTCATCTTTGCTACTCGCAGGAATCAAATACAATTAAGCGCAGCATTGTACATGCTAAACCTTAATAACCTTAGCACCTTAATAATCAAATGCACAAAAAACGTCCAATTGTAGCTAACAATTATCATATTACGTCTTAAATTATTATTACACACCATATTAAATGCAAAAATATGCCACATCCAATTTTAAGCAGCTCGCAACACTGTCACGATAACTTATTAGTTGTAATATCTATTCTTATTAAAAAAGTCATTATACTTAAAGGTGTCCTCACCTTGCTAGGAGTGATGTAATGACACTTATCTCCCCATCATATCAACCATCTCATTTAGGTTTCTTGTCATTATTATTTATTACAATAATTAATATTATCGTCATATTCTATTCTCCTCATACACAAGCAGAAGCGCCCATAAATAATAAAACGTTACAAGTAGGTACCTATGCTTGCCCTCCTTTTGTCATAACGGATAAGACCAGTGACTATCAAGGATTATCTTTCTTACTATGGGATAATATTGCGACAAAACTTAATCTAAACTACACGGTTAAAATTTTACCACTCAAAGAATTACTTGCAGAGGTCGCTAATGGGACGCTTGATATCGGATTATCATGTATATCCATCACTCCTGAACGCGAAGAGATATTAGATTTTTCTCATTCATTTTATGAAACTAATCTAGCTATAGCTGTAAAACAAAAAAGTCATTGGGAAAACTTCATTAGTATTATATTCAACACCAAACTTTTACAAATTCTAGCCATTGTCTCAATTGCTGCGGCAATCATTGGTGGTATATATTATCGGCTTGAACACAGGGTTAATAACAAACTCTATTCAATGCAATCGCGCTCGGCCCGCTTAGTCGAAGGCTTCATTCTTGGATTATTATTTATAACTAAAGGTCCATTTAACTATTATGAATTTAAAACATTAACGGGACGAGTACTCACCGTTTTATTAGCCGTTTTTACAACATTATTTATTGCAAGTATTACAGCTGTACTTGCAAGTTCATTTACATTGGTCCGAATCAATAGTGATATCAAAAGTCCCAATGATTTAGATAATGTCGCTACAGGAGCAAAATTAGCCTCAACATCATCGAATTTTTTAACCAACCACAGCATTTCACACAAAACCTACGCAACAGTAGCTGATATGTTGCTTGCATTGGATAAAGGTGAAATTGAAGCGATTGTTGATGATGATGCTATTTTAAGATATCAAATAAAAATGGCAAAAAATAAAGGTAACTATGAACAATTACAAGTACTTCCTTACCAATTTGAGAAGCAAAATTATGGTATCGTACTTAGTGAAAATAGTCCTTATGATGAAGAAATCAATCGAGAGTTATTACAATTTCGTAAAAGTAACCAATGGAAAAAAGCGTTAACTGAATACTTTCAAATCAAATAAAAAGGAGCACTTATATACTCCTCCTACGATAACGAGTAATAAACTCATTTAGCGCCGTTTAAATAAGCGTCCAAGTTGGCTTAATGTTGATGGATGATAAGACCAACAATGATCAAATAATTCCAATAACTCAGGATTACCGTATTTAGATAAATTCACAGCATGGAAACGGTTTTTCTGCTGCTTTAACTTTTGAACTCGCGATTGCATTGCTTCAGGTTGGCTAGGGGCAATAAAGTCAGACAATACAACAAGATCAGCATTTTTATATTTACCTTCCGCCATCAGATCAATTGATTGATCAAGTACTGGTCCTAGATCTGTACCACCATGAAAGGAATACGATAAAAAGTTAACCACTTCATGTAAACCATCTTGTTTTGTGAGTTCGTAAGTGATTTGTTGTGTTGAAAACATAATGACAAAGCAATCACGCTCTTCAACAAGTGCTATCTGCATCAAACCATAAGCTAATGCTTTAGCGCAGTTTTCTGGATAACCCGACATCGAACCTGATGCATCAATGCAAACAATAAAAGGGCCTTTAGGTTGATCAACCTGTTTGGTTTGTCGTTTAAAAGCTTTTACTTTTCGCAGCTTACGTTGAGTCCCCTGCATGCGGTAATTCATTAACCGTTTATCCGCTAAGTGCTTATAAAAAATCACTTCAAGTTCAGGATAAGCTAAAAACATTGCTTCATTAGGCAATAACTTGGTCAAATCATCACTTTCATGAATTCCAACAATATCATCGGTAACATTGTCACTTATCTCTTCCACCAGCTTCATTTGTTCTGATTTCACCCGCTCTTTATTGGGATCATCAACTTCACTGGCCATGCGGCCTAATTTTTCAGCGATTTCTTGAAGACCATTGTTTTTCTTTAAGAATGCAGCGATTTTCTTCATCACATCAACATCAGTTTTAGTCAGCTTTGCTTGCGCCATATCCCACAAGCGTCCAGCTTTACTGACATCACCGGCATCGGTTACTGCCGCCATTTTTTTCATGGTTTCAATGCGTTGATATAAGTCTTTTAATAACTGATCTTTTTGCTCTTCAACTTCAGATTCTTGAGCTTCTCGCAATGCATAAGCTAAATAATCATACCATTTATCACAAAAGAAACGTTGAAACATGGGGTTATGTTTACTTTTTTCTGTCGCAAGTAAGCTTTTCGCTTTGAAATAAAAAGCGGATTGCCCTTCCAATTGCTTAACAATTTGCTCTGAGTGGGCAAAAAAGTACTCTTTATTCCATGTGCATACTTGTTGGTATAAATTAATCTCATCACTGAATTGCTCGACAACTGTGCCTTTAGCGGTTTTTCGAATCATTTGGCCACGCCACTTCATGATTTGATTTTTCATCGCCGTTTTAACACCAGGACTTGCTTCTGCAGCCATAAGAAGCTGTGGTCTAACCATAACTTCATGGACAGCAGAATCAATAATACCTGACTCTGCAAGCATCAAAGCAAAATTTAACCCTTCAGATACTGGCATAAGCATCTATCCTTTACTTTATTTTTCATCACTCATAAAATATTGTTTTTTAACTTAATAATCATTGTTGTGAAAAATAATCATCCATGTGAGTAATTCTAAAGGCACTCTTTTCCGCCATTAATTTCAATTCAGCTACTTTATCAACGCAGTCATTAAGGCTTTGTTCTATTAATGTCGGAAAATCGCCACTGATAAAATTATGCGGTAATGCGCCATGGAACGACGTACGTGCTTTAATCACATTATGCTCAGAGTCCGTAATCTTAGCCATTGCTTGATCAACCAGTTGTTGCCATTGTTGCTGTTGTGAACTTGTTAAACCTTTATTACCCGTTACACCGACCAATACAGGACGATTAGCAATATCTTTAATCACTAATTGATTTTCAGCGTCTATCTCAAACTGTAGTCGACATAAATGGGTATTTTTATTTACAAAACCATAAATATCGCATTTCCCTGTTCGAATTTTTTTATCAAACTCATCACCATCAACATATACCCAGCGACTATCACCTAATTCTTGCTCAGATACTGACGTATTAGGTTGTAGCATAACTAACTTAATCATGCGGGGGTTATTATTAATATTAAATCGTGTCGCCGTCGCAAAGTTATATTTAAACCATTCTTTACGCATAGTACTTTCACGGACAAATGTGGCGACTAATTGTGTACAGATATCTTGGTTAATATTACTAATAATAACATGAGCCTCTTTAGCATCAGCAATCGCATCTTGCTGATTAAAAGCATGTTTAGTCGCAAATTCCTTCATAATGCTGACAATCACATTTCGCGATTCAGGGCTATGCCATAAGCAATCTTGCAATAGTAATAAATCTAACGGATTGATATGATCACGACCGTTAAAAAATGCACTCGCTTTTAATAAACGCACTGATTTTTTCCAGCGGCGATCAGAAATATAAAGCTCACTATCTGTTATTTGCTCAATACTCTCTTCTGAGCGAGCTTCTATCATGGATTTTAACTGATAAATTTTTTCAAAAAGGGGATCCGTTAATGTCACATCTTCAATATGCGCTTGCCAGCTATAATATTCATCATCTTTAATGGTTAACGACGGATCAATTGCCGTTAATGTTGCACCATCACCCATTAACATTGATTTAAAATTACGCTTTTCTTGAATACGATTAACGAACACCCGTACTAACATACGGTCATATAACGCGTCTAAACCACTGTCTGCATCGGGTAATTCATTTGATGCGGTAATCAACAATCGCATTGGGATGGGGAGAATATCCTGACCATTTTTAAATGTTCGTTCATTCACTACGGTTAATAAGGTATTTAAAATCGCCGGCCCCGCTTTCCAGATTTCATCAAGAAAAACCACTTGAGCCGTTGGTAAGTAGCCATCAATTAAACGCACATACTTACCATTATCTTTTAATTCTTGAATTGATAATGGTCCAAACACTTCTTCAGGGGTTGAAAACCGTGTCATCAGATAATCAAAAAAAACACTATTATCAAATGCTTGAATCAATCTTTTAGCGATTAAACTTTTGGCAATACCCGGTGGGCCTAATAAAAATACACTTTCACCAGCCAATGCGGCTAGTAGACATAACTTAATGGTTTCTTCACGTTCATAAACACCATTAGAAAGCCCATTAATTAGTTTTTGAATGCGTTCTGATAAAATGGCTTTATTCGGTGTCGCTGTTGCTACTGTAAGCATATATCCAACCTTGAATTCTTATCCTACCATACATGGTATACCGTAAATGGTGTCTAATTATGTGGAATCACACCAATACGTTGCTGTCTTATAACCCTTATATCATGATTTTATGCGCGATACATCCAATACAGACTTTTAACAATAAAGTGTTATACCTAAGCGAATGATTAAAGTAATTATTGGTATATAACTGAGTGAATACAGATATATACCAATCAAATCATTTCATGAGTAATTATTCTATCAACTGTATTTATCTTTTATGTTTCTTTTAAAATGACATTACGAACAATTTGAAGAAGGTTTAGTCAGTAAAATCACCGTTTGAGTTTCATATTAACGTCATATAAGCGTAATACCATCTCTGTATATTATTCACGCATGGAACAAAGCAATGTTAACCAAGGCAACAACCCTATGGGCACTTTGTACAACACTTGCATTCAGTGCTCAAGCTAACGAAACCGTTACAATTACTGGCTCAACATCAGTCAGTCATATTATGGATATTTTAATTGAGCATTATTCAATACAACATCCTAATAACAAAATTAATGTGCAAGGTATCAGTTCATCTGCTGGTATCGTCGCATTACAAACGGGTACTGCCGACATCGGTATGAGTTCACGTATGATTAATGCCGATGAACTTGATGATAACTATACAATTACCCCTATCGCACATGATGGAATTGCATTAGTCGTTAACCCTGCCAATCCGATTAATAATATCACCCACTCACAAGTTAATAATATTTATCATGGCATAACAAAAAATTGGCAACAGGTAGGTGGTAATAATGAAGAAATTGCAGTTGTGAGCCGTGAAAATGCATCAGGATCTCGATTTTCGTTTGAGCACTTTATGCAACTCACCAAAAATGTGGCAGGATTTACCGTATCAGACATCAATCCAGAGGTATTAGTGGTAAGCACTAATGGTATGGTCAAAAGTTTAATTGCACGCAATCAACAAGCGATTGGTTACTTATCTTTTGGATCAATTGATAGCTCAATTAAACCATTATCTTATAATGGAGTAACACCCACTATTAGTAATATCCGTTCAGGTAAATATAAGATGGCTCGCCCATTTTTGATTATGTATAAGAAGCAAGGACTATCAGCGAACGCTGCGAAATTTATTCAATTTTTAGCATCTGATGATGTAAAAAAAATCATTAATAATAATGGTTATATCGCAGAATCATCATAATTGCCCCTTTTAAAACAAGCATGGCTTTTGGTGAAAATACCACTAAAAGCCAATGCTAAGTTCTAGTTTTAAATCATAAATCTTTGCATTATTTGAATCGGTTAACGACAGTTATTTCACCACTGGATACTTCTCATTTGCGCCCCATTCTGTCCATGAGCCATCATAAACAGTGACATTGTCACGTCCACTAAGTTGCGCGGCTAGAGCTAAAATACAAGCCGTAACACCAGAACCACAGCTAAAAATAAGTTGTTGATCGGCAGTACTCAATGCATCAAACTTCTGCTGTAATTGTTCAACGGGCAGAAAATAACCATCGGTTAATAACTCGCCAAAAGGTAAACTTTTCGCATTTGGCATATGACCACTGCGAAGCCCAACACGCGGTTCTTTTACAGTGGCGAGAAAACGTGCTGTAGGACGTGCATCAATGATTTGAATACGGGTATCATCCAGTCTTTGACACAAAGTATCGGCATCAATCACCCAACTAGATCGATATTTAGCACTGAAATCCCCAATCGCATTAGTCATTGGTACACCCGTTTGCGTCGCATAACCCGCCGCTAGCCAAGCAGGTAAACCACCATCAAGCACTGACACATTATCATGCCCCATCGCCTTGAACATCCACCAGCCACGTGGTGCTGAAAACATCCCTTGGCTATCATAAATGACAACATGGCTATCATTATTCACGCCTAATTTTGCAACTTCTTGAGTGAATAATTCAGCTGATGGCAACATATGTGGTAAATCAGTATTTGGTGCTGCTATTTGATGGTTAAAATCAAAAAAACGTGCCGTTGGGATGCGAACCTCAATAAACTCTTGTTGCGGATCGCGCGGCACATCAGGCATAAATGCACTAGCATCTAGCACTACAATTGATGCTGCCAACGAGCTATCAAATAATTGCTGATGAAGCCAAGCAGCAGACACTATATTATGAACAGGCGATATCATAAAAATCCTTAGGAATAATCCGCAGTTAAAATTTTTAACCTGGGCCACAATACCTGCCACTTTTTATCTCGAATACGCTGTTGATAAACGGCAGGTCTTGGGTAATGTGGATTGATGCTAACATGTAATGACCAGTTATGCTCTA
>NZ_CAMRAN010000047.1 GCF_947039875.1 uncultured Photobacterium sp.
AACACCGTATTAGGGGTATTTATTCCTCTTATTTTTGTGTTTATTCTCACTCCAGGTTGGCAAAAGAAATCATTTCCAACCCAACTATCAACCACTATCAAGGGTTATACCGATTACTTAATTAGCTTTCATCTTTACTTAGCAAATAAAGATCCACAACACATTGAGAAATTACAACGTCACTTCCAAGATTGTGTCGTCTACGATACCAACCTATTTGATCACTGGATGGGATATTTAGGCGAACCACAACGTAATTCACAAACAAGTGAACATATTCTTCTTTGCAGTCGTAGCTCTAATATTATTTTACGGATATTGACACAACTAAATGAAAATAAAGAACAAATAACACTCAACAATCAAATAGAAGCTGAAATTAAAAGTGCGACTCATTCATTAATACAACTTCAACAGCTGTTGCAACAGACATTAAATCATACTGAGTTATTTAAACATATTTCTAAACAAGAACAGTTAATCTACCAGTCTTTCACTTATATTGAAGATGAGATATATCGGCTTGATAACGATCAGTTGATAGCGTTGCTAGCAAAAGAAATTGCACTCTTTCTTAATGCCATCGACCATCAAGCACAAGAATAATTACGACGTCATTGTTTATAATAACAGTACGTTGTTTCTCTATAAGCCAGTTATCATGCTGGCTTTTTTTTAACACGGTTAACCATTCTATTTATAACAATTATCAGTAACGGAGTTAGCGTTATTTAGCTATAAAACTGTTAGAATTGCGAACTTAAAAGCATCAGAAGTTAAGGACAGAATAATGCTTCAAAAAACACAACTGTACGGTATTGTTATTGCTTTAATCGCTTCAAGTTCAGCATGGGCAGCGGATCAAACCATCACACTTAAAGACGGACGCCAAGTTATTCTGCATGATAACTTTACTTGGCAATATAAAGCACAAACCAATGATCCAGCCACCAGCCCAACAATCAAAACAACAGCTGCAACAGAAACGGCTATTCCGGTTATCGCAACACCAGCGGTAGCGATTCCCATTATTAGCGCCCCCAAAGGTGTTGAAATTGAATTAGGAACCACAAAAGCGATTCAACAACTCAGTGACAGTGGTATGGATGTACTATTAACGGCAGCACATTACGAAAATGGCACACTGATTATTCCAACCATGATGACAAACCAAAATTCGAAATCAGTGGTCGATGTCACCATGAAAGTGCGTTTAAGTAATAGTGACGGCCAAACAATAGCCACGGATGAGTTCACCGTATGGCGCTCAATTAACCGTATGCCAGACACCTATTTCCGTCCAAAAACACAACATCAAGGTAAACCAATTATCTTTGATGTACCAAAAGCTGAACGTTACTTTATTGATGCTGAAATCACTGATGTTGATATGAGATAAAACACCAAAAAGCTCAAACTATCGTGTAGATTTGAGCTTTTTCAACAACAATATTATTATTTAATCAGTAAAAATTCTGACATCAGTAAGTACCCCAAAATGATCTGACACCACATCATAAAATTCACCATTAAAAATAACCTGATGATTTATTACAGGCAGTGGTTGATTACTAAAAATATAATCTAAACGCAATGACTGGCTATTTTGCTGCCAGCCATCAATATTTTTAACAACTGTTGTCCCTATATCTTTCGTTTCTGCCATAGCATAACAATCAAATAAGTGACATTGTAACGCATAATCATAACCTTGATCGCGAATATGGCTAGGGTTATTAAAATCACCTAATAAGAAGCTCAATCGTGGTGATAATGTCGCTGTAATTCGATTTAAATGATCAGCAAACGAACCTTGTTCATCATTCCACCAACCACAATGGCAATTATAAAAATCCAACTCTAGTTGTTGATAAGCCACTTTAATACGTACAGCACGACGATGTTTCCAATTACTGACATCATAATTATCACTTAAATCGATCACTTGATGCTCAATAATGGGTAAGCGGCTTAAAAAAGCCAATCCTTCTTGATAGACCTCATAGCTTTGATGAACAAAATCCCAAGTTAACTGATAATCATGCCCCAATTCAGCTAATTTTTGCTGTAATAAATAACCATAATTATCACTATGTACAGGATAATTACTGCATATTTTATCGTTTATGGTTGCACTAAGATGATGTTGATTAACTTCTTGTAATGCAATTACATCACAATCTTGATCAATAATGGCTTGAGCAACTATGGCTAACTTTTGTAATTGATCTGATTCTTGCCAACTGTGAGTATTTAATGTCAATAACTTCATAAATCATTCACTTACTAATGATGTATTGAGATAAAAGCGCAGTGTTTTACCTACGCTTATCATAATGTCATTCTTCACAGTAGCGGATTAAGCCGTTGCAAACTTATCTATCAACGCTGACTTAATTACATCAACACCTGGGCCATAAATAGCTTGAACCCCTTGATCTTTAATCACTAAGCCTAATGCACCGGTTGACTTCCATAAGGTATAATCAGCCACTAATGCAGGATCTTTAACCGTAATACGTAGCCGTGTCATGCACGCATCAATCTCTGCAATATTGCTACGACCACCAAGGTTTTGAATAATAATTTCAAGCTTATCGTCTTGTGACATCCCTTCGGCTTTCTCATCAATATAATTACCTGCACGTCCAGGGGTGGGTAAATTAAATTTAATAATAAGCAGGCGGAATAAAGCATAATTAATCGCAAAGAAGGCAATACACACCATCACAAAGCTAATTAAGTCCCCACCAATGCCCGCCGAAATCATCATTGGAACACGGGTAATCAGCTCAATTAAACCAAAAGCATGCACACGTAAATCAATCAGATCCACCAGCGCAAAAGCCAATCCGGTTAATATCGCATGGGCTACATACAATACCGGTGCAACAAACATGAACATAAATTCAATCGGCTCAGTGACACCTGTTAGCAATACAGCTAAACACGCTGAGAAGAACATTGGCTTATATTGCAGGCGCTTATCGCTATCAACACAATGGTACATGGCAAGACCAATACCAATTAAAGAAGAGGCAGCAATGATCACTTGACCCGCTTTAAAACGTGCTGGGTGTACGGTAGCCAATAGGTGTTGGTAAGCTGCAGGATCGGTTAATTTAAGATTATTTAGATCACTTACCCATGCAAGCCATAATGGATCTTGACCATAAACACTTGAACCAGCACTTGGTCCGGTTAATAACTGATATGCCCCACCCAGCTCGGTGTAATTCATTGGAATAGTTAGCGTATGGTGCAAACCAAATGGCAATAATAAACGCTCTAAGGTACCGTAGACAAACGGAGCAATAATCGGTGCGCTATCTTTTGAATTTGCAATCCATTGACCAAATTCATTTAATGCACCTTGTACTAATGGCCAAACAACGGCAAGTACAAACGCAATGATCACCGAATAGAAAATCACCATAAAAGGCACAAAGCGTTTGCCATTAAAGAACGCTAACGCTTCAGGTAAGCGAGAGTAATCATAATAACGGTTATATAAATTAGCCCCTAAGTAGCCTGAGATGATGCCAATAAATACCCCCATGTTCAGTGCTGGCGCGCCTAGAATAGTGGTAAAAAATTGAGACACCGGCAACTCAGAACCAAACAGACTTATGACTGTTGCATGAGGATCACTCATCATGCCGCCATTAACACCGAAGATAACCCCAGTAGTACGGTTAATCAGAATAAAAGCTATCACGGCAGCAAATGCACCGCCTGCACGTTCTTTAGCCCATGAACCACCAATTGCAACGGCGAACAATAGGTGTAAGTTAACAATCACGCCCCAGCCAATATTTTCCATAATATGGCCAAGAGTTTCGATAGCGCCAATGCCACCAGCATACATAGCGACAACTTTACCTAACGAAATCATAATACCAGCAGCAGGCATTACGGCGATCACAACGATCAGTGATTTACCGAACTGTTGCCAAAAATCAAACGAAAGCAATTTACTCATAACTAATTCCTTGATTGAGGTGGCAGGTTTACGTCATCACTGACCTGCCATAAATATAACTATTGTTTTTTCACAAACACATAAGCCGCATAAGCTGGCGCTAATTGTGTCGCCATAAAGTCACTACGGGCGGTGTCATTATTTGGCGTTTGATTATCGAGAATGAGTTCCCCTAGCTGAGTAATATCAAGATCAACTCTTGTCTCGTGATCACTTAAATTCGTAATAACTGTCCACGTCAGATCTGATTCAATCCGTTGATAAGCATAAATATGGGCATCATTTTCTAGTAATAATTGATAGCGACCTGTAATCAAACTTGGGTTGTTTTTTCGAAGGGTGATTAACTGTTTATAAAACTGTAAAATCGAGTGCGGATCGCGCTGTTGTTGTTCAACATTAATATCGGTGTAATTAGGATTAACTACCAGCCAAGGTGCGACCTCAGAAAAACCACCAAATGCCTGCGTATTCCACTGCATAGGTAAACGGCTATGATCACGTGAAACTTGGTTTAGCAACTCTAATATCTGTTGATCTGTTTTTCCTTGCTGCTGTAATTTAGCTATTAAGTTTTTAGCTGATACATCGTTAAAATCATCTAATGCAGTAAACGTATGATTAACAATGCCAATTTCTTGGCCTTGGTAAATAAACGGCGTACCTTTCATTAGAAAATAACAGGCAGCCAATGCGGTTGCACTGCCATACCAATAATTGGCATTTGCAAACGTATTAATACTACGAGCTTGGTCGTGATTTTCGAGGTATAAAGCATTCCAGCCTTTACCTTCTAACGCATTTTGCCAACGGGTTAAAATTTGCTTAAATTCCACCAAATCAAACTGCTTACGATTTTGCTCTTCTGACCACAACTTCATGTGTTCAAATTGGAAAATCATATTAAAGACGCCACCTTTATCGCTTTCAGTGGGCTCAGCCACCCACGTTAATGCATCTTGTGCTTCAACCCCATTAGCTTCACCAACAGTGACAATATCAAAAAGAGCAAAAGCTTGGTCACGCAGTTCATATAGGTGCTGCTCAATACCATCAACATTCATGTGGTAATCAAACGAAGACACATAATCATCACCCTTTGGATTAGGTAATGACGGTAAGCCCGGCTGTTTTTGAATATGGCTAATAGCATCCACTCTAAAACCATCAATGCCGCGCGCTAACCACCAGTGAATCATGCTAAATAACGCTTGTTTTACTTCAGGATTTTGCCAATTCAAATCTGGTTGTTTTTTAGAAAATAAGTGCAAATAATATTGCGCAGTAGCAGCATCATATTGCCACGCACTACCATGAAAAATACTTTCCCAATTATTAGGTGCATTGGTAGGACTATCTAGGCTAGGTTCACTACCATCGCGCCAAATATACCAATCGCGCTTAGGATTAGTTTTGCTTTGGCGTGATTCAATAAACCATGGATGCTCGTCACTGGTATGGTTAATCACTAAATCCATAATGATACGAATACCGCGATCATGTGCATCACTGATTAGGCGATCAACATCGGCAAGACTACCGAAATCGGGATGAATAGCTTGGTAGTCACTAATATCGTAACCATTATCATCATTAGGTGATTGATAAAATGGACAAATCCATACCAAATCAATCCCAAGTTCAACTAAATAATCAAGCTTGGCAATAATGCCAGCAATATCACCAATACCATCTTGGTTACTGTCAAAAAAACTGCGTGGATATATTTGATAAGCAGTGGCGGCTTTCCACCATGCAAGCGATGTTGCTGACGTATTATTAGGGTGATTCATCCATTTAACCTTACTAAACGTATACTACATATCTGTATGTGTTACCGATAACACATACGGTAAGATCGAATGTAGTGATATGCAAAAGGTTTTTAAATGAACTGAGAGCTTTCTCTGATTTTTAACTCAAATTGGCCTTCACAAGAGCTTGAATCTCGTTTAATAAGCTTCTTCACTGCTTGATAGCCCATTTGATAATAATTAAACGCCACCGTTGTTAAACTAGGTACTAACAAGTCGCTATAATCATAATCGCCAATACCTATCACCCAAATATCATGCCCTATTTTGAGATGCTGTTCTTTAGCCCGACGGTATAACCGTATCGCAATATTATCAGTAGCACAAAAGTAAACGTGGTTGGGTTTTAACGTAATTAATTGATAAGTTTCTTTTTGTTCAGAATCAGCTAATGCTTGTAATGAATGTGGTAAGGTCGGTGCAATATGAGTAAGCGTGGTTTGCATCAATTGAGTACGTGATGACAACATACGCGCATCATAAATATAATGGATGGCTGTAAAGGGGGCTTGCTGTTGTTGTAACTGATGAATAGTATGAGAAACGAGTGCCGTTATCGCCGCTTGTTCTGGATAATATAAACAACAATGATCAGGAATAGCTTTACCTATAAAAATCAGGTTTTCTAATCTTTTATAAAATGGCTCATCAACACTGTGCTTTGAAGCAATAACAATAGTACCAAGAGCATTAAGGCCATTGAACTCACTTACAGCTTGACGTTCAGATTCATGACTAAACCCTGTCGCATGAAATAACATACGGGCATTAGACTCATTTGCTGCCGCTAACGCACCTTTAATCACCAAGCTGGTCGTGTAAGACTCAATTCGAGGCGCAATAAAACCAATAATATTAGATTGACTACGAATAGAACGTGCAAATTTATTTGGGGTATAGTGATTTTCTTTTACAATCGCATCAATTTTGACCCGATTTTCTTCTGACACATAGCCACCATTAAAATAACGCGACACTGTCATTTTAGAGATTCCAAGCTGTTTTGAAATATCAGCCATCGTCATTTTCT
The DNA here is from genome assembly GCF_947039875.1 of uncultured Photobacterium sp. Classification (GTDB taxonomy): domain Bacteria; phylum Pseudomonadota; class Gammaproteobacteria; order Enterobacterales; family Vibrionaceae; genus Photobacterium. The sequence continues at coordinate 6,827 of NZ_CAMRAN010000047.1, forward strand.
GAGCCATAACATTTTCACTGCAATAATAAAGATTATTACTATAGTACCCAATATATTGATAAAGAATACAGTATTAACGTTAATCTATTGAAAAGTAATAAAACTATTGTAGATTCGGCGTAGCAATGGTGATCATAAAATCAACGTACTTAAGTAATGTGACTCCTTCTTTATTATGAGAGATAGAAAAACACCAGCCTTTGTTGGGCTGGTGTTTTGATTTTAGTATTTAAACGTACCACGAATAGGATAGTTATTGTCTGGATTACGAATCCACCCAATACCATTTACTAAAGATTCTAATTCTGGTCGAACAAATGGATTATTCGATAAATCAACAACCTGCAATCCACCATTTTCATTAATAACAAATAATGCTGGCTCAGAGAAATTATGATCGGTTTCCTGCTCTGAGCGAGGAATTGAAATATATAGTCCCAATGTTTGCATTTGTTGCTCAGTTAAACCGTAAGCAATAGGAAAACTAATCGCTAGCTTTTCAATATGTTCTTCTAATTGTTGTTTCGAATCAGCAGAAACAGCAATAATTTCAACATTAGAGTCTAATAACTTTTGCTTATAATTTTCTAATTCATTTAGATATTTTGTACATAACGGGCAATGTTTACCTCGATAAACAAATACAGCTTGCCATGTTGCATTACTTTGTGGCTTACCTAAAGTAACAGAAGTACCATCAAGTAATGTTACTTGTATTGCTGGGAATAGATCACCCGCATTAAGTTTTATTGAAGTTGTCATTTTAAACCCTCGTTAGAGATTATTAATATATACACCATTTCTTTGTAACAAGCATGTTTATCTATTTCAAATAAATCTCGATTTAATTAAACATGAATAAAAAGAACACTTTAATATTTATGTAAAAAGAATAACCAGGTAAGTTATTATTTATTGCTTTTTTAAGCGTACAAAAAACCACAATTAAGACTCTAACCACATTGATTACATTAGAAATACCATTAAACATCTTGATTCCATTCATTATGTTTAATGACAATTAAGCTCAATGATTATAATGATTTATTTAAATTGAATCTCTATTAAATTAAGCATAAAAATCACACTAATTTGATTGATAAGATTTCATAAATATATCTTTGAAAAATAAGCATAGACGTTTAATCTCTGAAAAACTTATTGATAAAAAATATAAAAACTCACCTAAAATTATAAGTCTGCATGTAGACTTATATTACTAATATATTAGTCACCCTCTATATTAGTAAGTAAGTTAACAATTTAATCACACTACTATTAGCCTTTATCATCTGAGATTAGCTAGCATAGAATATTTACTTTCGGTTTTTCTTAATAACAGCCCTCATCAAATACAGTTACATTCGTAATACCACTATCACAATTTACATTTTGAATAAGACCAAAACTCGGTTAACACAGCTAATCTTTATTGTAATAAATCCACAGTTACTTTAACTAAACTGTTCAAGTTAAAGTAAGTGTCAACATTTTAAACAAAGAAGTGCGCTTTAGATTGATATTGTGATTTTTGATTACTTTGTAGCCACCCAAAAAATAACTCAGCTTGTAATCATAAAATTTATTCTTAAAAGTATAGCCCATGTTCAATTTTTAACATTTTTAGCACATTTAATCGAAATTAGCATTTTATTATTCCCCCAATTTGATCAAGAATAGAGCAATAAAATTCACAACACAGTAACAATTTGATGATTTAACATACAAAAGATAGCAATAAAATATCTTTTCAATGCTTTTTTATAACTTAAATACAGTTATATATCAAAGTTTTATTCTTCATCATTTTGAATGATACGGTAACTACAAACTGACAAACATTAGATAACAAAAAATTTGTTATCCAGTAACAGTTATTGTTTTGTTATGAGTAATCAAGTTCACGGAGGAAAAATGAAAATAATCCGAAGTAAGAAGATGGTCATCATCCTACTTACATTACTCTCAATATTGCTGTTAGTGACGCTATTTACTAGCAGTAATATGGTGCTATTTGACTCAAAAGGCAGCGTTGGTGAAGCCCAATCGTCATTAATTATTACATCCGTTCTTCTGATGGCAATCATTATTGTGCCTGTTTTGTTTATGACGATTTACTTTCCTTATAAATATCGCCACAGCAACAAAAAAGCGGAATACACGCCCGAATGGGAACACTCAACTAAAATAGAGATCGTTGTATGGACAGTGCCCTGTTTGATCATTTTAGTATTAGGATGGATCACCTACCAAACTTCTTACTCACTTGATCCAAGAAAAGAAATTGTTTCCGATCAAAAACCATTAACGATTCAAGTCGTTGCTATGAATTGGAAATGGCTCTTTATTTATCCAGAACAACAAATTGCGACAGTCAATGAAATAACACTACCCATTAACCGTCCAGTTAAATTCTTAGTCACTTCAGATGCAGCTATGAACTCATTTTTTATTCCACAACTCGGCAGCCAGGTTTACGCAATGGCGGGGATGGAAAACCGTTTAAATCTCATGGCGAAAGAAGAAGGTTCTTATCGAGGTATCTCGGCTAATTACAGCGGCTATGGCTTTGCCAACATGCGATTTAAAGCCCATGCAGTTAAAGATGCCGCGTTTGAGCAATGGGTTCAAAAAGTAAAGACATCTGATCTTGTATTAAATAATACCAGTTATGATCAACTAACAGCCAATGCTAAAGAGCAAATTACCACACCACATCCAGTGACATACTTTGCTTCTGTTGCTCCGCTGAAATTTAAAGACATCATAGAAAAACATGCAGGAGTCCAAAATGGCTTATAAAGGGGATATATACGCCGAAGCGGATCCGGTTTTCGGCAAATTAAATTGGGATGTAATTCCCTTTACCGATCCAGTCGTTTTCCCAGTCATGATGGCCGTAGTGCTTGGCGGATTAGGACTATTAGGCTTGATTACATATCAAAAAAAATGGCACTACTTATGGAGTGAATGGTTTACCTCTGTCGATCATAAAAAGATAGGCATTATGTACATCATTGTATCCATGGTCATGCTTGTTCGAGGGTTTTCTGACGCCATATTAATGCGTTCTCAACAAGCAGCTTCTACTATTGATGCAAGCTATCTGCCACCTGAGCACTACGACCAAGTCTTTACCGCCCATGGCGTAATCATGATTTTCTTCGTTGCGATGCCATTTGTGGTCGGTCTAATGAATGTTATCGTGCCATTACAGATTGGTGCTCGCGATGTTGCCTTTCCATTTTTAAATTCTTTGAGTTTTTGGCTATTCGTTGCTGGCGCCATTCTAATTAACCTTTCTTTGTTTGTTGGTGAATTTGCCGCAACGGGTTGGCTTGCCTACCCACCACTATCGGGTATGGATGCTAATCCTTGGGTCGGGGTTGATTATTGGTTATGGTCACTGCAAATATCAGGTATAGGAACATTGCTAACGGGGATTAACTTCGTAGTTACTATTCTTCGTATGCGTGCGCCTGGTATGAAGATGATGCAAATGCCCGTATTTACATGGACATCATTGTGTGCAAACGCATTGATTGTACTGGCTTTCCCTATTTTAACTGTCACCTTAACCCTGTTAACACTCGATCGTTATGTTGGTACTCATTTCTTTACCACTGATATGGGTGGTAACCAAATGATGTACGTCAACCTAATATGGGCATGGGGTCACCCTGAAGTTTATATTTTGGTGCTACCTGCTTTTGGTATTTTCTCTGAAATTACAGCGACATTCTCACGCAAACGTCTATTTGGTTACACATCATTAGTGTGGGCAACAATGGTGATTATGGTGTTGTCATTTATTGTTTGGCTGCATCACTTCTTTACCATGGGCGCAGGCGCTAGTGTTAACGCCTTCTTTGGCATCGCAACCATGATTATCTCGATTCCAACTGGGGTTAAGATATTCAACTGGTTGTTTACGATGTATAAAGGACGGGTTGAATTCAGTGCTAGTATGTGGTGGACAATTGCTTTTTTAATCACATTTACTATTGGTGGTATGACCGGCGTAATGCTTGCTATACCCGCAGCCAACTTTGTTCTGCACAATAGCCTATTCGTTATTGCCCACTTCCATAACGTGATTATCGGTGGTGCACTCTTTGGTTACTTTGCAGGCCTTACTTACTGGTTCCCGAAAGCTACAGGATTCACCCTTGATGAACGTCTTGGTAAGATCTCATGTGCGCTTTGGACTGTCGGTTTCTTCGTAGCCTTTATGCCCGTGTATGTTCTTGGCTTTAACGGTATGACACGTCGTCTGAATATCGCAGATAATCCTGAATGGGCACCTTACTTATGGGTCGCAGCATTTGGTGTATGTATCGTTGCAGCTGGTATTGCGGTTCAGTTCTACCAAATATTCGTCAGTATTCGTGATCGTAAACAGAACCTAGATCTCACTGGTGATCCATGGAATGGCCGTACATTGGAATGGGCAACATCATCCCCACCACCATTTTATAACTTTGCTTTATTACCTAAGATTCATGATCGTGACGAGCACTATTACGCCAAAGAACATGGGTTAGCTTACCAAGAACCTGAGCGTTACAAGCGTATTCATATGCCAAAGAACACGTGGGCGGGTGTCGTTATCAGTATCTTCTCATTAATGCTTGGCTTTGCTTTTATCTGGCATATTTGGTGGATGGTTATTGCAGGCGCTGTTGGCATGATTGCATCTTGGATCGTTTACAGCTTCCAACGCAGTAAAGATTATTATGTTGAAGTCTCTGAAATTGAAGCGATTGAACGAAAACATCTTGCTAAAGCACTTGGTAAGAAGACCGTTGAACACAAAGATGGTGAAGACGATGATGATTTCGATCCATCCGATCTGAAACCAGCAGATTCCATAGCATAAGGGGCGAGAGCTATTATGACGACAGAAGTAAAAGATACCTTTAATCTCAACGTCCCTGCCCAGTCTATCGATAGTCATGATCTCGATGATCATGACCATCACGACTACGCTGGCGATACTATTTTTGGCTTTTGGATTTACATCCTCAGTGACTGCTTATTATTCGGTACATTATTTGCGGTTTACGCTGTTTATTCAAATAGCTTTGCAGGCTTAATTGAGCCTAAGGAACTGTTTAATCTTAGCTTTGTATTAACTGAAACAGCATTATTACTGTTTAGTAGTTTTACATTCGGTATGGCAATGCTCAAAGCCAACCATGAAGATATAAAAGGTATGTTCAAATGGTTAGGTATTACATTTGGATTAGGTTTGTCTTTTTTAGTGATGGAACTGTATGAGTTTTATCACTTCAGCAGTGAAGGAGCGACTTTCCATAGTAGCGCCTACTGGTCAGCATTTTATGGCTTGGTGGCTACTCACGGACTGCACGTTTTTGCCGGTTTAGTGTGGATGATCGTATTATTCTTCCATTTTAAACGGGACGGTTTCTCTGCAGAGAATAAAACACGTTTAGCTTGTTTAAGTTTGTTCTGGCACTTCCTTGATGTTATCTGGATCTGTGTATTCAGTGTGGTTTACTTAATGGGGGTATTGTAATGAGCAATTCAACTAACGAACATTCAACGGCACATGGCCAAGGTGGTCAAGCTCACGGCAGCGTAAAAGAATATGTTCGAGGGCTAGTGTTCTCCATCATTTTAACCATTGTACCTTTTGCAATGGTGATGGCTGGCGTCGGTTCACCCCAGTTTATTATTGGTGTGATCATGGTGTTCGCTGTCGCACAAATATTAGTCCAGCTGGTGTTCTTTCTGCACATGAACACCTCGTCTGAACAAATGTGGAACACGTCATCAGCGGTCTTTATAGTTGTTATTGTTGCTATTATTCTTATTGGTTCGTTGTGGATTATGGATCACTTAAACCACAACATGCTAATGGGTCATTGATCAAGGATGTTCTATGATTAAGCCTTATCTGAAACTGACCAAACCAGGTATCATCGGTGGCAATCTTATTGCTGCCATCGGTGGTGTATTACTGGCTTCTCAAGGCAATATTGACGGCCTATTACTTGTGGCTGTTTGTATTGGTACTACCTTGATTGTTGCATCAGGTTGTGTATTTAATAATGTTATCGATATCGATATTGATAAATTAATGAAACGTACCTGTGAGCGTGAATTAGTTAAAAAAATTGTTCCCGTCTCTTATGCCTTAATTTGGGCAACAATCTTATCTATTGGTGGTTTTTTTACACTTTATAGCTACACTTCCGCTGTCGCCTTTCAGTTTGGTGTGCTTGGTTTTGTGGTTTACGTTGGCTTATATAGCCTCTATTTCAAACGTAAATCAGTATACGGCACCTTAATTGGTGGCTTATCGGGTGCTTGTCCACCCGTTATCGGTTATTGCGCAGTCACAGGGCAATTTGATAGTGGCGCTGCAATACTGTTTATTACTTTTTGTTTATGGCAAATTCCACACTCATACGCGATTGCAATTTACCGTTTCGATGATTATAAATCAGCCTCAATTCCAGTCCTACCCGTAGAAATAGGGATCGCTCGCGCACGTTACCATATTATTGGTTATATCATTGCCTTTGCGATGGCAGCATTAACACTGACTTACCTTGGTTATGTAGGTAGCTGGTATGCATTAGGTATGGGTTTAGTGAGCCTACATTGGCTGTATATTGCCAAAGTCGGTTATCAAAAAGTCCCTAATGCTCAGTGGGGTAAAAAAATGCTGTTATGTTCCATTTTCAATATCATGGTGTTTTGTACGTTAATTTCACTTGATTTTTCATCTGAGACGATTGCTGATGGCTATCAAGTTAATGCAATACCTGCCGTAGTAATGGAGCCTCATTCATGACCAAAAATCCAACTAAAATAGTGCTTCTTTTGGGAGCACTGTTTCTCGCCACCTTGATGGGATGCTATATCTATAACACCACCACCCCTGTTGGTGAGAATGTAAAACAGCTAAAAGATCTTGGCGGTCCATTTGAACTAAATAGTGTTAACGGCAACGTCAGCCTTGATCAATTTAAAGGCAATATTGTGGTGCTTTATTTTGGTTTTTTAAACTGCGCTGAAGTCTGCCCTTCTTCAATGGGAGTTTTATCAGCGGCTTTTTCCCGTTTATCACCTGCAACCTATCAACATGTACAAGGATTATTCATCAGTGTCGATCCTGAACGCGATGATTTAGTGTCATTAAATAAATTCGCTAAATACTTCGATGATCATGTTATTGGGTTAACAGGAACTAGCCAACAAATAGAGGCTTTATCTAAGCAATATGGTGTTTATTTTGACATTATTGATATGGAATCATCTGAATTAAGCTATACCGTCGATCACTCTTCACGTTTCTATATTATTGATGAAACTGGCAAGTTAGTCGGCGCGATGAGCCACAACACTACCCCAGTTGAACTCGCTGCGGGCATTGAACGTATTTATGAAAAAGCTATTACTAAAAAATAGGAGATAACAATGAAAAGAAGTTCCTTATACCTTGCATTATTAATAGGTTGTTTTCATTCCACTGCTTTTGCGACAGATGTAACTCATGCCGACAGCCATGGCCAATCTCAGCAAAACTATACTGAGGTTCAAAAAGTAAATACCGAGCTAACGATTGAAAATGCAACCGCAAAAGCCACAATCCCAGGGGCAAGTGTCAGTGCGGGCTACATGAAGATCATCAATAACAGTGATACAGCAGTCACTCTTGTCAGCGCAAGCACTGCGATTGCTAAACATACCGAATTTCATCGTATGTTTATGCGTGATAATACGATGGCAATGCGTAAAATGGATGCACTTGTGATCCCTGCTAATGGCAACATCATATTAGCAAGTCAGGGCTATCATCTAATGTTTATGGGTGTCAAACAAGATCTTAAACCAAATCAAGTGATCACAGTGACCATGAAACAAGATAATGGTAAGCAATTTGACGTACAACTTTTAGTGATGCCAATTAAAAAGCATTAATTCGGAGAAGGTAATATGAAAAGTGTGCAGATTGCAGTTGCCGGCCTTTGCTTATTGCCTAGTGTGTTTATTGCACCAGTGAATGCCAAAACGTCAATGGAAAGTGTCCTTGAGCATCAAAACAATCCATGCTCAAGCGAATTAATACAATTAGCTGAAGTAGCATTGAAGACAAATCCACATCGTATTTTATCTTACAACGATAAACCTACTGATGTTCACCTCTTCAATGCGCTAGCAGTAACCAGCTATCGAGATCGTGATAGCCATGTCACCTTTCATGGCGTAAAAAATATAGCTGGTGGTTGTGATACGTCTGTCACTGAAAGCTATGTATTACAAACGTCTTGTTCAGACGCGCGCCACGAAGCATTCAGTAAATGGGATTTTCAAGGCAAACTCAATGACAGAACTTACGTTCTCAATAGTAAACGTATTAAAGGCAAACAAGCTTTTTTAACCGATCAATTACCTGATATTTGTTTAGTTACAACCCGTCAAGTAATCAATAATTAAGCTGTATTATCTTTTTATTTTAACAATTTTCATTATTCTAAAATAACCAATTAATACATACTAAAAGGCTCAAATAAGAGCCTTTTCTTTATTTCTATGCGTTGCACCTATTATTGATGAGCCACTTTCTTTTCGATCACTTTTTCATAATGGAAAAATGCATCTTTAATACAATAATCAATCCTAAAAATTTCAAATATCCTCTTATAAAAAATAATACTCAAATTTTGAGATTTAATATAATTCCACTCGCGAGGTATAAATTAAATATAAAAATATATAGTGCCTATAATTAAGCACTTAATAAAATAGTTTACTGACGTTAACTCGAAATTTTACGTTAGAAATGCTAGAATCGCCGCCCTTGTTCGTAATAGATACCATCATGCACGCATCAGATCATCATTTTACTCACTTCATTGCCGCTGTTGATACGCTACCGCTACCTGAGCGTTTTACGTTTCCATTTTGCTACACACCTCATCCATTATGTGTGTTAGCGGCTCAAGAATTACAACAACATATCGCGACTCAAGATCAATGGCAGCATAATTTTGGGTTGGACAATAATGATGCGATTGGTCACATGTTTGGGGTGTTATTGGTTCAAAACCAACAAGGCGAAATGGGTTATTTATCTGCATTTTCAGATAAAATTGCCAATCTTGCACACCTGCCTCATTTTGTTCCTCCGGTATGTGATGAGCGAAACATCGATCCTGCGATCAAGGCTCAGCAAGTTTTGATTGATGAAGTGATGACTAAAATAACCGCAATTGAATCCAAACCAAGTTACATTCAGTTGCAGCAACAATATCAAGATGCTCAAAATCACGCTGAATTAGCCTCTGAATCATTTCGCTTGCAGATGATCGAACAGCGCAAACAACGTAAATTACAACGTAAAGCGGCAGAACAAAGTCACGATAGCGAATTTATGACCCAAGAATTCCATCGTTTAGCCCGTGAAAGTGCGTTTGATAAGCATCAACAAAAAACAATTCGTCAGCAATGGGCTCAAACACTGGCTGATATTAGCGATAAGTTACAAGCTGATACGGCAGAGTTGGCCTTACTCAAATCAGAATACAACAGCTTAACGGCTGCATTACAACAACAGCGCTACGCACAATATCAATTTCTAAATCAGTATGGCGAAACACAAGATTTAAATGATCTCTTTGGTGGTATAACACCGCCACAAGGTGCGGGAGATTGCGCCACCATTAAATTACTACAATATGCTTTTAAGCAACATTTAACCCCGTTAGCGATGGCTAAATTTTGGTGGGGAGCCTCTCCTGCTGCGCAAATTCGCAAACATAAATACTTTTATGAAGCCTGCAAAAACAAATGCGAACCGATTTTACAGCATATGCTGGCTGGCCTTAACATTGATGCTAATCCGCTATTACAAAACCCAGCGGAAGGCAAAGAGCTAGAGATTGTGTATCAAGACGATGCGATGGTGGTTATCAATAAACCAGCAGAATTTCTTTCTGTGCCTGGTAAAACCATCACCGATTCCGTTTACAGCCGTATGCAAACGATGTTCCCTGACAGTGATAGTCCACTGATTGTGCACCGTCTAGACATGTCGACCTCTGGGCTAATAGTCATTGCACTTACCAAAGATGCGCATAAAGCCTTGCAAAAACAGTTTATTGAACGCACCGCAGAAAAACGTTATGTGGCATTATTAGATGGTATTGCCGAGCAGAATCACGGTGAGATTAGCTTACCAATGCGGGTTGATTTAGACGATCGCCCACGCCAATTAGTCTGTTATGAGCACGGTAAACCTGCACTCACAAAGTGGCAGGTTCTTGAGCGTAAAGACGGTAAAACCAAGGTTTATTATTACCCAAAAACAGGCCGCACTCACCAACTACGCATTCACTCAGCCCACCACAACGGTATGAATATGCCGATTGTCGGTGATGACTTATACGGTCAAAAAGCAGAACGCTTACATTTGCATGCACAATACCTTGGCCTAACCCACCCCCTCACTGGTGAGCCGATGGTATTTGAGGTTGATGCCGATTTTTAAGTCGGGTTAGATAGCGAATATAAAAAGCTAACAAGCAATAAAGCGAATGTTAGCTTTTTGATTTGTTTTATCGTGGCTGCTCTGAATAGTACCGTCAAATAACTAAAAGAGAGGTCATTCATCAGTTTATAACTTCGGTAGATATCTGGTGTTATGTGAAATGGGTAGCTAATTGAGTCCCGACATATTCCCTTGGTAGTTATCGTAATGACAAAGTCGCTTGGTAATCACAAGTTAACTCACACTCTGACTAACTAAAAACTGGTTATGAGGGCGATAGGGAATCTATTATCCACGCGTTGTAGAGTTAGTGTTTATCTGTGAAATTTTACGTGTTTTATTGGCGTCTTTTAGGCTCAAGCACACGTTGAGTAGATCACGGATAGCCTCGTCCCTCGCCTTCCGAGATGACGTAAATTAAGCAGAGAGATTGCCATGCTCACCCCCGTCATTCACTGTAAACACAGCCTAAAACGCAGTAAGAACCAGTAAAAAGGCCTGACTCCGATTGAATATCGAAATCAGGCCTTACTAGCCGCTAAACCGAAATGTCCAAGAATTAGGAATTACTTATTAAATCGGCTTCTCAATAATGTGGTCTTAACTTAAATCAACATTTTTGGTACCGAAGAACCATGTCATCGCAAATCCAACAAGATATGAAATTAGCAAACCGATGGTAAATATTGCCATACCCGCAAAAATACCTGAGCTTGATGTCATTAATGGCAAGGCAACAATACCTGATGGGCCAAATACCGTATTTAAACCAATTGGTAACCCCATGTAAGAGACTAATCCAATAAAGAAGCCACCAGCAGAACCGCCAACACAAGCAGTAACAAAAGGTTTAACACGCGGTAGCGTAACGCCGTAAATAAGTGGTTCGCCAACGCCTAAGAAACCCGGAATAATAGCGCCTTTGACTTGCGTTCGTAGCAAAGAATCTTTTTTAGCTTTAGCATATAACGCTAATGCTGCGCCAACTTGTCCTGCCCCTGCCATCGCTAAAATGGGGAAAAGAGAATTAAAGCCCTGAGCATCCATCAAAGCAAAATAAACAGGTACAAAACCTTGGTGAATACCAAACATTACTGAGATTAAGAATAATCCCGCTAAGATCGCACTGCCGAATGGATTACCATTAAGGTTGATGAATAACCATGACATACCTTTAAACAACTCACCGCCAATTGGCATGATGAGCACAAAAGTTACCGCTCCCATAATCAACAAGGTGATCATAGAAGTTAGAATCATATCTAGATTATCAGGAATAAATTGACGGACTTTTTTCTCAACACCAGCACCAATAATGGCAGCTATTAACACCCCAATAATATTGCCTCGAGGATCAATACCGTTACCAAAAAAATCCGTCATTCCTGAGTAAATGCCAGTGGTTGCATCTGGGTTATAACCTAATACAAAAAAAGACGCTAATATGGCACCATTAACACCTGAACCACCAAATGCTTGCTGAGCATTATAACCAATTAGGATACTTAAAAAGCTAAACAACCCTTTACTAAAGACTTTCATATACGCAATTAAATCAAGTAAATGGGTATTAGGTGTTGCATGACCAAGCACAAAAAGTTGTTCTAATAATGTCGCGATACCGAGTAGCAAACCCGCGGCAATAAAACCTGGAATTAAAGGCGTAAAAATAGTCGCAAACTTACTTAGAAAACGCTGTGCTGCACTGGTTTGTTTTTTCTTTAATTGTTGCTTATGCGCAGAAGCAACATCTTTAAGATCACTTTGCTGGTTTGATATATCCCCTGACTCTCCCGGTTCTTTCTCAAGCATGCTATTCATCATTTCAGCCGCCGTTTGTGCTTTACCCGGCCCTAAAACAATTTGAAATTGATCATCACTTTCAACTAATCCCATGACGCCAGCAATGCGCTTAATTGAATCTCGATCAGCTAAGTTATCATCTTGTAATGTAAGACGTAATCGCGTCATACAGTTACCACATTTGATAACATTTCCCTTGCCACCGATTGCCGTGAGTATTTTTTGTATCATTGAAGCGGTTATTTTGGCCATCTTATGCTCCTTAATAAAACCTATTGTTTAATCATTCTTGGTCTAAAAGTGCATGACGAATAAAGCCATTATGTTTACTCAGTTTTGCAGCTGCTAACTCTGCATCAATATCAAGTAAAATCATTAAGATGGCGGTTTTACAGTGATTATTACATTGGGCTAATGCTTCAGCCGCCTGTGATTCTAAGCATCCCGTCGCTTCAACCACAATATTATGCTGACGCTGAATAAGCTTGGCATTGGTTGCTTCAACATCAACCATTAGGTTTCCAAACACTTTTCCGGTACGAATCATTGCGCCAGTGGTTAACATATTCAGCACTAGCTTCTGTGCGGTACCCGCTTTCATTCTTGAAGAACCCGTTACGACTTCAGGTCCAACAATAGGCGTCATATTAATGTCTGCAATCTGTGTCATTGGACTATTGGCATTACAGCTTAATGTCGCAACCGTTGCACCAACGCTTGTTGCATAGTTCATCGCCCCGAGTACATAAGGCGTACGCCCACTTGCAGCAATCCCTACAAGTACATCTTTGTTATTAAAACCAATTTGTTGTAAATCCGCAGCACCAAGTTCAAGGTTATCTTCTGCGTTTTCAACCGCTTTTAAAATAGCTTGATGTCCACCCGCGATTAGACCAACCACTACGTCAGGGTTTGAGCCATATGTGGGAGGACATTCACTGGCATCTAAGATACCTAATCGACCTGACGTTCCAGCGCCTACGTAAATCAAGCGACCGCCAGATTGGAAAGCATTTGCAATAAGATCAACAACCTTCGCTATTTCAGGAATAATAGCTTCTACCGCTAAAGCCACTTTCTGATCTTCCTGGTTAATCACTTTCAACATATCAATTGTTGGAAGCATATCGATATTCTCACTCACTGCATTTCGGCTTTCGGTCACTAAGGTTGTTAGGTCGATCTTCATCATCAGCTCTCTCGCTTAACTATTAGGTTTGAGAGAAATCATATAGAATAAAAAATTCGATTAAGTGACAATAATCACAACTAAAATTATTCATTTTATGCCAACATTAGAGAATAAATAGGATTAGCAATATCTACACACAGATCGAGAAATGAAATTTATCCCTTTATTTTCAATAAGATAAAAAACATTACCAAAAGAATAATATTTATCCAATATTGAATAATTAATTCAAAAAAATGAGGGAATTATGAGTATTTTAGAGAAGATGCAAAACCAGAGAAGTTGTTTGTCGAGCAATGGTGTGAAAATATTAGACTTTATTCTTGAAGATCCAGCGTCATTAAGCGCTTACGTAAGCCAAGATTTAGCCGCCAAAGTTGGCGTTTCTCAATCAGGTGTCATCAAATTTGCCCAACGGCTTGGATTTAAAGGTTTTACGGCTCTTAAACTTGCCATTATTGAAGATCTTGCTCAACAAAAGGCCATTCTAGAGCCTAAAAGACCGATTCATAACAAAATTCATAGCGATGATTCTTCATTAACTATTGCTCAAAAGTTAATTCAAGAGAAAACCCACGCTATGATTGCAACAACCAATGCCATTAATTTTTCTGAGTTTGAGGCTATTGTTAAGCAGCTCAATCAAGCGCACCGTATTCAAATTGTCGGCATCGGTGGTTCCGCATTAACAGCGAAAGATCTTACTTTTAAACTATTAAAAATCGGGATTACAGCACTCAACGAACAAGATACGCATGTCCAAGTTGCCACAGCAAATACACTCACTAAAGACGATATACTCATCGCGATTTCATTTTCAGGCACACGTCGAGAAATACTTGTTGCGGCTCAATCTGCCTATGATAAAGGCGCAACAATTATTGCGTTAACCAATATTAAAAAAAGCCCCTTACGAAAATTAGCCCACTACTCGATTGATACCATTGCTGATGAAAAACAGTTTCGCAGTTCTTCTATTTCTTCTCGAACGGCACAAAATGTCATTACAGACCTACTTTTTATGACGTTATTACAACTGAAAAGTGATAAAGCAAAACTATTACTCAACGAGATATCCTCCGCAGTAGAAAGGATCTGATTTATTGTTTATGTATAGCGTAAGTATAAATGACATAGTATTTTTAATAAAACACTTAGTTTAAACATTTATATTAATATACAACGAGCTAAGCAAACTGCTGGAGATAGCAAAAGTAAACTTCATTAGCGTATGAAGATTATAATGATGGAAAAATAAAAAAGTAAAAACCACCATAGAAAAAAATAAATGCTATAAAAGTAACCAAACCGGCAAAAAAATTTAGCTTATTATCATAATAACTAATCCAACCACCGGAAAAGAATATATTTTTTGTAGCTAACGCGTACACCACATTTAACAGCGAAATAACAAAAGCAATCAAAAATAATATTTCCATTACACACCTCATTTTCATAAATATAATTAAGTAGATAAAGATATTTCGAACTAACTGGTTAGGTGAAATAAGTCATTAACTATATCTATCACCTCGAAAACCGATAATAGATAGATAAAAATCACCGCCAAGAAAATCACACACTTATCTGATGAATTTAAGTTCCACTGCGCAATACGCTTTACAATACCGAAACCGACTAACACATACGACAATATTAGTAATGCACTTGCCAAGTAAACTAAAAAGATCGAATCACTAATCACGCATTTCCTCATCTCTATATTGGTGGAATTCTTTTATCGCACTGTAGGTGGCTGATTTGGACAGCGACTTCCTGTCAGTGATATCACCTCAAGCGCTCGGGACACAACCAAACCAGCCATAATCCCAATGTAAAGCCCAAGGAATCCTATGATTGGCAGACCTGCAAGTCCCAATAAGAAAGGTAAAAGACCAATAACGACAAACAATGAAACCATCATGTCACGACAAAACTCTGAACCATTATCGTAAACCATAAGATCTAACCAAAGCTCAATCAAAAGTGTCCCGGCTATTAGCAAACTAATCATTAATGCTAGTGAAGTCGAAATTAGTCCAATACCAAAACCAATAAAGCTAAAATATACCGCCATCTCATCGCTCACGTAGCCACCATTTTCTCCACCTGAAATCTTATAAGCTCCAGAACCAGTGACAGGGTCTGTGATAATGTAGCCTGAGCCAGTCCAACCAACGACAGAAACAGGTTTCTCATGAACGATGACATCTTTACCCGATGCAATCGCACTGTTTATTTCAGCTCTTGCTTCATCATCGATTGCAATCTCACTGAGTAAAAACTGGTTGCTATTAGTCAATGTGTAAATTTTTTGACCTTGTTGACCAGCAATACCCAATGCTTTAACAGCACTAATACCTTGCGGATTGTTGGTACCATCATCCAGCATTTTTTCTGGTACTAAGTTTTCAAGATATGACGAAACCGCCCCTGTCTTACGGTGATAATCTCGCCAGTCGTCCAGGCAGTTATTCGCTGCTTCCGCATTGTTTGCCAGCCTATCAATATCCATTCCCAGCCCACCGGGAGAAACCCTACGAGGAACGCCAAAGAAGTAAGAAACGCTCAAATCAGTACTGAATGTACCGTAGCTAGGTTGAATATAGTTCACAACTTTTGCAGATTTCGCCAACAATGTTTGTTGGAGGTTGACCATAGCATAATAGCTATGTATCCCTGTTTGCAGGAAAAGCCCTACTGTATCGTGTTTGGTTAGCGTATCTATGTTTCCAGCACCCAGTTGTTGGCTGCCAGCGGCATTTTTCGCTTTCAAATCTGCCAACATACCCGGTTCAATACCATGGTAGTCAATACCAATTGCTTGATACTCACCAGCGATGACAGGGCTGTCAGTTTTTTCCCATCCAAATCGGGGCGTCCAAAAGCCTTTAGAGGTATTAAGTTCTTCCCCTAGAGAAAAACTCCGATTTCCCGTCGCTACCACCTGCGTATCGACGAGAAACTCTACGTCCATTTGGATTAATCCATACGGTAATTTCGCATTTGATGACGTCGCTTCACTTTCACTTTGTGGCAGCTTAGCATTTAGCATATCAATATCGGCCTGAGTAGCTGGTGTAAAATGCAGCGCCAACGTTTTACCGGCTAATGCAGGGAGCGACATTTCCACATTGAGGTGAGTGTTTAGGTAGTTATCGTTCAGCGTAAACCCAAACTTATGCCTTATATTGCTTGGTAGTTGAGCCAACGGCTGGCTGGCGACAACAGAAATGTATGGCAACGCCACAGGAAGCACTTCAGCTTCAGTTTTGACAATTTTCTTCTCTCCCGCTATGTCATTAAATTTCGCATTGGGATGGTTAAGCTGAATATAGTCTTCGACTTTCTTTTCCAGCTCCGAAACAAGTTGAGCGGCATAGGCTTGATCAAGTCCACGAACCGTTTTGTTCTCATAATCAACATCAGCGGCTGCTGTTAGCGCGGCATATAATTGGTCCGGGTCAGTATCCATCGCTGCGTTTAGATCAATACCTTCCTCATGGGTGTACTGTTTGAAGCTAGGGTCTAATGCGACCCATTGCCCTTCAATTTGCGCTTCTGCCCATACATGCTCCATCTTAAGGCGCTTTGCAACGCCGTTATGATCCGTAATCAGAACATTAGGTACGCCACCCTGACCAAGCAGATTTTGCAGTGCTTCGACATTTCTAACACCGCCAACCCAATTAAGTGACTGACTAATATCAACTTCCACCGAGCCATAGACATAACGTGCAGGGGTGTTTGAAGCCCGTAGCAAACTGACCAACAGGCTGGCTTGGTCAATTGCCCCACCTCGTTTGCTAAACAAGGTATAGTCTGCCCCCTGAATCGAACCATGTGCAGGAACGTACTCTATGGTGTTGTAGACATAGTTATAGATAGCCAACGGATCGTGATTCAGCTCTGTGGCTAGCTGTGTTAAGCGTTCAGTTACTTGGTTATCTTCATTAAACTGCAAGAACATGTCTGACGCTGGGTCTGACGCATAACTTGAAACTGTGCGTGCATTAGCCTGATTGCTTTGGCTCAAGAGCCCAAGATAATCCTGAAGTGCTTCAACAGAAGGGGCTGGTTCGTGAACAGCAGAAGAAAGAGGGCCGAAAGGCAGTATTTCACTATTGTATTGGTGAGGAGCTGGACCCAGCTTTATCGATGCCAATGATTGATGCAGTTTACCCGCAAGCTCTTGAGACTCGGTGACAGAATTGAAATCTGCCTGACCGAGAGCGCTAGCAGCTTCCATCATTGAGTGATAATGCTTGAACATCATAGACAGCTGATCGCTGACCAATTTAACTTTCTGGACATCATTTGTCTTTACGGCCTCACTGAGCTGCTTTCGCAACGCATGTTCAGCTTCATCCTTTTGATCAGCGATGATGTTGACGGAATGCGAAACATAGCGTTGAAACTTTTCAGCTAGCGCCACACGCATCTCGTTTAGCTCTGCTAACTTGTCATCACCCTCCTTGCCAGTAAAACTAGCAAGGTATTTGGAAGTGTGTTGACGCAATGCCTCAACACTGTTCATCAATTCGATGCCTACATCCCTATTTTCATAATGCTCTTTTGCCGCGAGCATCGCCATCGCAGAAGGCGAGTAGAAGACAAACAGGTAAAGCATCGCCACAGTTAAGGCTACCATCCGGAGAAAGCCACCGGTATTTCGCCAGAACTCAAGCGCAATATTGCTAGATTTCATATTTATATCCCTATATTCCGGTGGTTACTGCAAAGGTACGCGACAAATACGGCGATTAAACTCACCCGGCGCTGTTACTTCTATCGCGAAACGTTGAGTGACAGCCTTCCCAGTTAAGTCACTCACTTCCAGCTCCACGTCCTGCAACCCAACCTGCTTGTTGTTTGCTAACCATTGAACGAGTCCGGACTGACTGATACCCATTCCTTCTGGCGCGCTAAGCAGGCGATATCGCAATGCATCGCCATCAGGGTCACTCGCAACAACCTGATAAAGGTACACAAACTCAGTTCGGGCACGAAGTTTAGGTAAACTTGTCAACACTGGCGGTTGGCTTTCTCCGAGATATTTAACGGTTAGATTGAACTTCTGAGTATCACTGTTCCCAACGGAATCAAACACCGAAACACTTACGTAATGATCACCAACATCGTTTTCAATGACACTCCAAGAGAGAACGCCAGAGTTGCTTACTGCCATCCCTACAGGGCCTTCGTCAAGCTGATAACGTAAAGGATCATTGTCCAAATCAACCACTGTCATCGGGTACGCATAATCCATCCCGTTATACGCTGATAGTACAGGGGTACTCGTTATTACCGGCTCGTTTCCGCTGTTTACACGAATGCTGTACATTTGCTCCGCATACGCACCGTAGTTATCGTAAACCCTTAAAGTAACGGGATTACTTCCCTTCTGTTTGATTTCAGGAAGCCAGGTTACCGTCCCGTTTCCAGAGACAGTCATTCCTGCTGGCGCTTCAATTAAGCGATAAGTTAGAGCATCACCATCAGGATCCGCTGCAATAATAAGGTCCTGATAACTGGTCCCCACAAAGGCTTCAAGTAGAGGGACGGATGTGATGACAGGGTAAACATTGTTTAACACTTCACGAACAGTAACATTGAAGCTTTGTGTGCTTTGCATACCGAAAGGGTCTTCAGCAACAACAACAAAGGTGTGCGTACCCAACCGGGAAGCATTTGGTGTCCATTCGATTTCATTTGACGCGGTTAACACAGCCCCTTCAGGAGCCGTTGCCAACGAGAACGATACTGGGTCACCATTTGGATCCTTAGCAGACACCAAGTATTTGTAGGGGGTATTAATTGCTGCAATACCTGTTGGACTACTCGTAAACTCCGGTGCGGCGTTACTCGGATAGTAACTAAAGGTAAAGCTTTGCTCCGCAAAGACGCCCGACTGATCAGCGACTCGGATACGTACGCTGAACTTTCCGTCAAGTTGTGTACTGGCTGGCCATATGACTAAACCATCCGTGTCTATCACCATTCCAGCAGGTGCTTCCATCAACAGGTATGACAGCGATTCACCTTCTGGATCTGAAGCCAGCACCTGATAGTGCAAGTCCCCATTACTCTGAACTCGCCAACTTGGTTGGCTTGCAATGAGTGGTGGTTGATTTGCAGTTTCAACTACCTGTACATCGAAGCTCTGAGTTGTGACGAGTCCTCCGGCACTTCTCGCAGCAACCCTAACAGAATACGTCCCTGATTTACTCGGCTGCCACAATACCAAGTTGTTAGCATCAAGGGTCATTCCGTCCGGGAAAGCTTGCAGACTAACGTCTATCGGTTGTCCTAAGCTGTCCGATACCAACACTTGGTATGTGAACGTTTCGCCCAATTGCAGATACGTTGTAGGTGTGCTGGTAAACTCTGGAGCGTCTCCTGTGGTGACGGCAGAGATAACAAACGACTGGATGGCAGCTAAGTTTTTATCATCGATAACTTCGACGATAACGCTGTGTCCGCCATCTCCACTGACTTGATCCGGACGCCAGCTAATTTCACCCGTGTTTTCATCAATGATCATTCCTTCTGGTGACTCGATAAGCTGATAAACAAGACGGACATTTCGATCGCTCTCTGCTACCACTTGGTAATAGTAACTCGCCCCTACCTGCGCTTTTAACAACGGCTCACTGATAATTATTGGTGCCCGTAGAAAATCGAGAACATCAAATGAAAGCAGTGTTGTCGACTGCAGACCCGCGAGATCTTGCACTGCAACTTCAGCCATCAGCTGCCCAACGTCAGATTGCGTTGGCTGCCACGAGACAACACCACTGGTACCGTTGACACGCATGCCAGCAGGTGCATCAACAAGGGCGAATGAAAAATCATCCCCAACATTCGAATCTGAAACGTTCAACGCTAATTGGAATTTCTCACCAACCTCAAGCACAATTAGAGGGACTGGTTCAATGACCGGGGACTCATTGCTCTCCGCCACGTTAACCGCAAACCATTGTGTAGCTTCTGCCGCTTGACTATCCGTCACTTTAACTTTGGCAATCATGGCGCGCGTCTCATTGTTATCGGTCAGGCACTCCTCATTGCTACTAACAACGATGGTTGCAATGTCATCACCCAAGACGCTTTCTGGTATATCTTTTAGCACCAATGGTTGGCTACTTTCTGCAGCGAGGTTTTGAACATCAACCTGCCCAATAAAAACACCTTGGCTATAGAAAGCGACAGCGAAAGGATGAGTTGTGTCTGCCAGCCCCCGGTTGTTCAGCATCGCAGCTACCTGTACCAACCCACTCTTGCTTTCTGAAAGCGTTATCCGGTTAACTTGTAAATCGGCCTGATAAATAGGAGGGAGTTGATCTATGATCTCCTTAATCTTAATATCAACAATCGCCTCAGAGAAAGACTTCGCTCTAAGCCCCCCACTTCGCAGGAAGTTAAGGTCCCAGGCTGCTCCCCCGCTTTCAATGGCCAGGTTCACGTAATCTCTTACACTGGCGCCAGAACCATTTACAGCACTTGTTCCACTACAGGTGTAGTAACTGCCACTGCCATCGGCTACAAAACCTATTCCTTCAGCAGTCATACCCATTGCAGAACTGCTATCGTCACATCTGAACGATGAGTTAGTGACAGCATTGAGTAAGGTCCCGGTTGACTTGAGTTGCTCTAACATCTGTTGGTAAGACCAAGATAGGGTGACATCTCTATCTTCATCTGTAACAAGGATTAAGTTCTTCGCCGAGTCTGTTCTCAATGAGTAAGTGTCCAGCGTTCCTTTCATTGCACGATAACCATCTTCTGTACCGCCGTAGAGCCTTAACTGCGCCACTAAACGGCTAAAGCTGACTGACTCAACCATTTCCTCCCCATCAACCACCAGATAGCGGGACCCGCGTTCATATCCGACCAGACCATAAAGGTTCTTCGCTGTGCTTTCACCAACGCCCGCACCAACCAGACCAGCTTCCAACGACGGCACCAAGTCTTTAAGCCAATTGTGCTCTCCAGACATAGAGCCAGATTCATCCACTACGACAAAAACATCTGCACTACCACTCACGCGAGTTGTCGTGCTCTGAATGATTTTGCATTGCTGATTAGTTTGCTCAAATCCCTGAGGTGGCAATAAGACGTTCTGCCACTGCACCTCTCCGGTAATAGGGTCAATCGTTATGCCTTTATGACCATGCACCAGACTGAAATGCAGTTGTGTGTCCTTGTCATCCGTAGCTGTAACCTGGTAATAATAAGGTAGCTCTTTAGCAACCACTTCAACGGGTAGAGAGGTAATCTGTGGCGATTCATTGGCCACAGAAACGACGGTAAGCTGGTATTGCTGATTATCGGTTAACCCCGGAGCATCTTTAACCTGAACACGCACTGT
Organism: uncultured Photobacterium sp.; assembly: GCF_947039875.1. GTDB lineage: Bacteria > Pseudomonadota > Gammaproteobacteria > Enterobacterales > Vibrionaceae > Photobacterium. Next base: position 28,715 of record NZ_CAMRAN010000047.1, read on the forward strand.
CGTCGGTGGATCTAAACTTTCCGGTTTCCAAGTAATAAGACCAGTGTCCGCATCAATAACCATTCCCACTGGTGCGTCTAACAGTTCGAACGTCAGAGGATGCGATTCTTCATCTATCGCGACGACCTGATAAAGGTAAAGCTCTTGCAGAACAGCCTCAGAAATTGGTGCAGAAACGATAACAGGAGCATTGTTACCCGGTGCAGTAACATTAACATTGAAGCTTTGGCTGTCTTCAGCTTTACTGTCGCTAACAGATAAGGATATGTGTCGCGCAGCCGACACCTATCCGAAGTGTTGGACA
>NZ_CAMRAN010000048.1 GCF_947039875.1 uncultured Photobacterium sp.
CTGCGTTTCCTGCGTTTCCTGCGTTTCCTGCGTTTCCTGCGTTTCCTGCGTTTCCTGCGTTTCCACTATTCTCTTTATCTTGACTAAAAAAAACCGCCTTGCGGCGGTTATATGTTTGAATGATTATTAGCTTTTCATCATTAGTTGATAGCCAATATAACAAGCAAACAAACTGACGGTTACGTTAAGTACGATGTTTAAGCCAGCCTTAATAAACTCACCTTGCTGCATCATTACAATGTTATCCATTGAAAAGGTTGAGAAGGTAGTTAATGCTCCAAGAAAGCCTAAGCCAATCATTGGGCGCCATGGTGCTGCCTCAATCATTCCTTGATTTAATCCCGACATTAATAGCCCCATAATTAGCGAACCAATAATATTGACGGTTAATGTTCCGTATGGGAAGCCACGGCCAAATAAAATAACGCAAAGCTCCGAAATTAAGTATCGTGAGCAGGCGCCGAATGCACCACCAATTGCGATGAATCCTAGTAATATATATTGGCTCATTGGTATCTCGTTTCAGTTAAAAGTGATAATTAAAAACCGTCATAATAATCGCTTGTTGAGTTGGTTAATACTCTCGATAACTGCAATCATTGATTTAAGCGTAAATTAAAATGTCGGCACATAGTTGGTTGTATAGCTACATTTATAGCATCATAATCACAACTAAGAAATTAACTACTGGGCGTTGGCTCATGGAGATAGGCTATGTCGCTATATCAAACAATATTACTTGCTGTTAATCCTGAAGATAAATTTGCGCATAAATTAATGGTAAAAGCTGGAATCATTGCGGACCAAAATAATGCTGAACTGCATGTTGCTTATGTTGAGCCTGGTGTTGGTAATGTGAGTTTTATTGATGTTGAGATTGAACTGCAAGAAGAGCACGATGCAATTGCTAAACAGCGGATGTCACAATTATCAGAGTTAGCGGCAGCTTCATCTTACCCTGTTTCGGGATTACATATTGCTAATGGTGATATTACTAAGCATATCGAAGAATTAGCTGAAAAAGTTGAAGCTAAGTTGGTTATTACGGGTTATCACAAATCTACTATTCATCTTTTTGGTGATGTAAGTGAAACATTAGCTCAGCACCTTAAGTGTGATGTACTTATCTCACAATAAACATTGTAGTGATTACCATGAAATTAAAAGCCGTGGAAAATTGCACGGCTTTTTGCTATCTGTCACTGTGTGTTGTTCATTGTTAATAAACTGTTGCGATTACAACCAAAGTACTTATACTAATTCACTTACTTGTCGGAGTGCCATATGGCTGAGACCGCATTGCGGGATCCGTTGAACCTGATCAGGCTAATACCTGCGAAGGGAACAAGAGGTTATCTTTACTGCATATCCTTATTGAGGATCACTGTATGTATTTGATGATGCATAACTGTATGCATTGCTCTTGTTTACGCCCATCTGATAAGCATTTTTCCCTATAACATTGAAAGGAAATTGCTGTGTCGAATCGCAAGCAAGCGAGATTGGAAGCGAAACAATTTATCGAGTCATTAACGGCTCAACCCTATCCTAATTCACGAAAAGTCTATATTACTGGTAGTCGTGCTGATATTTCAGTACCGATGAGAGAGATCGCTTTAGCTGATAGCCTTATTAGTGGTCCTAAACAAAGCCCTATTTTTGAACCGAACCAACCGATTCATGTTTATGATACTTCTGGATTTTATACCGATCCCGACCACTCTATAGATATTTATCGTGGTTTGTCCCCTGTGCGCGAAGGGTGGATCATTGAGCGTAATGATACTGAATTATTATCTGAATTAAGTTCTGACTACGCCAATGAACGCTTACATAATCAGAGTTTGGATTCATTGCGTTTTAATCAGCGCGCTCCAACGCGACGTGCTTATAACGGTAAGTGTGTTACTCAACTGCATTACGCCCGCCAAGGTATTGTTACGCCTGAAATGGAATATATTGCGATTCGCGAAAATATGGGGCGAGTGCCCTCTAATGATGAAACGCTAAATCAACAACATCCTGGCGTTAATTTTGGTGCTAATCTTCCTTTACAAATCACGCCTGAATTTGTGCGCCAAGAGGTTGCGGCTGGGCGCGCGATTATTCCTGCAAATATCAATCACCCAGAAGTTGAACCAATGATTATTGGGCGAAATTTTTTAGTAAAGGTTAATGCTAACATTGGTAATTCCGCCGTTAGTTCATCCATTGAAGAAGAAGTTGAGAAATTAGTATGGTCGACCCGCTGGGGAGGAGATACGGTGATGGATCTCTCGACGGGACGTAATATTCATGAAACACGAGAATGGATCATTCGTAATAGTCCGGTACCAATTGGAACCGTACCGATGTATCAAGCATTAGAAAAAGTAAAGGGCGTTGCGGAAAATCTAAATTGGGATGTTTTTCGAGATACGTTATTAGAGCAAGTTGAGCAAGGTGTCGATTACTTCACTATTCATGCTGGTGTTTTATTACGGTATGTACCTATGACGGCTAAACGGGTGACAGGGATTGTTTCTCGTGGCGGCTCAATTATGGCTAAGTGGTGTTTGGCGCATCATCAAGAAAGTTTTTTGTATGAAAATTTCCGCAGTATTTGTGAGATTTGTGCTCAGTATGATATCTCGCTCTCATTGGGGGACGGTTTACGTCCTGGCTCTATTGCTGATGCCAACGACGAAGCGCAGTTTAGTGAATTACGCACGCTAGGAGAGTTAACCAAAATTGCATGGGAATATGATGTTCAGGTGATGATTGAAGGTCCAGGTCATGTGCCGATGCATATGATTAAAGCTAATATGGATGAGCAACTTAAACATTGTCATGAAGCGCCATTTTATACACTTGGACCTCTGACAACAGATATTGCGCCGGGTTATGATCATATTACTTCTGGTATTGGAGCGGCCATGATTGGTTGGTATGGCTGTGCAATGCTGTGTTACGTGACACCAAAAGAGCATTTAGGATTACCCAATAAAGATGATGTAAAAGTCGGTTTGATCACGTACAAGCTGTGTGCGCATGCGGCAGACTTAGCCAAAGGCCACCCTGGAGCACAAGTTCGTGATAATGCATTATCAAAAGCACGGTTTGAGTTTCGTTGGGAAGATCAATTTAATCTAGGCCTTGACCCACAAACTGCTCGAGATTATCACGATCAAACCTTACCGCAAGAATCTGGCAAAGTGGCTCACTTTTGTTCAATGTGTGGCCCTAAATTTTGTTCAATGAAAATCTCTCAAGAAGTTCGAGATTACGCGAAAACGCTATCGCCAATAGATATTACGTTGAGTAATAACCCTCGTGTAGGTATGGAACAAAAAGCGGCGGAATTTCGAGCTCGTGGCAGTGAGTTGTATCACCCTGCTAAAGAGGATTAATCAATGAACACGTTATCGCTTCCCCCTCATCTAATGCCATTATTAATGCACATCGAACCACTGTTAGTACCTGCTGAGTTATACCAACTAGGCGATACAGTGACAGTAACGGTGCATAGCAACGAACCATTAATTGATATCAAAACTATGACTAAGGCATGCTCATTAGCGTTTAATTTTGTTGCTGCAGATGAAGATTGTGCCCCTCCAACGTATCAAATTTGGGATCAGTGGCTCGCCCCTTTTACTGAATTAGCTCAGTTGCAACAAAAAGTCGCTGCAGATCCTAGCTTAGTGGTCTGTGGATTTCCCGTGAATGATGGTTGTGTGGATATTTGGCATCATCAAGGGCAGGCTCGAGCAGTGTATTGTCGTCATAGTGGTGCCAGTGAGGCACAACGGGCAATGTTATTGGTGGCACTTGCGCTTGATTATCCATTGGAAGATGCAGTGGTATTGGCACGTGCTTATGCGCGGAGTTATCACGAACACAGTTATCAAGATCATAATTATCGTACACAAGGAGAGCTTGTTTGGCCTACAGATGCCAAAGTATTTCCTCGTGCTTTAACGATAAATCATCCTCAAATAAAACAACTTGGATGGTTAATTGATGGTCAAGAGGTAGCTCCATTTGCGGCTTTAGGGTCGAGTAAGCTTGGATTATATCCTGTGCTAGAGAGCGCTGATTGGGTTGAGCGGGTATTACAGCTCGGTGTTAAAACTACCCAATTACGGATCAACCCCCCCCAAGTATCCGATCTGGAACACCAAATCCAACAAGCCATTGTTGCTGGTGAGTTAGCTCAAGCTCAGGTGTTCATTAATGATTATTGGCTGCTGGCAATTAAGCATCATGCTTATGGTGTTCATCTTGGTCAGGAGGATCTTGATAGCGCTGATTTAGTTGCGATTCAACAAGCGGGATTACGGCTTGGCATTTCTACCCATGGTTATTATGAAATCTTACGTGCGCTTGAATATCAGCCCAGTTATATCGCTTTAGGCCATATTTTTGTGACATCAACTAAAAATATGCCGTCATTACCTCAAGGCGTGAGCCGATTAGCACTTTATCAAAAATTGATTGGTGATCGAGTACCAACAGTGGCAATTGGTGGCATTACCATTGAGCGTGCAGCAAAAGTGTGGCGCACTGGGGTTTCTGGCGTGGCTGTTGTGAGTGCGATTACTCAAGCTGCCGATCCTGCACTTATGATCACTGAATTGCACAAGATATTGGTGCCCAACACTGAAGATGTGGCTGCAGGAGGGCGGAATGATAAACACTGCGCTCTCTGACACTGAATTTATGCGTTATAGCCGCCAGTTGATGGTGGCTGATATTGCCGAACCAGGACAGCAACAACTGAAAAATACTCAGGTGTTAATTGTTGGCGGTGGTGGTTTAGGTTCTGCTGTTGGGCTTTATTTAGCGGCGGCTGGCGTGGGTACGATTGTCATTGCTGATGATGACGTAGTTGAAGTGTCGAATTTACAGCGCCAAGTTTTGTATCGTGAAGCAGATGTTGGGTGTAATAAAGCGCAGGCTGCGTGTGCTCAAATGCGGGCGTTAAATCCACTTAATCGTTACCGCGCGGTCACAACGAGATTAGCTGGTTTGCAGTTAGCGTTGGAAGTTGATCAAGCTGATATTGTGGTTGATTGCAGTGATAATTTTTCGACCCGCTATGCGATTAATGATGTCTGTTTTACAGCGAGAAAGCGCTTAGTTTCAGGGGCTGCGATAGGCTGGCAAGGACAGTTAATGACGTTTGACTTTAGAACTGGGATTGGACCTTGTTATCAATGTTTATTGCCTCAAGCTGTACCAAATACGGACAAAGTGCGTAATTGTCGTAGTGGTGGCATTGTGGGGCCTGTAGTAGGAATTATTGGCACCATGCAGGCGCTTGCAGTCATAAAAGCGATTGTTGAGACGAATATGGTTGATGTAAATCACCTTTCTCAATTTGATGGTTCACAAGGGCAGTGGCGTCAATTTGGAATCAATATTGATCAACAGTGTCCCGTCTGTGGTGATCACCACCTTGTTAATGGAGGTACAGTGTAATGACAATGATAACCGTCTGGTTAAATAATCAAGCTGTGGAATGTCATTCACAACAATGTCTAACCGAGTTAGTTGAGCAATTAACCCTACCAACGGTGGGCGCTGCAATTGCGATAAATCAAGCCATTGTTACGCGTAGTGAATGGTCAACAACAGTGTTGAACCATAACGATCAGATCACGCTCTTTCAAGTTATAGCAGGAGGCTAACATGCTCACTATTGCCGATAAAATATTTGATTCGCGGTTGTTTACTGGAACTGGAAAATATTCTCATCGTGATGTAATGACCGCATCGTTATTAGCCTCGGAGTCTCAATTGGTTACCATGGCTCTGAAACGGGTCGACTTAGCTCATCAAGCGGATGATATTTTAGCGCCTTTAATGGCTGCTGGAGTCAATCTTTTACCCAATACCTCGGGTGCTAAAAATGCTAAAGAAGCCATATTTGCTGCGCAATTAGCCCGTGAAGCGTTAGGTACTAACTGGCTTAAATTAGAGATACACCCTGATCCCAAATACTTAATGCCCGATCCGATTGAAACCTTGTTAGCTGCAGAAGCGTTGGTGAAACAAGGCTTTGTGGTTTTGCCTTATTGTCATGCTGATCCGGTATTGTGTAAACGATTAGAAGAGGTGGGTTGTGCAGCGGTGATGCCATTAGGGGCTCCGATAGGTTCAAATAAAGGCTTAGTATCACGTGATTTTTTGCAAATTATTATCGATCAAGCGCAGGTGCCAGTGATTATAGATGCAGGAATTGGTGCTCCGTCTGATGCTGCCGCGGCAATGGAAATGGGAGCAGATGCTGTCTTAGTTAACACCGCTATTGCGACTGCTGTTGATCCGGTTGCGATGGGAGAAGCATTTAAATGGGCGGTTATTAGTGGTCGTATGGCTTATAAAGCGGGATTAGCGGGTACAGTGAGTCATGCTGTTGCATCCAGTCCATTAACGGCTTTTCTCGATAGTGAATGCTAAGGAGCGAGAATGAGTTTTGTTGATGTATGGCGGCAATTGGATTGGAATGATATTCGCCTATCGATTTACGCTAAAACGGCTGCAGATGTTGAACGTGCACTGGCTAAACCGCAGTGTGATCTTGACGATTTTAAAGCGTTAATCTCACCCGCCGCGGAGCCTTATTTAGAATCAATGGCACAACAAGCAGCGTTATTAACGCGGCAGCGGTTTGGTTATGCGATACATTTTTATGTGCCATTATATCTCTCTAATTTGTGTGCTAATGCGTGTACTTATTGTGGTTTTTCAATGGAAAATCGAATTAAGCGACGCACATTAACTACCGCTGATATTGAGCGAGAATGTAAAGCGATCAAAGCACTTCAGTTTGATAGTGTGTTGTTGGTAACCGGTGAGCATCAAACTAAAGTTGGGATGGACTATTTCAGGTATACATTGCCTCAAATTAAATCCCACTTTAATCATATTGCAATGGAAGTTCAGCCGCTTGAACAGCAGCAATATCGAGAGCTAAAAAATTTAGGTTTAGATGCGGTGATGGTGTATCAAGAAACTTATCATGCTCGAACTTATGCCAAACACCACTTACGCGGTAATAAAACTAACTTTGATTATCGACTTGAAACACCGGATCGATTGGCACAAGCTGGTATCGATAAAATAGGGATTGGAGCGCTATTAGGAATGGACGATTGGCGTACGGACAGTTTTTTTGTTGCGAACCATTTGGCCTATCTTGAGCGCCAGTATTGGCAGAGTCGTTATTCGATTTCATTTCCACGGTTGCGGCCGTGTACTGGTGGTATTGAGCCTAAATCAGTAATGACAGATCGCCAGTTAGTGCAATTGTTGTGTGCTTATCGGTTGTTTAATCATGAAGTTGAGTTATCGTTATCCACTCGTGAATCAGCCCATTTTCGTGATAATGTATTACCACTAGGGGTAACTAGCCTATCAGCGGGTTCAAAAACTCAGCCGGGCGGTTATGCTGATGACACGCCAGAGTTAGAGCAATTTGCAATCAGTGATGATCGCAGTGTGGCAGAGGTTGCTATGGCGGTGAAGCAGCGAGGATTTGAGGTGGTGTGGAAAGACTGGGACGCGGTTTACTCGGGGTAACCACATTTGAAGGTCACAATAAGCCAGTGCAAAAGGTGATGCACTGGCTTTTTTATTATTAATGCGACGTTATTATTAGCGTTGTAATGGTGCTGTTGCTTGAGTTAACCATGCTAAATCATCACCGTCTAAGGCTGGGCTAATAACCTCAAACACTGTGTGGTGGTAATGATTAAGCCACGCGAGTTCGATATCTGTTAATAAGCTTAAATCAATTAAACGCTTATCAATTGGTGCGCGAGTCAGAGATTCAAATCCCATTACCGTCATATCACCTTGGGTTGCCACTTCGACTACCGCTTCAAGGTTTTCAATACGAATACCAAACGCATCTGCGCGGTAATATCCAGGTTCATTAGACAACACCATACCTGGCAATAATGCCGTTGGATTATAGGCTTTAGCTATCCGTTGTGGTCCTTCATGGACACTTAGGAAGTGGCCGACACCGTGACCAGTACCATGATCATAATCAAACCCATACGCCCATAAATGTTGACGTGCTAACGCATCAAGTTGGCTACCTGTGGTGCCTTTAGGGAAACGTGCAGATGCTAATGCAATGTGGCCTTTTAAGACTAAAGTAAAGGCTTGCTTAACCTCATCACCCGGCTGACCAATGGCAATAGTACGGGTAATATCGGTAGTACCGTCGGGGTATTGACCGCCTGAATCGACTAAGTACACGGTATCCATTTGCAGTTTACTTGGCTGCGGTTGGTTAAGGTGATTGTAGTGGCACATTGCCGCATTGCCTGCTGCCGCTGAAATGGTATCAAAGCTCACATCACTGCAACTTGGATCTAACTGACGGAATTGCCACAGTTGATCTGATAATTGGGCTTCATCCAGTAAATGACCTGTTGCAACTTGCGCATCAATCCAGGCTAAGAATTTACTGATCGCGACGCCATCACGAATATGACACGCTTTCATACCCGCCATCTCGGTGGCATTTTTAGTCGATTTTGGCAGTAAGGTTGGGTTTGCTGCTTCAATTAATAGGGTTCCTGCCTCTGTTAATTGTTGCGCTGCCCATGCGTTACTATTTGTTGAATCAAACAGTACTCGTTTACCTGCAAGAGCGGCTAGCCCAGTTGCTAGTTGCTCCGGTTTACAGATGGCCACGCCAGCACCTACATGGGCGGCAAAGCCTTCTGGTAAGCGGTGATGGTCGATATAAAAATCAACTGAAGCATCGCTGTGAATAATTGCAGCTGAAAGTAATACAGGTAGGCAATGGATGTCATCACCACGAATATTGAGTAGCCATGCAATACTATCGAGCTGGCTTAAAAAGGCAGCATTGGCTTTTTGTGTTGTTAGTAAAGCAGCAATTTGTTGGCGCTTATCTGTACTTGCTTGGCCAATAAATTCAAGTCCCATTAATTGAGCGTCAGACAATACAGGCGCTGGGCGGTCTAGCCATAGTTGATCAATAGGGTTTTCATCAACACACACTAAGGTTAATTCACCATCAATAGTAGTGGTGGCATTTTTAAGCCATGCTGCACTATGAAGGCGAGCATCAATCGCAATTTTGCTACCAGCGGCTAAATTATCAAGTGCCCATTGTACTGGTGGCTGCTCGATAAGATGGCAGTATTGAAAAACATCACTCGGGACTTGTTTACGTACTTGTACTACATAACGACCATCAACAAAAACAGCAGCATCATCACGAGTAATAATGGCAGCACCAGCTGAGCCACTAAATCCAGTTAGCCAGTGTAGGCGTTCATTATGATCAGGAATGTATTCACCAAGAAACTCATCTTCGTGAGGGATCAATAATGCATCTAACTGATTTTCAGTGAGCCAGTGGCGGATTTGTTCAACACGTTGCGAAATTGCAGCTTGCATGTTTTCGTCCTTTAATTAAAGCATCATCGAGGCGATGACATAAACGGTGAACTTACATAACACCAGCAAACATTCAGCTGAGTAAGTAAGTTAATATAGTTACGTTAGCGTGTTTGGCGGTTGGCTTCAATTAGCGAATCAGTAATTGATTGGCATTTATTATATTTTCGATAGGGCGGTGTTATTTCGGCGAGCATAGGAGCAATAGCAATCATTGCTGATATTCCCCAAAGGAAAAGTGCTATTGAATATATACCATTTCTATTCATATCTCTAAAGCCGTAAACTTGGCGCGATCATCTTTTAGGAACAACATATGACCTCGTCGACACCCCCTACTACCGATACCAAATTAGTCACTTTAATGGTGGTTTTGGTGCTATTTAGCCCGTTGGCTATTGATATTTATTTACCCGCTTTCCCAGCTATTGCCGATAGTTTTGGGGTTAATGCTGTGCGTGTACAAGATACCGTGACATGGTTTATGTTCAGCCTTGGTTTGGGGCAATTATTGGCAGGACCATTAGCGGATCGTTTTGGACGCCGCCCAATTGCGTTAGCTGGGATTGTTATTTATGGTTTTAGTGCCTTAATGGCGTATTTAGCCACCAATTTAGACATGCTTTTAACGGCGCGTTTATTACAAGGGTTTGGTGCTTGTGCGACTTCTGTTGCGGCATTCTCTGCGGTGCGTGATAGTTTTGGTGCTGAAAAAAGTGGTCGTATGATCAGTTACTTAAATGGTGCAATCTGTTTTATTCCCGCTTTAGCACCGTTATTAGGAACCTGGTTAACCCATGAGTTTGGTTGGCGTTCAAATTTTAGTTTTATGGCAGGTTTTGCACTCGTTGCTGGGCTGTTCATTATGACGATGTTTAAAGAAACCCGTCCTACGAATACTCATGTGAGTGGTTCAACGTTAAGTCTGAGTCGTTATTGGTCGGTATTACGTGAACCTACTTTTTTATACCATGCGAGTCTGTGCATGTTATCAATGGCGGTTATTTTAGCGTATGTGACGTCGGCTCCGGTATGGTTAATGAGCCATCTTGGGGCAGACATGAACCAATTTACGTTATGGTTTGGCATTAATGCGGCATTAAATATTACAGCATGCATGGTTGCGCCTAAATTTATGGATCGTTTTGGTACGCGAGCAACATTGCAAACCGGATTGATTATTTTAGCTGCCGCTGGTGGTTTAATGTTGGCTCTGAGTACAATCAATCAAGCATGGGCATTTATGGTGCCTATTTTTATCTGCTCATTTGGGTTTGCTTTTGTCTTAGGCTCTGCGGCAGGTAAAGCATTAGCGCCTTTTGGTGATCGTGCAGGTACTGCTGCGGCATTGTTAGGCCTATTTCAGATGAGTGGTGCTGGCGTGATGGTAAGTTTGACTCAGCGTTTAGATTTAGCAACGCCAATGTTGATGACCCTACAGATGTGGTTACTGATTCCTGGTTTATTTGTGTTGTGGTCAAAATGGGGTAAAAGCTGGCATCAAACGGTACTCACAACCGATAAGGTGTGAGTGATTGCGGCCAAAGGTTGCTTGAGTAGACGTTATGATTAAGCCTGTCATTGTGACAGGCTTTATTTTTATGGGGCAAATGATGAAGGGGGTGTTTATGATGCGTTTAACGCGTTGAGTGGCAACAATAAACAGTGATAGTACTATCAATAAAAATCACTGAACTGGACATTTATCCAGTATCGACTTAGCCTTACAACAGAAATGGATGCGTGTTTTTTGTAGAGTATTTGATATGACGGAATGGTTGAGTGGTGGCATGATTTCCCTGTTGGCAGCGATCTCTGGCGCGACAGTGGCGAGTGTTATTACCACACTATGGTTAAAGGGACGTTTTGAGCAAACATTACAATTACATCAGCAGCAAGCAGAGGCTGATAGTCGGTTATTGCAATTACGTGAGCAACAATTACAGCAGCAGTTAAATGAGCGTAATCAAGAACTCGAGCAGATGGATGACGAGCGTGATCGCCTAACCCATGAAATTCGACAACTGCATGGTAATTTATCGGCTGCGGTTGAAAAAATGCGTCATTTTGAAGCGCTTCAAAATGAAAAACTGTATTTATCAGAACAATTAGATAACGCACGAATCATTAATGCTGGTCTTGAAGCGGATTTACGTGAACAAGATGCCCGTCATTTTGAAGAACAAAAATCGGCCGAAGAAAAAATTCAATTATTAGAAAATGCCGAAGAGCGATTACGGGTGCAATTTGAAAGCCTTGCTAATAAATTGTTTGAACACAAAACTCGAAGTGTCGATGAGCAGAATAAAATCAGTCTTCAGCGTTTATTAATGCCATTGAAAGAGCAGCTGGAAGGTTTTAAAAAACAAGTTAACGATAACTTCACACAAGAATCCCGCGAACGTCATACTCTGGTCCATCAAATTAATCATCTTAAACAACTCAATGAGCAAATGGCGCAGGAAGCGGTGAATCTAACTCAAGCGCTTAAAGGTGATAATAAGGCTCAAGGTAATTGGGGAGAAGTGGTACTCGCGCGGGTATTAACCGAATCAGGACTGCGTGAAGGGCATGAATATCAAACCCAAGTCAGCCTAGAAAATGAAGATGGCAAACGCTATCAGCCAGATGTGGTGGTGCATTTACCTCAGCAAAAGGATGTGGTGGTTGATGCTAAAATGTCATTAGTGGCTTATGAACGGTTCTTTAATGCCGACACTGTGGCGGCGCGAGAACTGGCAATGAGTGAGCATATTGCTTCAATGCGAGCACACATGCGAGGTTTAAGCCGCAAAGATTATCATCAGTTGCATGGCGTTCAAAGTTTGGATTATGTGTTGATGTTTATTCCGGTTGAACCTGCTTTTCAAGCCGCGATTGCCGCTGATCCTAAACTGATTCGTGATGCAATGGATCTCAATATTATGTTGGTTAGCCCAACGACTTTGCTGGTGGCACTGAGAACCATTAATAATTTATGGCGTAATGAACGTCAAAATCAAAACGCCAAAGAAATTGCTGATCGAGCAAGTAAGTTATACGACAAATTACGCTTATTTGTTACCGATATGGAAGGATTAGGTACGTCATTAGATAAGGCCAGTCAAAGTTATCATAGCGCCATGAATAAATTAGTCAGTGGGCGAGGGAATGTTATTCGCCAAGCTGAAAGTTTTAAGTTATTGGGGGTGGAAGTGAAGCGTGATATTAGCTCGCAATTAGTTGAAAAATCGCAGTCACAGTTGCATGATGCGAGAGGTTTTTCACATATCACTTCAGCGACTGAGTCTGATTTGTAGTGCTTAAAGAGTAAACCACTTTGAGCAAACGACAACCATCAAGTACACTAAGCCAGTTGAATAAATGAATTTAATCCTCGTCAGCTATTTTATTGTGATAATGGAATGAGCGCGAGGACACATAATGGATTGAGCATGACGGACACCACACAAGACACGACCCACTTTGGCTTTCGTACCGTGGCCAAAGAGGAAAAAGCAACCATGGTTGCTGAAGTATTCCATTCAGTAGCGGCAAAGTACGACATTATGAATGATTTAATGTCGATGGGTATTCATCGCGTTTGGAAGCGTTTCACGATTGACTGCAGTGGTGTGCGCCGTGGTCAACGTGTGCTTGATTTAGGCGGTGGTACTGGTGATTTAACCGCTAAGTTTTCTCGTATTGTGGGTGACAGTGGACAAGTTATTTTAGCTGATATTAATAACTCAATGTTAAAAGTTGGTCGCAGTAAGCTACGTGATAGTGGCGTGATTGGTAACGTTGGTTATGTTCAAGCAAATGCCGAAGAACTGCCTTTCCCTGATAATTATTTTGATTGTATTACGATCAGTTTTTGCTTGCGTAACGTTACCGATAAAGAACAAGCACTACGCTCGATGTACCGTGTATTAAAACCCGGTGGTCGCTTATTAGTGCTTGAGTTCTCTAAGCCGATTTTAGAGCCTTTATCAAAAATATATGACGCTTACTCATTTCATTTATTACCGAAAATCGGTGAAATCATTGCTCATGATAGCGAAAGTTATCGCTATTTAGCTGAGTCTATTCGTATGCATCCTGATCAAGAAACATTGAAAGGAATGATGGACGATGCTGGGTTTGATCAGACAACCTATTACAACTTAACTGGCGGTATTGTTGCTTTGCACCGTGGTTATAAGTTCTGAGGTCCCTATGCCAATAGATGCATTTGTTACTGGCGCGGTAGAAACAGCGCTTAATCAATTAGTAAAAGACGATGCTGATAGTCAGCGTCGTTTGTCACGCTTACGCGGTAAAGTGATCAGCGTGGTTCTGAATGAATTTGGCAAAACGTTATATTTTGTTTTTAGTCAGCAAATTGATGTATTAGCGGCTTATGAGGGTGAGGTCGATTGTCAATTGGCCCTCAATTTAACGGCGCTGCCTGAATTACGCCAGCAAGCCAATCTCACTCAGTTAATTAAAGCTGATAAGTTATCTCTTGATGGTGACTTACAACTCGCCCAGCATTTTTCTAGTTTATTAGGTGGATTAAAGCCAGATATCGAAGAAAAGCTCGCTTATTACAGTGGGGATGTTGTGGCGCATACGGTGGTTAGCGGCATCAAATCAAGTGGACAGTTTATTCAGCAGCGATTACTAAAACGCCAGCGAAATGTAGCTCAAACACTAACGGAAGAGTGGAAATTATTACCACAGCCATTAGAGATCGCGTATTTTGCTGATCAAGTTGATGACTTGAAATCAGATGTTGCCTGTTTTGAGGCCCGATTAAATCAGCTACTTGAGCGATAATAGCCATGATGACTATTCGTGAATTTAAACGTCTTTACCGTATTATTGAAGTGCAATTGCGTTATGGTTTGGATGATTTTATTCCGCAAGACCCACGAACAGTATTGCCAAAAAAATTACGTAAATCGTTATTCTGGATTAAAAATGAATATCCAGATAAACCTTTAGGGGAGCGATTACGGTTAGCGTTACAAGAATTAGGTCCGGTGTGGATCAAGTTTGGGCAGATGATGTCGACTCGACGTGATTTGTTCCCTCCCCATATCGCCGATCAGTTAGCGTTATTGCAAGATCAAGTGGCTCCGTTTGATGGTCAATTAGCGAGACGCACAATTGAAGCATCATTAGGTGGCCCGATTGAGCAATGGTTTGATGATTTTGATGAGGTCGCGTTAGCTTCAGCTTCGATTGCACAAGTCCATACTGCGACCATGAAAGAAAATGGCCGTGAAATTGTATTTAAAGTCATTCGTCCTGATATTCGTCCTATTATTGAAGCAGATATTAAGCTGATGTACAGGATGGCCGAGATAGTTTCTCGGCTTCAACCACAAGCACGGCGATTACGTCCAGTTGAAGTGGTAAGGGAATACGAAAAAACCTTACTTGATGAACTGGATTTAATGCGTGAAGCGGCGAATGGCATTCAACTTCGACGTAATTTTGAAGGTGATGACACCCTGTATGTACCTGAAGTTTTCACTGATTACAGCAGTGTTAATTTACTGGTGATGGAGCGAATCTACGGGATTCAGGTTTCTGACCTTGATGCCTTAAAAGCTAATGGTACTGATCTGAAATTATTATCAGAAAATGCGGTAAATATATTTTTTACCCAAGTGTTCCGTGATAGTTTCTTTCATGCAGATATGCATCCAGGGAATATTTTTGTTTCCTATGAGCATCCACATGATCCACAATGGATAGCATTGGATTGTGGTATTGTCGGCACGCTTAATCGTGAAGACAAACGTTATTTGGCTGAAAACTTACTGGCTTTCTTTAATCGAGATTACCGAAAAGTGGCCGAATTGCATGTTGATTCAGGTTGGGTACCCGCAGATACCAATATTGACGCGTTTGAAGTTGCTATTCGTACCGTGTGTGAGCCCATATTTGAAAAGCCGTTATGTGAAATATCATTTGGGCATGTATTGTTGAATTTATTCAATACTGCACGTCGATTTAATATGGAAGTGCAGCCGCAATTAGTGTTGTTACAAAAGACATTGCTTTATGTTGAAGGTCTTGGACGCCAGCTGTACCCACAACTCGATTTATGGGCGACAGCAAAACCATTTTTAGAAGATTGGATGTCACGTCAAGTTGGCCCACAAGCCATTATTGATGCAGTAAAGAGTAAAGCGCCATTTTGGGCTGAAAAGTTACCAGAATTACCTGAATTACTTTACGACAGTTTGCGCCAAGGCAAGGTTATGAATCAACGACTCGATACACTCTATGATAATTTCATGGATAGTCGGCGTAACCAAGGTAAGGCAAGATTTTATTTTGGTATTGGTGCCACCATGATGGTGTGTGCTGCCATACTTTTCGGTGATCATGTTACCACCTATCCTGCTATTGCAGCTGGAGCAGGAGCGGTATTTTGGTTGCTGGGATGGCGAGCCTGTCGACAGTAGTCGCTGTAGGTTTCGCCTATACTTATAGTTGCGTGTAACAACGCACTCCGTTATTAACCACATAAAGCTGAGGTAAAATAAGCATGGGTGGTATCAGTATCTGGCAATTATTAATTATTGCACTGATTATTGTTCTGTTGTTCGGAACTAAGAAGTTACGTACATTAGGTGGCGACTTAGGTTCTGCTGTTAAGGGTTTCAAAAAAGCGATTGGTGATGATGATTCAGCACCTGCAGCTAAAAAAGAAACAACAGATGCAGATTTTGAACAAAAGAAAATTACGGATGAACAGCAAGCCGCTGATCAGACAACAACGAGTCAAAAAGACAAAGAGCAGGTTTAAGACGTGTTTGATATCGGGTTCTGGGAGTTAGTGCTGATCTCCGTGGTGGGATTGGTAGTACTGGGGCCGGAACGTCTACCCGTTGCGATACGTACTGTATCGCAGTGGATAGGTGCAGCCCGTAATATGGCAAACTCAGTCAAAGATGAATTGACTCAGGAACTGAAAATTCAGGAACTGCAAGCCAATTTAAAAAAAGCTGAGCAAATGGGAATGAAGGACATCGCGCCTGAATTGCAAGAGTCGGTTGATGAACTTAAAAAAGTCGCCTCTGATGTGCAACGTCCCTATGCTGATAAAAGCGAGCAACCCTCAGCAACGACTTCTAATAAGCAGGAATAAATTACATCACTATGTCGACTGTCGAAGATTCGCAGCCGTTATTCAGCCATTTACTTGAGCTGCGTACACGGATCCTGCGCTCTCTCATCAGCGTGCTAGTGGTTTTTGTCTGTATAGTTTGGTTTTCGAAAGACATTTACGCGTTTGTAGCAGCACCTTTGGTTGAACGTATGCCAATCGGTGCCACTATGATTGCAACAGATGTTGCGTCACCGTTCTTTACACCGATAAAACTCACTTTAGTTACCGCTGTGTTTATTGCTGTACCAATGATTTTGTATCAACTGTGGGCGTTTGTGGCTCCTGGTTTATACAAGCATGAACGTAAGCTTATTATGCCATTACTGGTTTCCAGCTCATTGCTGTTTTATGCCGGTGTTGCGTTTGCTTATTTTGTTGTGTTTCCATTGGTGTTTAAGTTCTTTACCAGCGTCGCTCCGCAAGGGGTTGAAGTTGCAACAGATATTTCAAGTTATCTTGATTTCGTATTGTCGCTATTTATGGCGTTCGGTATTGCATTTGAGATCCCTGTCGCGATTATTCTGTTGTGTTGGACCGGTGCTACCGATCCTGAAACGTTACGCAGTAAGCGCCCATATATTATCGTGGCAGCGTTTGTGGTCGGTATGTTGTTAACACCGCCTGATATTTTATCTCAGACTCTGTTAGCGGTGCCGATGTGCTTGCTATTTGAAGTCGGCTTATTCTTCTCTCGTTTTTACATTCGTAAAGATGATGAAGACGAATATGGCGATGAAGATGAGCCGCAAGACATAAAGAGCATCAGCAAAGAATAGGGTTTATCTCCCTGTGATGATGAAAAAACCGACCTTAGTGTCGGTTTTTTTGTTTCTGTATCGGTGTGATTATCACATAGTCAGTCTATGCTGGGCCCGATATACTGAGGTGAATGAGTTTATCAAGGGATAGAAAAAAAATGATAGATATTGGTATTAATCTGACCAACAGCCGCTTTGATAAAGATCGCGCCGATGTTATTACTCGCGCGCAAGCGGTTGGAGTAAAAGGACTGGTTATTACCGGTACCAGCATTGAAGAAAGTATTGCCGCTCAGCAACTGGCTCAGCAGTGGCCTGATTATTGTTATAGCACTGCAGGCGTTCATCCTCATGATGCAAAATCGGTAACAGATTTCGCTTTACCTCAGATTCGTGCTTTAGCACAACAGTCACAGGTGGTTGCCATTGGTGAGTGTGGGTTAGATTTTAACCGTGATTTTTCACCGCGTCCGCAACAAGAAGCGGTGTTTGAAGCCCAACTAGCGTTAGCAGCAGAGCTTAACTTGCCCGTATTTATGCATTGTCGTGATGCTCATGAGCGTTTTTTAGCTATTTTAAAGCCATGGCGCGATAAGTTACCCGCCGCAGTTGTGCACTGCTTTACTGGCTCGCAGCAAGAGTTGAATGATTGTTTGGCGCTTGATTTACATATTGGTATTACCGGTTGGATCTGTGATGAACGCCGAGGCACTGAGCTGCGCCAAATTGTGAAACATATTCCAAGCCAACGGTTAATGATTGAAACTGATAGTCCTTATTTATTACCGCGTGATTATCGTCCTAAGCCTAAATCGAGCCGTAATGAACCGTTGTATTTACCCCATATTGCTGCCGTTATTGGTGAGTGTCGTGGTGAATCAGCCATAGATGTTGTCAATAATTCTTACCAAGTCAGCCAAGCTTTTTTTGCAATTTGATGCCACCTTGGTGGTGTGAGTGATATTATCAATATTCATTAATCTGTAAGGAGTTTACCGTGTCAGTATCTATTCAAGGTGCGTTTCCCGGACGTCGTATGCGTCGAGTTCGTAAGCATGATTTTAGTCGTCGTTTGATGGCGGAAAACCAGTTATCAGTTAATGATCTTATTTACCCAATGTTTGTACTTGAAGGCACTAATCGTCGTGAAAGTGTCGCTTCAATGCCGGGTATTGAGCGTTTATCAATTGATTTATTGTTAGAAGAAGCAGCGTATATCGCCAGTCTTGGTGTGCCTGCAATTGCGTTATTTCCAGTGGTATCACAACCGTTTAAATCTGAATTAGCTGAAGAAGCATATAACGTTGACGGTTTAGTGCAAACTGCGGTTCGTGCATTAAAAGCGCATGTACCAGAGCTAGGTGTGATTACCGATGTCGCTTTAGATCCGTTCACGGTTCATGGTCAAGATGGCATCATTGATGATGAAGGTTATGTGCTTAATGACATCACCACTGAGATTTTGATCAAACAAGCGCTATCTCATGCTGAAGCCGGAGCTGATGTTGTTGCTCCTTCTGATATGATGGATGGTCGTATTGGTGCAATCCGTGAAGCATTGGAACAAGCGGGTCATATTAATACGCAAATTATGGCTTACTCAGCTAAATATGCGTCAAATTACTATGGCCCGTTTCGTGATGCAGTAGGATCAAGCAGTAATCTTAAAGGGGGGGATAAAAAAACCTACCAGATGGATCCTGCTAACAGTGATGAAGCGTTGCATGAAGTGGCAATGGATATCAGCGAAGGTGCTGATATGGTGATGGTGAAGCCAGGAATGCCGTATTTAGATGTGGTACGTCGTGTGAAATCAGAGCTACAAGTGCCAACGTATGCTTACCAAGTGTCTGGCGAATATGCGATGCACATGGCTGCCTTCCAAAATGGTTGGCTTAAAGAGCGTGAAACTGTGATGGAATCACTAATGTGCTTTAAACGTGCTGGTGCTGATGGCGTGTTGACCTATTTTGCGAAAACAGTCGCAGAATGGTTGGCGGCAGAAGGCGCTGAGCGCGGATTAAATTTGAAAAAATAACGTTTATTGAACGTGATAAAAAGCGAGCTAAGGCTCGCTTTTTTTATGGCAAATTTCCGCTATGGCTTTACATTTCGATTGATCGGATTTTGCAGTGAAATTAAGGTTTCTGTTGATTGTACTTCTTCAATGGCTTGCAGCTTATTGATCAATACATGCTGTAGTTCTTCAATTGAGTGACACATCAATTTAACAAAAATATTGTAAGCGCCTGTGGTGTAATACGCTTCGACAACCTCATCTAGCTGATTGAGTTTTTCAAGCGCTGAGTGGTAATCACGCGCAGCATAAAGGTTGATACCAATAAAGCAGCATACGTCATAACCTAATAATTTTGGGTTAACTATTACCTCGGTCCCGGTAATAATGTTGGAGGCTCGCATTTTTTCAACCCGTACATGGACCGTTGCAGGGCTGACGTTAAAACGTTTCGCCATTTCAGCATAAGGCACTCGCGCATCCGTCATTAACGCGTTAAGAATGTCGCGATCTAAATCATCGATGCGAACAGCTATATTCATCACAATTCCTTTTCAGCAAGGTAAGTTATTCGCTACTTAAGACCATGGTCTATCTTATCCTTATGTTAGGTTGTGATACCAGAGCCAAGCGTGATTTGTAGTGCTATAATTCGCCGCCTAAAGCATCTATCTCCAATAATGGGTGAGATAGATATTGTTTGATATCGGAGAATGCAGTGCAACTAGCCTTACTTTGTGAAGTTCCTCAACGTCAGTCTGAATTAGATCAACTCGCCGCCCGCTGGGGATTGACGCATGATGAGCACAGCTGTTTTGCGTTAGTGTTAACCGCTAACCAATTAGAGCTGCGTAAGTTAGATGAACCTAAACTTGGTGCTGTATTTGTCGATTTAGCCAGTGGCGCGGTAGCACACCGTCGTAAATTCGGTGGTGGCCGTGGGCAAGCTATTGCGAAAGCGGTGGGACTAAAAAATGGGTTAACCCCAACGGTATTAGATGCTACTGCCGGTTTAGGCCGCGATGCGTTTGTGCTCGCGTCGTTGGGTTGTAAGGTGCAATTAGTGGAGCGTCATCCGGTGGTCGCAGCTTTACTTGATGATGGCTTAGCACGTGCGAAAGCGGATCCTGAAATTGGTCATTGGGTCAGTGAGCGGATGCAGTTATTACATGCATCGAGCCAAGATGCTTTATTACAGTTAGCTGCCGATAAAGATTTTGTTGCCCCTGAAGTGATTTATTTAGATCCGATGTACCCGCATAAAAAGAAATCGGCATTGGTGAAAAAAGAAATGCGCGTTTTTCAAACCTTGGTGGGTGCAGATTTAGATGCTGATGAGTTATTTGCGCCAGCGTATGCATTAGCCACTAAACGGATTGTGGTTAAACGTCCTGACTATGCTGAATTTTTAGCAAATACGAAGCCATCGATGGCGATCGAAACCAAGAAAAACCGCTTTGATATTTATGTGAAAGCGAGCATGAAGAATAATGACGAGCCAAAATAAAAATTTACAAATTTAAGCTTCAAGCGCACACTCTATGCTGGAATTACGAATCATTATCGTTTAATGTTCGTGGAACTGGTTATTTGAGTGAGGGTCTGTTGATGGTTAAATCTTTATGTAGGTATCGTCGTGCTGAAATTGCCGATCAATTTGCGACGATCACTAAGATAGTCAGTGAACCAACATTTATTTGCGCGAGTTGCACCCGTGTGGCGAGTGATAAAAACTATTTATGTAAACCGAGCCGTTTAACCAATATGGTATCAGCAACAGCCGCAACATTGACACCAATGCCAACACCCACGCCGATGATGACGTTGGCGGCCTCAACTGCGCTGACTTCTGATACGATCAATGTGCACCAATTACCGATGCCAACTGCGGTGGGACAAAGTCGAATTGAGATGGTAACCATTGTTGAACAAGCAGAGGTGCTTGAACAGCCAGATAGGTTGTTAGAACAAACGGAAAAATTGAAAAAATTAGCTAAGAAAAAAAATAAACTCTTAAAAAAAGCGGCTAAAGCGGTGAAGAAGTTTGATAAGCAATTACGTAAAACAAAACAAACGCTTGGGTTAACATGCTAATTTAGCGTTCACTGCACAATGATCACTAATAAAAAAGCCTCCCTAGGGAGGCTTTTTTATTAGTATTTGTTTATTAATCAGCGTGTTTATTAATCAGCGTGTTTAATTAATACAGCCATCATAACGCCAACAATCACAGACACTACAATACCTGAAACAATGATCCAAGGAAGCATATCCATAACAGTTATCCAAATGTTAAATAAAAAGAGTAGAGAGGCTATTGAATCGTGTTTGTCGGTTAGGAGCAATGGGGTAGATATACCTTGTAATGGCTGTTTACATATAGAAACATGTTAATGCTGAAACTGTTATCCAGACGAAAAAAAAGCGCCGTTAAGGCGCTTTTTTCAGGCTTAAAATTTAAGCTTGATCGGGTTTTGCTAATTGTAGCGCTTGACGAGAAACTTCAGCTGCAGCTTGTTTATCGCCGAGTTGTTCAAGCGTCGCCACCAAATGAGCATAATCGGTGACGTCTGGACGTAATGCGATGGCTTTTTCTAGGTGCTCTTTAGCCGGTTGCCATTGTTGATCAGTCATTAACATCTGCCCTAATGCACTTTGTAAGGTTGGATTATTACCGTTGTTGGCTAATAAATCCTGTAGGCTCACAATGGCTGGGTGACGATCTGGCAGTGTTAATTGTGGCATTAAGCTAATTAACGCCTGCTCAGGGTTTTTCTTAACAGCATCACGCAAGATAGGGAAGGCATCAGCATCAGCATGGCGAACTATCATCTGTTTAACAAAGCACGCGACTAGCGCTGGATTGTGTTTGTCTTTACGGTTGAGGCTATTCCAGTAACCCATTAAACCATCACTGCCATTTTGTTGGCTAAGATGGTGCATTTGACCACATTGCGCTTGCACGTCGAGTTGAGCGGCTTCTGCGGCAGTGATGACATCTGCTTTAGTCAATTGGGGTAGCAATACTTGCAGTGCTTTCCAATCTTCTAATTGTAAGTAACACTGCTTTAGTAGGCTTAGTATCATTGGATTACGCGGGCTGGTTGGCTGTACATCTTGTAATGTTGCAAGAGCCTGTTCAAACTGTTGTTGACGAATTTGAAGCTGAGCGCGAGTTAGTGCGACAGCAAGACTTTCAGTATCTTGTTCAGCTGCGAGTTGTAAGTATTGATCTCGCTGTTGAGTTTTACCTAGCCCTTGTGCAGCCTCTGCAGCAGCTAAGTAGTTTAGAATTGGCGCATCGCTAAATTTTGCTGATTTAGACAGCATTTTCTCTGCGGCTTTCCAATCACCTTCTGCAACTTTCAATAGGCCTTCTGCGGTATTGCGACGTGCATTACGAACTTGGCGGCCACTGAACCAACCACGGGTTGAGCTACCAAAAGAAAATAAGCGACGTAAAATAAATTCAAGTACAAAAAAGATCGCAACGATAGCAATCGCAACGATAATCAGTGTTGTTAAACTCATTTCAATGGTTTGATTGGCAAACGAGATCAATACATAACCTTGGTGGCCTGCAAGATCAGGGCTGACAATGATACCGGCAATCAGAGCGATGACCAATAACAACAATTTAACCATTATTTAGTCTCCTCTTTAGTGGTGTAAGTCACTACCGCTTTGTTATCGGTTGCTGTGTTTTCAGCTACGGTTGCTTGTTGGATCTGTTTCTCAACTGCTTTTTTTACCGCAGGTGCTGCATTTTTAATTGCCGCTGGCGTTGTTTTTGTGGCAACAGGTTCGCTAAGGGCGGTAATTTTGTTGCGTAATACTTGATTCACGAGTTGGGTGATCAAGGTTTGTGATTGCAACTTTGCAGGGTAATCAACCGCAACATTTTGTGGCTCTAATTGTTGTAGGCCAGCAATAAAACTTTGTGTTTTGGGCGATGATAAGTCGTAGTACTGTTGTGACCACTTGATCGCGGTTGCAATTGAATCACGGTAAACTTGGCCTTGACCGCGGTATACGGCGGCGATAGCTGTCTCAAGTTTGTTGGTGATATTTTGCTGCAGGTAGAAATCTTGTTGCGGTGATAGTAACGGTACAACACTGCCATCCCGCTTGCGGTAAGTAATGAAATTTTCACTAAAGTTTTTCAGTGATGTCATTAAATTATTTTTCCAATCATTAACCGATTGGCTAACGGTTGGATTTTGCTGTGGTTCTGCTTTGGCTAATACTGCATTGGCTAACGGTAAGCTATCAATGCTATTTTCAAGGCTGTTAAGACGCAATACGATGCCATCACGATCAACGACAGTAATTGATTTCAACGCAGTAATATCATTACTCATTGCCTGGCGCAGATTTTTAAGGCTTGGATCATTGAGTTCTGCAATGCGGTGATCAGCGGCTTCAAGTAATAGTGTAGCGCTGGTAACGTCATGCTCTAGCCATAGTTTACGGCCTGCCATTTTAACTAAATAATCGGCTTCGGCTAATAACCAATCATTAGGCTCTTGGCCTTTTAAATCAGCAATGGCTGTTTGAATTGAATCAATTGATTTTTGCTGTTGGCTAATACCTTGCTCAACTTTCTGCTGGGCAGTGCTAAGCTCATTATTGACCATTGAAATGGTTTGCTGTTGGTCAGCTTGCATTGCGGCTTTCATAGTCGCAATTTGTTGTTGTAAGGCGGCAACTTGCTGCTGTTGTTGTAAACCTTGCTGATGGCCGTGGTAGTAAAGACCACCACCGAGCGCTAATACTAATGCAATTGCAACCCAACCAGTTTTACTGCCTGATTTTTTTTGTTTAGCGGCCGTAGGCGCTGCTTTAGTCGAATTTGAGCCGCTATTTTTTGAGGCACTAACAGTAGGCTTGTCTTTAGTTGCTGGCGCTGCTGTTTGGTTTGTGTTCATTTTTTTGTCTGTCATCCTAATTATTCCATTAGCTTACGTTGCTTTTTAGGAACGTGAATAACGCCTGATTAGCGGCGCTTCCCACGGTGGAAATATGTTTGTAGCCAAGCGTCGATGCTTGGTCTGCGATTCGTCGACTTGGTACGAAAAGGTGGCAATTATAAAGCCAAGCCAAATCTTCAGTTGGAATTAATCCCGTTAAGTATATTAATTGTTCACTGCTTGTGACAACTAGAGCGTGAATTTGCTGTTGTTGCCACTGTTGAGCTAATCGTGTTGCATCGAGAGTCAGCCAGTTGCGTTGATAAGTTTCACAATAACTAACTTGAGCCTGACGAGCGGTTAATGCTTGATAGATTAATTCGCGGCCACCATTGCCTCGTAAGATTAATACTCGCCGTTGACGAATATTCGCAAGTTCAGGTAAGGCTAATAGTGTTTCACTATCATGCTGACCTTGTGGTGAACTCACGGGTTGCTGGCAGGCTTGTGCTAACGCTGCCGCGGTCTTATCACCAACGGCTATATAATGCATGTTTTTTGGCCATTCTGCACCTTGTGATGTCAAGTAATCAGTCGCAAAGCGCACCGCATGGTAGCTAACTGCGATGATGTAGTCACCTGGTTGCAGTTGTTGAATTTGTTCTATTAATTTATTTATATATTTTCCTTGCTGAACCTCAAGCAAAGGTTGAGCAATAGCGCTGATCGCCACTTGATTAAGTTGTGCGGCCAATTGATCGCATTCTGGTGCAGGACGGGTGATCAGCACGGTCATTAGGCGTTACCGTATAAGCGATCGAGGATCTCTTTAGCACCGTTAGCTAACAATTCATCCGCTAAGGTTAGACCTAATTGTTCTGCATTTTCAATTGGGCCGCTAATTTCAGCACGAACAATGATGCTGCCATCAGGTTCTCCGACAAGTGCACGTAACCAAATTGTGTCGTCTTGTAATTCGGCATAGCTACCAATAGGCACTTGGCAACCACCTTGAAGGCGATTATTCATTGCTCGCTCACACAAAACCCGTGTCGCTGTTGGTTGGTGATTGAGTGGTGCAAGCAATTGGCGTACGCGTTGGTCATCCAAGCGACACTCAATGCCTACTGCGCCTTGACCGACTGCAGGGAGGCTAGTTTCAGGGGCAATTTCACAGCGAATACGATCATTCATTTTCAGGCGTTTTAGGCCTGCAGTTGCTAAAATGATGGCGTCATATTGACCTTCATCAAGCTTACGCAAACGAGTATTCACGTTACCACGCAAATCATTAACGATTAAATCTGGACGTTGAGATCGAAGCTGACACTGGCGGCGTAAGCTGGAGGTACCAACAATCGCACCTTGGGGTAAATCATCAATTGAATCGTAGGTGTTTGATACAAAAGCATCACGTGGATCTTCGCGCTTACAGATAGTCACTAAGCCAAGACCTTCCGGAAACTCCACTGGTACATCTTTCATTGAGTGCACCGCGATATCCGCACGACCTTCTAGCATTGCGACTTCAAGCTCTTTGACAAAGAGGCCTTTACCCCCCACTTTTGCTAAAGGTGTGTCTAAAATAATGTCGCCTTTTGTTACCATTGGTAATAGCTCAACAACGAGCCCTGGATGAGCTTGTTCTAGTTCAGCTTTGACAAATTCTGCTTGCCACATAGCTAATGGGCTTTTACGTGTCGCAATGCGAATTGGTTGAGTTGTCATCATAGTAAAGAGGGTCCGTTAACCAAGGTTATTATTTTTTCTGTTGAGTATCGTACCACTACCTAAGCATGGATGATAATTCGTGTATTGCGGTTCCTGATTCCAAGCGTTATTGTGTAGCTAATGAGACGAGAAAATGTGATATTTATCGCAATAAGTCGTTGCTCAGTGACTGATTACAGCCTCAGTATTGGTTGTTCGTTACTGAGACGATTTAACGTCTTACTATTATGGATGAATCATAGACAGTTGTTATTGGCCATGCATGGCATTATCTTTACCGTAGGTGTTAAAAATGATACATTGATCACGTTTTTTTCTCATTTTGAATAAAATTTACGCTATTAATGTCAAACTGCGGGCCGCACTAACACTGCTAGCTCTTGGAAGAGTAATTTGCAAAATTATATCAAGACGCTAAAAGGTAGACTGGACTCATTGACTGAGCTTCGCATTGAACGTGCGCGTTTAGCAATGAATGAGCCATCGGTACAGATTTTTGATTTGTTGCCTGTCTTATTACATTATAACCACCCAGCCTTACCCGGGTATCTTGATCAACAAGTGCCGCAGGGAATTGCGCATTTTGTCGCCACTGACGTACAACAGCAATTTGTTAATAATTGTGCGCGTACAGCAAAAATGCCGATTGCCCCGATCGTGGTTGCTGATGCCGACTGCCCAATCACTGGCCTTTACGCCATGGGTAGTACTTCTTCTATGGGACAAAGTCTCACCAGCGATCTCGATATTTGGGTGTGCATCCCCACTTCATTAAACTGTCAAAGCCGAGAAGCACTCGACAGTAAATGTAGCTTGGTTTCTAAATGGGCGATGGAACAAGGGGTTGAAGCTAACTTCTTTTTGATCGACGAAAACCGTTTCCGCGACAATTTTTCTGAAGCCATGACTGGTGAAAACTGTGGCTCAAGTCAGCATTTATTACTACTTGATGAATTCTATCGTTCTGCAGTATGCCTAGCGGGATTACCTTTATTATGGTTTATGGTGCCACCAGAGATGGAAGAGTGCTATGACCAATATATCGATGATCTGGTTGCGAAAGGCTATATTGAGCGTGACCAATGGATTGATTTTGGTGGCTTGATGCGTATTCCTGCTGAAGAATATTTTGGTTCTAGTTTATGGCAGCTCTACAAAAGCATCGACTCTCCCTATAAATCGGTATTAAAAGCGATTTTGCTTGAAGCTTATTCATGGGAATACCCACATACACAATTATTAAGCCTTGATGGTAAACGCCGCTTCTTTGCTGAAGATCGCAGTGAATATTGCATGGATGCTTATTATTTGATGCTTGAAAAAGTGACCCGTTATTTAGAGCGTATTGATGATCATCGTCGACTCGATTTAGTCCGTCGCTGTTTCTATCTTAAAACCCATGAGAAATTAACCCGTAAGCCAACCTCTGGTTCGGTGGAGTGGCGTCGACAGGCGTTACAGCATTTAACCGAGCAATGGCAGTGGTCGACAGAAGTTGTTGCGGCGCTTGATAATCGCCGTGATTGGAAAGTCACCCAAGTTAAGCAAGCGCATAATGAATTGCTTGATGCGTTGATGCTTAGTTATCGAAATCTGATTCGTTTTGCTCGTCGCAATGATATTACTTCGGCGATTAGCCCTGAAGATATCAGTATTCTGGCGCGTAAATTATATGCTGCGTTTGAGGTTCTGCCTGGAAAAGTGACCTTATTAAATCCACAAATATCACCGGATTTACATGAGCCTGATCTGAGTTTTATTCAAGTTCCTGAAGGGCGAACCAATACTGCGGGTTGGTATTTATATAAGCAGCCGATAGAAGCGAAATATATTTTAGGTCAGCCATCATTAGAGCATAACCGCTACTTATCAAAATTAGTCGCGTGGAGCTATTTTAATGGTTTGCTAACAGAATCGACCCACTTGCACACCGTGGCGCGTAATGCCGATATGGATTTGGATAAGCTGTATCAATTAGTGAGTGATATTCGTAATACTTTTCCAATTCGTCGCCCTCATCCGGGTTTACAAGCATTATCAAGCCCGTGTGAAATTCGTCAATTAGGGTTGTTTGTTAATTTAGAAAACGACCCAACGACAGAACTGAAAAATCGTTCAGTACGGTTTGACTTTAAAACCACTGATATTTTCAGCTATGGACCAGAACAGAAATGTTTAGTTGGCAGTGTTGATTTGGTCTACCGTAATTCGTGGAATGAAGTACGAACCCTAAATTTCAGTGGTAATTATGCGATGCTGGATGCGTTGAAAACCATGCTCGGTAAAATGCACCACGATGCGATTCCACCAGAAGCGATTGATGTGTTCTGCTATAGCAAACATATGCGGGGGTTAATTCGTAACGTGGTCTATCAATTGGTGGCTGAGTGTATTGAAATGCGCTTAAA
>NZ_CAMRAN010000049.1 GCF_947039875.1 uncultured Photobacterium sp.
ACAACCATAGCTAACAACCATAGCTAACAACCATAGCTAACAACCATAGCTAACAACCATAGCTAACAACCATAGCTAACAACCATAGCTAACAACCATAGCTAACAGCCATAGCTAACAACCATAGCTAACAATAAGGGGAGTTGGGATAATAAATAAAAAGTATATAGAAAAATATAACATGCAGCAAATTGCTTATTGGTGCATTGGGGGGGGGAATCATTTACACTGTAAATACACCAGGAGGATAGTTTTTTGTCTGAGGTGAAATTGGAATTTACACTGTAAAGTGATAAAAGAAAAAGTCTATTTACAGTGTAAATAGACTTCATCTGTGGTTTGAATTTACAGTGTAAATGATTTATGCAGGTTGAGTGTGTTTATCCGTGATAAATCCTTGATAGCCTCCAACAAATAATTCAGATAGCCGCTCTAATTGAGTTTCTGTTTCTACTCGTGTTGCGATCACTTTAATATTAAGACTGTGTGCAGTTCTACAAATTGAAGATAATACCGTTGATTTAGTTTGATCATTCAGTTGGTGGGTGTAGACGTAATCGATTTTTACGTAATTAGGTTGTAACTCTTTGAGGTAGGTTAAAGATTGAAAATTACGACCATAGTTATCAATACCAAAACCAAACCCGTATTTACGAATAATAGAGCATAAAATACCAGCCGCATCTGTATGCCTGATACAGCTTATTTCTTGAATTTCAAAAAATAACCGAGAGCTGAGTAATGTGTTTTTTTGTAATAAATTATCTAACCATCGAATAAAGCTTGGATCGTTAATACAGCTGTTGGTGATATTTATGGCGAAAGGACCACTTGTCCTATCGGCATTTAATTTATTTATGATCGTAACAATAACGTGTCTGTCAAACCAACTACCTATTTTTAAGTCTTCTATCGCACCTAAGAACATACCTGCTGAATAGTAGTTATTGTTTTTCTTAATGGCGGTAAATACTTCATAATGATAATTGATACCATTTGATAGGGTGGCTGGTTGATATTTGTAAGTAAATAAGTCTTCACTGATGGCTTCTTCAAGTAATGCTTTCCATTGTTGCTTACCTAGTGTGGTTTGATTATTTATATCTTTGATTATTGCCACTGATTCATGAGGCATTATTTTGGCTTGAGTTAATGCATTATCTAGCTGGGTTAATATCTGACTTGGCGTACTTTTGTTGTTATTGAAGACTAAACCAATAGCTACATTGTCATTAATGGTGTTAGTACTTAAGTCATTAAAGACGTTTATTAATGATTTACTATAAAGCGTAAGTTTTTCAATGGATATATTAGGGATAAGAACTGCAAATTCATCTTTAGATAAGCGAGCAAGTGTTGCATCGTTAAAGATTAAAACTTCATTTAATCGTGTTGCTATTGTTTTGACTAATTCATCACCTTGTTTGAAACCTTCATTCTGATAGCACTCATTAATTAAATCTGTTTGAATTAATCCTAAACCACCTTTATGTGATTCATTCAGCCATGAACTGAGTTGATGAATAAAAAAGCTACGGTTCCCAAGCCCTGAAATAGTATCAAGATAAGCTTGTTGCCTTAATTTCATTGCTTCATCTGCTTGGTTTTTAAAGTTTGTGTCTAATTGATAACAAATTTTATTAAAAGATCGCACAATAATGGCTAAATCTGATTCATTTGGTATTGATAGTGGTGCTTGATTTAAATTATCTATTGTTTTAGCGCGGGCTGTTAACCGAGCTAATGCCGAGAAGTTCTTTAAACAAATAACATAAACTAACAAACTTGAGATAAGCGCAATCAGTATATTTGATAGTACGGTTCGCGTGCTTATTTGCCATAATTGTTGGTAATTAAGTATGGGTTGTACTGTTATTGTTAATAAACCAAGCGATTGCTTTTCATGCTCAATTATTCGTTGTTCCGTATGGGATGGAATCGTAAAAATATATTGAAACCAAGCTGGTGAATGAATCGGCGATATAACGTTATCTTGACGGATAAGTTGGCGCGCATCGGCAGATGTCAGGTTTATTTGGCTATAGCTATCATTTGAAAACAGATGATTAACAATGGCTAATAATTTTTTCTCTTGAGTATTTGACATCATTGGAACATTTAGCTTTGTAAGAGCTTGAGGTAGTATAACTAAGGCTCTATTAATATCTGTTTGTGATGCGACGATATGTTGATGTTTTAATGTGGAATAGCTTGAATAAAGTTGTTGTGCAGTCACTGCGCTAACAACTGAGCAAACTAACACGGTTAGGCTAATAACTTGTCGTTTGAAAAGTGTCATAATTTGAGCACCAAAAAAAAGTTAAGTGCAGCACTCAGCGAGTAAACAGTTGATAAAGAGATGCTGAATAAGAAGATATCTATTTGATATAATTTATCAAAACTAAACGATATGCAGTTGATTGTTTGTCAACTAAAGTTCTTTTTCGCTAAATGTGTCTATTTCTTTATGCAATAAATATCCGTTTGCAATCTAGAAGTATTTTTTGTTCAATTATTTATGATGACGTAACGATTTATTATTAAGTATTTTAAAGTAGGAGAGAGAAAATGGACTTAAGTGATATTCGCCGAGAATATACCAAAGGTGGTTTACGTCGCGATGATTTACCCACTGACCCCCTCGATTTATTTAATAAGTGGCTTCAACAAGCTGTTGTTGCCAACTTGCCGGATCCGACTGCAATGACGATTGCGACGGTAAATGCTGACGGTCAACCATTTCAACGGATTGTTTTATTAAAAGATGTCGATAATGAAGGTTTTATTTTCTATACAAATTTAAGTAGCCGTAAGGCTGAACAATTGCATCTAAATAATAGAATCAGTTTACATTTTCCCTGGCATATACTTGATCGCCAAGTCCACGTTACTGGCTATGTAGAGCAACTATCAACACTTGAAGTAATGAAGTATTTTTCAAGTCGTCCAAAAGAAAGTCAAATAGCCGCTTGGGCGAGTAAACAAAGCTCTCGCTTGTCTGCACGGCAGGCTTTAGAAGGTAAGTTTTTTGAATTAAAGCAGAAATTTTCGGCGGGGGAAGTACCCCTTCCTAGTTTCTGGGGCGGATATAGAGTTAAATTCCAAACAATTGAATTTTGGCAAGGTGGTAAACATCGTTTACATGACCGTTTTATATATTCACGTCATCAAGATAATGATTGGAATATTGAACGTTTAGCGCCATAAGCTAATGAATTAGCAGAGTAATCTATACACTGCTAATTTTATTAATATTCACGTAATATGATAGATTGTTGTGTCTTCAACATACTTTCTGGAATATGAGAACCAAAGCCAGCATCAAGCGCTAATTCAATTAACTCACCTTTTGAATTAGCATTGAATTTATCTCGTAGGCGAACAACATAGTTTTCTACTGTTTTTACGGCTAATTGTAATGTTTTAGAGATATATTGTGGTTTCTTACCGTATAGCAGTAAAAACAACACTTCTGATTCGCGGGTATTCAATAAAATATTTACAGGGTGATGATTGAAATGATGACTTTTTTCTTGCTGCTTAATCGCGTCAGTTCGACAGAGCCAATGTCCAATTTCAAGTAGAGATGTATCTTTTAGTTCTATGCCTGAGAAAATGGTACCAATAATTTTATTATTATTGTCTCGCCATGCCGTTTTTGTAAATAAATGTGCTCGCCAAGACCCATCCGCATAAGGATGTATATCAAGAATGCGTAACCGTTTTTCGGTCGTCATTACTTGCAAGTCTTGTTGCTGAAAGATATATGCATATTTAGCGCTTAAATGTGGGATATCAAAATCCGTGAAGCCAATACAATCAAGTGGGTTTTTAAATCCTATGATTTTGGAGTATTCCTCATTTACATAAACAAAAACTGAATTTATATCTTTACAACCCCAACAACCAGGTAATTGGTTTAATATATCTAATGAGGGGTGAGTACTGTGAGTGTCCATTTCTTATGAGCTTTATGTCTATTATTAATAGTAATTTTCGCTAATTGTAATGAGTTTATTACATTGGGTAAATCTATATAGTATGTAATGCTCAATTTATAAGCGAAAATTTATTGAATAAAAAAAGCCGATCATAGAGATCGGCAAAAACAAGACGTTGACTCCTAAGAGTATAATCCTGTACGACGTGTAGAAGAGATAATCAATAAGTATTGTAATTTTATATTACAACCCTTATCGACTTTATCCTTACGGATAATTATTAATACCTCCCCAGTGTTGGGTGAAATACTAATGTGGCAACTATATCTAAGCCGTTGATAACAAAATAGGGGGGAAATCACCCGTTGACATTTGTCAATTGTATTGATATGTGTTCGTGATTGTATGTTATTTAAGTCATTTGAGGAGGCCAAATGAGCTTTTTACCAAAGCCTAGACTATTATCTGTCATCTTTAGCATCGTCAATTTTATTTCCCAAATTGGTGCTGAAATAAATTTTGCCGTAGGAAAAATATTGTAATAAAGATTCTTTGCTCGCTTTTCTTCTTTATTTGTTAGTTTTTCTATATAACCTTTAAATTGGATACCTTTTATATCAATTATATTCTTTGGCTGAGGTGCTATTGTGCCAACGATATTCTTATTTAGTATCATTAATTGACTGTGATGGCTTTCTTCACTTGTCATAATAAATAGAGACATTTTATTTGAATCAAAAATATAATAACAATGAGCACACCATAAATCAGACGGGCTATTTGTGCATAGCGTTAATAAATAATTACTTTTTATAAAATCACATATATGTTTGGTTTCATTCACTATATACCTCGGCCTATTGATTAAATTAAAATATTAGGAAAAATCAATACTTTTTAATTTATTTACACTAATAAAAATGAATAATTATACATAATTGACTTTATCTTTTATTTCACCAGAGGGCAATAATCCTTCTTCTCCGTGAATGGAACGATGATCAAGGCTTTGATAAGTATTTTGAAGGAAGATTGTGTTTGTTTTTTTTAACGTATTGTTTATTAAAGATTTATTATTATGTTTATGTGGCGCTAGTGTCAATAAATGACTGTTTTACAATGTATTAATCATATATTGAATGGGTTATTTTAATTGAAGTAACATTCTCCGTAAAAAATCCTATCTTGATCATCGTTCTGTTGCTGAGGTTATGAGCTTTTTCTTAAAAATAAGACAATGAATGACTAATGAGACAATAAAATCATAAGTAATAAATTTGTTATTTAAGAAAATAAGAGGCAAAATTATGTTGAAGTATCTACGTGATTTTTCTGTTTTTTTTATATTAAATATAACCAGTTATACTGCCTTAGCATCAACTTCTCATGATGTATTTTTAACAAAAACCGTTACCAATATTACGCAGCAGAGTGAAGCATCAACATTGATTGATGCCAAGCCTGGTGATGTAATTGAAT
The DNA here is from genome assembly GCF_947039875.1 of uncultured Photobacterium sp. Classification (GTDB taxonomy): domain Bacteria; phylum Pseudomonadota; class Gammaproteobacteria; order Enterobacterales; family Vibrionaceae; genus Photobacterium. The sequence goes on from NZ_CAMRAN010000049.1 coordinate 5,421, forward strand.
ACAATATTTATGTCGCTAACAGTACCTATAGTGCTATTTCTAATATTAATATTTCTGCTTCTGTCCCTCATTTTACCGCTTTAGCTACTGCTATTGATTGCAATGATGGCAACTTACCGTCTGCGCTAAGTTGCCAAATCTCGACACCTGATGGTGTTAATGATTATGGATATCAAGGCGGCATTATTTGGCAATTATCTGGCAAGCTTGAGGCTGGTGTTACGGCTCACGTCAGCTATCAAGTAACGATTAAATAATTGAGTCTCTGTTATTTACCGTATAGCAAATTATGTTCTCGTTATAGCGTATGACTATCAATAAAGTGCTGTAATATTTGTAGGCTATTCGGTGAATGAGCTTGTTCTGCAACTAAAAAATCATAAATAGCATTTTCATGGTCAGCAATTAAATTAAATAATTCGTGGTATTGTTGAGCATTATCTGCTTGCTGTTGATAGCGTTGCTGGTAAGGGGCAACCCAAACAACCATCGTATCAATGAGTGCCGTCCACGGCAGGTGAATCCATTTATTAGCATCCTCTATACCTTGTTGTGCCATCTTTTGATCGTAATCTGGACATGTTATGCCTAAAGGTATTAATGCAAGTTTCAGTTCTTTAGCTGTTATAATTTCAACCTCTAATAAAGCCTGCCATTTGTTGTTATGGCGAGGGTCACTATACTGTTCAATAAATGTGGTAAAAAAACTAATACCATAAAGCTCACCTAAGTAAGCATTGTGTAAATGATTAAGTGTCATAGCTAATCCGTTATGATGAGAATTTTATCTATAATATGCTGTTTTGTGGTGAATGTTGAGTATCAAGGAGATAGATATGGCGGTGAGTATTTTTCCATCTTGGATTGGTGGTTATGAAATTAAGCAACATATTACTAATCCTAATATAGAAGTGGGTGATTATAGTTATTATTCAGGTTACTACCATCAACGTCATTTTGAAGATCAATGCGTTCATTATTTGCTAGGGGATAAATCAAGTAATGAAGTATGGAAATCGGGTATTTTTGGTGAAGTCGATAAGCTTATTATTGGCCGTTTTTGTTCAATTGCCAGTGGGGTTGTTATTATGATGGCTGGGAATCAAGGTCATCGACATGATTGGATCTCATCATTTCCATTTGATTTTGCAGAATTTGGTGATGGGGTAAAAAGTGGCTTTGAACGAGCAGGAAATACTATCATTGGTAATGATGTTTGGTTAGGCGCTGAATGTGTGATTATGCCGGGTGTTACTATTGGCGATGGTGCGGTGATTGGAACGCGAGCTGTGATCACTAAAGATGTCGAACCGTATTCGATTGTTGTTGGTAATCCTGGGCGATGTGTTAAAAAACGATTTACATCATCACAGATAAAACAGTTACTTGAAATGCAATGGTGGAATTGGTCACAGGCACAATTAAAAACAGCAATGGCGATTATGTGCAGTGCTGATATTGATCGTCTATATACCTATTATATAACAATGGATAAGCCATCAGTAGATGAATAATTTGTTATTTATTATAAAAAAGCGAATTTGTTTGTGAACAGTAATGTTTTCTTACTATTTAGTATTCGCTGCAAGAATGCATAACTGATAACATTATTTTTATTAAGTCTATACACTCTTTCAGTTGAAATAATGTTGTTAAATTTGGTGTTTATTTGAACTTTTTGATTGATATGTCGCATATTAGTGTTAGTAAGCGCTTAGAATATGAAAAAATTCATATGTGACATTCAACTTAATTTGATTAAATGGTGCGGATTTATGCGAATTAAATCGATTTTCAGTCTTTAAATTGATCTAAACCAGTAAAATTTAAATTTTTAAGTGGTTTATGAAACAAAAGTTGAGACATTAAAAAAAAATTGAGTAGTATGGGCTGTAAGATACTTACTGAGTTGAATGATTATTACGCATTGAACTGAGTAACTATAAAACTGGATGTTGTTAATAAATCCGAAATTCGCCCTTAAATATTCTGATGAGATAACCATGAGCAATTCTTTAGTTCTTGTAATCAATTCTGGTAGTTCTTCACTTAAATTTGCATTGATTGATACGGTAACCGGTGAAGCTACGTTAAGTGGTCTTGGTGAATGTTTTAATCTTCCTGAAGCCGTTGTTAGTTGGAAAGTGAACGGTGAGAAGCAAGAATTTAAACTCAATGGCCTTGACGGTCATCACCAACAAGCAATTGATCGTATTGTTTCTTTAGTTGATGAACTTGGTATGAAAGACGACATTGTGACAATTGGACACCGTGTTGTGCATGGCGGGACTAAGTTTAATTGTACTGTTCATGTTGATGAACAAGTTATGGCTGATATTGAAGCGTTGAGCGATTTAGCTCCGTTACATAATCCGGCTCATGTACTAGGTATGCGTGCAGCAGCAAAAGCTTTTCCAACATTATCACAGTTTGCTGTGTTTGATACTGCTTTCCACCAGACAATGCCAGAAAAAGCATACACCTATGCAATTTCTAAAGAAGTGTGTCAGCAATATAATATTCGTCGTTATGGTGCACACGGTACAAGCCATTATTACGTTACTCGTGAAGCAGCAAAACGTATTAATAAACCTGTTGAAGCATCAAGCTTTATTTCAGTTCACCTTGGTAATGGCGCATCTGTATGTGTGGTTAAAAATGGTGAGAGTATTGATACTTCAATGGGTTTCACCCCGCTTGCTGGTCTTATGATGGGAACGCGTTGTGGTGATATTGATCCAAGTATTCTTGAGTATTTATTGAAGAAAGGTTGGACGCAAGAGCGTTTACATGAAGAACTAGTGAGTAACTCTGGTTTCTTAGGGGTTTCAGGTTTAACCAGCGATTGTCGTGGTATTATTGAAGCGATGGAAGCGGGTAATCATGACGCTAAACTTGCGTTTGAAGTTTTCTGTTACCGTGCGGCAAAATACATTGCTTCATACATGGTTGCATTAGATGAATTAGATGGCATTATCTTTACTGGTGGTATTGGTGAAAACTCTTTACCTGTACGCCGTGAAATTATGCGTTTATTGAAAATTTTTGGATACCGTGAAGACGTTGCTGGTAATGAAGCTGCACGTTTTGGCGCTGAAGGTATTATTAGTCAGGAAAATACACCATTAGCAATGGTGATTCCGACCAATGAAGAGTTTGTGATTGCACAGCAATCGCTAGCACTGCTAAATGCTGACGCATAAGTAGTTGCAAACCACCTTAGACGGAACGCTAAGGTGATATTCTGAAGTGGAACGCAGAATATAGTGAACAGGAAAACGGCTTTGGGCATATGCTCAAAGCCGTTTTATTTTGTAAACTACAAATATTAGCAATGATGAATTGAAATCAATTTGTTCTTATTGTGCAACTGGCTGACCATTATTTCGAGCAACAAACAGCTACTGATGGGAGCTGAGTATCTAGCGCTATATGTTCTTCATCCTCAACAAGCAATTGAACGTATTAATCCTGCTGTAAATGAAGTAAGCAATCTAAAATTACTCTGTAGGGGGCGTTATGACGAAGTGTATTTAAGATAAGTATGATGATCTCAAAAATCATGATCGTAGGCAAATGACCCACAAATGACTCAAATGTTATTTTTTATCATTGTATTTGTGAACTACTTAATGTTTGGTGGTGGTTATATGCTTTTGTAAACCATCATTCTGGTTTATTATCACTGTGTTTATAATCAGTATGTGAAATGTTTTTATGTGGTTTGAAAGCAAGAAAAAAGCAACCGTAGTGGATAAAGAGAAATTAATTTCTGAGCTTCACGAGCTTGTTTTAAAGCAATATAGTCAACATGATATTAAGTTAATAAAAAATATAACCTCAAAAGGGGGGATTGAACTACATTTTGCTGTTGCTGGTGAAGATGTACTTCAGATGAGTATTGAATCATCTAATGCTTAATTTTTATCACAAAAATCAGCGTTCAGCCTTTATTGCTGAAGATAAAAATAATTTAAATTATTTAGTGGTTTATTCTATAATTTTTTGTATGACCTAATTACCACCGATATTTATCCAGTTTTAATTATTTTCTGGTATCGGTGGTAAATATCTTTAATTCAGAATATATCGTTAAATTAAAAATAGATTATATAATTATTTAATATGCTTTGGTGTATATTAAATATATTAATGTACTACTGATTGTTGTTTTAATTTACGGATTTTAATCTCTTCAAATAAAGCGATAACTGCCATTAATACACAACAAGCAATTGCAGCTGCTTTAATGGCTGCAAAGGTACCAGTCCAACCATCAAGGCCAAAGAAAGGGTTACCTTCTGCAATGTAACCAAGACCAATTTTTGCAAATGAGTCACCAATTAGGTAAGCAAACGTGCCTTTAACACCATCAGCTGCAGCTAGACCTTGTTTAGGTACAAAACCGATTGCTGCAACACCAATAAGTAGTTGAGGTGCAAATACTAAGAAACCTAATGCAAATAGAGATGCTTTATAAGCAAAAATTGAGTCTGCGTGTTGGTAGTAACCTAGTGTAAATACAATACAAACTAGAGCAAAACAAGATACAGCACCACGGCGACCATTAAATAAATCTGATAATAGACCCCATAAACAAGTGCCGACTAATGCACCGACTTCAAACATGGTAAAACCAGAGTTTGCAACGTCTTTAGAGAAACCTAAAATTTGGTGTGCGTAAACGGTTGACCACTGGTCAATACCACTACGTACGATGTAAAGAAAGACGTTAGCAAAACAAAGGATCCAGATAACTTTATTAAAGAGAACATATTTCTTAAAAATTTCCATTTTAGTCAATTTGTTTTCTATAACTGCATTATCTTCTTCTGAAACAGGCTCTTCAAAGATTTCTTCTACAGTACCCAAGCCATAAGCTTCAGGGCTATCATTACCCATAAAGAAGCCGATGAGTGCAATAATGATAGCGATCACAGCTGGGAAGATAAACATCCCTTTTACGTCACCACCAAAGAAGTAATCTGCACCAAACATCGCTACAGCGGCTGCTAATGCGCCACCTGCGTTATGTGAAATGTTCCAGAAGCCAACACCTAGGCCACGACGATTACGTGGTGTCCAGTTAGTAATCGTTACTACTGAGTTTGAACCACCGCCTGATTGAAAGAAGCCTGAAGCCGCATATAGGATGGTCATCATAATAAATTGGCTAGAACTTGGTCCCATGACTAAGCCCATACCAAGAATACAAAAACCTGATAATAGTAGACCTAGAGGAAGAATGTTTTTCGCATTCTTACCGCCAGACCAGTAGTTTAAAATGGTCTTACCAACACCATAAGTAATTGAAAAACCAAGACCGATAGTACCAAGCTGGGTTAAACTCATGCCATAGTCAGAAATCATATCATTCTGAGCTATATTGAAGTTTTTACGGACCAAATACATGGCCATATAACTAACGAAAACGACTAAATAGGACTTTAGAAAAGGAGAAAACCATAGTTTACGACGTTCTTTTGGCGATAGGTCAAGCGTAGGCTTGCGGACTCGTTGAAGTATTGATAATTCCATCGATTGAATCTCGTTAGGGCTTAAATCAGATTTGTACTGGTAAGACAAATCACTATGGCGAGACCATACCGATGATACAGGCAAATGGATTAAGAATTTTTCCTAGTTTTTTTATGGAATTTTAAATCTCAAAGTTAGATCACGTTTTTTAATATTTATAGTGAAATCTTTGGTTGCATTTTTGATATGGTAGTAGAAGGTTATTTATCGCCATTCATTATGATTGTGTTTTTATAGAAATCAATAAAATAATAATAATTTATTAGAAATAGTATAAATTGTTATTATTAATTGGTTACAGGTGGATCTGTTTTCTTATTTTTATTTTAAACTAGAAAAATAATACAAATGATAATGTTTAAAGAGCATTAAAAATAAATAATTATTTAAATGAAGATTTAGCGTGTAACTGTAGATGTTTATTTTCAAGTTATAGGGTGTTGATTATTATTATAAATATAAAAGTAAGTGCCTATTTTTGGTCATTTTTGATAAAGATCACATCTTTAAATTTGCCTATTCTCGATTTATCTACCATAGTTTAATTAACCTGAACTGAGATATATTATCGAGCTTACGGAGGAAACAAGCTGTTTTCATCTAACTTAGGGATTCAGGTTCCGGTTGTTATTAGTAGACCTATTCAACCCGTTATTAATAGCAATCAAGTTGCAACGCGTAACAGTAAGTGAAATACGTAAAAGCTTCTAAGGTAACACTCTTAGTTGTTAACAATTTGGATAGCAATACCGTAAAAATCTTGCTTCTTCGTCAAAATATCGGTCCATACATTGTTATCGGACACGCCAAGCTCAACGTAATGAGTGACGAAGCGTAACAAACTTGATGTGCCATATAAGTACATTAAGTGCAACATCCCAGCCGCACTTCTATAGTGCGGCTTTTTTATGAGTAGCGAGAAGGTAGTTAGTTTTAAATACGTATTATTAATAATTATTGTTGAAATTATTAATATATTGATATTGAGATATTTTTTCGTTTTATCCACAAAAAAAGTGGGTAACTATTTAGTCATAATGTATTGAGGTGATTATTTTTGATGCAATGAAACATCGTTATAAACCGCCCTATGTAAGGAAGCAATGATGCAGCAGAAGTTACAACCATCAGCCGTAATTAGTTTAGCTCAAACTGCGAGTTATCACCGTCATAGTCACCATCAAATTGTGATTAGTTTATCGGGGCAATCAGAGTTTAATATTGATGGGGTAACAAGTTTAATCTACCCAGGACTTGGCTGCTTAGTGATGGCAAATTGTGATCATACCTTTGTTGGTGTGGGTGATAATGAATTGTTAGTGATTAATTTACCGCGAGGGTTTAATCACAATAACGAGATGGAGCAACGTATTACACAATTGTTTTCTCATTCAGGATATTTCAATTTAGATAATCAGTCTCAACAATTGATTCAATTGTTGGCTTTTGAGATGAAAGCGAATCCTGATGATGGATTGTTACAGCAAGCATGTACTATGACTTTATTGTGTATATTGCAACGTCATTTTAAAATTACTCGCGGCGCAAACTTATCCCAACGCATTGATATTGATATGATTAATGGTTTTATTCAACGTAATATTAACCATAAGATTTCAGTGCCACAATTAGCCGCAATCGTTTTTCTATCTGAAAGTCAGTTTTATGCGTCGTTTAAAGCACAAACAGGTTTCACGCCGCAACGGTATATATTACAAAAACGGCTACAGCTTGCTAAGCAATTACTGCAAGAGAGTAAATTAACCTTGGCTGATATTGCTCAAATTTGTGGTTTTGCAGGCCAAAGTAGTTTTTCTCAGGCATTTAGACGGTTGTGTGGTATTTCTCCGGCGCGTTATCAGCGTCAATTTTAACAATTTTGTATCATTATTGATGAGGTTACGTATTAAATGTTATAACCAAGGCTGTGTTTGCATCTGATTTTATGAATCAGCAGAGTTTGACTAAAAAAATTCAGAGAAAATAGCAAGACGACTATCTCTCATCAGCATAATATCGGCATTAAATAACAATGTCGTAACATTTTCTGTGTGGAGAATGTTTTAATGGCCGATTATATTGAGGTATTTGCTATGTTTAATGCTGCTGATGTTCTTCAGCCTTCTTTTCTTGATCAACCACTCGATCGGTTATGGTCACTGATTTCACCCCATTATGCCGTCGATGAATCATGGTGGCTGGCTCAGTTATTGCCATTAGCTACGCCCTCTGTACAAGAGCGTCATGATATTGAGCAACAAGCTACTGAATTAATTGTACGCGTGAGAGCAGATAAACATGCAGTGCAAATGATAGATGCATTGTTATTGGAATATAGCTTAGATACCAAAGAAGGTATTTTGCTTATGTGCTTGGCTGAAGCACTGATGCGTATTCCTGATGCAGCGACAGCGGATGCGTTGATTCGAGATAAATTAACAGTTGCTGATTGGAAATCCCATCTTAAAAATTCTGATTCGTTATTTGTGAACGCCTCAACTTGGGGACTCATGCTCACGGGTAAAGTGGTTGGATTAGGTATGCAACGTAATGACTCATCGTCTGATGTGATTAATCGGCTAGTGACTAAAATGTCTGAACCGGTGATCCGTCAAGCAATGCATCAAGCCATGAAAATCATGGGTCATCAGTTTGTGTTGGGGCGTGATATTGATGAAGCTATGAAAAATGGTAAATCAAAGCGTGAACAAGGTTTTAGTTACTCGTTTGATATGTTGGGAGAAGCGGCATTAACGGCGACAGATGCCAGTAAGTATTACCAAGATTACCTAACAGCTATCGTTGCCGTCGGACGTGATATCTATTCTGTTCAGAAAGGGGCAAATGGTGCTTCACCTAATCCGACCATATCGATAAAACTATCAGCATTACATCCTCGTTATGATGTTGCGAGCGAAGCGCGAGTCTTAAATGAAATGTATGACTCAGTATTGTCGCTGTTACTCTGTGCACGCGAGCACAATGTCGGTATCACCATTGATGCCGAAGAAGTTGATAGATTAGAGTTGTCATTAAAATTATTTAAACAGTTATATCAGTCACCGCAAATACGTGGTTGGGGTCGATTTGGTATAGTGGTTCAAGCCTATTCAAAACGTGCTTTACCTGTATTAGCTTGGGTGGCTGGGTTAGCTAAACAGCAAGGTGATATTATTCCATTGCGCTTGGTTAAAGGGGCTTATTGGGATAGTGAGCTTAAATTAAGTCAACAAGGGGGATATAGCGCTTACCCTGTATTTACCCGCAAAGAAGCGACGGATACATCATATTTAGCCTGTGCAAGAATGTTGCTATCGCCAGCCTTTAATGACGTTATTTACCCACAGTTCGCTACTCATAATGCACATACGGTTAGCGCAATAGTGGCAATGGCACCACATAATCATTACGAGTTTCAACGCTTACATGGCATGGGGGATGCGCTGTATAACCATGTGATGGCGATGCACAATGCACAGATCCGTATTTATGCGCCAGTGGGGAGCCATAAAGATCTATTGCCTTATTTGGTGCGACGATTATTAGAAAATGGTGCCAATAGTTCATTTGTTCATCGTTTAGTTGATGCAGATTGCCCTATTGCTGAACTGACAGAGCATCCAGTTGATAGCTTAGAAAAACGTCAAACATTACATAATAATTTGATCCCGTTACCGCCAGAAATCTTTGGTAATGAGCGCCGAAACTCGACCGCAATCAATATTGATATTGATTCTCAATGGCAGCCTTTCAATGCTGGTGTAGCTGCTTTTGCTGATTATCAATGGCAGGCTGCGCCGTTACCAATGACGACCACTGGTGTTACAGCAGAAATCATAACAGTGACGGCACCTCATGATCGACGAGAGGCTGTCGGTGAAGTAACGTTTGCGACTGAAGTTCAAGTAGATGAGGCGATATCACTGGCTGCAAATGCCTTTAATGATTGGTCAGCAAGCGCAGCTTCTGTACGTTGTCATTATCTATGGTTACTCGCTGAGCAGTTAGAACATCATCAACATGAATTGGTGGCGTTATGCCATCGTGAAGCAGGTAAAACTATTCAAGATTCGATTGATGAAATACGAGAGGCGGTGGATTTCTGTCGTTATTATGCCCAGCAAGCGGTACAGCATTTTGAATCACCGCAACGGATCACCAATCACTGTGGCATTGATCAGCAATTACGCTATCAAGGTCGAGGCGTATTTGTGTGTATTAGTCCATGGAATTTTCCCTTAGCGATTTTTATCGGTCAAATTAGTGCGGCATTAGCGGCGGGCAATACCGTTGTTGCTAAACCTGCCGAACAAACATCATTAATTGCTTATCGTGCGATTGAACTTCTGCTTGAGACTGGGATCCCTGCTGGCGTTATTCAGTTTTTGCCAGGACGTGGCGCGGATATTGGCCCGCAATTATTGTCTGATGAGCGTATTGCAGGCGTGGTGTTTACGGGGTCGACACCAACCGCACAGGTGATTAATCGAGCGCTAGCGGCAAGGGAGTGTGTACCTGTGCCCTTTATTGCAGAAACGGGAGGACAAAATGCAATGATTGTTGATAGTACAGCATTGCCAGAGCAAGTGGTACGTGATGTGGTGCGATCAGCTTTTGCATCTGCTGGCCAACGTTGTTCTGCGTTGCGAGTACTTTTTGTTCAAACCGATATTGCTGATCGGGTGATTGATTTAATTAAAGGGGCAATGGCTGAGATCAAGGTCGGGCGTCCTGAACTTCATCGTACTGATGTTGGACCTGTTATTGATAGGGTTGCACGTGACAAATTGCTGACGCATATCGAGACTCTAAAAAAACAAGCCAAATTGATTGCACAAACGCCGCTAAGTACTGAGTGTCAGTTCGGTGATTTTGTGCCACCCACGGCGATTGAAATCAGTGATATTACGTTATTACAACAAGAAAACTTTGGTCCTATTTTGCATGTGATTCGGTTTAAGGCTAAGGAGTTATCTCATGTAATTGATCAAATAAACCACACTGGATTTGGATTAACGTTGGCGATCCATAGTCGCAATGAGCGCACTTATCTCGATATAGAGCAACGTGTACGTGTAGGTAATTGTTATATAAATAGAGATCAAGTTGGTGCTGCTGTCGGGGTGCAACCTTTTGGTGGTCAGGGACTATCAGGTACGGGACCAAAAGCGGGTGGGCCACATTATTTATACCGTTTTACTCAAGATTGCATTCAACCAATAAATAACCAATAAGGAGTCGTCATGCAGCAAACAGCAAATAGTCTACAAATATTTATTGATAACAGTGAAGTGGTGATGCTCCGTTGGAATAGTCTTGGTTTTGTTGATCGAGCGGCGATTTTACAACGTTGGGCAAAGCAGTTGCCGATGAATATTGGCGCTATGGTGAACTACCAATGTACCAATGCAATGCAATATGTCGCTGATACTGAATTAATGCCAGGACCAACCGGTGAAACCAATGCGCTGTATTGCAGTGGTCGAGGTGTGTTTATTGTTTCAGCGCAGCAAGGGATCACCGCGGAAGCAATTGTGGGTCAATTAACCGCAGCATTAGTGTGTGGTAATTCAGTATTACTGTGTATTGATGATGAGCAATACGCTCAGCAGATAAAACAGGAGCTTGAACTGTTAGGGTGTACTACTGATGTGATAATGGCGGTTAATATTACTCAACTTGATGGGTTAGTTAGTCATCCTCAAACTGTGGGTGTCGCCTATTGTGGTGATCTGCAAACGACACAGCATCTGGCGCGTCAATTAGCACAGCGAGAAGGATTATTAGCGCAGTTAGTTAGCGAACTTGATGATGAGGCATTACCTGTTATTGGTGCTCAGCGTTATTGCTTACGCTTTGTCACTGAGAGTACACGCACGATTAATATTACTGCGGTAGGAGGAAATGCCACTTTATTAGAATTAGGAAGTGGCTAAACAGTGTAATGCGATTTACATGCAGTAATCATAATAGGCCTTTGCAATGAACAGAGGCTACTCAAAAGGAATAAAGGAATGATAGAAAATAACATCGCTATAACCGCTACGTTTATAGCTTACCTTATCGCTATGTTAGCAATTGGATATATTGCTTATAAGCGTACCGCAAATTCAAGTGATTACTTTCTGGGAGGTCGATCTCTTGGGCCATGGCCTGCTGCGTTATCAGCCGGAGCATCAGATATGAGTGGGTGGTTATTACTTGGGTTACCCGGTTATGCTTACCTTGCTGGGATTGAATCGCTATGGTTAGCTGGAGGACTACTATTGGGGACGTGGCTTAATTGGTTAATCTGTGCTAAACGTCTGCGTACTTACAGTATTACTGCGGATAATTCATTAACATTACCTGAATTTTTATCGCGACGATTTGATGATAAATCTAAACTTATTCAAACCCTATCCGCATTTTTTATTTTGCTTTTTTTCCTTTTTTATACCAGTGCAGGGTTAGTTGCCGGCGGTAAATTATTTGAGACTGTATTTGGACTTGATTACACCGTTGCTGTCATTCTTGGTACCGTTTGTGTGGTGTCTTATACTTTATTTGGTGGTTTTTTAGCCGTGTCATGGACGGATTTAGCGCAGGGTTTACTGATGTCTGCTGCGTTAGTGATTGTGCCTATTGCAGCTATGAATTTAAATCAACATCATCTAATCGATATGCTTTATGAAAAAAATCCTGAGTTATTGACTTTATGGCGTAATGTTAAAGGTGAGCCTTTATCATGGATTGCAATTCTCTCATTAGTGGGGTGGGGAGCAGGGTATTTCGGCCAACCGCATATTTTAGCGCGCTTTAAAGCAACACGTTCTAATAAAGATATTAATACGGCTCGACGTATTGCTGTGGTGTGGACTGCATTGTCAATGGTCGGTGCGGTACTTGTTGGACTAACAGGTATTATCTTTGTCGATGGGCAACTTGGGGGGACGTTAGCCGATAGTGAAAAGATATTTATGCTACTGGTTAATGCTATTTTTCACCCGATAGTCGCTGGCATTTTATTAGCCGCTATTCTTGCTGCGATAATGAGTACTGCAGACTCACAATTATTAGTATCATCGTCCGCCCTTGCAGAAGATTTTTATAAGCAAGTTTTTCGACCTCAAGCTTCAAGTAAAGAGGTTGTGATGATAGGACGTATTGCTGTGATTGTATTATCAATTATAGCGTTGATGCTGGCGTTAAATCCTGATAGTTCAGTGTTAGACTTGGTCTCTTATGCATGGGCCGGGTTTGGCGCCGCATTTGGTCCAGTATTATTGCTCAGTTTATATTGGCAATCGATGAACCGTTATGGTGCGTTAGCGGGCATTATTGTTGGGGCTGTTACTGTGGTGGTATGGAAGCAAATAACGGGTGGTATTTTTGACTTATATGAAATTATTCCTGGATTTATACTCGCTACTGTTGCGGTAGTGGTAGTCAGTAAAATAACTGGTCCGCCGTCAGTTGCAGTACAACAGCAATTTCAACGTTACCAGCAAAATTTAGTTGATTTCAAATAGCAACTTACCATCAATTAATAAGCATCCCTATATTGGTGGGATGCTTATCTTTGCAATGTGGTTTGAATAAAAGTCTGTATTTAGTGACTGAAGCAAGGTTAATAAAAGCGCATAGTAATTAACAGATGAATAGTCATAACATCTTTTGGCGTAATGTAATCTTGATGAAAAAATTTTATACTGATTAATATGTAAGTAGTGTTACAAGCCGCTAGATGTCAGTTTTTAAAGGTCAATGTAGCGGCTTTTTATCTATGTTTATTAGCGAACCATATCAAGATACAGGTTTTCAACTTTAGTACGTGCCCACTCAGTCTTACGTAAGAACTTGAGGCTAGATTTGATGCTTGGATCATCATTAAAGCAACGAATGTTAATCCGTGCCCCTAATTCATTCCAGCCGTAATGCTCAACAAGTTCAATCAATACTTTTTCTAACGTAATGCCGTGTAGCGGATTATTTTTCTGTGTCATGTTATATGCCGTCTTTGTGACTAATTTAAAATATTGAGTTATTCGCTGTTAGTGTAACTGACAATGGCTTGATTACCCAACATCGTTTTTAGTGCTATCGGAGATGATTGATTTAGATTACGGTTGTTTCAATATAAATAGAATGGACTAAGAAGGTATTGAAATTTTTTGTTAGTACTCCGTGTTATTCATAACGCTATTAATTGTAAATTTTAAAATAACGATGGCTACCATTTGAAATGGCCTAATAATATTGTAATAACTTAATTGGTGGTTTTTTACTAATATTATTGAATTTCCCCTGCGTAATAAAGCACATTTTTGATACCTATTTCCGACTAAATGATTGGTTGCTAATTGCAATAACTCACCATGAATACTACAAATAATAATGCTTTTTGTTCGCATGTTTTGATATTCAAATAATGAATAGTTATATCGATTACCATGAGTTTTTTTGCATCAACGATAAATATTTTTGTGTTTTTATATAATCATTATTTGCGTATTTTTGGCAACCACTCCCGCGTAAATGTGCATCTGCACGTTGAGTGAAAATACTATGAATAAGACAAGTTATGTTTATTTTTTGAAGTGTGTTGGTATAGCTTATCTCTGAGTATTGGTAACAATGGTATTTGCTTTTTCAATGTAGACAGTTTGTGAATAATGATAAGAAGAAGCACATTTAGGGCACCCTTTTCTAGTAATATGCGTATTGGGACGTTATTTGAAGTTGTTATGAATATGACAGTGAATGATCCCCTTTTGTGACGTCCTATCACATAGGAATTCTTTGTGAGTATATTCGTCACCATGAATAGTTCTCGATCATGTAATAAAGCGACTAATATTCATTTTTAACTTTCCTGAGTAGACAAGGCAACCATGCCCAGCAAGATGAGCAAAAAATCCCATGGATTGAGCTGGTAATAATGCTTTTAGTTTTGGCGTTTATATAAACAAAAAAAGCATAACTATACCGTTGTTTATGACGATTTTTTGCTCTTTCAATAAAAAGGTTATTATTTCTTAATTTCTAAATGGTGTTTTTTTGAATGTTTTTTGTTACGTAAATAATTTAATTTGTGTTAATTATTTATATTGAAATGATAATGATCTAATTACTGAGAAATAATATTTTGTATAAGGTTAATAGGAAGGTGAATATTTCTTTAATGTAAACATAAGCTAAAATATGTTAATGATTATTTATGCGTAATATTCACATTATGATGTGAATGTTAGGTTGCAATATTAAGCGCCAAAAATAGAAATCATTGTTTGCATTTATTTTGATAGCTATCGTAAAACTGATCACGTAGATTTTATACCGCGGACATTAAGACTTAAAGGTATTGAAAAATAACACTATTAACAAGAAGTGTTAATTAGTGCGGTTCTATGTTAATAGAATTAATAAGATTGGTGTTTGGGGTTATTATTAAGATGAATGGTAAATTTGAAGTGATTTAATATTCACATTGCTTCAGGGTGAAATTGTATTGATAAGCTATTAATTAATAGTTTTATATTTTATTTAATAGATACAAGCAAAATAAGGAGCCGTAATAATTAAGATACAGACGGTGTAGAGGATTTAAATATGAAAGCAGACTCAGGTTGTAACGATATTATTTCTGCAGCAAAAATCATATTACTCGGCCAATTAATATTTGGATTTTTATTTATAATATTTATTTATATTACAAATAATTCGTTTGGTGTGAAATCTGCAATTATAGGTGTGGCGATCGCTGTTATTCCTTCATTGCTTGGACTTGGTAGTGCGGCATATAAATTGAAGATGAATATAGACGTTAGTATCAGATATTTAGCCAAGCTTAACTCGCTAGTTAAATGGGTTTATACCGCTTTAATGATATTAACGGTGGTTCGTTTTATATCCGTTGATAACAAAATTATGTTGTTAGCGTATAGCGTTACATTTTTAGGGTGCTTTTTAACTCCGATACTTAACAAACCTCAATTTAGGATGACGTAAGGTGGAATCAGTAACTACCGCTCACGATTATATTGAGCACCATCTAACATTCTTCACTGTGGGTAAGGGTTTTTGGAGCATTAACATTGACTCCATGCTCATAGTTTGGTTGTTAGGTTTACTGTTTATCGGTGTCTTTAGATATGTTGCTACACGAGGAACCAGTGGTGTTCCTGGTAAATTGCAATGTTTCATTGAGATCACTTATGAATTTGTAAATGACCTTGTTAAGGAAATTTTTCAAACCAAAGATAAGTTAATTGGGCCATTGGCACTAACTATTTTTGTTTGGGTTTTCTTGATGAACGCAATTGACTTATTACCGGTTGATTTTATTCCTGCACTTGCTCGCCTACTTGGTTTTGAGCATTTCCGTGAATTACCTTCAGCGGATGTCAATGTACCGATGTCAATGGCGCTTGGTGTATTTATGTTAATCATAATTTACACGTTAAAAGCAAAAGGATTAAGTGGTTTTATTAAAGAACTCACGACACAACCTTTTGAAAGTCCATGGCTTTACCCGGTGAACTTAGTTTTGGAGTTAGTGACATTAATTTCAAAACCAATTTCTCTCGGTCTTCGGTTGTTCGGCAACATGTACGCAGGTGAAATGATTTTCATCCTAATAGCATTGATGCCGTGGTGGATGCAGTGGGCACTTAGCGTTCCATGGGCATTATTCCACATTCTTATTGTGTTCCTTCAGGCCTTCATCTTTATGGTACTAACCGTTGTGTACCTTGCGATGGCAACAGAAGAACATTAATAAACTAAGTTCGATTTACGTTTTAACTATTTAATAATTTTGGAGTCATTCATGGATATTGTAAGTGCAGTTCTTTATGTTGCTGGTGCACTACTGATTGGTTTGGGCGCTGCTGGTGCGGCGGCTGGTATTGGTAACTTAGCAGGTAAATATCTTGAAGGTGTTGCACGTCAACCTGATCTTATGCCGATGTTACGTACGCAGTTCTTTATCATGATGGGTCTTGTCGATGCGGTTCCTATGATTGGTGTTGGTATTGGTCTTTACATCATCTTTGCTGTGGCTTAATAGCTAAAACTACCGTTATTTATCATAACGTTATTTAAATAGTGAGGATGGTATGAATTTAAATGCAACCATGCTTGGTCAAGCAATCTCCTTCGTGATTTTTGTTTGGTTATGTATGAAATATGTCTGGCCGCCGCTTACCGCGCTAATAGAACAACGCCAGCGTGATATTGCAGATGGGCTTATTCATACTGAAAACGCAGCGAAAGAACTTGATATCGCAAAAGCGAATGGTGCCAAAGTTCTTGAAGATGCGAAGAAAAGTGCGAGTGAGTTAGTTGAGCAAGGTAATAAGCGTCGAGCACAAATTATCGAAGATGCCCATGCAGAAGGCGAGAAAGAGAAAGCCCGTCTTGTAGCGCAAGGTCAAGCAGAGTTAGAAAGCGAACGTAATCGCATTCGTCAGGAACTACGTGCTGAAATGTCCGATATGGTCATTGAAACAGCAGAGAAACTGATCAATCGCAATTTGGATACTGATGCTAACCGCGATCTCGTCAATAAACTTATCACGGATATGTAAGCGGAGAGCACATTATGTCAGATCCACTAACCATTGCTCAGCCCTATGCCAAAGCTGCATTTGATTATGCAGTTGCTAATCAGGCATTGGAACAATGGGAGCAAATGTTGACCATCGCAGCAACGGTTGCTAGTCAACCAATCATTACTCAACAGATTGAAGACAGTGAACAGTTTGGTGCTAACGATTCAGCAGCGTTTACTGACATGTTCTTGGGCGTTTGTGAAGGTCTACTGGATGAACATGGCCAGAATCTGATCAAAGTAATGGCTGAGAATGGACGTCTAAATGTGATCGTTCAGGTTGTTGAATTGTTTCGTGAGCTTAAAGATGATTATGAACGCATGGTTACTGCGCATGTCACCACAACTGAGCCATTAAGCATTCAACAACAAGCCAATTTAGTACAGGCGCTGCAGAAAAAATTAAATCGTAGTGTTGAGCTTGATTGCCACATCGATGAAACGCTAATAGGCGGCATACTGATCAACGCTGGAGAACTGGTAATTGACGGTACGCTTAAAAGCTCTATCAACCGACTCGCAACGAGCCTTCAGGCGTAATAGGTAATAGATATGCAACTAAACTCGAACGAAATTAGCGATTTAATTAGACAACGAATCGCAACCTTCAACGTGACAAGTCAAGCGCGTAACGAAGGAACTATCGTCTCTGTAAGCGACGGTATTATTAATATCAATGGTCTTGCTGATGTTATGCAAGGTGAGATGATTGAACTTCCTGGCAACCGTTATGCGTTAGCACTTAACTTAGAGCGTCACTCTGTAGGTGCGGTAGTGATGGGCCCTTATGCTGATCTTGCAGAAGGCATGAAAGTAACAGGTACTGGTCGTATTCTTGAAGTTCCTGTAGGTAAAGGTTTATTAGGGCGTGTGGTTAATACCCTTGGCCAACCTATTGATGGTAAAGGTGCTATTGATAATGACGGTTTCGCACCGGTAGAAATCATTGCTCCAGGTGTTATTGACCGTAAGTCGGTTGATCAGCCTATCCAAACAGGTTACAAAGCAGTTGATGCAATGGTTCCCATTGGTCGAGGTCAGCGTGAGCTAATCATCGGTGACCGTCAAACGGGTAAAACAGCGATGGCGATTGATGCCATTATCAACCAGAAAGATTCTGGTATTTACTCGGTGTATGTCGCGATTGGTCAGAAAGCATCAACCATTGCCAACGTAGTGCGTAAATTAGAAGAAAATGGCGCCCTACAAAATACTATCATCGTGGTTGCTTCTGCTTCAGAAGCTGCAGCACTACAGTACCTAGCACCGTATGCTGGTTGTACTATGGGTGAATATTTCCGCGATCGCGGTGAAGATGCACTAATTGTCTATGATGATTTGTCAAAACAAGCAGTAGCTTACCGCCAAATTTCACTATTGCTTAAGCGTCCACCGGGTCGTGAAGCCTTCCCTGGTGATGTGTTCTACCTTCACTCACGTCTACTAGAGCGTGCATCACGTGTAAATGCTAACTATGTTGAGCGTTTCACTCATGGTGAAGTAACAGGTAAAACGGGCTCATTAACTGCGTTACCGATCATCGAAACTCAAGCAGGTGACGTATCAGCATTCGTACCCACTAACGTAATTTCAATTACTGACGGTCAGATTTTCCTTCAGACTAATCTGTTTAATGCAGGCTTACGTCCAGCGGTAGATCCTGGTATTTCAGTATCACGTGTTGGTGGTGCAGCCCAGACTAAGATCATCAAGAAATTATCAGGCGGTATTCGTACTGCACTCGCGCAGTACCGTGAATTAGCCGCATTTGCGCAGTTCTCATCGGATCTAGATGACGCAACCCGTAAGCAGCTTGATCATGGTGAGAAAGTAACAGAGCTAATGAAGCAAAAGCAGTATTCACCAATGTCTGTAGCGGAGCAAGCACTTGCTATTTTTGCTGCTGAAAAAGGTTATTTGAACAGTGTTGAGTTATCTCAAATTGGTGCATTTGAAGAAGCATTAATGGCATTTGCTAAGAGTCAACATGCAGAATTACTTGCTTCAATTAATGAATCAGGTAATTACAACGATGATATCGAAGCAAGTCTGCATCAGCTTCTAAAAACATTCGTTGATACGCAGTCGTACTAAGTAACGAGAATACTTTCCGTCCAAACGACGCAGTATGAATGTAGATAGGAGCTAACCATGGCAAATGCAAAAGAGATCCGCACTAAAATCGCTAGCGTACAAAATACGCAAAAGATCACTAGTGCAATGCAAATGGTTGCCGCAAGTAAGATGCGTAAAGTTCAACATAACATGGAAGCTACCCGCCCTTACGCAGAGAATATGCGTAAGGTGATCGGACACTTAACTTCCGGTTCGTTGGAATATAAGCATCCCTATCTTGAAGAGCGTGAAGTAAAACGAGTCGCTTACATCATCATTTCCTCAGACCGAGGATTATGTGGTGGTTTGAACATTAATTTGTTCAAGAAAGCCATGGCCGATATGCGCCAATGGCGAGATCAAGGGGTTGATGTAGATACCACCTTGATCGGTTCAAAAGCAATTTCGTTTTTTCATCGCTTCGGCAACGTAATTGCACAAACATCAGGTATTGGTGATGAGCCAAAATTAGAAGATATTTTAGGCCCGGTTAATGCCATGTTGGAGTTTTTCGACGAAGGCAAAATTGACCGCTTGTTCCTGGTTTACAACGAGTTTGTAAATACTATGGTGCAAATGCCAAAGGTAACCCAACTGTTGCCTAACCCGGAACTTGAAGAGACAGCATCTGAAGATGTGAATAAAGCAAGTCGCTGGGATTATATCTATGAACCTGATCCTAAACCGATCCTCAATGAATTGATGCTTCGTTATATCGAATCACAAGTCTACCAAGGCACCGTTGAGAGTATCGCTTGTGAACAAGCAGCACGAATGGTTGCAATGAAAGCTGCAACAGATAATGCGGGTGAGCTGATTAATGATCTTCAGCTTGTATATAACAAAGCCCGTCAAGCAGCAATCACCCAAGAGCTAAGTGAAATCGTAGCTGGGGCACAAGCCGTTTAAACAGAATTTTAAGGACATCAAATGAGTATTGGTAAGATTGTCAAAGTCATCGGCGCTGTCGTTGACGTTGAATTTGATCAAGATAGCGTGCCTCGAGTATATGATGCGCTTACCTTAAGTGATAGTGAGCATGCAGCATTAGTATTAGAAGTGCAGCAGCAAATTGGTAGCGGTGTTGTTCGTTGTATTGCAATGGGTTCATCAGACGGTCTTCGTCGTGGTTTAGAAGTGGTTAATACTAATGCGCCAATTTCTGTACCAGTAGGTGAAGAGACCCTCGGCCGTATCATGAACGTATTGGGTACCCCAATCGATGAGTGTGGTGAAATCGGTGAAAAGAAAAAATATGCTATTCACCGTGCTGCACCTTCATATGAAGATCAATCAAACAGCTCTGAATTACTAGAAACTGGCGTTAAGGTAATTGACCTTATTTGTCCGTTTGCGAAGGGCGGTAAAGTGGGCTTGTTTGGTGGTGCGGGTGTAGGTAAGACCGTTAACATGATGGAGCTTATCAATAACATCGCCAAAGCACACTCAGGTCTATCAGTATTTACCGGTGTCGGCGAACGTACTCGTGAAGGTAATGACTTCTACTTCGAGATGAAAGAAGCCGGAGTGCTTGATAAAGTTGCCATGGTTTACGGTCAGATGAATGAGCCCCCAGGTAACCGTCTACGTGTAGCGCTAACTGGTTTAACTATCGCAGAAAGTTTCCGTGATGAAGGCCGTGATGTTCTTTTATTTATCGATAACATCTACCGTTACACACTTGCGGGAACGGAAGTATCTGCATTGTTAGGCCGTATGCCATCAGCGGTAGGTTACCAACCAACATTGGCTGAAGAAATGGGTGTACTACAAGAGCGTATTACCTCAACTAAAACAGGTTCTATCACCTCTATTCAAGCGGTATATGTACCAGCCGATGACTTGACTGACCCATCACCAGCAACAACCTTTGCTCACTTAGATGCAACCGTTGTACTGTCTCGTAATATCGCTGCATTGGGCCTATACCCTGCGATTGACCCATTGGATTCAACTTCACGTCAGCTTGATCCATTGGTTGTTGGTCAGGAGCACTATGATGTTGCTCGTGGTGTGCAGACAGTACTTCAGCGTTATAAAGAATTAAAAGATATTATCGCTATCCTTGGTATGGATGAGCTATCTGAAGAAGATAAGCAAACCGTATCGCGTGCACGTAAGATTGAACGTTTCTTAACGCAGCCTTACCACGTAGCGGAAGTATTTACCGGTCAAAAAGGTATTTTCGTTTCTCTTAAAGAGACTATCGCAGGCTTTAAAGGCTTATTAAGCGGCGAGTATGATGACATTCCAGAACAAGCATTCTTGTACTGTGGTGGCATTGAAAATGTACTTGAAAAAGCGAAAACTTTATAAGGCTTGAGGAGGCATTATGGCTATTGGCGTTACCGAGAACACGTTCCAGCTTAATATCGTAAGTGCTGAAGGACCGTTGTTCTCTGGTCCAGCTCACGCGCTGGCAGTTTCAGGCTCCGATGGTGAGTTGGGTATTCGCCCTGGTCACTCGCCTTTATTGAGCCGACTAAAACCTGGTGTAGCAAGCTTTGTCACAAATCTGAAGGATCCCGAAGAAATCCTTTATATTTCTGGCGGTATAGTTGAAGTTCAGCCCAACGTAGTAACTGTACTTGCCGATACGGCAATGCATGGGAAGGACATCGATCAAGCCCGCGCTGATGAAGCTCGTCGCGCCGCCGAAGAAAACATCAACAAGCATGCTGATGATGTTAACTTCGCAATGGCGGAAATGGATTTGGCGAAAGCAATGGCACAATTACGTGCGGTTGAATTGACCCAGAAACAGATGCGTCGTTAAATCAGTTGGAATAAAACGCTAACCGTGTGTTATGGCTAAATCACCATAGCGATAACATGTGGTTATTATCTTATGCTTACTGGTTCCCGTCTCTATAGGTCTCCAGCCTAATACCAAGGGACAAAGTAATAGATATACAGGATGTTATTTATTATTGGTGAACGTAAGTTTACCGTCACTATCTAAAGCCCCTGTTCTGTACCGAGAGCAGGGGCTTTTTTTGTGGAGGCTATCTGTCATATTTAGGTGTGCGGTTATAATTGTGAATAGTAATGATTATTGAAATGAAAAATAAAGGTTTTACATTAATCGAATTGGTGGTTGTGATTGTTACTTTAGGAATCTAAGCCGTTGTTGCTGCTCCTAAATTATAGGATTACAAGTACAGATTGAAAGGTCTTGAAGATTCGGAAGTGTTAATTATCCTTATGGCTTCGTTAATCGTCATAAAGTTACCTGATTACCACCGAGCTTCAGCCAAAGTTAATAACTTCTCAGGCATCGGTG
>NZ_CAMRAN010000050.1 GCF_947039875.1 uncultured Photobacterium sp.
AGTACTTGCATGACATGCAAGGTGTCACTGGTTCGAGTCCAGTAGCGAGCACCATATTTTAGATACAACCAAGCCTACTTTTTAGTAGGCTTTTTTGTATCTGGATCATAACAATGCTAATCAATACCGCAGTATGGCGACAACCGATTGGTAATTAGGTAATATTTATATCAATTATAATAATTGACGATATAACAATGAAAATTACTGTTGATGGTGGCTCGTTTAAAGTATCTATTGATACTGAATTTGAAGGTTTATTGGCTGAAGCAACGGCTGTTTTTGATGAAACGTTAGTTCAAGCTAAATCAAACGACAAAGCTATCTTACGTTTTCTACAAATCATTCTTGAGCATCGTGACAGTGATGATGCTATTGGCTATGCCGTTTTAGGCTTATTGGGTTGGTACAACACTGCAATTAATCCAGTCATAGATAATGATATTGAATTAAACTTGCCTAAAATTGTTCCACACCTGCTCAATCCTGCTGGCGATATCAATGCCACCAGCGACAATGATAAAACGACATTTAAGCATTAATAAAAATATCTGTAGCTATTAAAATAAATAAAAAAGCCACTCGTCAGAGTGGCTCATCAATTCAACTATGTATTTAAAATAAGCTTAGCTTAACGTAATACGCTTATAATTTTTCAGAGACTTACTCTCAGAACTCTTAAACGTTTTACCTTCACTTTGAATAAAATACACTGGCAAGTCCTGCTCATTGGCAACAGCTTTCCCTTCGACAGGACCTAAGCATAACATTGAAGTTGCCCACGCATCCCCTACAACAGGATCATGACCAAATACTGATGCTGATACCAAATTATGCGTTACAGGCACACCCGTACGAGTATCTAAAATATGAGAATAATCTTTTTCACCATCTTTAAAGTTATGGTGATAAGTGCCCGATGTATTTAATGAAACACCATCATCAGCATTAATATTAACAATAGTATAAGGACGAATACCGTCTTTTAATGCTATCGGCTGTTCAATCGCAACTCGCCACTTTTGCCCTTCCAGTTTGCGGCCTTTAATTTTCATATCGCCGCCAAACTCAACCAAATAATTATTAACACCATCTACTTCTAAAATTTTGCTTAGCTGACTAATTGCATAGCCTTCACCCATTGAGGATAAATCTACTTGTACTTGAGGAATGGTTTTTCTGATCCGTAAATTCACAGGATCTATTTCAATCTTATCAATCCCTATGTCTTTTTTAATCGATGCTATTTGCTGTGGTGTAGGGACATGCAAAGTATCCCCTTGAAAGCCCCATAATTTATATAATGGCTGAATTGTTGGATCATAACATCCATGGCTATCTTTATTTAATTTTTTGGCTAACGACAACATGTATATGAAATCTTTAGAGGCTGGTTGCCATTGAGTCGATGTACTGTGGTTAAACTCAGAGATATACGAGTCATTCCGATAGGTAGAATATTCTTTGTCAATCGCTGCCAACTTTTTATTAAATTGCTCTGTCACTTTCGCAACGGGTACATCCTGTTTTGACCAATATGTCACATGGTAAGTAGTACCTTCAGCAAAACCAGAGATCTTTTGTAACTTTGGCGCTTGGCTACAACCAGACAATACAACAATAGCTGATAACGACAACGCAGTAACATAGCTTCGCTTTAATAGTAACTGTGGCGAACGGGTGAACATAAAAAGGCCTTACCTATCTAAACAATACCCGCAGTCTAACAATAGCAACCAAGCAATACCAGAAAGATACACCTAGAGAATAATAAGTCATATTATTATCTTTTTAGCACAAGCGTGCATCATTCATTCTTTTACCCTATCTTCAATTTGTCTTCAAACCATCTTATTTCTACAGTAAAACTGCCATACATTTGTCATCACCCCCTGTTGTAATTACGGAAAATTACTTGTGAAAAATATATTATCTATACATCATTCACTTAAAAATCACTAATCTAACGTTTTCTTAAACCTAATTGACGCAATGATTAACCCAATAATGGTAAATATGACTAACCATAATGTATCTCGCCACAGATCAGCCAAATCAGCCCCTCGCAACACAATACCGCGAATAATACGAATAAAGTGTGTCGTCGGTAATACCTCCGCAATCCATTGAGCAACAACAGGCATACCTTCATACGGAAACATAAATCCTGACAGCAAAATAGACGGCAATAATATAAATATTGTCATTTGCATGGCTTGTAACTGCGTTGTTGCCTTTGTTGATATCACTAAGCCGAGCGTTAAACTTGCCAAAATAAAGAGTAATGTACCCAGAAAAATTTGGATTATTGAACCATTAATTGGCACATCAAAAATGATATATCCTAATCCTAAAATAATGATTGATTGAATAATACCTATAAAAATATACGGTGTTATTTTCGCAAGCATGAGCTCTAATGGTTGAATTGGTGTCGTGATCAATAACTCTAAATTACCTTGCTCACGCTCTCTTACAATCGTTACAGAAGTAAATAGAATCATTGTCATGGTTAATATAATTCCAAGTAATCCAGGAATAATATTAATTGCAGACCGACGCTCAGGATTAAAATATAACGTTACTTCAAAATTATTTGGCTGTACTTTTCGTTGTGGAATAACTTCTGTTAATGGCATTTTTTGTAATTGCATAATGGTTGAACTAATCAATGTATCAGAACCATCCACTAACCATTGTCCAATCACTTGCTGCTGGTCTATTCGACGCTGAAAATCAGAGGGAAGCACCAATACCGCTTTTACTTTGCCATCCATAATCGCTTGCTGGCCTTGTTGCGGTGTCGCATAACTTGCGATCACATCAACAACTTGTGTCGCTTTAATCGATTCAACCAACATCCGTCCAGTTGCTGAATGGCTTTGATCGACTATCGCAGTAGGAACATTTCTAACATTAGTATTGATGGCATAACCAAATAATAACAATTGAATGAGTGGGATCATCACGATCATGCCAAAAGTAATACGATCCCTACTCAGCTGCCGTAACTCTTTACCGATAATAGCGTTGATCCGCAACAGGCTTAACCATAATCGAGTGATCATTGCCGCCCCTCACCTGTACACGTTACAAAAACATCTTCAAGGCTCGGTCGACTGATAGTCATAACTGCTTGCGCTAGTGTCGGTATTTGTAGTTGTAGCCAACCGATGGGATCGTTAATATCTTTTGACACTAATACCCGTAATCGAACCCCTAATTGTGCTGCTGATCTCACCTGAGGAAGTTGTATCATTTGCGCTTTAAGTTGCCGTAGTTGCTGCGCTTCTATTTCAACAACTGTTACCGCCATCGCATCCATTAGCGCGTAAGGTGATCCATTAGCACGTACCACACCAGCATCCATAATAGCTAAACCATGGCAACGTTCAGCTTCATCCATATAATGGGTTGTGACTAAAATGGTGGTACCTTGATCAGAAAGATCAAACAGTTGCTCCCAAAATTCACGGCGATTTTCAGGATCAACCGCCGAGGTAGGTTCATCTAGCAGTAGTAAATCTGGCTGGTGGATTGTTGCGGCGGCTAAAGAAAGTCGTTGTCGTTGACCACCACTTAATTCTCCTGCACGACGTTTTGCCCGTTGATCAAGCCCATATGTCATTAACTGTTGTTGAATTCGTCGCTTACGCTGTACTTTAGGTATACCAAAAATCTGCCCCATAAACTCAAGATTTTCTTGAACAGTTAAATCTTGGTATAGCGAAAATTTTTGTGTCATATAACCAATGCGTAAACGTAATTGTTCTGCTTGGTATGGAATATCCAATCCAAGTACATTTACAGAGCCTGTCGTTGGTGTTAGTAGCCCAGTTAACATTCTTAATGTAGTAGATTTACCGCAACCATTAGGGCCTAAAAAACCATAAATAGTTCCTTTGGGTACCGTTAGATTAAGTTTATCAACGGCAACAAAATCACCAAAATTACGGCTTAGATTGGTTGCAACAATAGCCTGTTCACTCATGAGGCATCTCCACTTGTACAGGAACGCCCGCAGGTAATTCACGACCACTATCAGGAAAATCAACCTCTGCTAAATAGACTAATCGTGCTTTATCACTGCCATTTAAGGTGTAATAAGGCGTAAAAGAAGGGATTGTCGCTATCCAACGTACAATGCCTTGATAAGAGCTCTTAATGCCATCAACATGAATGGTTAATTTTTTTCCCGCCGTTATATTTACTCGATAAGGCTCTGGAACATAAATACGTGCATAAGGGATAGTTTCGGTAGTGATAATTGCAACTGTCGCATTTTTAGCGACACGATCACCCACATGATAAGGTAAATGTTCTAAAATCCCATTACGGGTTGCGACAATAGTATAATCTTGAAGAATTTGTTGCTGAAGCTTGACTTCTGCCGCCGCCATCATCAATGCTGCTTGTGCCTGTTTGATATCTTCAATACGCTCGCCATTCAACAATTTATCTAATTTATTTGTCGCTGCTTGTAACTCTGCTTGAGCAATATCTCGTTGCGTCTGTGCACTATCTCGTTCCGCCGTAGACACCATTTTCTTTAAAAATAACTGTCTAATACGCAAGTTATCAGTATTTTTATCTTTAAAATTAGCTTGGCCTTGTTCTACTTGTGCTTGAGCTGCTGCAATATCTTCTGGACGAAAGCCATTTGTTAAACGTTGCAAGTAGGCTTGTGCTTGCTGTTGTTGTGCTTGCGCTTTAGTGAGTATCATTTGCTGTTGTTGAGATTGTAATGTAACGACAACCTCTCCTTTTTTAACAACATGACCCTCCATAACAGGTTGTGTTGTAATAATTTCATTTGCCGTTGCCGTCAGTGCAACTTGATCACGCTCAGTAGAGCCTAAAGCCAATGCATCTCGATGATCATTACAGCCAGAAATAACGAGCAAAAATGGCATAAAAATACAGTAGCTCGATAATAAACCTTTCATGGTCCACTCCATTGAAGTCAAAATAATGCCCATTAAAATTACGTTACAGTGATTCTTTTAGTGGTAATAACAATCCACCTGTAATAACTTTTAAATTATGCTCAAGTAAATTTACAAAAAAAGCTTCATTTGTCTCAACGCCATGAATATTCAATATCGAAGTTGGTGCGATAAAAGGAAAAACCATTAAACTAATAAAAGAAATTTTGCATAGATGCGGATCTAAATCAGAGCGAATAATATTTTGTTGCGCTAACTGTTCAAAAATTCGATGTTGTAATGGCTGTGTTATTTCAGTAAATATTTTTTCCATCGATTGACGTTGACTATTTGTATTGGGTAAATACATTAATTGAAAAATCAGTCGTGGAAAGCTGGGGTTAACCGTCATTACGCGATAATACGTTCGCATCAACTCACATAAACTGTTGGTATTTTTTTCGACCAATAATTGCTGTATCAATACTTGAATAGGTGCAAGAGTTTCCCGTACCATCGTTTCAAACAGCCCCTCTTTAGAATTAAAATAATAACGAATCATCGCTACATTTATTCCTGATTTTTGAGCGATCATACGTGTTGATACTTTGTCGTAAGTCATCACTGAAAATAATTCACGTGCATTATTTATTAATAACTGGCGAGCATTAAGATCAATAATTGGCCGTCCACTACGTCGCTTATCTATTATGCTGCTCATCCACGCCTCGATAATTAATCATTTGTTTAATTATACGATCTATATTGTTCGCTTTATAAACAAATAATTACTCAAAGAGGTACAAATTGATTAATAATTAATTTCAAGAGTACCTAGCAGCCATAATTTCGCTATTTTAACGATAAACACACACCGGTTTAATTCATAAAAATAAACATAAAGCCGTTATCATTCACTATACTGAATGCTTATTACCATTTTTGATAATAAACATACCATTTTTGCCTATATACCCATGTGGGCTATAGGCTTTAAAATGCTGCTCTTTTTCTTTTTGAAAACCGCATTGCTTGCTGTTTTATAACACATTTTGCGGACTTACCTGAGGGCCTTTAATGGGCGATATCGCAAAATCTGTTGCAAAGTTAAGCGTTTTCTCGATAATCATGATTACGATAACCTCGGTCGATAGTATCCGTAATTTACCGGGAGCAGCACTCTTAGGCAGCCATGCTATTTCTTTTTTCGTCCTTGCTGGTTTATGCTTTTTTGTACCAACAGCATTAGTTTGTGCCGAAATGAGTACCACTTACCCGAAACAAGGCGGCGTTTATCTTTGGGGTAAAGAGACATTGGGACATAACTTTGGCTTTGTCACTGTGTGGTATCAATATGCTGAAAATATTGTTTATTATCCACCATTGATCTCATTTATCGTTGCGACAGGTACCTACCCATTTTTTCCACACCTAGCAGAAAATAATATTTTTATGTTAGTGATGATTAACGTTATCTTTTGGACACTGACCTTAGTCAATATTTTTGGTCTACGTCTCTCATCACTGATTACGAATGTCTTTGGTATGATTGGTCTAATTTTTCCGATCTTACTTATCATTGCATTAGGCGGATATTGGACATATACCAACCCAGAAGCATCACACATTTCATTACGCCATGTTTCAGATTGGCTACCTGACTTTTCACAAAGTGGTATTGGTGCAAGTTTTACTGCCGTTGTTTTATCACTAACGGGGATTGAAATTACCACCGCTTATGCTAATGAAGTGAAGAACCCACAAAAAGCCTATCCTAAAGCATTACTCATTTCGACGGTGATGATTTTATTATCACTTACGGCTTGTTCCCTCTCGATTGCTGCTGTTGTTTCTCATAATAATTCAAGTTTAAGTGAAGGCATCATTCTCGCATTTAAAACCTTCTTTGAAGACATGAATCTGCCATTCTTATTGCCTGTGATTGCTCTTGCGATAGTATTTGGTAGCCTTGCCAGTTTAAACAATTGGATTATTGCACCAACAAAGAGTTTACACGTAGCAGCTAAAGATAAGTTTATGCCAATACGGTTATCAAAAGAAAACCGTAATAAAGCCCCCGTTCCACTATTACTGTTACAAGGGGCTATCGTTAGCTTATTGTCATTAGTCTTTGTATTAGTGCCTAACGTCAACCAAGGCATGTGGTTATTGAACATTCTTATGACGCAACTTTACATGGTAATGTACATTTGTATCTTTATCAGTTTCTTAGCATCACGTCGTAAGCATCAACATATTGATCGTCCATTCCGCGTTCCTGGTGGCAAAATCGGTATGGTTATAGCGTCAACGCTTGGATTAATCAGTTGTTTCGTTACTATTTTTGTTTCTTTTGATGTGCCAGCAAGCATTGATAAAAATACCGCAGCCATTGCCTTAATTTCTGGCTTTATTATCTTTAGCCTACCCGCTATCGCCGCCATTATGTACCGTAAAAAACAATTACAATACAGTTAAATAGCAGCGTTATATCGAGCTTAGAAAAAGCCGTCGCATTAAAATGCTACGGCTTTTCTTCAATTATCAAATTATACAGACATAATATTAATGACCGCTTTATCGGTATTTTTTCAATGATGCAAATATTGCAGCTGTAATAATAAATAACATACCGAACAATGTTGTCACTGTTGGCTTTTCAGCAAATAAAATCCATACAAACATAATGGCATAAACAGGCTCTAGAGTGATGATCATTGAAACTGTTTTTGCTTTTAACCCTTGTAATGAAAAAACCAATAATGTTTGTGCAATTGCGGTCGAGAACACTCCTAAAATAACCATCAATAACATATCGATAGGCTGTAACGTGAACATTCCTGTCATACCAAAAGGTAATGATAATAAAAGACAGCCAAGACACTGAGCAAATGCTGATTGTAATGGATGAATTTTAAGGCTGATACTTCGATTAAAGATAATAAATAAGGCATTCGTAATCGCCGCTAAAATACCCCACACTAAACCAAGATTATTTATATCAAACGAGAAATGAGGAGTAATAATAATTAAACCAATTGCAATAAGAATACATATCAATATATCAATTGGACCAATCTTTTTCCCCATAAACACAGATTCAATTAATATGATAAATAAAGGGAAACAGGCAAACCCTAACGTTCCAACTGCTACGCCCCCTTTTTTTACACCCATAAAAAAACAAAACCAATGTATTGCGAGTAACGAACCATTTAAGATAAGTTTAAAAATGGCACTTTTTGTTGCGGTTGGAAAAAAAGATTGATGATCTAATTTCAATAAAATAATAAGAGTTAGTACTGCTAACAAACTGCGACCAAAAACAATGGTCATAACACTGACATTAAGTTGCTCACCAATCACTGCTGATAGCCCAAAAAGAATCGCGGTGATTTGTATAGATAAGTAATATTTCATAAGTTTAATCTTAAAATAGGGCAATGATTTTTGTATTTAACAAATACGAAGTAAGAAATAGTCACGTTTGGCTAATTTATCTCTTACTCATTATCAACAATTGGCATCGGTAATACTGCCGTACTACTGTCCATTGGACGCAGGTAGTTTTGCCATAATGTCAGTGTTCGTTGTTGAGTTATTGTTAATTGACAAGATAACGCCATCACTCCACGAATGGTTCCCTGTTGCCACTGTGTGTATACAGCATTACATTCTGTCTTGCGATATAGTAACCATTGTTTTTGTGCAATATTAATAGCATCAACCAATGCTTTATCTGCACTGTTTTGATGAATACTTTGTGCTAAATAAACTTGTAACTGCTGTTCAGCAAGAGCTAATTTATCTTCAGCGCATTGATTAATTTCAAGTGTCGAATACGCCTCATCACAATTAAGTGTTGCGGTTTGTGTTGATGCCATCACTGAACCAGAGATCACTAGCACACATATTGCCCATAATGTTTTCATGTTTGTCTTCTCCCTATTTTTCTAATTTTTATTTGTCTATTTTTAAGCTATCTCTTTATATTAATAAGGCTGATAACACTAAATCATGACACATTTGAAAATTAATAAATTATTTAACTGAAATGTGGATTTTATATTTCCACATGCGAGTTATAATGATGGAGGAAGTGGCCTCATAGGCGATTCACCCTATTTGGCGGACTTATTTATCGATTCTCATCATAAATTCGCCTATTTTATTGCTAGGAGTTTTAATGAGTATCGCAATCCTTATTTTCTTGGTTATTCTAAATGGCTGGTTTGCCATGTCAGAAATAGCCCTTGTTACTTCACGTAAAAATCGTCTACAAGTACTTGCAGACGAAGGTAATACTGCAGCAATTACAGCATTAAAATTAGCCAATAAACCAACCACTTTTCTATCAACCATTCAAATTGGCATTACCATTATTGGTATTCTAAACGGTGTTATCGGTGAAGCAGCGCTTGCTGGACCTATTTCATCATGGCTAACCTCTTTTGGTGTTCAAGCCCATACAGCATCAGTTTCCGCAACTATCATTGCTGTTATTATCATCACTTATTTCTCTATTGTTATTGGTGAACTAATACCGAAGCGTTATGCTCAAGTCAATGCAGAGCCATTAGCACTACGTGTTGCACGTCCCATTGCTTTTTTATCCAGCTTATCGCGTCCCTTTATTATCTTATTAGCGGGATCTACTGAGTTATTTTTACGTATATTTAGTAAAAGCACCACCAACAGTACTCATTTAACAGAAGAAGATATCAAAGCCATTATAACTGAAGGCTCTCAAACCGGTATTATTCACCAGCAAGAACATACTATGGTGCGTAATGTGTTCCATTTTGATGATCGTAAAATTTCATCAATGATGACACCTAGAAACGCGATTAGTTACCTTGATCTTGACCATACCGTAGAAAGTTATCAGCAAAAATTACTGGCGAGTCCTTTCTCATGCTTACCCGTTTGCAGCCACACAATCGATGATATTAAAGGCACGATCACAGCTAAACAATTACTACAATTTGAACTCGATAACAATAAAGACACACCTAAAAATATTATTGATTATGTGACTCAACCACTCTTTATACCTGAAACATGGACAGGTACAGATCTGCTAGATATGTTCCAAGATTCTGGTGCTGAAATTGCGTTTGTCGTCGATGAATACGGCGATATTCAAGGAATAGTCACACCACGAGATATACTTGAAGCACTGACAGGCAAATTTAACTCGCAAGATCCTACTGACGTGTGGTCGAAAAAAATAGCCGATAATAATTGGCATCTCGATGGATTAATTCCAATCACAGTTGTAAAAGACTTATTAGATTTAAAAAAATTACCCGATGAAGATCAAAATGGCTATCAAACATTAAATGGCATGTTAATGTGGATTAAAGGTGGGTTACCTAAAAATGGTGACATCATTAATTGGCAACGATGGCGTTTTGAAATCCTCGCCATTGAACACAACCGCATTGAAAAAGTAAATGTGTTTCGACGTCCATCAACGAAACAACCTCACAAATAAAAGCTATCAATGAGTATCTGCTTTCACAGCAGATACTCAGTACAATAGTCTTACTTTACTCGAGACCACGCATCACGCCAGTGCTGTGTTTTACCAGGAGCATACCCTGCCAACTCACACCATGGCGTTGCCGGCCAATCACGGCAACGGTATACATTACCATTTGGCATGCGTACTCTATCGCCCGCACTGTATTTAAAACCTTCACGATAACGCGTTACTTTAAAACTATTGGGCTTAGTATAATCATTATCATTGTAGTCGTTATCGTCATAATTATTACCATTGCTATTAAGACGAACTAACTTCCATGGGCCTGATTTATTATTACGCTGAGGACGATCGCCTTGCGTCCACCATTTAGCGACCCACAGTCGTCCAACATAACGCACGCTATCACCTTTGTTATATACAGACTCTTTATTCCATGTCTGCAATCCTGATTGTCCACTCGGTAAGATCGTCGGACGATCATTGGCAAGTGCTACCGATGAAACAGTAGTCAGTGATAATGTGCTTAATACACACATAACAAGCAATGCGCTTTTTTTCATAATAATAGTGATCCCTACTTACAATAAAAATATGGTGAAATAATCACCATTCGTATTTTATAAATTATAACTGAGACCAATAAATAATTAGCAAACAATATTGTAAGTAAGCGTATCTAAACGATTAGTAACCACCCGTTTTACTGTATTCCGCTTCAGCAAATTTCTTTCCGTCCGCAGCTGCTGCTTGGCAAGCTTGAGGATCAACATCACCACGGTTAACTACATAATGGGTTAATTGCTGTGCTTTTTGAGTACGATTAAAAAACTCATGATAACCAATATTTCTGCATAATTCCCAAGATGACACGCCAGCTGCATTATCAACGGTATAACTATTTGATGGTGTTCCTGCACATCCTGCTACTGTAATTGCTATAGCTACTGCTATTATTATCTTTTTCATACTTATCCCCTTACGCCATCCATCTACGACAATATTATCTCTATGATGCTAATAGCTATTTTTATATGCTGTTATCTTAGTCTACAGAGCGACACTATAACAACTGAATCTACAACCATCTTCCTAACATCATTAAAATCCGCTCTTAATGATATTTGAGGATGCTTATAGTTAGATTAAATAATATGATTCATATTGGAATAAATATTTCACGTTTATGCTAGTAATTAAACGCAAATTAGCATAAGTTGCGAAGCAATATTAATACCGTGATCAGGATACTTTCCATGAACAATTTTCAGAGCTATTCTCAACGCCTTCCTTGCTTTGATTGTCGTAAAAATACTGCTGAAGCTGATTTAGGTTGGTTAACACCAACAATGCACGATAGCGTTCAACAACAAATTACAGCAATTATCACGGGTGATGCCGCATTTGATGATGATCTTACAGTGGTTATAACTTGTAGCCCAGAAGAGGCACGTGACTACCTATTGTTAAATGCATTTGGTTACACTGAAGATGAGTTAACATCCAACGGCATTGATGCTGATGATCTTAAAGATATTGAACAAGAAATCGCTGCAAGTACAACAGCATTGGGTCAAGTGACTTTAGAGCATGAAATCGCATTACAAGCTTGTAGTGCTTGTGAATAATTATCGGTTATAGCGCCAAACAATAAAGCTGTTAGCCTTGCTAGCAGCTTTTTTATATCGTAATCATTATCACAAAGAATGACACAGATAATCATCCACAATCTATTCACCGCATATTTGAGCATTAAAAGCATCATTAAAAAATTAGCTGAAATATCAAGCCAAACAATAACACTACGACATGCTAATAGTAGATTCCCTATCTCGTCCGTAACCACACAGTAGGAATGACGCGTGGTTAGTTTGGATATTCAATGTATAAACATAGTTCTTAATATTGTAGCGGAGCTGCTCAGGGTATTAGAGGGTTTGAACCTGCTTTTATACAAACGAAAAAAAACCGCTAATTTTCATTAACGGTTTTCTTAAATGTGGTGGAGCTGCTTAGGGCATTAGAGGATTTGAACCTGCTTTTATGTAAACGAAAAAAGCCGCTAATAAATAGCGGCTTTTTAATGTGTGGCGGAGAGATAGGGATTTGAACCCTAGATACGCTATAAACGTATGCTGGTTTTCAAGACCAGTGCTTTCAACCGCTCAGCCATCTCTCCATGGCCGCTATAGTAATAACAACCCTATCAGTTGTAAAGTCTTTACAGCACAACTGTTTAAATATCAGGCAATTATGCGGTTATTTTTGTTCAAAACCACAATCAGTTAAAAATCGCATAAAGCCATAATTTTCTAGCCATGCTAATTGTTGCTCAGAACTGACTAAAAAACGACCACTAAAGTTAACGCCATGACCCGACAAGGTTTCTACTTGATTTTTAATTCGAGGGATAACCAACATCCAGCGTTCTGTCAGTAAAATATTATAAGGTAAACATTCAGCTAACCCATTAACTAACTGTGTGGTGTTTAGCTTTAGCGATTCCATTGCAATCAAATAATCCGCATAGAGCTGGTTAGAATTTAGAACGGTATATTTAAAAACCACATGCTTAAACGGTAACAGTCCATTTATTATTTGAAATTCCAAAGGAATGGATGTCCTTACAAGCTGCATGTGGCGATGCATTTGGCTTGAGCCCGCATTGTGTCCTGCATTAAAGAAACCAAGCACATCACTGCGAGTAATACCTTGAACCCATGCAGTAAAATCCGCTAATGTGAGTACTGATGTTTGCGGAATATAATCTTTAGCACAAATTAATAAATGCGGAACCACTATTGGAAAACGATTTAATAAGCACACATAATCCTCATCCATATCCGTTATATAATCACAATGAGTATACGGTGCTACAAACGGATCTTGTGCTGATACAGCAGGAGAATGTTTTATTTTCATATTATCAGTAAGTAAATTAACAATATAGTTAACTCCTTGTTGCTGATAAATCATATCGTCGCTTGTCAACGGTAAGACATCACCGCGATCAAGTGCAACTTTCGTTTTTTCCTCACAAGTATTCCACAACATTATTCTGTCCCTACTTTCTAATTACTTAGCATTATCTTGAAAGCAATCATCACAGTTTTGTAATTCTATTTCATGACTAAAGATAACAACACCTTCGGCAGTCATGTGATCTGATATTTGCTCATCAATATCAGTAAGTACAGTTGGCTTGATATTGCCGTGATTAATTTCAGGCTCAGAATAATTATAATAATTTAACAGTAGGTAATCTTTTGCTTCATCGGCAGAACAAATAATCTGTACTGTAAAATAAGGTTTATAGTCACTACCACGTTGCTGCAACATTTCATTAATTTGATCAACAATATCAGCCTTCATGCTTGACGTTAACCAACCAAGATCAGTTTTAGCCTGATGTACGTGACAGTTAAAACAAGGCAGTTCATAAGTGTAAAACTGGAAGTTAGTCATATTCGTTTTCCTTAAATTCCATCCTACTTATAAAATTATGCTTATTTCCTTGTTTTTACTAGCATTAAAAATGCAATGTTGAGTTGTAATTACCGATACCCATCTATTATCAACCGTCAGTACCCACGAGTAATAACTCAAACCGTTCATTGCCTCGTAAATTTTCAAAATCATCTTCATCAGCGGCCAATTCCCGTAATGATGTACTATCTTTAATCGCACGTTCAAGATCTGATATGGCTTGTTCCTCCACGCCCAAACAAGCATAGGCACAAGCTCGTTGATATAAGGCGTGGGCATTTGTATCATCTACTTCCAAGACTCGATTACATAAACTTAATGCCCAGTGAAACTCTCTCATTTCCATTGTGACATCAGCTTTATAAGTTAATGCTTCTAAATCACCAGGGCGAACTTTTAATATTTCGTCATAGATTTCTAATTTTTGCTCTGGTGTTTGAGAGCTTTGCGCTCGCAGCCATAAGTTATGTACTTCGTTAATTTTTTCTATTTCGCGGTTATTTTCACTAATAATGCGTGTTTTACGCTTTAAGTCCCGTTCTAATGCTTTAAATTTTTGCTCATAATTTTCAGAAATATCTTTTAATTGTACTTCTGCCATACGCTTAGTATTTTCTTTTATTTCACGCATTGATTGCCAACCAATAAGTGCGATTAATGATGCAACACCAGCAATAATATAGAAAAAGTAAGTTACGGTAACATTCGCGTAATTCATTGATTTATCAGCAA
The DNA here is from genome assembly GCF_947039875.1 of uncultured Photobacterium sp. Classification (GTDB taxonomy): domain Bacteria; phylum Pseudomonadota; class Gammaproteobacteria; order Enterobacterales; family Vibrionaceae; genus Photobacterium. The sequence continues at coordinate 14,632 of NZ_CAMRAN010000050.1, forward strand.
CAGATAATTCTCTATCAGTTATATCTCGCGTAATTCGGCGTTCAAGATCTTGCTGATCCATTCGCAATGACTTCAATTCATCAAGCACATACCGTTCAATCATTGGCTTTTCATAAATACTCTGTTCGGAATACGGCTTTGCTTCATCTCCACTAGCAGCATGAACAACCGACACTGGAAGCATAAAACAAAAAATTACAATACCTAACAGTACTTTAAACATAAACGACAACCTTTCACTAATAAAACGAGCATTACAATAAAATGACAAATAAACATAATATTTTTAATTTTTCACATTGTCATATTTAGATTTGGTATCAATAATATACGAAAAAACGTCAAATTTTTAAAAAATTAGCAGCAAAATCTCGTTTTAGCAAAAAAAGTATCAAAGATTGATAACTAATTACTATAGAGAAAAATACGTTCTAAGATTATTGCGGGCAACAATTAACCCCTCAGATATGGATATACAGAAAAGTATATGAAGAATAAATCATCTTAAAGAAATTCATAAATAACCAGCATAAAAAAGCCCTCTAACTATACTTTCAGCTTGAAAGTATAGTTAGAGGGCTTATTATTAATGCGCAATAATTTGCGAATGATTATTTTACATACTCACCACGGCGTAATGCGTCAATACGCTTTTCTAGTGGTGGGTGAGTCATAAATAATTCAGATAATGACTTCTTTCCATTAATACCAAACGCCATCATTGAGCCTTCTAAATGCGGTTCTTGACTCACTTTTAAACGCTCAAGTGCCGCAATCATTTTGTCACGACCGACCAGCTTTGCAGAACCTGCATCAGCATAAAATTCACGATGACGGCTGTACCACATAGTCAAAATACTGGCGAGGAAACCAAACAGTACTTCCATAATTGAAGATACGATAAAGTAGGTCATATAACTACCACCACCCTCGCCGTCTTCACTATTACTATTAACGCCACTAATGGCGCCAGCAACAAGACGAGAAACAAAAATAACGAAGGTGTTTACTACACCTTGCATTAAGGTCATCGTAACCATATCACCATTAGCAACGTGACTGATTTCGTGAGCTAATACTGCTTCAGCCTCATCACGAGTCATGCTATGCAGTAAGCCTGTTGATACTGCAACTAATGAATCATCACGTTTTGCTCCGGTTGCAAAAGCGTTAATATCTGGCGCATCATAAATAGCCACGGTAGGCATACCAATACCCGCTTGTTCTGCTTGACGAGCAACAGTATTGATTAGCCAATGTTCAGTCTCATTACGCGGGTGTTCAATTACAACGCCACCTACTGAACGTAATGCCATTGACTTTGACATCATTAAAGAAATTAATGAACCACCGAAACCAAACAAAGCCGCCATTACTAACAATCCAGAAAGACTGCCTGGTTGCATTCCTGTTACCGCATATACAATGTTAAGTACAATACTAAACACCAACATTACAGCAAGGTTCGTTGCTAGAAACAACGCAATACGTTTCATATCTATCATTACTCCAATTGAAAGAATATTATTTGTTTGGATTTATACCTTATAAGACTCTATTTTTTCATCTTCTTGGTACAATCAAGTAACTATTACTAACTATATTCGAATAATATGGCTGTAAATTAAAGTGTTAAATTGTTACTAATTCTTATTTAATTCAAATACCCCTCATATGGCGACAAAATAAATATAAAATATAACTAGTAACAGCCCAAAAAACTAACATTTAAATTACACTTAATTTTTACAGGTACATAAATAATTATTAAAATAAAGACAGATTAGACTTTGGTCGTATTGCTTTCATAGTATAACTCGATTATTGTTTACGTATTGTTATGAAACAGAACACACAATGAAGCAGGGAGGATTCATGACTAATAATGAAAGTTATCAAGTTGCTATAGATATTTTGCGTTGCCATCTTGGAATGTCCATGGATGAAGCATGTAAAGAACTAGGCCTTGATCAAGCTGGTCATCCAGCACCAACAACAGAAACATCAGAAATGCTAATTGGACTTAACTCATCTAATTAGTTTATCTCTATCAATTAAAACAAAAGGCACGCAATGTGCCTTTTGTTGTTTTTATTAATCCCTTTATTTAGCATAATATTGCTAAATCAATATACGTACCTAAATTTAATCCTTGGTTATGAGGGAGATAAGGAATTTCAGCGATTTTATTCCCAGGTAACTGCTGTTCTAACCACGTTATCATCGCTGTATAATTATCCGTTTTAGGTTCGGTACAATTTGCAATCCATCCTACGACTGTTAGTCCATCACCTTGAATAGCTTCTGCTGTTAATAAGGCATGGTTTAAGCAACCAAGTTTGACTCCTACCACGATAATCACTGGTAACTGCTCTTGCTTTACCCACGACGACAAACAATCGGTGTTATTTACGGGTACTCGCCACCCTCCCGCCCCTTCAATCAGCACACAATCAGATTTAGTTTTAAGGTGTGCTAAACCTTGCGATAATATTTTAAACTCAATGATTTTTCGTTCTTCTGCAGCTGCAATATGAGGAGATACAGGGCGATAAAAACGATAAGGATTAACTTCATCATAAGTTACGCTAACCGATGATGCTTGTTGCAGTAATAAAGCATCACTATTTCGTAATCCTTGTGGTGTTCTATCACAACCAGAAGCAATAGGTTTATACCCTACCATCGCAATACTTGCCTGCTCCGCAGCATTTAAAATAGCACAACTACAAACAGTTTTACCGACATCGGTATCTGTCCCTGTTACAAAATACGCTTTATGCATTTTTTAATACTCCAAAACATACCTGATAGGTCGCGGGTAATAATCCATTATTTAATCTATGTTTATCATAGGCATCTTCTAATTCCATGAAGGTCTGTCGCCCCACTAACCCCGATGTGCGCTGTTGCTGTAAATGGGTCGCCCCAATACCTTTTAAATCTCGCATCAATTTCATTGCGGTAGAGTAATATACTGTTATAGGCTTACATTCTAATGTTTCAATCATTAGACCTGATTGTATAATTTCAGCTTCAATACGCTGTTGTGTCTTAAACCTATTAACATGTGGCTTATCATCAATCTGTGACCATGCGTGTTTAAGTTCATTTAATGAGCCATTCATTAATGTGGTAAAGAAAATAGCACCATCTGATTTAACAACTCGTTGTAACTCTCGTAACGGCACACTTAAATCATCACACCACTGTAATGCTAAATTACTAAACGCGATATTATAGCTATCATTTGCCATCGCAATATTTTCAGCATCGGTCTGTAAATACTGACAATGAGCTCCACATCGTTGCTGCGCCTGTAATAACATTTCAGCAGAGATATCTGCCGCCGTTACTTCAAATCCTTGTTGGTGTAATTCTGCACTGAAATATCCAGTTCCACACCCAACATCAATCACTGATAGTTTAGCGGGTTGCACCTGCCGCTTTGGTATTAATGCGATTAATTGATGCCCAACTTGGCGTTGAAATGCGGCTGATTTATCGTAATGCGGGGCGGCACGCCCAAAAGCATTCGCTATCGACAACTTCTTTGATTGTTCAATTAAAAATGCAGCGTTAGTTTGTTTATCATCCAGCATCGATAACCTCATTCATAGCAAGAGCCAACTGACGAATATCACTTTCATTATGATTGGCTGTCAGTGTTATTCGTAAACGCGCACTGTGTGGTGCAACGGTTGGTGGACGAATAGCCCCCACTTTAATGCCCCGTTGTTGTAATTGAGCAGCGATCGCCATCGTTTGGCAACTATCACCAATAATCATTGGTTTTATAGGCGTGATCGTCGGTATAAGACCCTGACTATTATCAAGATAGTGATTTAAAGACTCAGACAATGCCTGTAACTTTTCTCGACGCCAAGATTGTGTCTGAATTAAGGTGCAAGCTTGACTTAATGCAGCTGCCTGAGCAGGAGGCATGGCTGTTGAATAGATATAATGACGAGCAAATTGCACTAGATATTCTGCGGTGTCTTGACTACACAATACCGCAGCACCTTGTATACCAAAGGCTTTACCAAAAGTAATAATCAATATATCGGCTTTTATACCTGCTTGATGACAGCTCCCTTGTCCTTCATCTCCTAGTACACCACAGCCATGTGCATCATCAACCATCAGCCAAGTTTGATGTTGGGTTGTTATTTCTCGTAATGATGTTAGCGGCGCACAATCGCCATCCATACTAAAAACACCTTCTGTCACCACCAATGATGCGGTATCGAGTCCTTCTTTTATTTTTGAAAGCTGTCGTTGTAACGCAGCTATATCGTTATGAGCAAAACGCTTCATCTTTGCAGGTGATAACATACCCGCTTCAATTAAAGAGGCATGATTAAGCTTATCTTGGAATAACTGATCCTGGGCTTGTAATAGTGTAAAAAGCACCGCTTGGTTGGCACTAAAACCGCTGTTAAATAATAACGCGCGTTGATATCCCAACCATTCAGTTAATTGTTGTTCTAAATCCACATGTGGCGGTTGAAAACCAGTCACTAAAGGTGAAGCCGTACTACCCGCACCATATTTCGCCAACCCTTGTTGCCAGGCAGTGATGATTTTAGGCTCTTGTGCTAACCCAAGATAATCATTACTAGCAAAATTTAATATTTTTGAATTTACATCATGGCACTGTAATTGCCGATAAAGGCCTTGTTGCTGGCGTGCGATAAGTGCTTGTTGATGACGTAAATTAAAGAGAGGCATCATAGAATATGTCATCTTTTGTTGGACGTGCCACAACCCGTTCTACGACTTGTTCTAATAATTCTTGAGCTTGAATATCATCAGGTTTTGCTACTTGATGTTGGCTATTAATACCCAGTTTGGCAAAGAGTTGTATATCTTTATCTTCACCTGGGTTTGGTGTAGTTAACAGCTTACAACCATAGAACACAGAATTTGCACCCGCCATAAAACACAAGGCTTGCATTTGCTCATTCATATCTTCTCGCCCCGCAGAAAGCCTTACCGCTGATTGTGGCATGATAATTCGAGCAACTGCAATAATACTAATAAAATCAAATGGATCGACACTCTCTGCATTTTCCAATGGCGTCCCTTTTACTTTTACCAGCATATTAATAGGCACACTTTCAGGATGAACGGGCAAGTTGGCTAATTCCACCAGCAGACCGACACGATCTCGCGCGCTTTCTCCCATTCCGATGATGCCACCAGAACAGATTTTCATACCTGCATCACGCACATGTGCCAAGGTATCTAACCGGTCTTGATAAGTCCGTGTGGTAATAATATTGCCGTAATACTCAGGAGACGTATCAAGATTATGGTTGTAGTAATCCAGCCCTGCCGCCGCTAATGTCTGAGCCTGATCTGTCGTAATCATACCCAGTGTCATGCATGTTTCCAGCCCCAGTTTTTTAACGCCTTGCACCATATCAAGCAAATATGGCATATCGCGATCTTTAGGATTTTTCCATGCAGCTCCCATACAAAAACGTGTTGCTCCTGATTGCTTGGCTTTCAGTGCAGCATCCAACACACGATCAACTTCTAATAAACGCTCTTTTTCTATATCAGTACGATAATGTGCGCTTTGGGGACAATATTTACAGTCTTCAGGGCAAGCACCTGTTTTAATTGACAGTAAAGTGCTGACTTGCACTTGATTCGGTTGATGAAATTGACGATGAACCTGTTGTGCTTCAAAAACTAAATCCATAAATGGTTTCTGAAATAAAGCTTGTACTTCCTCAACAGTCCAATTGCTACGAACGTCCACAATACACCCCTCTTTTATATTTTTATTATTCAAAAGTACTCTATTGTTGATAAGAATAAAAACGATGTAGAGCCGCTTTTATGCTGATATCACTCGTATAAAATTTAATCAAATAGAGATTGACTCATCTTTTAGCTGTTGGCTAGTCTACTAATAGTACGTAGACTGTCAACCTTGAATAACAATTTAGGTTTACTAGTGTGCGAAAAGAACTCGCAATCGATATTAAATTCGATCAACGCCATATTTGGCATCCTTACACATCAACCATCAATCCGCTTCCATGTTACCCTGTAACCAATGCTAATGGGGTGTATATTACCCTTGAAAATGGCACTCAATTAATTGATGGTATGGCTTCATGGTGGTCAGCAATTCATGGCTATAGTCACCCACATCTGACTGCAGCGGCTAAAAATCAACTGGATAAAATGTCACATGTTATGTTTGGCGGTATCACTCACCAACCAGCGGTTGATCTCTGTAAAAAATTAGTATCAATGACACCACAAGGCTTAGATACTGTTTTCTTGGCCGATTCTGGTTCGGTCGCAGTTGAAGTTGCCCTTAAAATGGCATTGCAATATTGGCATGCTAAAGGCCAATCTCGCGCTAAGTTTTTAACCCTCAGACATGGTTATCATGGCGATACTTTTGCTGCTATGTCAGTCACAGATCCTGATAACTCAATGCACAGTCTTTATAAAGGCTTTGTTCCTGACCATATTTTTGCGGATTCGCCTCAGTGTGGCTTCTGGGATGAATGGAACGAAGATGACATTACCGATTTTTCCAATAAATTAGTACAGCACCACCAACAGATTGCTGCCGTTATTTTAGAGCCGATAGTGCAAGGTGCTGGAGGAATGCGTCTATATCATTCGACTTATTTACGTCGAGTACGTGAATTATGTGATGATTATGGCGTGTTATTAATTGCAGATGAAATTGCCGTCGGATTTGGTCGAACAGGAAAAATGTTTGCCTGTGAGCATGCCAATATTAGCCCAGATATTATGTGTGTTGGCAAGGCACTTACTGGCGGATATATGACATTATCAGCAACCATCACGCATAAAAAAATTGCAGATACAGTATGCAGTGGTGATGCAGGGTGTTTTATGCATGGTCCGACATTTATGGGCAACCCTCTCGCCTGTGCCGTTGCTAATGCTAGCCTTGAAATACTAGAACAAAACCAATGGCAACAACAAGTTGCATCAATTGAAGAACAACTAGCGACTGAATTACCCCCAATTGCAGCACTTGATAAAGTAAAACAAGTACGTTGGTTAGGTGCCATTGGTGTGATTGAATTACATCACCCCGTCAATATGGTTGAAATACAACAGGCTTTTGTTAATGCTGGCGTATGGATCCGTCCTTTTGGGCGTCTTATCTATATTATGCCACCTTATATTATTACGTCAGCACAACTGTCATGTTTAACTCAGGCAATATGCCAAGTATTAAAAACATAATGCTATGTGACTAAACAGTCTTTTATTTTACCCTAGTATCATAAAGCAGACATTGTTCTATTTTTGTCTGCTTATACTGATTAAAGGTGCCCGACCAACATAATAATTATATCTCGAGCGGCTATTTACTTATCATCAATATGTATGTCTTAGGGTTATTATTATGCAATTACCACTTTTCCCCGTTGATATTTATTTGCTACCTAATGGTATTTGTAAATTACAGATTTACGAACAACGTTATATGCGCTTGGTTAAACTCGCCACCGCGAATCATCATGGTTTCGGGCTCTGTATGAAAATTGATAACAATCTTTGTCATTTTGGTACTCGGGTCATAATTACTGATTTTGATCCACTACCCAATGGATTCATGAGTATTACGATTCAAGGTACCGAAATGTTTTTGATCAATAATCACTGGCAAGAACACGATAATCTTTATATCGGGGATACTTCACCAGTGCCTAACTGGCACAGTAAAAATATTGCTTTTATTGATAAAAATATTTCAGATAAATTAAAAAAACTATTCCAACAACATCCAGATCATGCCCGTTATTACCCTGATCCCCAATTTGATGATATTACATGGGTATGTCAACGCTGGCTCGAAGTTCTGCCATTAGAAGTTAATCAGAAGCAATGGTTCATGAGTCGTAACGATTGCAGTGCTGCGTTATCTTTCTTACATACGGTAATTAATACCAATTCAAAATAGACCCATATTCTTAAATAATCACATATAGCCCCCTCACTTATGAGTAAATATTTATTATATTTAATAGTAAATATCATTCCCCCTCGAAATAGCATTAATATGTTATTATTTAATTCAATTAATATATTTTAAAATTACTAAATAATGTTTTTTATATTTCAATTAATCATACTCAATACATTATTTATCAAACATTCTCTAATATTAACACTCAAACAATAACTGTAATGATAATTATTATACTTTATGGGCAGTTAGAGTTTTATCTTTAGAAATAAACCCTTGATATATTAGCTTATTTATGCAAATACATTGTTTCCAATAATGACATAATCAGATTGGCTATTTACACACAAAAAGATCATAACCAATTGATTCTTAGTGACTATTTTAAAGGTTATTATTTACTGTCTATATTTACATCACATTTAATCAATAGGTATGATAAATAGCAAAAAAAAATAGATAGAAAGTTTCGTTTTCATGCATACAATGATATTCCCACAGAGAGAATTCAGTGCAAAAACACTATTCATATAGTAATAATAAATAGAAATAAAATTCGTCTATTTAAAGATGGAAATAAGACGACTCAGCCAGGGAAAAAAATATGCTTAATCTAGCAATATCTGTCATTCCAATTTTATTATTAATTTGGATGATGACAAAAAAAAATGCACTACCTTCACATGTTGCATTACCTTTAACTGCATTACTTATTGGTATCTTACAATTAATTTATTTTGGCACTAGCGGCCGTTTATTAGCCGCAAACATTATTTCAGGCTCTTTATCAGCTCTTACACCTATCTCTATTATTGCTGGTGCGGTTTTATTAAATCGAACCCTCTCAATTTCAGGCTGTGAAGATGTCATTAAACAATGGTTAGAAGGCATTAGTAAAAACCAAGTCGGTCAGTTAATGATCATTGGTTGGGCATTTGCTTTTATGATTGAAGGTGCGTCAGGCTTTGGTACCCCCGCAGCCATTGCAGCTCCAATTCTGGTTGGACTTGGTTTTAACCCGCTACGGGTCGCCATGTTAGCGTTAGTAATGAACTCTGTTCCCGTTTCTTTTGGCGCAGTAGGAACACCAATATGGTTTGGATTAGGTCACTTAGGACTGTCAGATGTAGAACTACTTCATGTAGGTAGATTATCAGCCATCATGCATACAGCAGCGGCAATTGTCATTCCTGTTATTGCATTGAAATTTATTGTTAGCTGGCAACAAATTCGTCGTAACATTATTTTTATTCAGCTTAGCATTTGGTCATGTACATTGCCTTACGTATGGCTTGCACAATGGAACAATGAGTTCCCAGCGCTTATTGGTGGCGCTATTGGCTTAACATTATCGATACTATTTGCACGCTACAATATTGGTTTAGAAAAGAAAGTACCAACAGACACAGAAAACACAACGGTTGCTTTACCCTTTGGGCGCGTGTTTAAAGCCATGGCACCAACCCTGTTACTGATCGCTATTTTAATAATAACTCGTATCAAACAATTAGGGTTAAAAGGCATGTTAAACGATGCAACCCCTATGTGGGATTTCCACTTAGGCTTTGCCGACTTACATATTAGCCAAGCTTTGATTATTCACATTAGTCAAATTTTAGGTACCGATACAGCATGGGCATACAAAACGCTATATGTACCGGCATTAATACCTTTTTTCTTGGTTGTTTTCGTGTCAATTCCTTTTTTAAAAATGAACAGACATCAAGTAACAACAGTATTTAGCGACACAGCATCACGAATCAAAACGCCTTTTATTGCCCTTGTTGGTGCGTTAATTATGGTGAAATTTATGATGATTGGTAGTGATAACTCTCCCATCATGACAACAGGTAACGCGTTTGCAGATTTACTGGGTAAAAATTGGCAATATTGTGCTGCTTATCTAGGAGCTTTAGGCGCATTTTTCTCTGGTTCTGCAACGGTTTCCAACCTAACTTTTGGTGCGATTCAACAAAGTATTGCTCATACTGTCAACTTGCCAGAAACAATCATTCTAGCGTTGCAATCGGTCGGTGGCGCAATGGGTAATATGGTATGTATAAATAATATTATTGCAGTATCAGCCATACTTGGTATTGCCAATAAAGAAGGCTACATCATTAAACGAACGGTTATTCCAATGATTTTATATGGTGTAATTGTCGCAATAGTGAGTATGTTTCTTTAACGATTAAATAAAATAGGTTGGCGTACTGTGTAAAGCAGACGCCAACCGCTAGTTTAACGTCAACATTTCAGGCGCCTTTACGCCATTGGAGCAATAAAATGAAGGTAAACTTTTTTGTCACTTGTCTTGGCGATACTGTAAAAGCAGAAGTTGCTAAAAAGACGGTACAACTGCTTGAGCAGCTAGAATGTGAAGTGATTTTTCCTGAACGCCAAGGGTGTTGTGGTCAACCCGCATTAAACAGTGGTTATATCGAAAAAAGCAAGCCCGCAATGAAAAGCATGATCGAAGCTTTTGAAATCAATGATTATCCGATTGTGACGCCTGCTGGTTCGTGTGCCGCTTCTATGAAGAAATACCCACATTATTTAGAAGATGAGCCTGAATGGGCTGCCCGCGCACAAAAAGTTGCTGACCGCTTATTTGAGTTAACTCAATTTGTCGTTCGTCAATTAGGTGTAGAAAACGTCGGCGCACGTCTTAAAGGTAAAGGCGTTTATCACCCATCTTGTAGCCTTATTCGTAAATTAGGCGTACGCGAAGAGCCACTTATTTTATTGAATAATGTTGAAGGTCTTGAGCTGTTACCTATCGATAACCAAGAAACATGTTGTGGTTTCGGTGGCACTTTCTCTGTCAAGATGTCTGAAATTTCAGGTGAAATGGTGACTGAAAAAGTACAGCACATTAGCGCAGTAAAACCTGACTTCTTAATTGGTGCTGATATTAGTTGTTTATTAAATATTGGTGGTCGTATTAGCCGTGAAGGTCAACCTATTAAAGTAATGCACATTGTTGATGTGCTGATGAGTCGTTAAGAGGTCATTATTATGTCAATGAAAACTAGCAACGTTAAATTTAAAGATCGTATTCATCTAAAAATGAAAGACGAATCTATGCGTGCCGCCGTTGCCAACGCACAAGAACGTATGTTTAAAAGCCGCGCAGTTGCTGCTGAAAAACTCGGTAACTGGGAACAATGGCGTGAAATGGGCATGGATATTCGTAACCATGTGCTTGAAAATCTTGATTACTACTTACAACAACTTAGTGAAAATGTAGAAAAAAATGGTGGCCATGTTTTCTTTGCTGCGACTGCGGAAGATGCAACCAACTACATCGAAACAATTGTAAAGAAAAAGAACGCCAAGAAGATCGTAAAATCTAAATCAATGGTGACTGAAGAAATCGGCATGAACCAGATGATTCAGCGCAATAATTGCGAAATTATCGAAACCGATTTAGGCGAATATATTCTACAAGTCGATGATTGTGATGCTCCATCTCACATTGTTGTACCCGCATTACATAAAAACCGTACCCAAATTCGCGAAGTGTTCAAAGAAAAGCTCGGTTATGACGGCACCTCAGATCCTGAAGCCATGACCCGCTTTGTCCGTGAGCATATTCGCCATGATTTCCTTGAAGCTGAAATTGGTATTACTGGATGTAACTTTGCGATTGCAGAATCTGGCACCGTTACTTTAGTAACCAACGAAGGTAACGCACGTCTAGCCACTAGTTTGCCAAAAACACATATCGCAGTCATGGGTATGGAGCGTATTGTTCCAACCTTTGAAGAGTTTGATATTGTTGCTAGCCTATTATGCCGCAGTGCGGTTGGTCTTCCACTAACCGGTTATGTCACTGCGTTAACGGGTCCACGTGAAGGTGATAATTGTGATGGTCCTGAAGAATTCCACCTTGTTATTGTCGATAATGGTCGTTCAAAAATTCTAGGCTCAGAATTCCGTCCAATTCTACGCTGTATCCGTTGTGCGGCTTGTGTTAACACTTGCCCTGCTTACCGTCATATTGGTGGTCAGTCTTACGGTTCAATCTACTCAGGTCCAATTGGTGCAGTATTATCACCATTACTGGGTGGCTACGAGGATTTTAAAGACCTACCTAATGCCTGTAGCTTATGTCGCGCTTGTCATGATGTGTGCCCAGTAAAAATTCCATTGTCTGATTTGTTGCTAAAACATCGCCAAATCATGAGTGAAGGGAAAATTACTGAACCGTCAGAACGTGCCGCAATCACGGGTTTTAACTTTGTGAATTCACATCCTTTCATCTGGGACAAAACAGTTAAAATCGGCGCTATTATGGCTGGAAAACTGATTAAAGATGGCAAACTGCCTTTTAAAGTGGGTTTGCTTGACGCATGGACACAAACTCGTGATTTACCAGCACCAACAGGTCAATCATTCCGTAGCTGGTTTAAAAACAGAGATGACAAATAAGGGGCTTCCGCATGTCAGAACAACGCATTTTTAACCGCGATAGTTTCCTTGATAATATCGCCAAACAGCTTGGTCGTGATCGCATTACGACACCCGTAGCACGTCCAAATCTTAAATATAACTGCCACAAAGACGTCTTTGCAGGCAAAACTCAAGATGAGTTAAAAGCTATTCTAGTTGATTACACTGAAACAACATTAGCCTCTCAAGCCGTCGTTACAACGAAAGATAAGCTAACAGAAACGTTACGTAATGTATGTTTTCACTATTGCACCGATGATGGTGATGGCCTAAATCCTATCGGAGAAACTATCTTTACAGCGGATAATCGTCTGTTAGATATCGTAAATCCGAAAGATTTAGCTGAAAAGCAACATGGTGTCTACATTTGGGATCATAGTGCAGGTTACGATGCAAACATTGCTGTTGCAGAGCGCGCTAAAGTCGGCGTAGTATTCGCAGAACAGGCATTAGCTGAATCAGGTACTATGGTACTTTATAGCCAAGCAACACAAGGTCGAGCCGTTAGTTTGCTCCCTGAAGCCTCTGTTTTCATTGTACCTAAAAGTAATATCGTTCCTCGTTTAACTCAAGCGACAGAACTTTTACATCAAAAAGCACATAATGGTGAACGTATTCCATCATGTGTGAATTTTATTTCAGGTCCGAGTTCGACTGCAGATATCGAGCTGATCAAGGTTGTTGGTGTGCATGGGCCCGTCTTTGCCACCT
>NZ_CAMRAN010000051.1 GCF_947039875.1 uncultured Photobacterium sp.
GCAGGTCTTGGGTAATGTGGATTGATGCTAACATGTAATGACCAGTTATGCTCTAGTCCGTATGCCGCAGTAAAAATTAATTGATTATCAACCAGTAACCGTACCCCTACACACGTTGGGACTTCTACCCAGCGAGATATGGCATCTGCACTATTTTTATAAGGTGAATGTTGATGCTTTAAATGCATTCTTGCTTGGTTTTTAACTTCCCAATTAATCATAGGTAATTGCTGTTGTAGCAATGCGGCATAATGCGCTTCAGTTGCTAATGAGCAGTCATTAGGATCAAAATACACCACATCAACATCATTTAATGGTGTCATCGGTAAATGATGTAAGTAATCCCAAATCGCATTACGAACAAACCCAGCAGCTATAAACCAATCAGGTAAATTCAAGGTTTGCACTGCACGTAGACATGCCATTCTAAGAGGATCTGCTGCTATGACGATGGCAGTATTTGAAACTAAGTCAGCCATATATTAAGATCCTTTATCGGTGCATCTTTATAAATAACAATAGGTATAAGCAGTAACATCTGTACCCAGTAGTAAGTTACGATGTAACAACCTGTTGAATTAATACTGACATACCATCATCATTAGTTAAATCATGAGTTAATGCCATCTGCATGATTTCTTCAGCATCATAGCAATTACCATCGTAGACAACGACGATACTAGTATCACCCGCTTGTAAAAAATGGCTTTCACCATAGGGTGTATAACGAGTCGCTCCAATGCTGATCACCGCTTGTGTTGGATACTGACTCTGTTCTAATAAATCAGCAATATTTTCAGTCGGTCCAACATCTTGCTGGTGGTTCATTCGTTCAATAATCCAATCTAATAATGTGTCATGAAAATAACTGTAACCAATCACGGCACTGTCTTCACCATAACGATGAATTTCACCATCACGACAATGGAAACTCGCGATACGGTAACGGTCTAAAACACCACCCGCAGAAAAATGATCAATAGCAATAAGGTGATCGCTTATACCTTTACTATTTGCCCCCCAGTTTTTCTTTTCACTGATTTTTTTTGCTTGCGGTTTTCGAATTGAACAATCGTTATAAGCACCAAATTGACGTGGAATTAAATCTGATACCGTTTGACGGCTATCATCAGTGGTATATATAACATCACAAACAAGCACCACTTCAGGTTCAATTTGAAGGTTATCTGCATTATTAGGAGGCGTGATCTTTGTTGAAGATAATGGGTATGTTGCTAACTGCCCTGTATTAATATTTGGAAGATAAAAAGGGAAAATAGCCTTAGGTTGTGTGGCTTCTTTTACTGCAACAGTAATAAAATCTACAGCTTCACCCGCTTGCTCTAAATGACCAGCAAAATTACCCGCCACACCAAAACCAATACATTGATTAAACACGATTTATCCATCAATAAGCAAAAAATAGTTGCTTATAATAATCAAAATTTACGTCATTTTCCGTTATCAAGTTAACAATTATTCCAACTCAATAAACAGCATTCTCATTTTTGACTCAATCTTAATCACAGTTTCATCAGCTAGATAATCATCAACTAACTACACTGAAGGTAATAGGAAAATGAGGATTAATAATGCGCTTACATATACCACATAATACAACCCGTTATTTATTACTCTTGCTTCTTATAATATTCAGCTCTCGTCATTCAGTTGTACTCGCAGCACAACCTACATCAAAAGCAATAAATAGCAATCCCGCGACACTTTACGCGCCATTATTATTACCGTGGCAAGCAGCAATAACGTCATCAAATATAACGTCGGTATCATGCGGTGCCGTTATTATTGATGAATATTGGTTAATAACCGCAGCTCACTGTACTCAAAATTATATTTATCATGTTATTGCCGGAACGTCATCGATCCCACAAAAAAATTCGCAGCAGCTTAATGATAAATATAAATTCACCATTACGCATACAATAAATCATCCTAATTATGATGATGATATATTTACTAATGATATTGCGTTGATACGTGTTAATCGTTCTTTATTTACTGTTGCCAAACCGATTGTTATTGCCTCGGTAAATGAGCAAATAACAGCTAATAATATTTTTGATAATAATTGGGTAATACATAAAAACTCAAAAGCCAACCTCATTGCATCTGGCTGGGGGAAATCAAATATTGGTACAATAATAAACGACCAAAATCAATTACAAGTAGTAACATTAGCGGGTATTCCTGATCAATACTGCAATGGCCTGCAAGCCAACAAATCACAGATTATTTGTGCCGACTCTAATATTGATGGCCTACTTAAAGATGTGTGCAGTGGTGATTCAGGAGGCCCCTTAATTTGGCAAAATCCACAGCATATAGCCAATAATGACTTTGGTTTACGTGTCCTTGGCATCGTCAGCAATGGCGCACCATGTGAACATCGATTAAATCATCCAGCGCAACAATATCAACACTTACACGGCCAATATACCGAATTAGCATCTTTTCGA
Organism: uncultured Photobacterium sp.; assembly: GCF_947039875.1. Classification (GTDB taxonomy): domain Bacteria; phylum Pseudomonadota; class Gammaproteobacteria; order Enterobacterales; family Vibrionaceae; genus Photobacterium. The sequence continues at coordinate 2,478 of NZ_CAMRAN010000051.1, forward strand.
ACTTGGATTGAGGCGTCGATTAAACACTATGATGACCTGCCCCATTTTTCCTTAGCCACACACTATAATTCACCTAATTACAAGTACGATCCTTTTGGCCTTGTTGATGATTACCCTCAAAACCAAGATCTTAATCTATTCTTAGTTTCAACTCAGCCTCAATCTGCTGGAAATATACCAATTAAAGTTTTGATTATACTTGCAGCAATTGCTTTATTTCGAAAAAGAATCAATTTATTATAGATATGAAGTTATAACTGTCTATTTATGAATAATAAAAAATACATTATTGTCATCAATAAATATTACGTAATAATAGAGCTACATTGATATTTAAACGGATATTATTAAATGGATTTCTTTCCCATATTTCTAAAAATAAATAACAAACAAATCTTAGTTATCGGTGGCGGTGAAGTTGCTTGTCGTAAAGTTGATTTATTATTAAAAGCACACGCTAATGTCACCGTTGTATCACCACAACTACATCCTCATTTACAAAAATTAGTGCAACAACAGCAAATCATACACATCGATCAAGCTTATCAGCCATCACAACTTAGTGGTGCAGATCAAGTGTGGGCAACAACAGATTCCGCGGAACTTAACCATCAAATTTACCATGATGCGAACGCATTAAAAATTTGGACGAATGTTGTTGATGATCCAACATTTTGTGATTTTATTACGCCATCAATGGTCGATCGTTCTCCCATTCAAGTTGCTATCTCTAGCGGTGGCGCATCGCCGGTATTAGTCCGTTATTTACGTGAACGTTTAGAAACTTATTTACCACAGAATTTAAGTTTACTTGCAACATTCTCAGGTAAACAACGTCAGCGTATTAAGCAACATTTCACTACCGTTGACGAGCGTCGAAAATTTTGGGAACAATTTTTCAAATTAAGTGCAGTTGAAAATGCCCGTACGACAGAAGAATTAGAAGCCGCTTTTCAGTTATTATTAGCTGAAAAGAATCATTGCAGTGGCAATATTTACCTCATTGAAACTGGTCATGATCCTGAATTACTCAGCCTAAAAGCATTGCGACTCATGCAACAGTCAGAATATGTTCTTTTCCATGATGATGTAGCCGATGTGTTTGTTGATTTATGCCGACGCGATGCTGATCGTGAGCGCTGTGATCATAAAAACATTCAAGCCTTAACTGACAATCTTATACAGCAAGGTATTCGAGTTTGCATCCTTGCAACTAAGGATAACCACCGCCCAGGAATTAAAAAATATTGTGCCAATCACAATGGTATTTTCGTTCCTATTTTTGGTTGAAACACTTTCACACTAAACTAAAAACGCAGAACCGAAGCACTGCGTTTTTGTTATCAATACTTATTAGCTATATATTCTTAGCTATTTATTTGCTCATAATTTGGTGACATTTTTGCATGTAACCATATGCCAGTGGTTTTCATCAAATAACCAAAAATCACACCAACGATAAGAGATGGAATAACAAGTTGCCAATCGCCAGCGGCTGCAAATGTTGCACAAGAACCAATAAATGTACCAGGAATAAAACTTAACCATTGTTTTTTTGCTTGAGCACACATCATAAATGCAACAAGTGCCGTGATGATATAGCCCATAATTTCTAAATTGATCATGGTTGATAGTTTAATTATCACCATCGCCCAAAAAACACCACTTAGATTAGTCGCAATACTTAATCCAACACCTTTAAGCCCATCTCGTTGCAAAGCAAAGTATGTGGTACACCCTAAAAAGCCCCCCCAGCTAAGTAACCCTAAAGAAACAGCAATCCAGCCCCATACTCCAGAAAGAATACCCGTTGTTAAAGCAATCGCAATAAGCAAAGACATCATTGATCTCGCATCAATTTTCAATGATGTGTAGTCTATAGCAACCAAAGCAGCACTTAAAACGATTTAGATCACATTCAGATAAATAACCTTACATTCAGTTACTATTTAAAGTGATACGTATCACAGCTTAATTTTCTGTATCAAGGACTAAAAAACACAATAAAATCCAGATTAAAAATTGCGGATATAGCAAACTATGATAATTTATTCGTTCTATTTGTTTGCTGGAGTGTCTTCATGGGACCTTTAATGCTTGATGTTTCAAGCTATGAACTTGATGCAGAAGAACGTGAAATTATTCAACACCCTACTGTTGGGGGCATTATTTTCTTTGCTCGTAACTACGATAATCGCGATCAACTTCGAGCACTGATAAAAGATATACGCCAAACAGCAAAACGCCCGCTTATTATTGGTGTTGATCAAGAAGGAGGACGTGTTCAGCGTTTTAGAGAACAATTTTCTATATTACCTCCCGCTCGTGCATTTGCAGAATCAGACAATGGTCTAGCACTTGCAACAACCGGTGGATGGCTAATGGCCGCTGAATTACTGGCAATGGATATCGATATCAGCTTTGCACCCGTTTTGGATTTAGGTTTTGATTGTAAAGCCATTGGCAATCGTGCTTTTTCTGACAATCCAACCGATGTCATTCGTTATGCTTCGGCATTTATTGAGGGGATGACGACCGCAGGTATGGCAGCAACAGGTAAACATTTCCCTGGTCATGGTGGTGTTATTGCAGATTCACACCTCGAAACACCTTATGATTCACGTGATAATATCAAGCAGCATGATATGACTGTATTCACAGATTTAATCAGTAATAATAAGCTTCAAGGGATCATGCCAGCTCACGTCGTTTTTGATGCTTATGATGAACGCCCTGCCAGTGGTTCTGAATATTGGCTTAAACAAGTGCTTCGCCGTGATTTAGGTTTTAACGGTGTTATCTTTTCTGATGATTTAAATATGAAAGGTGCCGATGTATTAGGTACCTATGGTGAACGTGCTGTTGCCGCTCAACAATCAGGTTGTGATATGGTTATGCTATGTAATAACCGAGAAGGCGCAGTACAAGCATTAGATGGACTGCCACAAACTCAGGTCAATATTTTAAATTCATTATTGAAAAAACCAACTCCTGAATTTGATGCATTAATGCAGACCCGTGAATGGAAACAAGCACAACAATCAATTTCACACCTAGTCGACACATGGAATAGCAAGAATAATTAATTAAAATCTATCGCACTTTATTCTCATTTAATTTTAAGAATAAAGTGCTTTTAATTATTGGTTTTATCCTACTTAAGATAATCATGAAACCGTTCAATTTTTAAAGAATATAAAAATAATCATCGATTTAAATCATAGATGACTTTACTTAAGTATCTCCTTTCACTAATAATATATTACCTTAAAACCAATATTATGATGTTAGAAATAATATGATAGAAGTGCCATTTAGTACTTGTATCATATCAAGGATATTTAGCATCAAAATTACTTATATTTAAACGCTATAAACTATCTTTTGAATAATCGACAGACTTGGAACATTTCTTTTTCTCTTTCAAGAGAATACAAAACGCACCAACAATAAACGCTACGGTAAGTATAATTTCCATAATTGACCTTTATATCTATAAAATAAAACCATCTGATAATTTTCAGTTCATAAGTCATTGAGATCTGGCTATCGCTCTGTTCAAATCCTCAATAACTTACATTATTGTACTAACAACAGCTTAAATAAGTTATAAAGTTGTGACAATTTACGGTTAAAATTTATGCTCCGCACAACATTTTTCATAAAAATCACGCTATGCCTAACGTTATTGAGTATGAAAGTTCACAAACATCATACTTTGCCAAATTTATCGAACAATAATTTTAGCAGTGGCAATATAAATATTGACTCATATCATATATTTTGCCTGACCTTATACTCTCTTAATAGTAGTTTCAACTTATCGCACTAGTTATTAGTACAATGTATTATCAGCATATTGTATTGGTATAAAGTATCCCTTATTAACTATAGTATTAAATACAATGAAAATCATATTCTTTACAAATAAGAGTAATATCAGATGAAAACAGATAAGGTTAAACTTTTATTTATCATGGTGTTAATAGATAACAGCCGTATTTGATTTTATTATTCTTGCCGAATAAGCTCTAAACGCTCAACATCAGCATAAAACGCCACCATTTTCACACGACTAATCGCATATTCAAAACTACTTTCCTGACACAACAGATGTCGTGAGGAAGCAATCCAATCTCGAGGATGTTGTACCATCTTATTATTATATTGCCGTTCTAATTCAGTGCAATTCACATACCGTTGGCAGGCATCATATCGTTCTTCTTTTAGCATTAACCAGTGTACTTCAAATTGATACAATGCATTATTTAATTCATTAAAGTTATCGTTAGTAATTTGTCCTTTAAGGGCATTAACTTGTTGTAATTGTAAGTAAATAAATTCATTAAAATAATCTTTAGTTTGAGGTGCTAAATATGTACCGCACAGCTCTCCATAATGAACATTGGTACTTTTATTTAATTCCGCAACATCTGCAGATGAACAGGCTATAGCTAAAAATAATGCACAGAGTAATGAGAATGGCTTCATATTACCCTCCAATGATAAATTATTAACATCAGTATGACTTATTCACTGTTAGGCTGCTTTAATTATGCCAAAGTTCTTATAATTAAGATTTTCACATACAAAAAACCAGCAATGTTGTTAGCATTACTGGCTATTATTCGTTTTAACACATTAAAATTTATTGTGTTTTAAATATTTGTACGGTTTCAAGTTTAGTCATTTTTCGAATTTGACGCCAAACAAAATAAAAAATCCCCATCATCATAAGCATTGATGGAATAGCAATAACGGGATAGCTTAACAACGTCATGCGGCCAAGCTCTTCATTAAATGCTTCAGTTCCAGCCTGACTTGTTACGATCACTGTAGCCAAAATATAATTCATAACAGAAGAAAAAACAAAGGTACTTGCAAATAAATAATTAGATTGAACTAAGCAACGATCAAATGCTTGTTGTTGATCATATTCCATTAATTTTTGCTTTATTAAGCCTAAGTTTAAAATACTCTCATTGAATATCATTTTAGTCACTATCGGATATTTAGTAAAAGTAGAGCCTAAAACAACAACACCAATAATACCCGGAATCAGCGCTTCTTTGACCGCCAACCATTGAGTGTCAAGTTGTAAAACCCCAATACCTCCAGTGAGTAAGACACTCACAATGCCGAGAATTGCTATAAAGTTAAGTTTCTTATTTTTTAATAATTCATAGCTACCAAATGCAACAGGAAAAGCCAAAGCAACTAACAATGCCCCTACCGAGCCTAAACGATCATCACCACTCATTTTCATTAAAATGATTGATGGAACAACAACGTTAAAAATAATTTCATTCAACGGATTTGTTTTCTTTTCAGCCATAATTCCTAATAATTTCCTTTATTCATAATTATGTCACTTTAAATAGAGCTCAATATAAATACGTTAATTCAGTACAACTCTTCTAAAATTATCGTTGGTATTATAGTAAAAGCGATAGAAACTGCTCTTTCTTTGTTTTAATTGTTTCGTTTATTATCATAACTGTAAAGCACAATATCGTTACAAATCATTAAAATATTCTTCAATAAAGCAACGTCATTGATTTAATCACCATCAAAAACTACCATTAACCGCTAAACTAGCCATAACAGCTAAAGTACATGCACACGCTAATATTGCTAACACGGGTTTAGTTTTAGTTAATAACGACATTAACCATAGCCCTGTTGCGGCCACCAAGCATCCCACACTTACCATGCGCCAGATAAACGGCAATAAAATCCCTGACTGAGTTTGTTCAACAAGAGTTGCTAAATCTAGACATGCAACAATAAAGACAATAACACTAATCAATGTACCAAATAGTGGTAATCCAACATTCAGAGGATCAACTTTGTGCTTTGCTTTTATTAGCATCGAATGTGCTAACAGACTTCCGCCAAAACCAACACTGAAAACCGTTGTAATTATATTGCCAATATGACCATTGCTAGCACTAAAGCTTAAAATATTGACAACATAAGCTATACTCCACAAGAGCATGACACCGATAATAAGCTTACGCGAGCCCTCTTTTCCAATCAGACGATTTTCACACAAACTATAAATTAACGTTAAAGCGACAAACACTAAAACAAACACAACCGTATTCGCATTGCTGGCAATGCTACTTGATGGTAATGCTATTAAAGTAGCTTCACGTATTAACAATGAAGCAATTAATAGCCAACTGATAAAGGGAAGTTGCTTCATTACCCGGTCATGTTGTCCAAAACATAATTTACCCGATAACATTACCCCACCAATAATAATGAAGGCCCCTATCGAAAATTGTTCTAACACTTCAGACAATAACATTGACCAATTATTCCACTGCATTTTAACTCCTAATACAGCTTTACTTAGACATAAGATATTGGTCGATATAACCAACGTCTTATACCATAACGCATTTTAGTAAATCGCTATTTTGCCTAATTGTCTGAATGAGTGCAAAAAGCTTTGGTACAAAAAAACAAATTTACTCACTAAAATAAGCACTAATAAGTATTTATAAAATAAACAAACCAAAAGATAGCAACATTCTTGCCCATAAGGCATATTAATTTCAGTTTCCTACCACAAACCTCATTCAGTTACAGAATAAAATTTACATTTGTATGATCTAAATATAAAAAAGATAACGATCATAGAATTTTTAGCATTTAATAAGATAAAAGATTGACGAAGGATGATTGAAACAGGTATCTTATTTTTTATAGTGAAATAAGATTTTACATGCTACATAAAATCTCATTTCAAACCAATTATTCGGTGCTCTATCTATCAAGTACATAGTGCAACTCTCATTTTGATGAGACCCCACTTGATGCAGAGTAAAATCACCACTTTGCCTGTTAATTTATCATCAGGCTACAGAATTAAAGTGAGTAATCAGATGTTTGCAATTATTAACACCAACGTATTTGATGGTAAAATTATTAAAGAAAATCAAGCCATCTTTATTGAAAACGATCTTATTTCACGTATTGTTCCAATGTCTGCCATATTAGAGAGTGAATTACCACAAGAAACGTTTGATGCAAAAGGTTTACTAGCATCACCTGGCTTTATTGATGTACAGCTAAATGGTTGTGGTGGTGTATTACTTAACACTGCTATCTGTAAAGAAACCCTTGATACCATGAATCAAGCAAACTTAAAAAGTGGTACTACACAGTTTTTACCAACATTCATTACCAGTGACGCTGAGTCAATGATTGAAGTGCTTGATATGGTTGGAGCGATGGAAGATCGCACCCAACAAGGTGTGTTAGGTTTACACCTTGAAGGTCCTTTCATTAGTACAGAAAAGAAAGGCGCACACCGCGAAGAGTTCATTCGTGAATTAGACAAGAACACAGCTAAGTATCTTGCTGAGAACGCAGATAAAATTTGCGTATTAACCGTTGCACCTGAAAATACATCACAAGAAGTTATCGATATTGTCCGTAATGCAGGTATTACAGTATCACTAGGTCATACTAATGCGACTTACGAGCAAGTTGAAGAGAAAGAAGGCCTAACCATGGCTACTCACCTTTATAATGCAATGACACCATTAGGTTCTCGTGAGCCGGGTGTTGTTGGTTACATCTTCGATAAAAAACCACATGCAGGTATTATTGTTGATGGTATCCATGCGTCTTACCCATCAGTACGTATTGCTCACGAAATTTTAGGTGAACAACTATTTATGGTAACTGATGCAGTTGCTCCTGCGGGCACCGATATGACTGAGTTTGATATGGCTGGCTTACAAGCTTATGTAACTGACGGCAAATGTCATTACAAAGACGGCACTATCGCAGGTTCTGCGGTAACAATGGAACAAGGTCTAAATAACCTTATTGATCACGTCGGCCTTTCTCGTGAAGAAGCATTGCGTATGGCAACATTATACCCAGCAAAAGCAATCAAAGTTGATAACGAATATGGCTTACTAAAAGCGGGCTACAAGGCGAATATCACATTGCTTTCTGATGACAACCAAGTTAAGCATGTTTACCAAATGGGTAAAAAAGCATTCTAATTTAAGTTAATACCTCAAAAAGCAAAGGCTGCCATTCAATGAATGGCAGCCTTTTTCATAATGCTTTTTAATTTTGATGATAATAATTAAATCTGTGATGTGGTCGTCGTTGGAGTTATCAATGTTGCAGCTCGCTTTGTTGGCGTTGTAAAAATTTCTGTATTCCGTTTTTCTGCAACAGACATTTGATATTCTCGCAATTTAAAATAACCATAACTCACCACTATCGAGAAGAACAAGTAAGACAATGAAAATACAAATGGTGAACTGAGTAAATTAGCTTTAACAACCCAAATCACGCCAGTTACTGTAATGACTAATTTCGCCATCATCGCCACAAGTAACATAAGTAATGCTAATTGCGGATAACGTGTCGCACGAAAAGCTAACCAATACGCAGTTCCTATCGCGATAGCTGCAATGCCAAAGCCAGCCATAAACGAATGGAAATGCTCACCGGATAGTATTCCAGCAACGATAGATAGTAAGATAATCACCCCAAATATCATATCCCCTCACTTATAATATCCACAAAACATCTCGATGTAGTCTCTGAGCGTATTTTCTCACCTAAAGATCAACTTGTATATATGGAGTAAAAGATTCCATTTATAGTGGCAAATGGTTAATCAGTAGCAATAAACAACCTAACTAATTGTTATTAAATAATTATAGTCGATAAAACAACTGATAAAATACTTAATAACGATAGCGTTATTTTATGACAAAAAAAATTACTTTAGACATTAACACCACAAAAATAACAATTGCTAGTTATTTATATAATAAATTTGGTTAAAAAATGAGTTTAGCCACATTTAATCGTAAGTAATAGATTGAATGATTTATTTTTCATCATTAACAAAAAAACCGTTATAAGTATGGATAAACTTATAACGGCTTTAAAAACTAATGAATCACAATGAACATGAAGATACTAATAGCCAATGTTACTGCACCAACGGTTAGTAATAATTCAAAGAGATGTTTGGTCATATTACACCACACTTTCAGTTACAGCGTAACTTATTGCGGTTAATAAAAAACTCAGCTTATTATAGTAAGTCAGGCATTAACCCTTTGTTTCTTTAATAATAGTATAGTTATGAATACTAAATCTTAGCTGAACAACTTACACCTGAATGTTAAAGATAATATGGAAATTCAATCGATTTATTTTCATCATCATAAATATTATGAGGTAACACACATCATCTCTATAAAATCAACATGGTGAATCATATTATTATTCAACACCCATCACAAAAAACGCCATTAACCATATGATTTATAAATACAAATTATATAGTTAGAGCAATATTCCTCATGCTTTTATCATTGATATGCATCTACTCTACTCACTTTTTTTTATATTTTATGCCACCATAAGTGTAATAACAGAATCAGTATTAGCAGCACCAATAAAAACAGTGATCAAATTATCACCAGCTCCAGTAACACAACATACGGTTAAACTTCCCTTAAATGAGTATCATGCTTTAGAAATCTTAGCCTTGAAGAAAGTAAGCAGTGGCCAGGTTCCCCGCCCTTATGATTTATCATCAGCTAACGATGATATAGGCGTCGATATTAATCATAATAATATAAGGGATGACTATGAACGACTATTACTCAATCAATATCAACGACCTGAATATGTTGCTATGGGCATTTTAGCTGCAGCACATTGGGACCGACTAATAGCGACTTATAGTCAAAAAGATCGCATACACTTAATTACAGCAATAACATTAATCACCAATAATATTGCTATTAATCAATGTTACTACTCATTACAGCAGATAGATAACACCTTGATATCACCTATATTAAACTACTTTAATACCGAGCAACATCTAGAGATAAAAAACCAAGCAGAAGAAAAACTATTAGCTATTATAGCCACATCCCCATTCACTATTACCTTTGAACCACAACCTTGTCAGAAATTTACACTCTTGGCCGAGTCGATGTTGCAAACTACACTCATCCCACAGTGATTGTGGTTATATCTCGTTATATATCAATAGGAATGTAAACTTGCCTGCTAAATTGACATAAAAACGACACGACAATTAATATGCTGTGCCATCATAATAAATTCAATAATATCCACTATATGTATATTTCTTTTCCATACACAGAAATACTATATTTATGATTTGATAGTGGTTTTTAGTAGTTCGCTGTATAATGCTCGACCTAAATTATTCAGCTATCACAGTTACGGAATCCAATGAGTAAAATATCAACCTTTCTAAAAGGCATGGCGATGGGTGCAGCTGATGTTGTCCCTGGCGTGTCAGGCGGTACTATCGCATTTATCACCGGTATTTACGATACGCTGCTTGAAAGCATTCGTCGTATCAATCCAAGCTTAATAAAAATAATTCGCAACGGTGGCATTAAAGCCGCATTTGAACACGTTAATGGTACTTTCCTAATCTGTTTATTTGGTGGCATATTAACAAGTATATTTACGTTAGCGAAAGTAATAACTTGGATGCTTCATACTCATCCAATTCCATTATGGTCATTTTTCTTTGGCTTAATTATCATTTCCGTTATCCACATGCTCAAACAAGTTGAAAAATGGAATATTGCTAGCTTTATAGCTATTATCCTTGGTATAGCATTTGCCTATGGTATTACCGTACTGCACCCAGTAGCAATGGATCCTACACCATTAAATATCTTTATTGCTGGCGCTATCGCTATCTGTGCAATGATCTTACCAGGCATCTCTGGTAGCTTTATTTTACTTTTGCTTGGTATGTATGCACCTATTCTCGCTGCCGCAAAGTCAGTGGATGTATTTACACTAGGTTTGTTTGCTGTTGGCTGTGTTGCTGGCCTGTTGACATTCTCTCATGTACTGTCATGGATTTTACGCAATTACCGTGATCTTGCTCTAACACTGCTAACAGGTTTAATGATTGGTACTTTAGGTAAGATTTGGCCTTGGAAAGAAGTCTTAACATGGCGTACAAATTCACACGGTGAACAAGTACCACTGCTTGAGCATAACTTATCACCATTTAATTATGAAAATGTAACCGGTCATCCCGCTCTACTTGGTTACGCCATCACTGCAATGATTTTAGGTCTTGCGGTTGTTTGGAGCCTTGAAAAATACGCTGAACGTAATGACTAATCACTAATAATCAAAAGTATTGAAGAGTAGCCTTCGTGGCTACTTTTTTTATTCTTTGTATATATCCATGCCGCCACATCACAAAAAACTACTCTGCACCTACCTTTTATAAACATCTCTATTCATAATTCATTTATTCCGCACAGATTCTTCGGGAACATTTAAGGATGAATGAATGAAACACCAATGGTTAGTTCTTGCTTTGGCTTTAATTGCTGGACTGCTTGCCCGTCACATGATGGACAGTAACGATCCAGAAGTTGCACGTGAACCCTACTACCCAATGAATTATTTGGAATCAGGTACAGAGGTTATTGATTTATTTGCCCCTGAAGACGAACGTATTCGTTTAGTCTATTTTGGCTACACACAATGTCCAGATATCTGTCCAACCTCGTTAGCTGTATTGTCAGCAGCTCTAAAGGCAATTCCACAACAACAACGAGATAAATTATGGCCTGTTTTTATTAGTCTTGATCCAATGCGTGATTCAGCAGATAAAACAGCTCAATATGCGGCTTATTTTGACCCGACTATTACAGGGGCAACAGGGACAGAACAACAAATTAAATCATTAGCAGACACATACGGCGTACTCTATATTAAAAACGAATTAAATAATTCTAAAATAAAATACGTCATTGATCACAATTCTTATTTTTATTTTCTAAAACCTTCTGGTGAGCTAATTAAAAAGCTTCCCCATATGGCAAATCCAGCTCAATTAATCGCAGCAATTCCGATAATAACGTCAGAGATAGTCAGTAATGAATGATTAAAAAAACAAAAACACCAGCCAAAATAGTGAACACTATTCATATCTATTATATTTATAACTTATATGATCTGCTTTTTAATACCATAATATAAATAGCACTTATTTTTAATACGGCTTTTTTGCTCATTTTTTAATCTATTATGTTATTTATTTGAGTATTTGCAAAATTTTACATTACCCTGACTTTAGCTGTTATTAAAAACGAGAAATTACTTGTAACTCCTTATATTAAGCGGAGTTATTCTCAAACCAGTTTAGATATAAATGCAAAAAAAAGGTTAAATATGTGCTTTTTTTATTCAAAAACGCGAGCTATATCGGATTTTTTTTTCTTGGCTGAAAAAAATTAATGAGCAATTATAATAAGTTATGCCATAATGAATTTGCCAACTCAAACTTTATTCAACAGTTGTAGTGGCTAAATCAATATGGAGATTATATAAAAATGAAACGTACTGTATCTATCTTAGCTGGTGTTTTACTAAGTGCTTCACTTGTAGGTTGTTCTAGCTCTGATGAAGTTAGTCAAATGCAGCAACTAACTAACAAAGTTGACACAATGGCTGAGCAAGTTACTGCACTACAAGGTCAACAAGACCAAATCGTAGGCGCGGTAAATGATTCTCGTGCAGCATCTGACGCAGCATACCAAGAAGCAATGCGCGCTAATAAGCGTATTGACAACATTGCTGGTTCATACACTAAGTAATCAATACTTAGCTATAAAATATCTAAAGAGATGGCTTATGTCGTCTCTTTTTATTTGTCTATCTTTACAGTAATAATTATAAATAGCCCTTCTAAATTCCAATCATATTATCCCAAATAAAAATAAAGCACAGATCACAATAATATGAATTTAATACATCATTAATGGGGTTATCATATTTTATTTTTCCAATAATATGCAAAAAAAAAACGAGATAATATTATCTCGTTTATATAGTAACAACTGACTTACTATGATTTTAAAATTACAGGAAGACCTGATTGTTTATCCAGTTCTGAATATAGTCGCTTTGTCGCCTTGGTATCACCTTCGACATCTTTTAATAATACTTCTGGCGCATCAATACTTTTCTTAACGCCTATCTGAGACTCATCTTTTGATAATGGTGAATGAACCTCAACAATCAATTCACCATCAGGATCTCGTGATGTTTTGATAGGTTGATTAATAATTTGAACTTGAGTACCAAGAGCAACATGAGGGAACAACCACTCAACATCCCAAGGGTTCATACGAATACAGCCACCACTAACGCGCATACCGATACCAAAATCTTTATTAGTACCATGAATAAGGTATTCACCATGACCATAAGCCAATCGCATTTTATAGTCGCCTAATGGATTATTAGGACCTGCGGGAACAACAGCAGGTAAAATATCCCCTTTAGCTGCATGCTCTTTACGTATAGATGCCGGCGGTGTCCATGTTGGATTTTTTACTTTTTCATTAATGGATGTCGTCATACTTGGTGTTTCACGACCAACACGACCGATACCAATAGGGAAAACATACACAATCGAAGCATCATCTTTCGGGAAATAATAAAGACGTAATTCAGCAAGATTGACCACGATGCCTTTATGAGCAACATCTGGCAATATAACTTGCGTAGGTATTTGTAATAACTTTCCTGGCTGTGGTAAAAAAGGATCAACGCCTTTATTTGCAGCCATCATTCCAAGAAAACCCACGTTATACTTATTTGCAATATCAGCAAGGCTATCCCCTTGCTTTACTTCATAATATTCGGCTGTACCAACGATATTACTACCATTGGTTGGTAGCTTATATTCAATTGCATGCGCTGCGGATGAAGCTAAACATGTGAGTGACAAAAGTAATGCGCGGTACACGACAATATCTCCGGTTAAGATCTTACAAACATTTAATCATGGATGTAAAATGCTGTAATTAATTATACACACAATAACTATATTTAATTATTACATGTGATTTTAAGCTTTACTGCCATACTACTTGATATTATTTTAATCTACTAGTTTATCGATAACAGTAAATCTACAATAACATTGATTACAACAAACCAATGAACAGCATGATAGTATCATTTAATTATAACCACTCATAAAAAAGAGCTGTTAAATCTTGGTAAGACCTAGCAGCTCAATCATAATTTTTAAATATTAAACAGTATATTGTTGCAGTAAATACTTCCAATCTCGTCGCTGTTGGTCTAATTTCTGTCTAATCAACTCATATTGTTGCATAAATTCAAAGTTTTCATAATCATTGACTAATTTTTTTTGCTTTAAATCTATTAAACATTTATTTACTTGGTAATAATCAGAAATTTTGCTGATAAGCGCTTCATATTCACATTGTAATTGTTGTAAACGCGCACTGTTGTTCGGCTGTAATTTTAATTTATCCTGTAAACGCTTAAATTCCATTTTTGTACGCGTTTTTTCAATCCTATCTGCTGGGGTTACTTTTAAGTTTGTTGTCCAGCCAAGCCATGAGCAACTCTTAATCAACCATTTTGTTGGATCAAATTGCCACCAGCAAATACCGTTACGGTAATCATTTTCAAAAATATGATGATAATTATGATAGCCCTCACCAAATGTTAGCCATGCAATAATGCCATTATCACGCGCACTATTTCTATCGGTATAAGGCTGAGATCCCCACTTGTGGGCCAATGAATTAATAAAAAAGGTCGTATGATGACTTAATACTAAGCGTAAAACACCAATAAATAGCAATGCACCCCATAAATTACCTAGCAATAATCCTATCACTATAGGTACGCCAATATTCATTATTGCGGCTAATAAGAAATAATATTTGTGCTGCCAAACAACAATAGGATCTTGCTGTAAATCTACACAATTTGAGTAGTCATGGTAACGACTGGCTTGATATTGTCGTAACATCCAACCGATATGGCTATAAAAGAACCCTTTATTAGCTGAGTATGGATCTTTGTTATTATTATCAACATAGCGATGGTGGATTCGATGATCAGAACACCAATGCAGAATACTATTTTGCAATGCAAATGCACCACCAAGAGCAAACATCACTCTCAAAAAACGATTGGCTTGATAACTTTGATGTGCCCACAAACGATGATAACCCGCCGTAATTGACATACCACAACAACAAAAGGCCATGATAGTCATCACAACGAGTATAAGATCAAGCTTATAAGAATAAAGATATAGCGGAACACCAATAACTGCGATAACAAATGTGAGTGTAAATAGAACTACATTTAACCAAATAATAGGCGGTTTTTGCTGTTGAGGTATCATCCTTGTTCACCTTATTTTCAGCGTACACATGTAAGCCACATTATACCGACCGCTTCACTGATTCAACTAACCAGCACGATTCGCCTTACTACTACGTCAATAATGTGATTCCAACCGCATCAAAACGAGCATTTATGTAACAATAATGACTATGTGAGGCTTGAAAATATCCTGCTGGCATCGCCTCTTTTAATCCGGCTTTTACTAAAGTGGCATGTTCTTCACGTGTCATGATGACATATTCAAGATGTTCATCAATAACCGCCTTAATATTTTCAATCGTCGCCTCATCATCACGCACTAACGTTTTTAAATAACCCGTGATCACCGATAACGGCATCATCATCTCTCTTACAAGCAATTTTCGTTCCTGAATATGATGTGCTGCAACTGTTCGCTTACCTATATTAAAAATCTGTATCCAATCAGGTTTGCCTTGCTTCGTAACCAATTCATGTTGATAGCAATAATATGACTCTAAAAACGTCCGTAAATGACGATACCGCTCAGAATAGACTTCCAAATAAATATGCTGTAATTCAAGATTAGCATTAAAGCTATTGATTTCACTCATGAGTATTCCTTTTTATTTGCTTGTTTTTATTTGCTATTTTTCTAGCAAACAATAAAAATCAACTATTTATGAAATTTTTATTATTTGATTACGGTCTACTCAAATAACAATAATTATCATTTTAAATATTATCAATAGGCCGCTTATGCAAATAAAAGTACGCCCTCGTTGGGCATTAACAGAAAACCAAGTAACACCAGAAGATGTCTATCATCAACGGCGCTCTATTTTAAAAAAACTGGGGATTGCAGCTGTTGGATTACCATTATCAACCAATGCCCACGCTGGTTTATTTGATTTTATCTCATCTTCAGAAGAGCCTGCAATTGATCATCGTCGACAATTAGCAGCAACAACCTCACCATTATCTAACCCGACATTATCACTAACACCAGAGGATAAAATTCTTCATTATAATAATTTTTATGAGTTTGGTACGGATAAATCATCGCCAGCAGTACGTGCAGAAAAATTTATCACTGATCCATGGAAAGTAACAATTGATGGGATGGTAAATAAACCATTCACACTCGATTATGATGACTTATTTAGCCAGTTTACCCTAGAAGAACGTATCTACCGCTTACGTTGTGTTGAAGCATGGTCAATGAATATTCCGTGGATAGGTTTTAGCTTACGCGACATCATTAAAAAAGCCGATCCACAACAACAAGCAAAATACGTCGCCTTTGAAACCTTATACGATCCTAAGCAAATGCCAGGGCAAGCATCATCACGACTTGGTGGTGGTATTGAATATCCCTACGTAGAAGGCTTACGAATTGATGAAGCTATGCATCCATTGACCATGATCTCAGTCGGATTATATGGCAAAACATTAGCCCCGCAAAATGGGGCTCCTTTACGGCTTGTCGTGCCGTGGAAGTATGGTTTTAAAAGTATTAAATCGATTGTACGTATCCATCTTACCGATAAACAACCACCAACGACTTGGAATCGTTTAGCACCGAGCGAGTACGGCTTTTATGCCAATGTTAATCCTGAGGTTGATCACCCACGCTGGAGTCAAGCCAGTGAACGTTTTATTGGTAAAGGCAATGTCTTTAGCAGTCAACGCCAACCCACATTAATGTTTAACGGTTATGCTGAAGAAGTGGCAGCGTTATACAAAGGTATGGATCTAACAAGGAACTATTAATGCTCACTCAATATGCTCAAAAGTACCGCCTCACCCCTTCTCGTATCTTAATGATAAAAGTCACTATCCATACGGTGTCTTTATTCTTTATCGCGATACTAATTCACAACACTATTAACGGTGGGTTTGGTGCTGATCCAATCAAGGGCATAGAGCATTTCACTGGCAAAGCAGCATTAAATACCTTGATACTGACACTATTGTTATCACCTTTAGCAAAGCAATATAAACAAGGAGGACTGATACGTCTAAGACGATTACTCGGCGTATACAGTTTCTTTTGGGCTGCACTTCATCTTATTGTCTATCTTGCACTGGATCTGAATTTTGATTGGTCTTTATTAGGTAGCGAGATAATAAAACGTCCTTACCTTGCCATTGGTGCTATTAGTTGGATTATCTTATTATTATTAACACTTACCTCTACACAATCGATGCAGCGTCGCTTAGGCAAACATTGGCAACAACTGCATAATTGGGTGTATCTCGCTTTACTATTGAGCCCTATTCACTATTATTGGTCAGTAAAATCAGGATTGATTGAGCCAACAATTTACTTAGGTGTTTGTGCCTTGCTGTTATATTGCCGTAAACAAAAAATCATGAAATGGTTTACCAAAAACACCAATCAATACCAGACTAAATCAGCGACAAAAAACACCAACCGCTAGATAATCAACTATCAAATCCAAAAGGAGTGTAATGTCCTCCTTTTAGTCTTTTTATTTAATAGATAATAATATCAAAATCACGTGATCCCGACGCATAAATACAGTTAGTTGGATTGACTAACCCCATCTAGCCACAGACAATACCAACAATTTTTTACATTTAGTGCTGTGGTTCACATGGAAGATGTCCAATGACAATATCAACATCCCAACCATTATCTTTACGTGATGATTCAATCTTTCGTCTTTTTTGGCGCTATACTTTACCCACCATCGCAGCCATGCTTATTACGGGGATCTATGTTGCCGTTGATGGAATGTTTGTTGGACATTTCATCGGGGAAGATGGCCTTGCCGCTATTATGCTCGGTTACCCTATTGGTTCTATCCTTTATGCTATTGGTGCCATGATTGGTATGGGATCATCTGCTTTAGTCTCAATAAAAATGGGAGAAGATAATATTCAACAAGCGCGTCATATTGTTGGTAATGCCCTGACTCTGTGTATTATTACTGGCCTTATTTTTTGCTCGTTAGGGCTGATGTTTGGGCAAGATATTCTCATTTGGATTGGGGCAAAGAATCATATTTTATCAATGGCAACAGACTATTTATTTTGGTATTTCACCATGGGTGGGTTTGCTATTGTTTCAATGGCTTTTTCTGCATTATTGCGTAACGATGGTCAGCCTAATCGCGTAACATTGATCATGATCTTAGGTGGCATATTAAATATCGTTCTCGATTGGTTGTTTATTGTCGTCATTCCTTGGGGATTAACCGGTGCCGCAATTGCTACCATGCTATCGCAGGCCGTTACCTGTATCTTATGCCTACAACACTTTTTCACCGATAAAACACAATTACGTATTGACAGAGATAGCCTTAAAATAAAATGGGATACTGTATTACAAATACTTAAATTAGGCACATCCAGTTTATTAATGTACATGTACCTATCTGTGGTATTAATTCTACATAGCAAAGCTTTTCTATTAGTAGGAAAACCCATTCATGTCGCCGCTTACAGCATCGTTAGTTACACTGAGGCATTCTTTTATTTGATTTTTGAAGGTATCGCACTAGGCACTCAACCCCTTGTCAGCTTTAATACCGGAGCAGGTCTTAAAGATCGCGTCATTAAAATTCGAAACCTTGCATTTGCCATGACCTTATTGATAGCCGTTATTGGTGTCATTACTTTATATAGTATTCCTGATGCCGTAGTGTATATGTTTGCAGGTAATAATCCGCTCCTTCAACCTGAAGCAGTGAAAGGTATGTCGCTCTATTTTTGGGGACTGCCTTTTGAAGGGGCATTACTCATAGGTGCAACCTACTTTCAGGCGATAAATATGCCTAAAGAAGCCTCTCTATTAACAGGGGGGAAACTCATTCTAATCACAATTATTATTTTTGTGCTGGCGCATACAATTGGCGTTACTGGTGTTTGGATTGCATTACCTATTTGTAGTGCTTTGCTTACTTTATGGATGGTGTATCGATTAAAGAAACCCGTATAAAAATCCATAGAGAAAATGGTAAAGGTACCATCACAACAACTATCAACTTGAGGATAAATTTCGATCCCTAATGAACAAGCTTGCTCTAACATAAAGGCTAAAAGTAGAATTATGAACTGTCATATTAAAGGAATGAAACATGGTTATTCGTGCAGATTTTGTGCTTAGTTTTAACCTATATCCAAGATTAAAACCAAGAACAGATAGCAATAATTTATAATAAAAAATTAAACATCCATGACGGTAACCACATATATTTCATTTTGGTAATATCAGGATCACCAGCCCCATAAACACTGACTTTATTGCCATCATGATCGATCGCTTCATTCTCAGCAACAATTTTATAGCCTTGTTTAGCCCGTGAGAGAATACTACTTTCCACGGCTTGAACCAGTTCATCATTGCCCTTACAAAATAGCCCCATTTCAGTGTTATAATGATTAGATCGATTATCAATATTATACGTACCAACCATCACTTCATTGCCAAGACTTCGTTTATAAACCTGGGTTTTTGCATGCATGCCCCATCGAGCTTGCTTCGTTTCAGGGAAAACCACATCCGTTTCAGCTATCCACTCACCAGCATGCACAGACGTTGTAATGCCTAATTTTTGCCAATCATAAACATGTTGATACAATTGCGCAGCGACATAAGAAGCATCTGTCGATGACAATGAATTAGTATAAAGAGTGAGTTTCACCTGCTTGTTTAACATGGCTTGCATAAGGTTCTCAGACTTACGGTTATTCAATAAGTAAGGCGATGCCAAGATGAGCTCTTGATCAACTGACATCACTTTGTCAAAAATAGTCTTGCGTAAAAATCGATAATTATCACTGTATGGATCTTTAAAACGAGTCCAAAATGAGCCACCTGGAGCATCAGTTGTAAACGTTGTTTCTGGGCATAAATAGCGTTTTTTGTGTAATAACAATGGGCGCGCAATAGCTTCAATTTTAATGCGAGCAGATTGCTCTGCCTCATTGGGCGCTAAAAATTCAGCGGTTTGTGCTATTCGTCGTTCATATTTTTGTAACTCAACCCTAAAAGTCGGTTTTTGAGGCACTTGAAAACGTTCACTAATACTATGTTCATAAAAAGCATCAAAGGAAGCTGCCATTGCGGCAACAATAGAGCCTTCAATATATAAATCCCGATCAAGAAAATTATAATGGGTTGATAAATCAAAATAATCGTTTTCTATATTGCGACCACCAGTGATAGCTTCCCGATCATCAACCACCAGCAATTTACGATGATTTCGAAAGTTAATCGTTGAAATATAATAAATTGGTGCAGCATTATAATAACGTACCTCAATATTATATTGCTGCAAGGCCTGGGCATAAAACTCATCAAACTCAAATACAGTCGCTGACTTATCAATTAATATACGTACAGTAATGCCACGTTTAGCAGCAGCCACCAACTCACGAACAATGATCTTGCCACTTAAGTCAGGCGAAAATATGAAATATTCAACATCAATGCTTTTTTCCGCTCGACGAATCATATCAATACGCATTTGTAGTGCAACAACACCACTGTTTAACACTTGGATCTCATTACGATTGTGGTCAGTATTTGGATCGTAAATATCTACTTGATGATATGGATAAGGGTTAGTTTTTGATAACTCATGATAACTATCAAAATCTTCGTCCCAATAAACAAGATTACACCCCGATAATCCATTAGCAGCAGCGATCACTGACAAATATATGGCTCGATAATACCATCGATGTTTAGTGCTATTACTGCTTTGATTCCAATTCACATGATCTCCTTGTTTTAATAAAAACGTACAGCTTTATCAATTATTATAAGCTCTTCTTATTTACAGCATTTTACTAATAAAGAGTGCACTTTAACAACACATGCACCATACACATTAGAAAGGTTAAAAGTATTCATTTTACTCATACAGATATTAGTTATGCTATTACTTCAAGATCTAAAAGCAACATATCACATCAAAATAAGGTTTAAGATAACAGCAACAATGAGAGGCAAATAATTGATAAAACAATTAAAAGCCAAATCAATACTTAGAACATTAAATAAATGGCACGTCATCAAAAATGATCAGTAAACAACATGATCACTCGCATTCAAATTCTTATTATCGTTACAATTATGAAGCATCACTGATGGATCGTATATTCAGCGTATAATGGTATGGCTATCGAATTACTTATTGCATAAAAAATACGCTGTTATGAATAAGAAAAACCAATTTTTTGATATTTGTATCGCATAAATAACATATTAAGTAGGAATTATTAAAATCATATATACCATGTAGGAATGCACAACAACATAACTAGAAGATCATGACTACAACTACCGTTAAAGAATCGTTACCACCACCAGAACCTTTTTTTGCTATCAAAGTTATTCCAGCAATCATCATTGTATTGCTCAGCACCCTCTGCTGGCACTTTATCGATATACCATCCGAATTAAATATTGCAGCTTTTCATACCGCTATTATATTTATTGCTACTATCGTTGCTATCGTTGCTAACGTCTTACCTACCGGTGCGGTTGCTGTTATCGCCGTTTCCGTCTATGCCGTCCTTCATGCTGGCGGAGAGACATCAGCAAAAGCCGCAATTATGACAGCCACCAGCAATTTTAATAATGTCCTTATTTGGTTGATCGTCATTGCCTTTATGATTGCTCGTGCCTTTGCTAAAACAGGCTTAGGTAAACGTATTGCACTTATCTTGCTTAGTTGGTTTGGTCAGTCTTCTTTACGTATTGCTTATTGTTTAGGCGTGGCCGATTTTCTTATCGCTCCCGCAACACCAAGTAATACCGCTCGTTCAGCTATTATCTCCCCTATTGCCGATTCACTTGCAAAAGCCATCAATAAAGATGATCGCAAGTTGGGTCAATACCTTATTTCTTCAGTAAGCGCCATGAACGACGCATCAGCAGTAGGTTTTCAAACAGGATTTGCGGGTAACCTTGCCTTAGTAGGGATAGCAGCCTCTGTTGCTGGCATTAATATGACCTTTAGCCACTGGGCTCTTTATTTATTATTTCCTGCGGCAATCTTACTATTAACGATTCCCTTTATTCTGTTTAAATTTATTAATCCAGACACAAAAAAAACGCCACAAGCCCCTGCTTATGCTAAACAAGCTTTACTGCATTTAGGTCCTGTCAGTATTGCTGAATGGAAATTAATCGCGGTCTTTATTGCATTAATTATTATGTGGGTAGGCGGGCAATCGTTACATTTACACTCCACCACTTCTGCATTTATTGGTTTATCTGCCTTATTAATCTTAGGTGTTTTAAATTGGAATGATGTTAAATCAGAAAAAGGCGCATGGGATACGCTAATTTGGTTTGCAGTATTAATGGGAATGGCGAGCCAACTAAAAAAACTTGGCTTTACAGCTTGGGTAGGTCACGGAGTTTCTGATTTAATCAGCCAATATATGGGCCATGCTAGCCCTACTGTGATTTTAATTGTGATGATGGCTTTCTACCTTGTAACCGCCTACTTTTTTGCCTCTGGCACTGCAAAGGTTGTTGCTTTAGGTCCCGTCATTATTGGTTCTTTAATGGCTTTAGGTGTTAGCCCTTTAATCTCAATTTTGGCCGTAGCAGGAATTACAAATATAGGTTGTAATCTGACAACCTATAGTCATGCACGTAATCCATTATTAATGGGCTACCAATACCATAACGATAAGCAGTGGATGAAAATTGGCTTGATTATCTCTGGTGGTGGTGCCGTCATATTTATGACTTCAGGTATTATTTGGTGGTCGATTCTAGGTCTAATGTAAACCTTTAATACTGTCATCTAAATATACAGACGCCCTCATCAAAAAAGCCCATATTGTCGTTAAACACAGATGGGCTTCCTCTAAGTATATGATCTATTTATATAACGAAATAACTTAGATAGATAAGCTTACTTTATTTTGTAAGGTTCGAAATTCATGTTTAGCTAAATGACTATCCATTGATGCCCGCAGTAATTTATATAGTAAAATAGACCCATCAATTTCTTCTTTACGATTGGTTAAACTTTCAATATTGAGCCCCAATGGTAAATCATATTCAACCACTGCATCTAAGATTTGATTCAAGCTATTACAGCACATTTTAATCGATTCATGTAATGGATTAGTCGCATTAAGAATACGTAAACTGGTTGCTTCTGGCACACTTACACCTAGCCATTCAATAAACTCTAATGTCTTAGCACTACCACATGGCGAAAACGTTAATAAAATACGCTGAGGTTTAATACCATCTTGCTTACACTCAATTGCATAGCGGGTTAAAATATCAATCGTTGCTTGAGTGTCATAAATAGCTTGAGAGATAAAGAAATTACACCCTTGCTGGTATTTTTCAATTAATCGAGCGTGTTCATTGCCTTTTTTAGCATGGCGTTCAGCAATCATAATGCCGCCAGTAAAAAAGTTATTCTGATGTTCTGCCAATGCTTGATACGCCGTAGATAACGGTAACGACACTTCATTTTTCGCTGACGGACTTCCAACCAACACAATGTCACGTACTTGATATTCATGCCACGCTTCATTCAGCCATTCATCAAATGCTTCTGTTTCCGATTGCACCACACTTTTATAAGTAATTACCGGACGCCCAGTTTTCTTATTGAGTAACGATGAATAATAACGAGGATCATGAGTCGATTTGAATGGGAATGGACGTGGTTTTTTGGTCCGTGAAACTTCATCTTGAATGTCATACACAATCAACCCATCAATAGCGAGATCTTTAATGCGATTCACTAATCGATCTGCAATGCCTTCAACTTCATCTAAAGGCGTACTGGTTTTTGGGGGCGTTGTTCCGATAAAATAAACACCGCGTGTAATATCGTTATAACGTACCCGTAGTTCAGATTCTGCATTTGTCTCTAACGCTTGATTTACCATTAATAATCACTTCCATGTTTTGTCATCGGCCCTAAATGTAGCCATAAATCATTAAACCGATGATGACAAATATTTCCTAACTATAGCGCTATTATGTTGCGCTATCGTTAACATCCTTGTATTAAAACTATTATAACTTCCAGAAAGATACTAATTATTTAAATGCATAAATTAGTTTCTTTTTCAAACACCTTGTTTCCTTTGTACCTAATCACTCTCTATAAATCAAAATATATCCGTTTTATTTTCAATCATATAAAATCACATGCAGGTCTGATCTATCCATGATAAGTAATCAACGGAACCTTTTGTTATCGGTAGTTGGATAATTTCAGGCGTTTCATAAAGGTGGTGTTTTACTATGATAGCTTGTACCTGCTCAAACAGATTCGTTTTAGTCTTAATGATTATTTGCTGCTCTTGATCACAGTTAATCTTCTGTTTCCAATGGTAATAACTTTTAATCGGCATAACTTGAATACATGCCGCGAGGCGCTGTTCAAGTAGAGCATTAATGATTGTTTGACCATTTTCATCATCTGAAAATGTAGTAACAATGACACAATAATCTGTCATTTTTTTATCCTTTTTATGAAATATTCATTCATTAATTTAAAATTTCATCATCACAATATAAACAATCAGTACTTTCCAATCACAAATACTGATACCAATTACCCCACTTTATTGATGACAATCAATGCTGCTATATATCTGAATAGTAAAAGAGGCATATATCTCCATAAAAATGCAATTTTGAGCAAAAATAGTTGCTGGATAGCGATCCAGTTATCAAAAATATAATGTATACTAGCGGCAACTCAATACCTATTCATCGTAAACACTACGATTTAGTGTATTGCGAGTGTAAATACAAAGGTAATGAAATGAATTTAAACCAAGAGCTTCAAAATCTTAACAATCGTATGGACAAGTGCCAGCGTAAACTTGCTGCTGCTATTCAACGTGATGATAAAGTTATCATCAAGCAGTTTAAAGATGAGCTTCTTAGCCTTAACAAAAAAGCGCAAAACGTTAAACACCGTAAGTCATCAGAAGTGAGTGGCAAAAGTAAAGATGTTAAATCTCTTGCTTTTAATCGCGTGTTAACGAAAGCAGAACAAGC